>NZ_JAWFZC010000021.1:704-1465 GCF_032550575.1 Dermabacter sp. | reverse complement strand
GAATGCTCCTGGTGGTGTGACCATCGACAAGGACACTGGTGAGATCACGGTTACCATCCCTGGGGATGCGAAGCCGGGTGACAAGATCACCGTTCCGGTTGAGGTGACTTACCCGGATGGTTCGAAGGACAACGTTGACGTCACCGTCACGGTTGAGAAGGACGCGACTCCGGTGACGCAGCGCGTTACGTTTGGCGTGAAGGTTGACGGCAGTATTGTCGAGTCTGATGGTGACAACACGACGGCCGAGGAGCTTCCGGAGTCTGTGCGTGACGTTGTTGTCACTCTGACGGCGGAAGACGGAACCGAGTTCAAGTCCAACGACAACGGTGAAACCTGGCGTGGTGCCAAGGGCTCCCCGGTTGTTCAGAACTTTGGTCTTGCAGATATTCCAGCGGGCACCTACAAGGTATCCGTTTCCGGTCTCGATGACGTCAACAAGGACAACCTGAAGCTCAAGGAAGACAGCCAGCTTCGTGACGGTGCAACTGTTGAGATCACCGGTAACACGGGCAACCTGTTCGTAGAGCTCGAAGCGGTTGATAGCAAGAAGTACGAGCCTGCGTATGAGGGCAAGTTGGTTGTTCCTGGTGAGGAGACCAAGTCGTCCCCGTCGTTCACTGATAAGGACGGTAAGGACGTCAAGGCTCCTGAGGGTTCGGAGTTCAAGATCACTGACGGCTTCACTGCTCCTGAGGGCTATGAGGTCAAGATTGATGAGAACACCGGTGAGATCACGGTGACGTTCCCGGACGGCTCGA
>NZ_JAWFZC010000021.1:0-628 GCF_032550575.1 Dermabacter sp. | reverse complement strand
TTCAAGCTGGATACCGATAACGACGGTAAGCCTGACACTGAAGACGGCGATGACGATAACGACGGCATCCCGGACGAGGACGACAGCAACCCGAAGGTTCCGAACGCGAACGATCACTTCGAGCCTGGCTACGAAGATGGTTCGGGTAAGCCGGGTAGCGACGTTAAGATCGATGCTCCGAAGTTCACCGACAAGGACGGTAAGGACACTAAGGCTCCTGAGGGCACGAAGTTCACCCCTGGTGAGAACGTGCCTGATGGTGTGAAGATTGACGAGAACACTGGTGAGATCACCGTTAGCATCCCTGAGGATGCTAAGCCTGGTGACAAGATCACTGTTCCGGTTGTTGTGACTTACCCGGATGGCACGAAGGACACCGTTGACGTCACCGTCACGGTGACTGATAAGGATGCCGGCCTGTACGAGCCTGCGTATGAGGGCAAATTGGTTGTTCCTGGTGAGGAGACCAAGTCGTCCCCGTCGTTCACTGGCAAGGACGATAAGGACGTCAAGGCTCCTGAGGGTTCGAAGTTCAAGATCACTGACGGCTTCACTGCTCCTGAGGGCTATGAGGTCAAGATTGATGAGAACACCGGTGAGATCACGGTGACGTTCCCGGACGGCTCGA
>NZ_JAWFZC010000020.1:0-1090 GCF_032550575.1 Dermabacter sp. | reverse complement strand
GTACTGATCGAGGCCGATCAGATCGCCGCGATGAAACCGGGCGCCGTGATCGTCGATCTCGGCGCCGAGGGTGGCGGCAATTGTGCAGGCACGAAGCCTGGAGAAACGGTAACGGTCGGGCCGGCAATCATTCTGGGGCCGCTCGACGTCCCATCCGCGCTCGCTCAGCACGCGAGCGAGCTCTACGCCAAGAACATTCTCAACCTGCTGACGCTCATCGTGAAGGATGGCGCACTCGCCCTCGACTTCGAGGACGAGGTTATCGCTGGTACCGTGCTCACGCACGCCGGCGAAATCCGCAATGAAGCGGCGCGCAGCGCTGTCGAGGGTAAGGTTTCAAGCGATACGGAGACCGCGAAATGACCATCGATACCTCCATGACATGGCTGATCGCCCTCTACATCTTCATGCTAGCGGCGTTCACCGGATACGAAGTCATCAGCCGCGTTCCCTCGATTCTGCACACGCCGCTGATGTCCGGATCGAACTTCATCCACGGCATCGTCGTCGTCGGTGCCCTGCATGCCCTTATTAACGCAACCAGTCTGTTCGGACAAGTCCTCGGCTTCATCGCCGTCGCGCTCGGCGCGGCCAATGCCGCCGGCGGCTATGTCGTGACAGACCGAATGCTCGCCATGTTCAAGTCCAGCGGCGACGGGAGGAAGTGAGATGTTTGTACAGCACATTGCTGGACTAAGCGGGCTCGCTGCCGCTGTCCTCTTCATCTTCGGCCTGAAGCGCATGTCGTCACCCGTGACGGCGCTATCCGGCATCGTCGTGGCAGGCCTCGGAATGGTGGTCGCGGTCGCAGTGAGCTTCCTGGCGGTCTTCGACGTGGCAGAGACCGTCCGCCCGCATCTTGGCGTCAATCTTATTCTGGCGGTCGCCGCAATCGCACTTGGCGGTGGCTGGGCCTGGCTGCGCGGCAGGAAGGTCGAAATGACCGCGATGCCGCAGATGGTCGCGCTCTATAACGGCATGGGCGGCGGTGCGGCAGCAGCGGTGGCCGCGGTTGAGATTTCGGCACGCGGTACCCCGAGCGCGCTCATCCTGGCGGTGACCGCCGCTGGCGCGCTGATCGGCTCCATCT
>NZ_JAWFZC010000019.1:0-1401 GCF_032550575.1 Dermabacter sp. | reverse complement strand
GTCGATACTGCGGGCAGAATGGTGGAAGTTTCCCGACACCGCACAATAAAACGATGAGCAAGATCCTCGTTTGATCTGGCATCTTCGGCCTGGCCGAAAGTCCACTCCCGCAGATCACGGGCACCACGGCCCGTGAAGGTCTTGTAGCCGTAAATTTCGCGCAGCGTGTCCATGTGCTGCTGACGGGTTTGGCGCCGTGTGGCATAAGTGAGAAGCGCATCAGCCGGAACTCCAAGCTGAGCACCGACGAAGGAAAGGACTTCACGCGGGATCATCTCACCAGGAGCCAGTGCACGGCCCGGATATCGTAAGGCACAAAGTTGCAGGGCAAAGCCAATCCTGTTTTCCGGTCTGCGGCGCTGCCTAATGTTTTCCAGGTCATCATCGCCCAGCGTGTAGAACTTCAGTAGCGACAGTTCGTCCGTGGGCAGATCGAACAGCGCTGCTCGCTGCCGTTCGGTGAAAATATGGCGTCGTGACATACAAATTCGTCCCTTTTGAAGTATAGTCTGTTTTGGACAACAGCCAGCCCATATAAATCAGGGCGTTCCGATACAAAAATCCAGGAGGGTTCAATTGGGACATCGTGCCGCCATTTACTGCCGGGTTTCAACAGCGGATCAGTCTTGTGAACGCCAGGAATTTGATCTGCGAGCCTTCGCCGGCCGTGCCGGCTACGACGTGGTGGGAATATTTAAGGAAACAGGTTCAGGAACTAAACTCGACCGGGCCGAGCGAAAGAAAGTCCTGGCGCTTGCCCAGTCCAGACAAATTGATGCAATCCTGGTCACTGAGCTTTCCCGGTGGGGGCGCTCGACGCTCGATCTGCTCAATACGCTACGTGAACTGGAGAACTGGAAGGTTTCCGTGATAGCCATGAATGGAATGGCGTTCGATCTTTCGTCGCCGTATGGACGAATGCTGGCGACGTTTCTTTCCGGCATTGCGGAGTTTGAGCGGGATCTCATCAGCGAGCGGGTCAAGTCAGGCCTTGCTGTTGCGAAGGCACGTGGTAAGAGGCTTGGTCGTCAGGCCGGAGTGCGACCAAAATCAGACCGACTTTTGCCTAAGGTGGTTGCGATGAGGGCCGAGGGACGCAGCTATCGCTGGATCGCACGCGAGCTCGGTATCAGCAAGAATACCGTCGCTGACATCGTGCAACGACACAGAGCTAACGCTTAGGGTGTCATTTCGCCCTCAGCCGGAACCGACCCCCAGAACGGCATTGACAGCAATACTGTCATGAAAATGACCGGTCTGACTGAAGATGACCTGGCACAAATCCGCCACTAATCCCCCTTTCCTGGCACTCCCTGCCGGGCCATCAGTGAAAACTGGTGGGGCAGGGAGGCATCAGACTCAGGCTCAGCCTGCCAGCCACAGCGATTTAACAGTTTCATT
>NZ_JAWFZC010000018.1:0-1784 GCF_032550575.1 Dermabacter sp. | reverse complement strand
ATATTTATTATGAAGTGATTTACTTAGAATTGGGCTACCGGAGATTTTCCAGTGGCCTTTTCTTGTATTGGCATATTCCCATGCCTTCCAATTATCGATTCCTAATTTCACTAAATTTCTATATCTAGTTCTAATCTTCTTCCATTGCTTCCATATGCAAGCACGTAGTCTCCTTCTAATCCATTTATCTAGTTCCAACAGCTTCCGCTTAGCGTTAGCTATTCCAAAATAATTAATCCATCCTTTAATAGAATCATTTAGTTTAAGTAATCTTAAATCCATAGATATTCCTCTGTTTCTATTAGTTATGGACTTTACCTTCTCTTTAAATCTTTTAATTGATTTCTCATGTATTCTTATTTTGGCTACGCCTTTAACGAAATAAAATGAAAATCCTAAAAACTTTCTTTTACTTACAATATCAACTGCACTCTTATCTTTATTTACTTTTAATTTAAGTTCATTTTCAATAATTCTTGTTATAGAATCCATTACCCTCAAACCCGCTCTTTTACTCTTGACATATATGTTGCAATCATCGGCATATCTACAAAACTTATGCCCTCTTTTCTCAAGTTCCTTATCAACATCGTCTAGCATTATATTTGCTAACAATGGGCTAAGTGGCCCACCTTGTGGCGTTCCTTCTTCACTTGATACTTTAATTCCATTTATAAGAACTCCACTTTCTAGATATTTTCTTATAAGTTTCAGAAGTCTTTTATCTTTAATTTTCTTTTCAAGTTTCCCCATTAGTATGTTATGGTTCACTTTATCAAAGAATTTTTCTAAGTCCATATCGACAACCCACTTATATCCTTGATTTATATATGTTTCTGATTGTTTAATAGCATTCTTTGCACCTCTATTAGGTCTGAATCCGAAACTACTTTCAGAGAAAGTAGGCTCGTATAATTTACTAAGTACTTGTGCAATGGCTTGTTGAATCATTCTATCCTGTACTGTTGGTATTCCAAGTGATCTTACTCCTCCATCAGGCTTTGGAATTTCTACTCTCCTTACTGGAGATGGATTATATTTTCCCTCTAGCAGTTTAGTTTTAACTGTAGCCCAAGTCTTTTTGACATGATCTCGAAGTTCATCGGTTTTCATGCCATCAATTCCATAGCTACCTTTATTTCTAATTACTCTATACATTGCTTCAAGCATATTATTTCTTTCAAGCACATCTTCAAGTAACCTACTAGTATCAAATAACTCATCGTTTACGCTTTCTCTATTTAATAAATCTACGATTTTACTCTGCACCTTCTGTTTATCTCGAACTTCCATTTCTACCTCCACAGTCAGATTCCTTATGGGAATTTCTGCTTTCTTCATAATTCTTAGATTTATCAAAGTTGTAAACCTTCTAATGTTCAGTCCTTCCCTTCGCTATCGCGATTAGCGAAAGTACTATGACGTCTGCTGACTTCTGATAATTCAGCTATATATCACTATATAGGTTATCAATTTCGAAATTTCATCTACTTATTGATGTATTATCAGACCTCCCCAGGTAAGAACGTACACTTTCCCTTCATCTATCTGCCACATCTACTTAATCAGTTTTCGGATAGTTATTGGGCTTTGCTTTGTTAAGCAAGCTTACCCACTAAATTAAGCCTCATGTGATTCGTGTTCCTCAGACCAAAGGTTTGCCGCCGACTTCCTTCAGATTCTACCTCACGATAGACACCCTTGTCTTAAGCTATACGGTTGGCACTATCAGCCCCCGTTACGGACTTTCACCGATTAGTGTACGCCCATGCTGGGCGCACTTA
>NZ_JAWFZC010000017.1:0-2607 GCF_032550575.1 Dermabacter sp. | reverse complement strand
CCGGAATAACCTTAACCCATCCAAGACCGAGACTCAACATATATGCACTCCTCACCACAAAATCACCACACACTACGCAAAATTAAAATTTTGCAGATTGGTATTTGGAAACAGTGAGTTATGAGGGGTTAAGTTATTTAATTTAATATAAGCTAATACATATATGAATTGGTGGTGATTCACTAGTGATTCATAAACAAGTCAATTGTAAATTGAGTGCGATTCATGATATTAAAATCAGGTGGTTGAGATGAATTGACTTGTAATTCAATTCGTGATGTGATTTGCTTAATGAATTACAAAATTAAAGCTTGGTTTATGATTCGATTCATGAATTGAATTGTTAGGAGTTCGATTGTTCTGGAATCTGAAAAATAAGTAAATGTTTTAATTTTAATAAGGAGAGCGAGATGGGTAAAGTGCAGGCCTACCCCAGTGATGAGGTGTGTGAGAAAATTAATGCGATTGTAGAAAAACGCAGAATGGAGGGGGCTAAAGATAAGGATGTCAGCTTTTCAAGTATATCGACAATGCTACTTGAGTTAGGCTTACGTGTTTATGAGGCTCAGATGGAACGTAAAGAGTCTGGTTTCAACCAGATGGCATTCAACAGAGCATTACTTGAAAGTGTTGTGAAAACACAATTTTCAGTGAATAAAATTCTGGGTATTGAGTGTCTGAGTCCTCATGTTAAAGATGATCCACGGTGGCAATGGAAGAGTATGGTTCTGAATATCCAGGAGGATGTTCAGGAAGCCATGCGAAATTTTTTTCCTGATGAAGATGCTGAGGGAGAGTAATTTAAGATTTTACGTAATAATGAAGCTGATAGTGTTAGTTTGCAGGAAATCATTCATTGTATATGTGATTATTCTAAGGATGGTTTAAAATTCAGTGTAAAGATCTGCTCATATTAGATGATTTTGTTGAGTGTAGGTTTTATAATTGGGATGTAGTTTAAAATTTAAAAAACATTGGTGTAGAGAGATGAGAGCTCTCTACACCAACTATCCATAGAAACCTTCTAAGGAGGCACCTATGTGTGCGATGGATCGTAGTCAAATCATGGTGTACAGTCAATCGGAAATCATCAATCATCTTGAGGATTTGCTTTCAATCTCATCAAGTCAATCCTTCGTACGCGATGCTCAAGGGGAGTTAATTTATTTGAGTCCTCCTTTTGAAAGAACTGTCCTGAATGGCAATGAATTAAACATATGGTTTTCATCTATCCCAGTTAATGTTCGGTTAGACTTGTTTAACGCCGAGCTGAATTCTTTATCAGGAATGGGACCATTTGTTTTTAAGAACGTTAAATCAATAGGTTGTTTGCTAACAATATTAATTGAATGCATCTCAGTCAATAATGTTAAATTTGTGCGATGGGTGTTTTTTTTAGAATCCACGAATTTTTTATCTTTGGGTGACGAATATTTTCGGGCCTCTGTGGAAATTGATGATATCTTTTGTATGAGAAAGAAAGTGGATTTAGATTTCTGGAAGGTATTTAATTTGTATGCATATGGGTTTACGATATCAAAAATTTGTAGCTCTACAAAATTGACTGAAGACAAGGTGAAGAAACTAATAAGGAAAATTAAAACTGATTGTTTTGTAAGTGACAGGGATTACTTAGGATTGTTGGTATTGAATACATTTAATTATTGTCAGCTTGCTTTTAATGTAATTAAGATTCTATCTGGTAAATGTTAATGTTATGTTAATTGCGCGCACTTTTAGTGCGCGCAATTGTGAAAATAATTTACTCAATATTCCTCCATGATTTATTTACTTTTTACTTTGCCAATGTAAAATTTTTTAAGAGTTGGTAATCTTACTTTGGAGGTCGATTGGAAAGAGCGATTAGGAGCAACGCACGACCTGCGCCTGGAAAAAATGTGCTTTTAAAATTAGATGAAGAAACTAATCGTCGACTCATCAAAGCAAAAGACAGAAGCAGAAGAAGTAAAACAGCTGAAGCTTATTTGAGACTGAAAGATCATCTAGAACGTTTTCCGGACTTTTATAACTCGGAACTAGCCGTACCAGGAGGTGAAAAGGAAGAGGATTTAACATCATAGTCAAAAAATCTGTTTTATATATCAACCATTCTTTTTAAAGGAAATAAATATGAATGCTGTATTAAGTGTTCAGCGTACTGCTGTCTCTGAAGAAACCAAACCGTCTTTTCTGTCCCGCGTTTTCAATAAAAAGAAAGCCCTGAAAGTCGCTAAAGTTGCGCTGCCGGTTGCTGCTGTGGCGGCGTTCTTTCCGGATGCTGCGATGGCCACCACCACGGCAACCGACCTGATGAAGTCCGGGGATGCGACCGTTAAAGGCACGTTTGGTAAGTCTTCCAGCGTCGTCAAATGGGTGGTTCTGGCAGAAGTTGTCGCCGGCGGCATCATGTACATGATGACCAAAAACGTGAAGTTCCTGTTCGGCTTCGCGATTATTTCCACCTTTATCACCATCGGTATGTCAGTCGCCGGTTACTGACAGGACGCTCGTGATGACGGGAGACGAATTAAAGCGATACCGTTTCCCGGAAACACTGACTAACCAGTCCCGCTGGTTTGGCTTATATCTCGATGAACTTATCCCGGC
>NZ_JAWFZC010000016.1:0-3333 GCF_032550575.1 Dermabacter sp. | reverse complement strand
GGCGTGTACTTCTTGCGCTGTTGACTCACAATGAACATCCTCTCCTACGGACACAAGATCCGCACTAATAGGGTGTCCACTAAACGAGGGTAACCTCAGTGAGGATGAGCCACGGGTCACGGTTTGTTTCGTGACCAGACCGCGCCGCTCTGCTTTCCCATTCGCATCGGTGCCGTCATATTCAAACGAGGTCACGCCCTTGCCGTCATCGACCGAGGTCACACGGGCTTTCGCGTCATACGTCGTCGTGGTGACGTCCCCCAGCTGGTTTGTCGAGGTGATCTGTTTGCCCCACGCGTCGTAGGTGTAGGACTGTTTCGCACCCGCGATACCAGTACCAGCACTGTTCGCGACACCGACGGCGTCCACAAGGCCCGTGGCCTGGTTGTACTGGGTGAAGATCGCATCCATCGGCACCGATCCCGCAAGTCCACTCGTGGAGGTTTTCGTGTAGATAGCGCGGCCTGCGGCATCGTATTTCACGCTCGAGGTCCGCGTCGCGGCACCAGATGTCTCCACGGTTGTAGTGGGGGCGAGCCAATAGTCATACCCGGTGACCTTGCTGCTCGGCATACTCGGCCCCTCGCTTGGGGCAGAGGCTGGGAACGTGCGACACACCTCCCCCGCCCAGGCTTTAGCCTGCGCCGTGTTGCCACAGGAAGCATCCGCAGCATTGGGCCCTGCCGTGTAGTAAATGGTGCGAGTCGTGCCTGCATCGTCACCGTTCGAGGTCGGCGCGATCGTGGTGACAACTTTGCCGCGGGGATCAAAGATCTGTTTTGTCACGCGGCCGGCGTTGTCGGTCACGGTGGTCGGTGTTCCGAGAGTCCAGCCCGACGTCGGTGAGGTCACGGCCGAGCCGTCAAGAGGGTTGTAGCCGTTCTTTATGGTCGACACAGCCTCCACCACGCTCACCGCGTCCGGGCCACTACCTGTCGTGACCGCATCCGAGATCACGGTCGTGGCAAGCGAGTACGGCTGACCGGTCGCGGCATTGATCCCGTTATTGGGTGCTCCTTCGTCATAAATCGTGCGTGAATGCGGTCGCACCCTGGCTGTGGAGCCGTCATTGAGCATGACGTCGCGGGCAGGCCCGAACGTCTCCTCGACACGAGACCCGGCGGGCACGAGCACATTGCCTGCAGTGTCTTTAATTTCTGCGTTGTAAACGGTCTGCTCGGACAGGTCATCCACCTGGGCCTGCGACATGTCCGGGTCAGCGAGGGTCGTGTTGACTGCATTCTCGTCGAGGGTGCGGACCACGTTGCCCTTGGCGTCATACCACGTGGCATCAATCTGCCACGCACCAGCGCCGTAGCTGGCCGTGTTGATCGTGTATGCGTCCGCGTTGATGTAACTCAACGAGGCGTACTGCATGTCCGCAGCCGGAACGTCTTTGCCTACGAGGGCATTCACGGGATGGTCCGAGCCGAATACGGCGTAACCGTTGACTGGGACCTGAGCGTCAAACTCAGGCGTGCCGTCGGCCTCTTTCACCCATGCCTTCACACCCGCACGTGACAGATCCGGCAACCCGGCCCCGCTGGTGGCAACGTTGTAGACGATGGATGCGATCTGGACGGGAGGGGCGCCGGTAGTTTGCCCGTCCCGCTGGACGTTCTTCACCATCATCGTCGGGATCGAAGGGTCAGGGTTGGGTGCGTAGTTCATCGTGTAACCCGCAAGACCACTCGGGGTGATCGTCTTGAGCCTGGTCGATGCTCCATCCCACGTGTAGGTGGTCTTGAGCCCTGAGCGCACATCCGTCACGCTCGAGAGCCTGGTGAGTGAGTCGTAAGTGTAGGTCGTGACAGGTGTGGTCACCATTTGGTTCGTGGCAGGGTCAAACAGTGTCGCTGATGCTTTTGCAAGCCGCTGCACGCTCATTCCGTTCGGGTCCGTGACACTGGTGTAGGCGAGCTCTACCGCGCGGCAGCCAGGCTGCAACACGCCCGAAGGAGGGCACGCCCCGGCTGCAAGACCATCAGGAAGCGGCGCAACGATACGCGTCACCACACCAGTGGTCGCGTCGTAACCGAACGTGGTTGAGGACCCATCCCCCACCGCGGCGATCGACACCGGCCTAAAGTCAAGATTCTTACCCGCACCACCAGTCGTAGGTTGGAATGTTGTCACGGTCCCATCGTCTTCAGTCACGACGAGGGTGGGGGCCGCCGCTGTACCAGTGATCTTTGCCGTTACGCCGGAGAGTTCCGTGTCGGTCGTTCCGGGCACGAGGGTGCCGGTGACCGTTTCGCGTTTACCGGAAGGGTTGACGAACACGAGCGCGTCGCCGTCTTCCCCCATGAGAGCGATCGACCCGTCACTCATGCGCTGATCAATCACTTCCACGCCGGCGAGACCAGCGGAGTCGTCGCCTTCCAGGTTTGCCGTGAACCCGGGGCCGAAGATGCCAGTGACAGGGTCCACTGGCCACGCTTTCACATCGCCACTACCCGTAAACGATAGGTGCGAACGCGACAGCGTAATATCTGACCCGTACCCGGGGACAGTGACGTCCGTGTCGGAGGTTTGAAACTCACCCGTGTAGAGAGCGACCTGACCGGTTTCGACATCCGTGGTTGGGTAACCGTCGCCGAAAGCGTGTGGGACGCGCACCACCACAGTCGGCGCAACACCACCGGTACACATGGGGGTCTTCACACCCGAATAGGTGAAGCAGACTTGGAAATCCATGCGCACCGGACCACGCGAAGCTTTGTTCGCCGCCGCAAGTGCCGCGGCTGCGTCAAACGTGCCGGTGAACACGGTCTCTTTGCCCAGCGCACCCGTCACAGCAGTGGCACTACCCGCGTTGATCCAGGTGTCGTTGCTGCCCGACGGGCGCCACTGCATTTGCGCAGAGACGGTCATCTCGTTCGCGGTGCGTGGTGGTGCTTTCGCGAGCACCTTGAACTCGCCGTTAGATGCCTCGAGCCGTCCCGGGGAATACAAGGCCGGGCCGCCCCACCCGGCAGTGAACACGCCAGCATCGGACGTCAGGCGTGATGCTGTGGACACGCGGGCTCTGATTTGGTGCCCGCCCGCCGTCTTTGGCAACGACACCGTGACGCTCTTGCCCGCAGTCACCGCAACCGTCGCCGCTACCGTAGCCCCATCAATCCGGTAATCAAGCTGCACGGCCTGGTTATTACCGGTGAGCACTGGTGCAGTGATCGTGCACGGCACATTTGCGCCCGGCACATTCGTTGTCCATGATCCATTGCTGTAGCTCTGGGGTTACCCGCAAATCGTGGACACGTAGTGGAGCTACCTAGTGGTTAGGCAGCTATTTCTTTTCTGCTAGTGATTAGACCAATTTGGTTCTCAAAG
>NZ_JAWFZC010000015.1:0-3894 GCF_032550575.1 Dermabacter sp. | reverse complement strand
TCCCCTGGGCGAAATGCGCCTGGTAAGCAGAGTTTTTGAAATGTAAGGCCTTTGAATAAGACAAAAGGCTGCCTCATCGCTAACTTTGCAACAGTGCCCTTTTTCGTGCTGTTGTTGCTGAGACATCTGTTCGGCGGCTACCGCCATCTCATGACGCTGCACGACTCAGTTGCCCACTCAAGCGTTGCAATAGCTTTCGCTAATCGCGTGTGTTGGTGCAATATTTGCCGCTGCCAGCGGCTGCGATCAGGCAAATCTTTTTCATTGAGTTTGTTTTTTTATGTGAATTGTTCGCACATCACTCCCCGCATACACTTTGCAGGTATGACGGTTTGGCCGTGGTTCCGATTCTGCAATGCCGCCGTTGGCTAAATTAAAATCCATATGCCCGGATACGGACGCGTTTAGCGTAGCGGGGGAGCCGTCAACCGAGAGGATCATGCAATCCGCATCTATTTCTACGGTGTGCTCGCCAATTTTGTACAGTCGACCAGCGGGCTGGCCATCGTCGGCCATTGCGAACGTAATACCTGCCGCCACTATGGCGGCTATCAGTAAAGTCTTTTTCATAATCTTGCCATTAGCGCAAAGGAAATTGTTAATGATGGTCAATTATTGACCTTGACGTACAATAATTTTCGATATCCAAACTAACCCCTTATAGTGTGACATGCAAGATAGCTGCTCTCCAGGACATGCCAAATGAGTGGAAAGATCAGTACCGTAAGGGAGAGCGACGGAGGACTTTACTTTTGCTGCGGGATAAGCGTCCAGCGGATGGTTTCCATCAGAAGTTGATAGTGCACAGACGGGCTTTTATCCAGCCGCAAACCCTTCTCCCAGCATTCATCCGAAAATTTTTCCGCTTCATTACCGTTACGCTCTATAGGCAGTGGAAAAAAGAGCGCGTATGGTATCTGGACACACTATAGCACCCTCGCGGATCAATGATGGAGTCGCATAAACAGGAACTATTGTTTTTTACAAATGATAAAAATATTCAAATCTGGCATGAACCAGGCATCAACAACCTGAAATTAATACTGAATAGGGAACAGGGATTATGAGTTTTTTTCTTAAATCATTAGCCGCAGGTGTTTTTACGATAGCCAGCTTCAGTGTTGGGGCTACAACTGCTCCTGTTTTAGACACAACGCCACAGATGGCCTATGAGGATATCTCTCGCTCCTTAACTGAATTGCAGCCGATTACGTTTCAGTCTGGAGTGGAAAAATATAAAATATTAGTTTTTGTAGATAATCAATGTGTTTATTGCAGCTATGTTGTAAAAAACATCAAGAAATACACTGATGCAGGGCTGACTATGTCATTTCTGACGGTGGTTCCATCATCCATCAAAGACTCAGTCATTGAAGATATGGGACGAGTATGGTGTGCATCAGATCGTCAGAAAAGTTTTCAAAATGCGATGGCCGGTTTTTTGCCAGACAATGATAGCTCAGAAAAATGTAAAAATCTGGTGATTAAACAATCTGAACTTGCTGATAGACTGGGCGTTACAGTAACTCCTGCTATGGTAGTGCTGGAGCCGTCTGTGCATACTTTCCTGGGTAGTGTTTCTCCAGATAAAATTCTCTCTGAACTCCAGTAAAAGGACTAAGCGAATGGTTACCTGGAGATGAAAACTGGAGTTTCACATGAATTTAAGAGCGTTCTCAGCCCCCATACTCACCCTGGTGCTACTTATAACAGCCTGTTCAAACCATACTCAAAAAACAAACGTCAGGGTAATGCCCGGCAACGATAAATCAGCGGAAGTTGATGATCTTTTAGGTAACCTAGGGTCTCCAACATTTCCCCCGGAGCATTCAAAAATAGTCGTATATGCAGCACAAATACGGAATGCCATTGTTGCCGAAATGTACGAACCCGATGCGTATAAAGGAAAAACCTGCTCTATTCGTATCTATCTTCAGCCTGATGGTTCAGTGAACAGTGCGACAGCAAAAGAGGGTGATGCAAAATTGTGTAAAGCAGCCATTTCAGCGATTACACGAGCGAAAATACCCGCCGCACCAGATAACGAAACATATCAGAGGGTCAAAAATGCCGCTCTTGATTTCAGACTATAGAAATGAAGTTTGAGGTGGTTATTGAGGAAATGCCCTATTGTGATCTATCCGTAATCCGTTTTTTCATCGCAAAGGTCGGGTTGTTGCAGCGACACTGATATGTCGCTGCAAGCTTTGCGATCTCAATGTAATTGACTGATATTTAACATAAAACGCATTAAGCGTAGTTGCACTGCAGTGGCTAAAGATTGGTGAAAGACATCATTAGACGCTAAAAGGAATTTTAAAAAGCTCAAACGTATTGAACGCAATTTGAACATCATGCTTTTTAATTTTGGTATTAGTATATTTATTTGAGTCATCTACCAACTGAGAGATGATTTTTTTATCTTGCTTGTTTATTTTCATACCAAAGTAGATGCCAGTCATTTGTTTTCTATCGAAACTGTAAATGCCAGATTATTTCTTTTTTATAACTCTAACCTCTTATTCGTATTCCCAAACCTTTGCTTTAACCAAGCAAGCATTAGTCCCTGTGGTATCTGAGTTAGTTAGTCCATCATTATCAAAAAGAGATGGTCTATTGTTTGAATAAATTACATCTAATGGTATAAGTGTAGTAGTATCTTCTTCTGGCTTTAAGTTTATAAACTCCTCAATAAACCCTTCGGTTTCTTCAAACTTAAACTCAATCACGCAGCCTTGATGATCATCTGCGTAGTGTGCCCACATTGGTAATATAAATGGAGACTTACTAAAACATGCAATTGAAAAGTTTTCAGTATATACCCGTCTAAAATCCTCGGAACGTAGTTTTGTTCTGTGGGTTATTAGTTCTTTATGCCCAAGACGATATTTTTTTCTTTTATTTGAATATTGCCCATTAACTCTTTTAATGAACTTGTTAAAGCCTACATCAGGAACTGTGGGGTGAAAATCAAATGGGTCATTGAAATCCATAGGGTTTGTGAATTTCAAAGTACTATCTTTTAAAATTATCTTTGTTATTTCTGCTGATCTATATTGATAGAATTTTATCATCAAAATTATCCAATCAGAATTATGTTATATTTTTTTAATCTTAAGGTCACCAAATTCTTGAAACCCGTCTCTGGTGATATCATCTGCTTTTGTAGCACGTTCATCCTGTCGCATCCAGACCCGGGCGGCTTCAGGTATCAGTACTGAAGCGCTAGTATCTAGAAATTAACCATATTATTCGTTTTCGTACAGTAAGATTGAAGCGTTCCGTGACGAGCTGCGCCACCGTTAAGGCTTCCGTTATCTAAATCCTGGTCCCTCAAGTCTCTCACACACAGCAGCAGACAGACTGCCTGAGTCATATTTATTCGTACAGTCGCTCTGATCTTTAACAAACAGAACAAAAGTCGTCAGAATCAGAGATACAATTAGGCCCGGTATTAATCCCTTAAAAGCATCCTTAACCCTCTTATCTTGCCTGTACCCCATAATACAAAAGAAAAATATGGGGAATGAATACAGCGCAAAATCCATTATATTAAACAAACCGAAGAACATTACCGGTAACGCCAGAATGGGACCGAAAATGAATGCGATAATGATTGTGACGATATACCCATTCATAAATCACTCCTTAATTAAATGCTGTCGAATTCATTATATGTTGTTCTTATTTAGAATGACAAACTGTATCGGTCAAAATTCCTCAATTAATGAATAATTAGTTACGATGCACGGCTAATTTTAAGGCTAATGTATGCGTACATTAGCTTTATAACACGGGTAATGACTCCAACTTATTGATAGTGTTTTATGTTCAGATAATGCCCGATGACTTTGTCATGCAGCTCCACCGATTTTGAGAACGACAGCGACTTCC
>NZ_JAWFZC010000014.1:0-4304 GCF_032550575.1 Dermabacter sp. | reverse complement strand
GTGGTGGGAGTGTGTGAACCACGGCGTCAGAGCGCGTGCGGTTCCCACGCTTCCCCCTTGTGCTGTCCGGGACACACGTCCCGTTATCTGACCGTTACAAAGTACAGAGCCGACGTGCCGTGCACCACCCGAAGAGAAACCATTTTGCAAGAAGTTTCCGCGATGTTCACCCAGCACCGTATATTCACGCCAGGGCTAGGTGACGTTGCATTCAAAGCGCTTTCTCTGCCTATGAATCTCGCTTGAGACGCCGACCTTGAAGGCAACGTTTTCCTCCTGCGGCGCATTGCTAGGAGACGACTAAGGCGTCGTGGCTCCCGCTGGGTCATGCCACTGCGGGGGCCGGTGTGCTTGGGGTGCGCTGCTTTTAGGCTTTCTTGTCGCGATACGGATTCGCAACCTGCGCCACGCTGGTCCACGTGTCGGGGGTGACGAGGAATGTGACGGCCTCGTTATCCCAGAACACGCGAGTTTCGATGCCCTTGGTTTCCGCGTCGTACGTGAAAAAGACGACGGCGATGTCGAAGGGCCGATCATGTGATCGGGCCTCCACATATCGAACAACAGGAACTTCGAGAATTTTGCGAGAGAACACGCCGTGAGTGAAGGCGCCGTTCTTCAAGTAGAAAATTGGATCGACTTGCTGAAGCGTGAGACCGTCGAGACCGTCGGCGACTGTGAAGACCGCGGTGAACGCATCCCACTCGCCAATGAAATCTTGAACGTCGAGTTGGAGGGCTTCCGCAAGCTCCCGGAGACGCTTATCCTCGTCGCGAGAAAGGCTACTGCTATCGTGCGAGGGGCTTTGGGTCATTGCTTACGTAGCTCCTCTGCGAGTTCGAGGAGGTCCTGAGCGCTCACGGGTTGCTCGTCGCCTCCAAAATTGTCCACGTAATTGTAGGTAAATGTGTCTTGCTCGAGGTCGAACCGGGCGACGAGAGTTGCGGCCCTGTCTTTGTGCACCTGCTTTTCGAGAAAGACCTCGAGCAGGAGCTTTCGTTGGTCCCTGCCGAATGCAAGGTTCACCATGTAAGGATCCTTGCCTGCAAACTTCGCAAGTGAAGTGTCATACAGCTGACCTGACTTCGTGTGAACAAGAAATGTGGTCAAGACTTCGAGGTGGTCGGTCTCTTCGAGGCCATTGCGGACGCAATATTCAAAACGCTCTGTGGGTGTACCCGCCCAAGGGGCATGGATCGCAGTCATACGTGAATCCTATCGGTTCTTAGAGGTAGCTCGACGGAAGTTCCTACAGTTGCCTGATCCAATTGAGTGGAGCCGGCTCGCCGATCGGAACGAGCACTTTTCGTTTGGCATCGACGTGGGAGTCCTACTGAGCGCAACGTGTATATTTGGCGCTCCGAACTTGCGAAGCTAAGGTCTCTAGGGGGCCTCTTCTCCTCGGTTCAATGATTACTGTTTTGTGGCTTGAGATCCTGATGCAGACCGCGTTGGAGCTTTAGCGCCATCAGGGAGTAGAGGGGCTAAGACTCGGGGATGGGTGAAAGTGCCCGGTCCGCACCTAGAATTGCACCCCTTTGCGAGCTTGCACTCGCTTAGGTACTCAATTGATGTCGAAGGTAGGCACATTACCGCAGCGCTATTTGAACGGATCGAATTCGAGGAAGTTCGTAGAACCGAACGCCGAGGCATGAGCGGTTTGAACATGGTGCAAACTTTTGGCTATATAAAGGGCGCAGCCCCGAGAGGCGCCTTAGCTCGATGCCAAAGACGCTCTCGGGACTGCTCACGCTGTGACTTTTACATCTCGTTCTACGGAACGAGCTGCTTAGCCGCGGGGTTCGCGGCAAGGAAGTCCTCGTATGCCTGGTCAGCCCGGTTCTGGGCAAAACCTTCGGGGTCGTCAGCAAACGCGCGCACCGCATCGCCGTCGACTCCATCGATTGCTGAGATCTGGTCGATGACCTCGTTGCGGAACTCGAAGAAGTCGTGGGTTGCTGCGTTGCCAAGCGTTTCCAGGGCATCCGAAACCGGATCTGCGGGACGCGGTGCCGGTGCTGGTGCTGGTGCCACGGGCGCGGGCGCCGGCTCGGGTGCTGGCGCAGGGGCGGGTGCCGCCGGAGCGGGTGCCGGTGCTGGCTGGTCGACGGGTGCCGGGGCTGGTGCTGGTGCCACGGGTGCCGGTGCTGGCTGGTCGACGGGTGCCGGGGCCGGTGCGGGTGCCACAGGTGCCGGCGCAACGGGTGCCGGTGCGGGCGCAGGCGTCGGAGCTGCGGGTGCTGGCGCAGGCGCTGGAGCCGGCTGTTCGGTGGGCGCTGGAGCCGGCTGTTCGGTGGGCGCTGGAGCCGGTGCAGGTGCGGAAGGAGCCGCACCTTGCTCGCCCGGGGAACCGTAGGCCTCTTTCAGGGAGTCGTAGATACCGTTATTGAACGATTCGCGCATCGGGTCCTCGTACGCCTTCTTAACCGCGTCGTCCAGACCCTTCCGTACAGCTTTCTCGCCCGGCTTCGTGAGCTTCTTGGCGACAACGCTGCCAGCTTTCAGCTCGACGCTGAGGCCACCCGTCACCACGGTGGGGGCAAGACCGCCGAGCGTGTAGGCCGGGTCGTGGGCCGTTTCGGTGGCCCACTTCCTCAGCCATGCTTCACCGTGGATGGCAGCGGAGGGGTCTGCTTTTCCTGCGAGGGCGTCGTATGCGTTATCGGTTGCCCAATCAAACGCCGTATATGCGCCATTAGCTATGGAACCGTCTCGCACACCTGCCTGAATGGAGGGGGCCAACGCTTGGGCAGTTCCAGCCGCGGCCAATGATTGCATCCCAGGAATAGGAAACATCATTGGGGCCATTTGAAGCCAAAACTGCCTGTGAGACCCGCTGCCTTCACCAAAAAAGTAGTTCTTGAGATCGCCTCGATGGTTCCAAAGATCGGTAACGTTGAAGCGAACTGTGCCAACGACGAGCTTTGGCATACCAATAATGGCGTCAAAGATGCCTTTGAAGAAGCTTCCACCTAAAACGCCACTCCATGCTGCTTCGCCGGTATTTGGATTGATTGTTTCAGCGAGAATGGAATTGGCAAGATCTCGATCTGCTTGTTGGACTTTGAGCTTGAAGAGGTCAACCGCACGTTGTGCTGCATCGAGCATTCTTTGGGCCTCAGCGAGCGCCCTCTCGCGCTCCTCGTTAAATTTTTCGCGAGTCTCGCCCTCATTGTCCGGATCCGGCTCTTCGACAGTCTCAGGCATCGCCAGTGCCTCTTCGTACTTCGCGTTGGCTGCGTCGATTTCCGATTCGATCTGCGCTTTTTCTCGCTCGAGATCAGAGAGCGTTTGGGCGTACGAATCGAGAGCGTCTTGAACGTTCTTGGTGCGTTGCTCTAGTCCGGTGGCGGCTTCTGCGGGGGTCTGGAATACCTGTTGAACCTGGCCACCTTCGGGTGCCTGGTAGGAGGCGGCAACGTTCGTCCAGCCGTACTTGGCCTCATCGATGATGGACTTATTGAGCATGCCGATCGCTGTGAATTTTGCGCCCAGCTGGCTTACGTTGCCGGGATCATCCAGCTCGGGGAGATCAGACTTTGAAACCATGATTTACTCCAGGGGTCTACTTCTCGATGGGGTACGGGCCGTAAGGGCGCTGCTCCGCTTCCCGTGCGTCTGCAAATGAATTAGCTAGCATCTCTTCGGGGCTGCTCGCGTAGTTGGCTTGGCCCATCGGGTTTTCTGGTGTGCATACTCCGGGACCACCGCCATTGGCCTCGTTGTACCTGTCCAGATTTGTCATGCGACCTTTGCCTTCGGCGGCGGCTGCGTTGCTGTTACTGTTGTCAGCCATCTCAGAATCGCCGCTCATGTAATAGCGCATTCCCTCGCTCGCGTGTTCAAGGTTCTTGTTGGAGCGTCCGCGGCCGTAGTTCACTTCGCTGCGCACGTAAAGCTCTAGGCACGAGTTTGCCGCTCCGCGACTAAGAGTGCTGTGTTCGAGCGCTTGGCTGGCGAAATCGAGTGCTTCGTCCACAAGAGCGTAGACACCGTTGAGATTATCGAGGGTGCGCTGAGCATCTTGGACTCGAAAAAAGTACTCGTTCGGCGTCAGGCTGAAGTGTGTTCCAGTCAATGGGTTTCCCCCCATGTTTTTGAGTCGTATCTGTCCCGCCGCGCAGTGTTGGCTTTGAAGTCGTGCATGCCCGAGGTGATGTGTGGGCGACTCTTGTGGCGAGTGGTCAAACGCCCTGCCGCCGCTGGGGCGGCAGGGCGTTGGTGGTGTGGTGGTGTTAGCCGATGTTGGCGACGGCGCTGGCGGCGCGTTGTTGGGCGCTGGTGGCGGTTTCGTCGTTCTTGCC
>NZ_JAWFZC010000013.1:0-31803 GCF_032550575.1 Dermabacter sp. | reverse complement strand
GAATCGTTGTCACCGGGACAAAGGCCCGCGGTGAAATCCCCTCAATCCCCATCATGCACATCCGTTTAGCCACAGTCTTACGGTTAAGCGCAATGTGGTGGAGTTCCGCTTCAACGTGTGAGGCGGTCGCCGGCGGCTCCGGGGCCAGTCCGATTGGAGCTGATGTTGGGGTGATAGCATGAGTGCAAGCACCTTCGGGAGGTGATCGTGATGTCGTCCATTGTCGTCCGTGGGCTTGATGAGTCGGTCAAGGCTCGCTTGGCTGCTCAGGCCAGGGAGCATGGTCGCTCCATGGAGGCGGAAGTTCGTGACATCCTGACGCGGGCGGCGACCCGTCCAAACATTGGGCTCGCGCTGTTGCGTGCGGGACAGCTGGCCGGTGGGGTCGAAGACTTGCCGATTCCCGAACGTTCTGACCGCGCCCGCGTAGTGGACTTCTCGTGATCGTTCTCGACACGAACGTCGTCTCCGAGGTGCTCAGGCCGCGTCCGGAAGTGAACGTCGTGGAATGGCTGGAATCGGTCACTGATGACGTTGCCATCACCGCAATCACTCTGGCTGAGCTCTTGGCGGGCCTGCGCAGGTTGCCTGATGGTAGGCGAAAGACCGAGCTCACTGGGGCGGTTGAGGGTGCTCTGCGTCCGTATCGCGACACCGGTGCGATTCTTGCCTTCGATGCCGTGGCGGCTCCGCACTATGCCGACACCCTGGCCCAGCGAGAAGCGGCTGGTCTTCCGGTCTCGACTGGGGATGCGCAGATAGCGGCGATCTGTCGAGCCCGGGGAGCGGTCTGTGCGACGCGCAACATCAAGGACTTCCTGAGGACCGGTGTCTCCTTGTTTGATCCGTGGACAGGAACTTCGCACCCCGCTTCGTGACTCGGGCTCGTCGCGGGCCTTGGTTAGAGCTTGCGCAGGATCGGGCAATCGATGAGATCGCTGCGATCAAGCCCTTGCGGGCCGCCTAAGGCTCGCTTGCCACGACCCCTCGGCACCCAGAATGCTTCGCCGCCCCAGAAGCGTGGGGAATGCTTTGCTTGGGGGTGAATCCTGGTGCTGGAATGCTCCTGATGGTCAACGCTGTGCACCTTCGTGAGCTGTCGGTCCATGACGCGGAGGTGATGGCCGAAGTGCTGGCGGACCCATCGCTGTACGAGTTCACCGGTGGGTCCGCCGAGCGCTACGGAGCTCGAGCGGCCGTACGCGATCCAGACTCGGGGCTGCTCCCTCGATGGCTCGAAGGACTGGATCAACTTGGTGGTGCTGCTTGACGCCCAGCCCATCGGATATGTGCAAGCCACTGTTCCCAAGAATGGCGGACCCGCCGAGATTGCCTGGGTGGTCGGTAAGCCGTGGCAGGGCCACGGTTATGCGTCGCGGGCCGCGCAGCTGCTGGTCGATCGGCTCGTTCAACGTGGAGTTCACAGTGTGGCTGCGCATATCAATCCCGATCATCTGGCCTCGCAGGCGGTAGCTGCGAAGCTGGGCATGGTCCCGACCGATGTGGTCGACGGTGAGAGACGGTGGGTGAGCACAGGCGTCTGACCCTGTGGCAGCGGCATGTAAGGCCTGAGGTCAGCTGCCCTGTGGCGAGCCTTCCAAGATCCACCTGACTGCCCCTAATCGTGGCGACCCGGTCGAGTTCCGGTTTGTGTGTAGTTGGCTGCTGCGACTTGGAGCAAGGGGCCGCAGGGGCATTGTGCAGGTGGCTACGCCGACTCGACGCGATCGGCGCGTCTGAACAGCGCCGATAAGGCGATGTGGAGCTCTTCCTCGACGGCGTCAGCCGTGCGTGGGTCATAGAGCAGTTGCGAGCCATATCCCTGCACCAGGGCGAGCCAGATGCGTGCCGCGCGGGTTGGATCGACGGGCTGGATCTCGCCCTCCGCGATGGCGCGTCCGATGAGTGACGCGATGCGCCCCACCAATTCGGCATCCTCCGTGCGCAGTGCGAGGGAAAAGGCCTGATTGGTGTGCGCCAGGTTTCCGAATCCCGTCGCGACGATTTCCTGGCGGCGGCTCCGTTCGTTGAGTGGCAGGATCTGCAGCGTCAGGGCGACGAGCCAGTCCACGAGCGTCGGCTGACTCGGCACGGCGACAGCCGGTGCCGCCGCGGCTGCACGGAAGCGGGCGAGCATCGCCTGGAGCAGCTCGTCCTTGGTGGCGAAGGACTTCTGGACCGCCCCGAGCGACATTCCCGCCTCTGCGGCCACGCTGCGATAGGATACCGCTCCCATGCCGTCGCGAGCCATGACGGCCAGGCCCGCGTCGGCATAGGCCTGCTGCCGTGAGGTCAGTTCCATGGGTTCATTCTGCCTCGGCCTGGGTGGTGCGGGGCCACCACCACACCGCCTGCACTGCCAGCAGGGCCAGGGTGCCGAACAGGCTGATCAGCCCTGCAGTGTCGACCGAATCCCCGGTCAGCCAGGCCGCGTAGTCATAGACCGCGTGCCAGATGATCCCGATCCACAGGCTCCGGCATGCGATCACCATTCCCGCGAGGACGATCCCCACGAGCAGGGCGAGCGCTTGCTGGCCGACGATGTAGACGACTGGCTGGCCGGTGAAGATGTTGCCGAGGTGGAGGAGTGCAAAGATCACTGCGCCTGCGACGATCGCGAACCGGTCGCCGCGCCCCCGCAGGGCGGCGAGCAACAGACCCCGGAACCAGATCTCCTCGTTGAAGCCCACGGCGATCCACAGCGACAGGTACGCCGCTGCCATCAGGGGGGACCCCCTGTCAAGCGATCTCGTCGGAGTTGTCCCCGTGCTCTGAACGGGCTGTGACGGCACCTCGGGGAGCCAAGCGGTGCAGCTGCGACGCGGCCTCGCTCAACGCCCAGCGTGTCCCCGGTGTCGGAACCTGGTTTCGTCGCTCCAAGCATCACCTCAGGAGCTTGCCGGTGAGGTGGTAGGCGTGGCAGTCTCGGCACCAGTAGGAGCGAATCTCTCTACGCTTGTGATTGCCTCGCTCGGCTCTGCCGCCGGCGGTTGCCAGCTCTTCCAGCCTTTTCCTGACTGGCCGTATCCATCGTGGTGCATGCCCGGGATTCTCCTTGACCTCACCCGTGTCGCCGACCGTACGGGCTACCTCTTACAATCCCCGCCCGTCGCCGCAGGGCCGCTGGTCCTGCGGCTCGATGAGCGACGCCGTGCCTGCGGGCGTGCTCCGCTCGCGGGTCATTGGTCTGGTTATACTTGGTGCTCGCTGCACCGCTGATTGCTCGAAGGAGGGTTGTATGGGTTCCTGGGATCCCACGCATGCACTGACGCTCAACGGCGGCGCGTCCGTGACGGAAGTGTGCAAGCTGCTCGATCCGGAGGCGATGCTGCGGCGCGTCCTGTCGGGCATGGATGGTCAGCAGGAGTTCGCCGTCTCCCTGGCACGGTTCCCCGAGGGGACGCGGTTGTGGGATCCCCGGGCCTCCGGGTGGCCACTGTGCTTCCTGCAGGCGGCGGGGGCAGCGACGGCAATGATGGTCGAAGTGAGCCAGTTCGATGCCTCGGGCGAGCTGGGTCTGTACAAGCTCGGGTGCAGGGGCTCCGACGAACAAGGAGCCGCGCAGCTGGAGGTTCGTTGGCGAGGTCGGGCGGAGACGGTTCCGAAGCTTGAGGTCTTCACTGCGCAACAGGCCGGCGACATCTTCGTCCACTACTACCGGACGGACAGCGTCCCCGACTGGTGTACCTTGCGCCGGTTCGAGTGATCACCGTCCCGGCTGGCGGGGATGCTCGCCGGTTGCCCTTGTCAGGCGCCAGTTTCGATCCTTCGGGCGAAGGGGTAGTCGGTGATCACGCCGTCGCCGTCGACGTCGAGCACAGCGTCGAAGTCCTCGTCCCGTTGATGAAGCGAACCGAGCCGCGATCGATGCTGGCGTAGTACTGCTCCGAGGCGCTGACCTCCAGCGAAGGCAGATCGATCCACGCCATCACCAGCCGTTGTTCAGGTTGGATGTCGAGTAGTCACTGGTGACGACGCCAGCGACCAATAACCATGTGGCCCATGGACCACGCGACGACTGACCAGCGCAGCCCCGCTGCCGGCGCGTCGTCCTGCCGTCCGCCCGCCTGCGCCACCCGTCGCGGGTTCCTCACCGGAGCCGCACTGGTGCCGGTCGCCGCGGGGCTGACGTCGTGCGCCTCGCCGACGCCTCCGGCCCAGCAACCGACGCCGCGACCGACCGTCGCTGCCGTGTATCGCGGCTCAGCCGGATGCGACGGTTGCGCCGAGACGCTCGCGGAACGACTCGCGGGCGCGCCGCTGCACATGGAGGTGACCTTCGTCGGCCCCGACGAGGAGGTTGCGCTGGACGCGGGGGCCCTCGACGGGATCGACCTGTACGTCCAGCCGGGCGGCGGCGACGACATCCCGGCAGCCGCCGCCGAGTTCCCCGCACCGTTCGTCGAGGCGCTGCAGGAGTGGGTGCGCGGCGGGGGCCGCTATCTGGGCGTCTGCATGGGGGCCTACCTGGCTGGCAACGACGGGTTCGGACTCATCCCAAGGCAGATCGACGGTGAGGTCGGGGCGCCGGGGTTTCCCGTGGTGGACAGTGCCGACCACCTGGTCGCGGTCACCTGGGACGGCACCCGACGGTGGACGTACTTCCAGGAAGGTGCCCGACTGCCCGAACGTGGCGCCGTCGTGCATGCCCGCTACGAGACCGGCGACATCGCCGCGGCGCGCTACGTCCTCGGGCAGGGCCGCATCGGCCTGATCGGCCCGCACCCCGAGGCCGACAGCACCTGGCTGAAGGGCAGCGGACTCATCGACGAGGACGGCGACGACTGGGCCTACGCCCTGCCCCTGGTGCGCCAGCTCGTGCCATGAACCCGGGCGCCGGTTCGGCGCGGCAGGATGGGGCCGTGCACCCCGTCCTCAACCTCATCCGCACCCGCATGGCCGCGGGCTCCCGTCCGCTGCACCGGGACGACGACGCCCGCCTCGCCGTGGTGCTCGAGGGCGGCAGCTCGCGAGCAGCCCACGGCGGCAGCATGATCTGTGAGCTGGAGGAACGCGGCCTGCTGGCGGCCTTCGACGCGGTGTACGGCTCGTCGGCAGGAGCCCTCAACGGCGCATGGCTCGTGTGCGAGCGGGCCCGCGCCAACGTCCACGGCTGGTGGATCTCGGAGTCGATGGGCGCCATCATGAAGCCGGGCAACCTCTGGCGGGGCCAGCCGGTGGTCGACGGGGAGCACATCGTCGACGTCGTGTACGAGACGGTCACGCCGATGGGCTTCGACGAGATCCTCGCGAGCCCTGTCGAGTTCCATCCCGCCGGCACCGACGCCGCCGACGTCACCCTCGCCCAGCTCCACGGGGACGCTGACGGCCCGTACACGGGCTGTGAGGAGGTCTGGTGCCTCGACCACGAGAACATCCCGGTGCCCTGCGAGATGGGCCTTGCCGAGGTCGCCGAGTGGGGTGAGGTCCACGAGGAGGTCGGTGAGACTCTGTGGCCTGCGCTGTGCGCCTGGGTGGAGTCGGGTAACTACACCTCCGTGGGGCGCTGCCTGCCCAGCACTTCCGACTTCGAGGAGCGCTACTGCGGGCAGTGGGAGCGCTTCGACGACTTCGCCGCCCAGCTCGCTGAGGACACCGGTCTAATGGACGGATGGCCCGAGGAGGCTCAGCGGTACTTCAACTGGGAATCATGGACCCGCGACCTGCTGTTCGACCACACCGTCATACCCGCACCCGACGGTGGGGTGTTCGTATTCCGAGACCTGTGACATAAGAGCCCCGCAGCCAGATTTGGTGAACTGGTCCCCGATTGTCGGACTGGTTTGAAAGCCTAGGGCCTAGGCGGCAAGGGTCTGTTCCCGGTATTGGACCGGGGGCAGGCCCTTGTTGCTGTTGTGGGGGCGGTGGTGGTTGAACCAGTCGATGTAGTCGGTGAACTCGGTGGTGAGTTGCTCGACGGTGGTGATCGTGGTCGAGCAGAACAGTTCGTCCTTGAGGTGGCCGAAGAAGCTCTCGATTACGGCATTGTCGAGGCAGTTCCCGCGCCGGGACATCGATCCTCTCGCGCCGGCCTGGCCGAGGATCCTGCGCCATTGCCAGTGCTGATATTGGAATCCCTGGTCCGAGTGGACGATCGGGTGGTCTCCCTCTCGCAGCCGGCCGACGGCCTGTTCCAGGGAGGTGTTGGTCAGGGCCAGGTTCGGTGACGGGCCGATGGTCGCGCCTATGATCTGGCGGTCGAACAGGTCCATGACCGCCGACAGATACACCTTCTCGCCGTCGAGGTGGAACTCGGTGACGTCGGTGACCCACTTCTGGTTCGGGCCAGTGGTGGTGAAGTCACGCTGGAGAAGGTTCGGGAAGGTCTTGCCGACCTCGCCCTTGAAGGACCGGAACCGCTTGCGGCGAATCTCGCAACGCAGCCCGAGGTCGCGCATGAACTTCAGGACGGTCTTCTTCGCGACGATCCAGCCCTGGGCCCGCAGTTTGGCCCAGACCCGTCGATGCCCGAACCGGCGACGCGAGGCCTCGAAGACCTCCCTGATCGCCGCCTTCAACCCAGCCTGCGGGTCCGGGGCGGTGAGGCGGGCTTGGTGATAGAAGAACGTGGATCTCGCCAGCCCGGCCGCGGCGAGCAGATCGGTGAGCCTGTGGTCTGCCTTGAGGGAAACGACGGCCATCACCTTGACCGACGTTGTGGCTCCATCAAGGCCCGCAATTTTCCCAGGTAGGCGTTCTCCGCCCTCAGCCGCTCAACCTCGCGCCGCAGAGTTTCGATCTCGTCGGACGGCCCCGTGGCCGTCTTCCGACCTCGTGGTCTGGGTCTGAGACCGTCTTCGCCCTGCTCGCGCAGGATCCTTCCCCATCTCTGGACGATCTGGGGAGAGGACAGACCGAATTCGATCGCCAGGTCCGTCTTCGGCTCCCCAGCCAGGAAACGCTGCGCGACGGCCACCTTCGTTTCGAACGGATAGACCTTCTTGCCCGATGCCATGACCAGCGCTCCTCTGCCTCGAACACGCCAACGCTGGAACAACTTTCGCACCGGCCAACGACTCACACCAAGCTCAGACGCCACGGCCGTGTCGCCCCAGCCCGCCTCGAACAACCCTACAGCCGCCCGCTGCTGGGCTTGGGTCAGAGAACTACTCGCATACATGAAGACTCCCCGGAAGAAGAAACTGAATTCTCAGTCCAACTTCCGGGGAGCACTTCAGGCTCAGCGGCACCCTGGGACCGGCCGCGGTCGCCTGGCTCGCCGCAGCCGCGAGCCCGCTCGTCGCGACCCTGGCACTGGCGGCCGCTGAGGTCGTCGGGGCCGGAGCCGTGCTCGCCCTGCCGCGCCAGTCCCCGCTCGACGACCCCGGCGCGGTCCCGTCCCCAGGACGCACCCTCGTCACGATCCGGCGATCCGGCCCGCTGCGGCGCACTCTCGTCCTGACCGTCGTCGTCGCATTCTCCGTCGCGGCGCTGCCGATCTATGCCGTCGCGGTCGCGCAGTCCCTGGGCGAGGCGGCGCTGGCCGGGAGCCTGGTCGCAAGCTACGGAATCGGCACCCTCGCCGGCTCCGGGCTGCTCATGGTCCGGCCGCTGCACGGGGACGCCGACAAGCTCACCGGCGTCCTCGCGGCAGTCGTCGCTGCGGCACTGCTCCTGGTCATCGCGACGACGAACTTCACTGCTGCCCTCGTCGCGTTCGGCGCAGCAGGGATTGCGAACTCACTGTTCTTCGCGGCTACGCTCGCGGCTCGGAGCGAGTACGCCCCGCCCGAGGCGCGCGGGCAGATCTTCATCTGGGTCGGCGCGCTGAAGATCGCCGCCGGCTCGGCCGGCACCGCCGTCGCCGGAGCGCTCATCGGCGGCACCGCCTGGCTGCCGGTCGCAATCGTCGCCGCCCTCTCAACTGCTGCGGCAGCGGTCTGTCTGGTCGAGCGGAGTAGGGATCGAACCTGACCCGCGGTCACCGCTCCCCGACGAGCCGCGGGCACCGCAGCAGACGAGGGGCAGCCGGGCATCGGCGCAATCCTGCGCGAGCACCGCGCCGACGTCATCGCGCGGATCCTCCTCCTGCTGGTCACGGTCACTCCAATCGTCCTGCTCTCCCACGACATGGCGGTCTTCCTGGACGACGGGCTCGACCGGCTCGGTGCGCCGCTGGCTCTCTGCGGCGTGCTCATCGCGCTGCTTTGCCGAGTTCGCAAGCTGAGGTTATTCGGCTACGGAACGTGGTGGAGTTCCGCTTCAATGTGTGACTCGGTTCGCCTTCGTTTTGTCGTCGGAAGCGCTCGTTACATGGTTGGCTGGTCGCATGCGAATTGAGCTCACCAGGTTTCGGGTGCGGGAAGGCGCGCGAGCCAAAGTTGACGAGTGGATGGCGTTCCTGAACGAGAATGAGGATGCAGTACGCGAGACTCTCGAACCCGAGGAGATGTACGTCGAGACGATCTTCCACGAAGTCGTGGACAACGTTGATTACCTCTACTGGTACAGCGTGCAGGGTGAGAGTGGGCAGTCTGTCAATCATTCTGAATACTGGCTCGACAAGCATCACGTCGCATTCTGGAAAGAGTGCATCGATGACACCTATCCGGGTGAGGACCTCACACCGCGGGTGCACATGGTGCCACAGCGTGTGGAGGCAGCGATGGTGCCTCTCGTGTGCGAATAGATCGCGGCGATCATCCAGTTGCGCGCTGTTTGGCGCGTGTCGGATATTGTGATCAATATCATCGCGCACGACGCGCTGACCTCCAGGGTTCTTGTGGGCCTGCGCTGGCCGGCCCGAGAAGACGCTGTTACGCCCTGTTGAGCTTAGACCATATATGGTCTAAGCTTGCGTTATGTGGAACGTGGACATCGAGCTGATCGCCGAATGGCTCGCTTCGCTGGACGATGATTCGCGGGTGCAGGTGATAGCTGCGATCGAGCTACTCGAAGAACGTGGCCCACAGCTCGGGCGGCCAATCGTTGACACTGTGTCGTCGTCACAACATCGCAACATGAAGGAGCTGCGGCCGGGTTCGGCTGGACGATCTGAGCTGCGCGTCTTGTTCGCATTCGATCCGGAGCGCTCAGCGATCATGTTGATCGCTGGCGACAAGGCTGGCAACTGGACGCGCTGGTACAAGACGAACGTTCCACTGGCCGACGACATTTTCGATGAACACCTGCGCAAATTGAGAGGAGAGTGACCGAAATGGCCCTGTCACTGAAGGACTTTGTCGCCGAGCATCCCGTGGACCGCGAGCGCGTCGACGCGCATAAGGAGAGGATGCTCGCCGAGACGCGCGCATACCGACTCCGTGAGCTTCGTGAAGATGCTGGTCTAACGCAGGCGCAGCTCGCTGCACGCATCGGCGTGGGTCAGCGTCAGGTCTCCAAGATCGAGCATGGCGACCTTGATAATGCGAAGGTCGGTACGATCCGCAATTACCTTGAGGCGGTTGGCGGCGGTCTGTCGATCGAGTATGTTCTGGGCGATCATCGCGTCCAAGTGGCCTGACAGGCTCCCGTGCGACGCCATGGCCATGCGTGCCTGAACTCGGTCGATTCCCGTGTCCAGAACGCAACCACACGAAAGCTGACGCAGACCCGCACTGCTCGATTCGTCGACTCGCGGTGCATACCGCCTGGCAACCGGTTAGAGCCACTAAACGAGGACCGCGTGGGACAGCACAGCATCCGCGTCAACGCACAATGGCGTCTCTGCTTCGTCTGGAGAGATGGAGGTGCAGACGATGTCGAACTCGTCGACGACCGCTGAGAGTGACCTGATCGAGCCGATCCGTCCGGGTGAGGTCCTCATGGATGACTTCATCGAGGGGTTCGGCATTACGCAGCACAAGCTGGCGGCTTCGATCGGTGTGCCGCCGCGTCGGGTCAATGAGATTGTGCACGGTAAGCGCGCGGTCACCGCGGACACGGCACTACGGCTGGGGCGCTACTTCGCGATCGAGCCGCAGTTCTGGCTGAATCTGCAGTTGCGGCATGAGCTGGCACTGGCTGCAGTCCGCACCGCCGAACAGGTGGACAAGACTACGCCCTGGGGGCTGGCGTCGTGAAATCCAGCGATCAGTGCATCTTCTGCGACATCGTAGCTGGTTCCAGCCCTGCGACCATCATTGCGGAGAGTTCGCAGGCACTTGCCTTCTTGACGTTGACTGATTCTGCGCTGTCAGCCGGGCACACGCTTGTCGTGCCGAAGCAACACTGCCTTGGGGTCCTCGAGGCGACGTCCGAATCTCGCGCGGCGGTGGTTGAGCTTTGCAGCGTTATTGGTTCAGCGATGGTGGAGGCGAGGCTCGGTACGGGGGTTAATCTGCTGAGCGCCTGTGGTCCGGGGAGTGACCAGTCGGTTGCTCACTGGCACGTCCATGTGGTGCCGCGTCGTAACGGAGACGGCGTGGATACGTGGCCCGAGACGAACTCTGCTGTCACGGCGATCGATCAAGCGGCGGCTGGTGCTCGTCTCAGTGCGACGCTAGCGGCTGCCGTCTGAGCTTCCACGGTCCGCGTTGGAGACCCGGAGCGCTCGGAGGCCCTTGGTCGGCTGGGGGAACGTGCCGGGCGGCGGCTCGCCCACAGCTCCCGTGCCCGCATGCATCGAGAAGGGCCAGGTGGCCGAGTACGATCCCGATTCCACGGAGGCAGACCGTGAACTCGAATGACGCGCCTGGTCCAAGGTGCGTCCGCGCGGCGTGTGGTTGAATCCCTATCAGACTTGCCGATCAAAGCCTCAGCGCTTCGCTTGCGCAGCCCGCAGGCCGTTCAAAATCACGATGACTTCGGCGACCTCGTGTACCAACACGACGGCGGCCAGGCCCAGCACGCCGCTGATCGCCAGCGGCATCAACACGATGATGATGGCCAGAGACAGCACGATGTTTTGGTTGATGATCCTGCTGCCTCGGCGGGCGTGCTGTAGTGCCTTCGGGATTAGCCGGAGGTCGTGGCCGGTGAAGGCGACGTCAGCGGACTCGATCGCGGCGTCAGAGCCGGTTGCTCCCATCGCGATGCCCACCGTCGCGCCCGCCAGTGCCGGCGCGTCGTTGATGCCGTCGCCGATCATCGCTGTCGGCGTCTTAGAGGAGAGTTTGGCGACGATGCTTGCCTTGTCCTCCGGGCGTAGCTCAGCGCGCACGTCGTCGATTCCGGCGATTTCAGCCAGCGCCCGGGCGGTGCGAGTGTTGTCGCCGGTGAGCATGCTTACTTCCACGTCGTTGGCGTGCAGGGTCTGCACGGCTTCGGGCACCTCGGGCCGCAACTCGTCGCGGACCCCGATTGCCCCGGCGAGAGCGTCATCGACGGTGACCAGGGCGCAGGTCTGGCCCTCGGACTCCATGCGCTCAACGTCCGCTTTCAGTGGCTCGGCGTCGATCCATCGGGGGCTGCCCACAAGTACCCGTCGACCTTCGACGGTGCCGCCGATGCCATGCCCAGCTTCCTCGCTGATGTCCGAGGCGGTGGGCGCTTCGGGCCCCGCCGCCGCGATCGCCGCGGCGAGAGGGTGCGTCGATTGCTGCTCAACGGCCGCCGCGAAGGAAAGCACCTGCGTCCGATCGAATCCGTCTGCCGGGACCACTCCGGTAACCTCAGGCTGGTTGCGGGTAAGGGTTCCGGTTTTGTCCACTGCCAGGTGACGGATGCCGCCGAGTCGCTCGAACGCCGCGCCAGACTTGATGACCACTCCGAACTGGCTGGCTGCGCCGATCGCGGCCACGACCGTCAGCGGCACGGAGATTGCCAGCGCGCACGGCGACGCGGCGACCAGGACCACCAGCGCGCGGGTGATCCACGTCTCGGGGTCGCCCAGCACCGAGCCGATCACGCCGACCAGCACCGCCAGGATCATCACCCCGGGCACTAGGGGTCGGGCAATCCGGTCGGCGATCCGGGCGCGGTCGCCCTTTTCCGCCTGCGCTTGCTCGACCAGGTCCACGAGTGTGGTCAGTGAGTTGTCCGTTCCAGCTGCGGTCGTTTCGACCTCCAGCACGCCGGCGGAGTTGATTGCTCCCGCGGGCACCTCGTCGCCGGGCGCAACCTCCTCCGGAATGGATTCTCCGGTGATCGCTGAGGTGTCAAGGCTGGAGCGTCCGGAACGAATGATGCCGTCCGTGGCGATCCGCTCCCCGGGGCGTACGACCATGAGCTCGCCAACCACGAGGTCCTTTGCTACGACCTCGACTGCCGTGCCGTCGCGCAGTACCGCTGCGGTCTGCGGCACCAACTTCAACAGTGCCCGCAGTCCGCCCTGGGCCCGATCCATTGCCTTGTCCTCCAGCGCCTCGGCGATCGAGTACAGGAACGCTAGCGCTGCGGCTTCTCCAACGAAGCCGAGGATCACCGCGCCGACCGCGCTGATCGTCATCAGCAAACCAATGCCGAGCTTTCGCTTCGTGACAAGGTTCCGGATCGCTCCAGGTGCGAACGTGTAAGCGCCCAACAGCAGACCAAGCCAATACAGTACCGTCGCGGGCGTCTCCAAGTCGGACCAGTCCAGCGCCAGCCCTGTAATGAGGGCTACGCCGGAGAAGATCGGTAGCAGTAGCTCGGGGTCCTTCCACCATGGCCGATCGAGCTCTTCGATCTCCGTGGCGGGTTCGTGTTCGCATCCACATGCTGAACTCATGCGTCCGCTCCTTTCTCGCCGCAGCCGGGCACCGAGCACTCAGGGGCGATGCACGGGGCGTTTTCGTCGATAGCCAACGTCGCGTTAACTAGCGCGTCGAGCGCTGCCGAGAGGTGCGGATCGGCGATTTCGTAGCGAGTCTTGCGGCCCTCCGGCTTGGCGACGACGATGCCACAATCGCGCAGGCAGGACAGGTGATTCGAGACGTTCGAGCGGGTCAGATCCAAGCTTTGCGAAATCTCGGCCGGGTAGCCCGGACCGTCGAGTAGGGTCATCAGGATTCGGGAGCGCGTCGGATCAGCCATGGCCCGGCCGAGCCGGTTCATGACGTCGAGGCGTGAAGCAATAGTCAGCATGTACTGAACAATACAACGTGTGCCGAACTATTCAAAATGCACTGAACTGACATTGAAGCGAAGAGCTTGCGACCTGCAGGAATTACTCGATGGGATAGCCGGTAACTGGGCCTTCGCGGTTCGGCTGCCAACCGAAAGCGGGGGCGACATGCGTGGCGAAGTTGTCCAAGATCTTCACGTTGACGTCCACGCCCATCCCGGTGGGGATGATGATGAGCAGGGCGTCGGCGGACATGACGGCGGGATCGGCTTTGAGCTGCTCAATGAGCTTGTCGGGCTCAGCGGCGAAGGTGCGACCGAAGGTGGAGGCGCCGACGTCGGGAAGCATGCCCAGCTGATCGGAGCCGGTGGCCTGCATGCCGATCATCTGCATGTCCGCGCCGTCAGCGATGGGGAAGACGGAGCGCGAAACCGACGCGCGCGGCGTCCAAGCATGGCCCGCCGTCTTCCATGCGGCGCGGTAGCGACTGATCTGGTCTGCCTGGATTTCGCTCAGGGGCTCGGCGTTGGTCTCGGAGACCAGAGTGGACGACATCAGGTTGAGTCCGTCCTCGGCGGTTTGTTCGACAGAAGCGTGGGTGCCGGAGCCGTAGGAAATGTGCTAACGCAGCTCGGGCACCATGGGGACGACCGGCAGGGCGGAGCCGGGCTGGAATATGTTGGGCTACTGCCGGTCCAGCGGTGCGGCGGTGGCGAATCCGTTGCCGTCCACTGCAGCCATGAACGCTTCGAAGTGGCCTCGCTGGCACAGATAGCGCATCGTGTGTCTGTTTCGACTCAGTCCGAGGAGTGCGCGGCGAGCAGGCCGATGAACTCGTCAGCGGCGTCAAGCTGCTTGGCAAGCTTCGCGCGGCGTTCCTCCGCGTCGGTGCGGAAATCGTTCAGCGCCCGCCGGGCGCTCTCGGCGGCAGCACCGACGCCATCTGCGCCGTCGAGCGCCCGGAGTAGGTCGCCCATCTGATCGAGCGAGTATCCCAGTGGCTTCATGCGCCGGATCAGCAGGAGTCTGCCGAGATCACCCTCAGTGTAGAGCCGGAACCCGCCCTCGGAGCGTCCGGAGGGTGTCAAGAGTCCGATCTCGTCGTAGTGGCGGATGGTGCGCTGCGACAGAGCTGTCCGCTCAGCCAGCTCTCCGATGTGCATCATTCCCGCTTCGGGCACGGGGGCCTCCTCATCTCATCGTCTCAGTTCGACACAACTCTCACGTTACGTTAGTGTTGACTCTCGTGTCCACATGAGACTGGACATGCCTCCGCCGTGGCGATCTATCGCCAGGCGAAGCCGCACGTTGTCGCGCACCACCAGACATTCTCCGCTCCTGGCCTGAGAGCGCCGCCCTGAACAGATGGAGGTACCGCATGGCCTTGCCCACTGCGACCAAAGAAGACAAGGGTCGGTACCGGCCCGAACCGTCGGTGCTCACCGCACTGAAGACCCCGCGCATCCTCACTCGCGAAGTTCTCGCAGGCCTGGTCGTGGCGCTGGCGCTCATTCCCGAGGCGATCTCGTTCTCGATCATCGCGGGCGTCGATCCACGTGCGGGCTTGTTCTCCTCATTCGTGATGGCAGTGTCCATCGCGTTCCTCGGTGGCAGACCCGCCATGATCACCGCGGCGACGGGCGCTATCGCTCTCGTTATCGCCCCCGTCGCCCGCGACTACGGCTTGGACTACTTCATCGCGACGGTGCTTCTGGCTGGGGTCTTCCAGATCCTCCTCGCCGTCTTCGGAGTCGCCAGACTCATGCGATTCATCCCGCGCAGCGTCATGGTCGGCTTTGTCAACGCGCTGGCGATCCTCATCTTCATGGCACAGGTGCCCGAACTCATCGGCGTGCCCTGGATGGTCTACCCCCTCGTCGCGGTCGGGCTGCTGATCATGGTCTTCATACCGAAGATCACTAAGGTCATACCGGCCCCACTGGTCTCGATCGCTCTGGTGACCGCCGCCGCGGTCGTCTTCTCGATCAACGTACCCGCAGTCGGCGACAAGGGTGAGCTGCCGCGCAGCCTTCCCGAGCTGTTCATACCGAATGTGCCGCTGACATGGGGGACTTTCACGATCATCGCGCCGTTTGCCCTCGCGATGGCGCTGGTAGGCCTGATGGAATCGCTCATGACGGCGAAGCTCGTGGACGATGTGACCGACACCCACTCGAACAAGACCCGGGAGAGCTGGGGGCAGGGCGTCGCGAACCTGCTCTCCGGCCTGTTTGGCGGCATGGGTGGCTGCGCGATGATCGGGCAGACCATGATCAACGTGAAGGCGTCCGGGGCCCGCACCCGCATCTCGACGTTCCTCGCAGGTGTGTTCCTCTTGGCCCTCATCGTCGTCCTCGGCGACATTGTTGCGATCATCCCCATGGCGGCGCTGGTCGCGGTGATGATTATGGTCTCCGTAGGTACCTTCGACTGGCACTCCATCAAGCCCTCTACCCTGCGCCGGATGCCTAAGAGCGAGACGACCGTCATGGTCATCACCGTCGCCGTCGTCGTCGCCACCCACAACCTCGCCGTCGGTGTCGTCGTCGGCGTGTTCGTCGCCTCTGTGATGTTCGTGCGCCGCGTCTCCCACCTCATCGACGTCAGGCGTGAGATCACTGAACAGGATGGCGCTCGGATCGCGCATTACACAGTCGAGGGTCAGCTCCTGTTCGCCTCCAGCAACGACCTCACCACCATGTTCGAGTACGCCGACGACCCTGACCGAGTCATCATCGACCTCACGAGATCCCACATCTGGGATGCCTCCACCGTCGCGGCGCTCGACGCAATCGAGACCAAATACGAACAGCACGGCAAGACGGTCGAGCTCGTCGGGATGAACGAGTTCACGACTGGGTTCCACGCCCGACTCACGGGAGGACTCGGCAACGGTCACTGACAGGGCTCGGGTGGGCCAGTCGGTCACGTCGGGGGCAACCGCGGCGCAGCCGCGGGCGGCAGCCGCTATCCAACGTCACAACCATGAGATGCGCTAGCGCATGTCGATGACACCGTTGGCCACCTCGATGTGTTTGGTGGTGGCCGCGACAGCACCGAGCAGCGGCATCGGGGCGGAGGCCTGCGGCACGAAGTAGTGGACTCGGAAGGACGCGTCGTTCACGCCGATTTCGTTCGCAGCCTGGGCGATCCAGATGAGTCTTGGCGATCTTTTCCGCGTATGACCCGCGCTGGCCACCGAAGGCGTAATGCCCGAAGTTTAAGAATCGGAACGCTTCATTGGATAACGCTCCTTTTGGTGGTGTTAACGAGAGAGTGACTTTGTAACGAGATATCGTGGACTTCAAGTTCAACGTCTAGGTCCGTGGCAAGTCGGTAGCACGTTTTTCGATTCGATGCTTCGGGGCACTATCGGGGTTCCCGGTGGTCTTCTTAGATTGAGGGGTTCAGATTTCCTAACCTAAAGCTCGTTTGAGCGTGCTATCCACTGGTGTGCCTCCGATGCTGCTGCTCATAAGGGGCGGGCGCTCCATGAATACAAGGCGTAGGTCGCGCCTGAGGCATAGTCCGAGTTTCCGCACCCCTGGCCTCTGGGGTACGCGCTAGTCCCGCTCGGGGTAGCGCACGAGGAGATCGTTGCCGATGACTGCGCCGTCGTTGAGCGTTGCCTCGTTCACCGTCGCCCCGGCTGCCCCCAGGCCCATAATGTGGCCAACCTCGTCACCGCGGGCGATGAGGTGGTCGGCGATGATACGCCGGTGGCAGCGCCACCACACCGCCTCGGAGCACATGATCGCGGTGGGGGTTTCGGCGGCGTTCACCCGTAGCTGCGAGAGCGCGTCCGAGAACTCCCCGCCCAGCGCATGGTCGGCGTAATTGTGGAAACTGCGGTTACGCCAGTTGCCGTTAACCTCAAACGGCACCGAGTGGGACACGTTGCGCCGCCCGGTGAGGCCCTCACTTCTGCTGTAAGTGATGCCACATGTAGGAAGGTGTTCGGCAAGGGGGTCGCCGTTGAACCACGGGTACTTCCTGGACCCGGGCAGCTTGCGCACATCCACGATGGATGCCACACCGGCAGCCTTGATCATTTCAGCGGAGTCCTCGAACTCGAGGTTGGAGTGGCCCACGGTGAAAATGCGCATGTCGCCAATGCTACGCGTCAAGCGGTTACACCAACATTGGCGTCCAGGTATCGTGCATCGGCAGGTGGTCGGACAGGTAGAACGCGGGGCTAGCAGGCAGGACGTTTAATGCATTCGCGCCCGCCTTTCCACCGTATAAATCCCATTTACGGCCGAATATTCCGCACGGACCGTTCGGTTAAGTTTCAACGGATCGCTTGTGCGACATCGGAAGCCTGAGTTAATCGTATGTGGGGCGAATCCCATGCATGTCTTGTTTAAGGATGCTGCTGCACGAGGAGCGGGGACTGAGGCTACCTGGTGTGCACTTTATCTTTGCCGCACATAGCGGGGTGTGGTGGTTTTTAGCTGCTATTCACGAATGAGAAGGTGTTTTTGCAACGATACGTCGTCGAATTTAGGTTCAATGTGTAGTTCCGGTCTGCCGAGCCGTCGAGCAGCGGCGCTTTCGCCATCTGGGCGAGAGACGAAAAACCCTGATGTCTCCAGTCTCGGCCAAGGTAGGCTGGCGCAGTGAATGTGACTCTCCGGCCGGTGAGTGCCGATGATTTCGACTTCTTGTGGGCCTGGCAGCACGCGACGCCGGATGCCGCGTGGAAGCTGTGGGATGGGCCCTACTTCGAGGCCCCTGTGAACCCCAGCCGTGAGGAGTTTGATCAGCGGCAGCGTGCAGGATTAGGCAGTCATGATCGCCGGATCATCGAGGTCGATGGAGAACCTGTTGGTTTTGTTTCGCGCTTTGAGGAGGAGCCCGCAGGCGGCGGCTGGTGGGAGCTTGGCATCGTGGTCTTCGACCCACGTTGGTGGGGGAGGGGTATCGGCCGAGCGGCACTCACCCAGTGGCTCGACCTGATCTTCGACGAGACTGACGCTCACGTCGTCACCCTTCAGACGTGGTCAGGCAACGAGAGGATGATCGCCTCAGCGAGACGATGCGGTTTCGTCGAGTGTGGCCGGATTCCCGAGGCGCGGTCGTGGAACGGCCGACGCTGGGACAGCGTGAAGATGTGCGCATTGCGTCCTCATCCATCACTCTGGGAGTGCCGCAGAGACACGCAGCTCCCGGATGACGTCGCACGGCTTCTGGCGACAGTCCCGGAGTGGTTCGGCCTGGAAGAAGCGAATCAGGAGTACATCGACGCAGCCCGGCACATGGAGACGTGGTCTGTGCGCGACGAACATGGAAGGGTCATCGGCGTGACCTTGGTCGACCGCGACTTCCCGGTATCCGCCGACATCCACTTCATGGTCGTGGACCGAGCCTGGCATGGTCGGGGCGTTGGATCGGCCATGCTCAGGGCCGTGGCGTCCGCCTCCCGTGTCGATGGTGTCCGACTGCTCCAAGTGAAGACCTTGGGGCCATCGCATCCCGACACTGGATACGCCCACACCCGCCACTTCTACGAGAAGTGCGGTTTCCTGCCGCTGGAGGAGACTGATCTGTGGGGTGATGACAACCCCTGCTTGTTCATGGTCATGCCCTTGTAAGGATCGCTGAGCTTCACGACCTGGGCTGTGGTGATCCGTCATGTTCTTCGGCGCCGTAACTCGATTGAGTTCAGGTTTAACGTCTAGCGTTAATGACGGCCTCCGTTATAGACTGGCTTCATGATCAGATCGTTCGGCGACAAGGCGACCGAACGGCTGTGGCGTCGTGAGCGCGTGCGGTCCATCGATCCGAGGATCCATCGCGTCGCACTGCGCAAGCTGCGTCAGGTGGGGTCCGCGGAGTCTCTCGAGGACCTCCGGGTCCCGCCCGGCAACCGGCTCGAGGCCCTCAAGGGTGATCGGGCCGGGCAGTACAGCATCAGAATCAACGACCAGTGGCGTATGTGCTTCGTGTGGAGCGACGCCGGACCGGAGGAGTTGCAGATCGTTGACTACCACTGACAGGATCGAGCCGATCCACCCGGGTGAGGTCCTCATGGAGGACTTCATCGAGGGCTTCGGCATCACGCAGAACAAGCTCGCCGTCTCGATCGGGGTTCCGCCGCGGCGGATCAATGAGATCGTGCACGGCAAGCGGGGCATCACTGCCGACACCGCGCTGCGGCTCGCGAAGTACTTCGGCACGTCGGCGGAGTTCTGGATCAACCTGCAGAGCCACTACGAGCTGGACCGTGCGGAGGACCTCGCGGAGGAGCAGATCGCGGCGATCACGCCCCTGCAGGTCGCGTGAGCTCTCGCAGACGGCTGGCCGTCGGGTCCGGTCTGGTGGTCGCAGGAGTAGCGGCTGTTGAAATCTTCGCCCGAATGAGAACTCCGAGCCTGTGCCGCGAGTCGTCGGGGGATCCTTGGCTCGTTCGTGAAGCCGAGACGATTCTTCGACGTTCGCGCGGGCCTCGAGACCGGGCCAGTATCGCAGTTATCGACAACGGTGTACTCCGTGAGGCTCATTTCGGTGCGGGTCGTCATACGCAGTACGAGATCGGTTCGATCACCAAGACGATGACGGCTGCGGTCTTTGCTGACATGCTGGAGCGCGGTGAAATAAGCCGACGGACTCCTCTGGGAACCTTCTTTGATCTGGCGAGCAGCGAGGTGGCTGCCATCGAGCTTGAAGAGCTTGCTACTCACACCAGCGGCCTGCCTAATATGGCGAGCACATGCTGCAACGTCGCTGATCTTGCTCTTTGGCCGTTGCTCGTGCATGACCCAAGTTCGTCAGTGACTCTCGAGCGTCTGATTGCGGATGCGAGCCGGTCTCGCCTGGGGCCAAGGGAATACGCATACTCAAACCTCGGCTACTCCTTGCTTGGGCAGGCGCTGGCTCGCCGAGCGGGAACGAGTTTTCCGCGACTGCTTCAAGAACGGCTGTTCGCACCATTGGGGATGGACGACACCTTCGTTCCAACAGATCCGACGTCGCTTGGAGTAGATGCGCCCCGCGGTTACTCGGTCATGTGGGGGCGGCGATCCGCGCCATGGACGTTGGGTGCTGAAGCGCCCAGTGGCAGTGTCCGATCGACCCTTGCTGACATGACTCGATATCTTCAGTCCCTGCTGGACGCCACCGCGCCGGGCACGGCTGCGATGGATCAGGCAGTCGTTGCCAGAGACGGTCTGCGCATCGGCTACGGCTGGCATATCGACCAGAACTCACTGGTGTGGCACAACGGCATGACCGGTGGCTTCAGCAGCTGGATAAGTCTTCAACCCGGCCGTGGGCAGGGCGTGATCGTACTTAGCAACACGATGAACTCGGTTGATGACCTTGGGATGGCACTGGCCCGCTCGCTGCCTTGAAGCACCAGTGAGGTAGGAAGCGTTCGCCGTATGTTTCTCCCCAGCGGAACTCGACCGTGTTCAGTTTTGACGTGTAGCGCTGTTGAGTCGCGTTATTTTTCTCCGTGTCTCACTGGATGCTGCTAAGGATGGTCTAGTCATCGAGCGGCAGCGTGAGGACCGCGAAGCCATTACCGGCAGCGCGACTGCTTAGCCGTGGCAGGTACGCGGGTTAGTCGACTTTGGCCCCCGAGAAAGATGGAGATCGCCTGGGCCGTAATAGTCTGGCGACTGGGCCTTTGGCGTTGAGATTCTTAGGCACGGCTTATGCCGGCTCGATCGGCCAACACCTGGGCCGTCACCGAGCGCGAATCCGGATGCAGAGCATGCTGAGCGACCGCCGCCGGTGTTCCGGTGGCGAGGATCTGGCCACCCTCATCTCCGGCTCCCGGGCCGACGTCGATGATGTGGTCGGCCTGCGCGATCACCCGGAGGTCGTGCTCGACAACGACCACCGTCGCGCCGTCATCGACCAGGCGACGCAGCTGGCTCAGCAATAGATCAACGTCCGCCGGGTGCAGCCCCGTCGTAGGCTCGTCCAGAAGGTACAGGCTGTGCTTGCGGCTGGAGCCGCGTTGCATTTCGGAGGCCAGCTTGATGCGCTGCGCCTCCCCGCCCGAGAGTTCCGGGGAACCCTGCCCTAGCCGCAAGTAGCCCAGGCCGAGTGCGTGCAGAAATTCGACCGAGCGCAGAATCCTCGGCTCCTCGGCGAAGACCTCGAGCGCCTCGTCCACGGTCAGCGACAAGATATCCGCGATGCTGCGGCCGCTCCACTGCACCTCAAGGATCTCCGGCTTATAGCGCTTGCCGTGGCAGACCGGGCACGTGGTGTACGTGCCGGGCAGGAACACGAGCTCGACCTCGATGCTGCCCGCCCCATCACACTCCGGGCAGCGACCCTTTTTCGTGTTGTAAGAAAAGTCCGACACCGACATGCCCCGCCGCTTCGCCTCCGGGGTGTCGGCAAACAGCCTGCGGACATAATCGAAAAGACCCGTGTAGGTCGCGACGGTGGAACGCACCGTGCGTCCAATCGGCTTCTGGGTGATGTGAACCAACCGACGGATGCTATCGATCCCCATTGCGCTCTCCACCCGGAAATCCCGGGTCGGGTCGGAGCCTGCCGTGAAGTCAGCATCCGGATCCTCGACCGAGACCTCATCGGCGCCGACAACCTGCTTAGCCGCGCGGGACGCCACGTCGGCCAGCACCTCGATCACCAGGGTGGATTTGCCGGAACCGGATACCCCCGTGACCGCGGTGAGCGCACCCAGCGGGATGTCCACATCGGCCCCGTCGAAGGCGCGCGCGTGCACGCCGCGAAGGCTGATGGATTCACCGGTTCCTGCAGGGGTGTCCCTCAGCTCGGGGAAGCTCCCGTTCAAGGCGGTCGCAGTGGGGGAGTCCAGCTGCTCGGAGTTGGCGCGGAACTGGTCAGTGGGGCCGGAGAACACCAGCTCCCCGCCGCGCTCACCGGCGCGGGGGCCGATATCCACGATCCAATCGCATCCCGCCACGAGGGACATATCGTGCTCCACCAGAAGCACCGAATTCCCCGCGTCAACGAAGCGCTGCAGCAGCTCAGAGACCGCCTTCCGCTCCACGACGTGAAGGCCTGCCGAGGGCTCATCCAGCACATAGGTGGTGCCGAACAGGTTCGAGTTCAACTGGGAGGTCAGCCGCAGGCGCTGGTGCTCGCCCGCAGACAAGCTCCGAGCCGGGCGAGAGAGGCTTAGGTGGCCTAGCCCCAGCTCGATTGCCGCGCGCACCGTGGGCAGCACCTGATCCAGCAGCAGTTCTTCGGCCTCGTCGTGCTCGTTCCACTGCTGCTTCGCGATCCTCGCTAAGCGCTGGAGGCGCTCCTCCAGCACATTCAGCAGGTCTTTCAATGCCAAGTCGTTGAATTCGTCGATGGCGTAGCCGGAGTAGGTGACTTGCAAGGTATCCTGCTGGAAACCGCGGCCCTCGCAGGTGGGGCATGTCGATGAATGCATGAAGGAGAGCACCCGGCGGCGGGTCGTATCCGATCCCGTCTCCGCCAGGGTCTCGGTGAGGTAAGTGGCTACCGAGCGCCATTTGCCTTTATACGACAAGTGCACGGCGTTTTCGTCCCGCTCCGGATGGACTGTCACCACCGGCTGCTCGTCCGTGAACAGGATCCAGTCGCGGTCTTCTTGCGGAATATCCCGCCACGGGATATCGAGCGGGTAGCCGAGGGCGCCAAGGATGTCCCGGAAGTTCTTGCCCAGCCACGCTCCCGGCCACGCGGCGATCGCGCCGTCCCAGATAGACAGACTGGGATCCGGCACCATCGACTCTTCCGTCGGCCGGTGCACGGTTCCGGTTCCCTGGCATTCGGGGCACATGCCGGCGGTGGTGTTGGGGGAGAAGGCGTCGGAATCCAGCCTGCCGTATTCCAGCCGCTCGCGCATACCGTCCGGGTAGCTGCCGGAGCGGGAAAAGAGCAGCCGAACACTATTCGAGATATTTGAGATCGTCCCCACGGAGGAGCGCGCCCCACCGAGGGTGGTGGACTGCTGCAGGGCCACCGTCGGCGGCAGGCCTGTCACTGACCCCACGCGCGGGTTGACCGCGCCACCGATGAGACGGCGCGCGAAGGGGGAGACGGACTCCAGGTAGCGGCGCTGCGCCTCCCCATGGATGGTGCCGAAGGCCAGGCTCGACTTGCCCGAACCCGATACGCCGGTGATCGCCACGAGCGTATCCCGGGGCAGGTCGACGTCGATGTGTTTCAGGTTGTGAAGGTGCGCATCGCGCACCCGGATCATGGGATCGTGACCCGCAGGTGCCGTAGTGCGTGGTGCCGGGGGCTCGGACGTGGAGTGGGTCATGGTCGCTACTCTACCTAGCAAGCTGCGCCCTGGTCGGCGGCGCCTTGCCAATGGCAGTCGCGGGCGGCGCGTGGCCTTCCTGTCGTTCTAGACCTGAGACCGGGAAGGCTCCACGATCAGCGCGAGTCCCGCATCGAGGTCTGCCAGCAACTGCTGAGTCGAGTTTTTCGGGCCGTTGAGGTAGTCGATCGTGAGCCCGTTGACGAGTGCCGTGACCAAGCGAGCTCCTTGTTCAGGCGATAGTCGGCTGCTCAAGCTCTCATGCCGTTCAGCTGCCGCAAGCCCGTTGCTTACACGTGCTCGGAAGCGTTCCACTTCGGCGTCGTATAAGTCGGCTAGCCATTCGCGTGTGGAAGCGGCGGCGCCCACGATAACCCACACTGCAGCGTCTTCACGCTGGACAGGACCAATCGGCAGGAGCTCGGCTAGGCGGCTGCGGATGACCGCGTGAAAGTCTGTCGCGTCGGTCTCTCGGAGCGCCCGCGACTCCTGCCGCTGAATAGACCGCATGAATGCTTTCGCGATGATGTCGTCCCGCGTTCCCATCTGATACTGGACAGTCCCGGGTGCGACCCCCGCCTCTGCCGCGACATTGCGAACACTCAAGGCATCGAGGCCCTGGTTGACCATCACTCGAATAGCAGCGTCGGCGATCAGTGCCGCTGTGCCGGTGAAGGGGATGTTGGGGTCAACGGGCATGAGTCTCCAATCTTGCGTGACCCAAGTGCTGCCAGCCGTTCGTTGCCTGGTTGCATCTCACTGAAACGTTCCATACGATCGTATCAATCGAAAAGTTCGTACAAATGTATGGATGTGGAATCTCCTTCATCGTTCCGCAAGCTGAGGAGAGCATTCCCATGGCCGCGATTTCCGTACCTGACCATTGGAGAACGTCATGTCAGGCTTTCTAGCCCTCGCTGGTCTCGCGCTCGTCGATAGCTTGAGCGTAGGAACTCTTGTCATTCCTATTGCTCTCATTTTTGTGTGGCGTCGAGTCTGTTTCGGCCTGTTGGGTGCATATCTCACGACGATTGGTGGGGCCTACTGTGGTCTCGGCATTGCTTTGCTGTTCGGTTTTGAAGCGGTAGTGCAGCGTTTTTCTGGAGTCGCCGAGGCCGATTGGTTCCGATGGGTGACTCTTGTTCTAGGTGTGGGGCTTTTCCTTTTTGGGGTGGCCGCCCCAAACCCTAAAAAGCAAGCAGCCAAGGGGTCTGATTCGGTGGAGCAGCCGTCTGTGGCGAGTGTCGACGCCGCTGCCGCAACTATTACCTCTGCCGCTGCGCTTCCTGACGCCGATGTCCGGGAGGGTCGGGCATTTCGCCTCGCCCGGGGTGTTTCGCTGAGTGTGAGCGGTATGGTGGCGTTGGCGTTGGGAGCCGCCGTTGTAGAGGCAGCCACGATGTTGCCCTATTTGGGTGCGATGGGGATTATCCAGTCCATGTCAGTGGGGATGTCCAGCAAGATTGCGCTGATTGTGGGTTACTGCGCCGTCATGATCTTGCCAGCGATTCTGATGAGCGTCATCGCGGGCGTCGCGGGGCCCGCTATTTTTCCGCGGCTGGAGCGTGCCATTGGCCGGCTGGAGTACGAAGCCAAGGTGACACTGCTGTGGATCGCGGCAATCGTTGGTTTGTATATGGCGTACAGGAGTGCGGTGCGGCTCGGGCTGATGGGCTGAGCAACAGGTAGTAGTGCAACACGGTCCGCCTTCGTCGGTGTCTCCTTCTAGGGAACGGGGTATGGGAGCCCGTGAGACGTGAGAGCGTGCCGTAGATGACTGCGTACAGCGCTACGCGGTAGGGGGTGTCAGGTAGCTGTTGAGTTCGCGGATCTTGTTGCCGGTGAGTCAGCTAACCGCCCCAGGTGAACGGCGCGTAAGTCAGTAACTCCCAAACATGTTGCGCTGCGGTTTTGGCTTAACGTCCCCCATGCACCTCGCGCGATTGAGGCGAGTCGTCTGGATCAAACCACCGGGGGCGGATATCGAGTCCGGTTTCCGACGGCTGACGCAATGATGATTGCCACGGAAATGCCGGGCGCGAACGAATTAAGTAAGGCGAGCCTTGCCTAATTGTGGTACGTTATGCGGCATGAGATCAAAGCTCTCGTATACCGCGGTTGAGGTCCGCGTCGACGCAGTGCGCGACTTGTGCCCCTCGATGCGTCGAGTCACCCTGAGCGGAGAAGGACTTAAGAAGGCTGCTCCGCTTTGCCTTGACCGTCGGATCAAGCTCGTGCTGCCCCGATACCACGGTGACGCACTGGAGGACATCCCGCGTATCCCAGGTTGGTATGACGCCCTCGTGTCTTTACCGCCAAGTGATCAGCCGTCCGTGAGGACATACACGGCACGGGCAATGCGTCCAGACATGGCCGAGCTCGACGTCGATGTGGTTCGCCACGGCACCAGCGGCCCCGCGGGCCGGTGGATCGAAACCGTGGCTGCTGGCGATCGGCTCGTCGTAGCTGTCCCCCGCGCCGATTTCAAGGACATTGACACCATTGGCCTGGCCTGGCATCCGGGTAGTGCCAAGCAAATCCTGGTGGCTGGCGACGAAACCGCAGCACCGGCGATAGCGAACATTGCTGCCTCGCTGGCCCCAGATGCCGTCGGCACGATTCTCATCGAGATGCCGACCCCTGAGGATGCATGGCCCCTCACGGTCCCGCCCGGGGTTGACGTTAGAGTGCTGTGCCGCGAAGGGGAGGCTCCCGGAAGCCTGCTCGAGCGCGAACTTTACACGCTGACGTGGCCGCCCGAAGCGGCCGAAAGCGTAGCGGTCGATGACCTCGACGATGACGCTGGAATCCTGTGGGACGAACCCGCCGGAGATGCCGACGGTGAGCATTTTGCCTGGTTGGCAGGCGAAAAAGGGGCTGTGCAACGTATGCGCCGCTTCCTCGTACGCGAACGTGGCTGCCCCCGCGATCGGGTGGCCTTCATGAGCTACTGGCGTCAAGGGCACGCCGAATCCTAACCATCCCGGCGCGACCGCGTCGGTCTCGCATAACCCCTAAAGGAGCATCAGAAATGTACCCCTCAGATCAGCGTCTCAGCATGCCTCGTCGCGGGCTGCTCGCCCTGGCCGGAGTCTTCTCGCTGTCTGCCGTCACCGGTTGCGGCAGTAACCGTTCGAGTGCTGGGTCAACGTCCACCGAAACCGCGTCGGCGGGCAGTTTCCCCGTTGTGATTCGCCATGCCTTGGGATCCACGACCATCAAGCAGGCGCCTCAGCGAATTGTCACGATCGGGCAGGGCGCCACTGAGGCCCTCATCAGTATGGGGGTCTACCCGGTTGGCGTTGAAACCTATGCCTGGGGAGCTGACAAGGATGGACATCTACCCTGGAACCGAGAAGCCTTCGAGAAGGCGGGACGGCCCCTTCCAGCTCTATTCGCCGGCGGTGAGCAACTCGACGTCGAGGCCATTGCGGAGCTCGAGCCCGACCTGATCCTCGCTCCATGGTCAGGGCTCACCCAGAAACAGTATGACCAACTGACCGCGTTCTGCTCGACTGTCGCCTACGAGAAATCCGCCTGGACCACTACTTGGGACGGCGAGATCCGCATGGTGGCCAAGGCGCTGGGGCGCCCCAGCGACGGCGACAAAGTCATTAGCGACCTCAAGAAAACCCTCGCCGACACTGTTGCTCAGCACCCACATTGGGAGGGCACGACCTTCAGTTACATCTACACTGAAGGCCAGGGAACGCTTGGCATTTTTCGTCCCACGGAACAACGCGTGGCCTTGATCAGCATGCTCGGCCTGACGGTCGACCCAATTGTCGATACCATCACGGCCAACGATGGGTCCGATTGGGCGCTCATCAGCCTCGAGAATGCCGATAAACTCAAGGATTCTGACCTCATCTTCACCTTTCATCTGGATGCCGCGACCAAGAAACAGGTCACTTCGCAGAAGCTTTACTCGTCGATCCCTGCCATCAAGCGTGACAGCGTGGTGGCCCCGACTGACCCGCAGCTCGTCACAGCGATCAGCATGATCAACCCGCTCACCGTGCCGTGGAGCCTTCCGCGTCTCACTGATCTCATCGACCAGGCCGTCGCGAAGGTGACGGACTAACTCTTGCTGGCTCGTCGACGTACTCTGGTCGCCACCGCTCTCGTGGCGGTGGTGCTCGGTATCACCTGTGTGCTCAGTCTTGCTCTGGGCAGTAAAGCTATCGGGCTTTCCGATCTGGTGGAAGCCATCCACAGTGGCGGCGATCCCCACGTGCGGGAGGTGCTGGCAGCACGTGTCCCACGCACCTTGTGCGGGCTGGTTGCGGGCGCCGCCCTCGCCAGTTCTGGCGCCGCGATCCAGACAGTCACTCGTAATCCCCTCGGGGATCCGGGGGTTCTGGGACTGACAAGTGGTGCAGCAGCTGGAATCGTTACCGTCACGTCGATCCCCGGCCTCGCTGGCCTCCAGCTCGTCGGGGGAGCCTTCGCCGGAGCGGCGGTGGCCACGGTTGCAGTGATGGTACTTGGCAGTTTCGGGCGTGGCCCCGATGCCACCAGGTTGGTACTCGCCGGGGCCGTGACGACAGCCGTCGCCATTGCCTACTCGCAGGCCGTGAGCCTACGCCACAAGGCAGCCTTTGACGCGTTGCGCTATTGGTCGGCGGGATCGCTGGCGGTAGGCGACTTTCTTGATTGGTGGCCCGTGGTGGTGATCGCAGTCGCGGGCGCGGGGCTCTTCGCCGTGGGACGTGGGCTGGATGCCGTGGCTCTTGGCGACGAAGTTGCCGCGGGCCTGGGACACCATCCCGCACGTGTGCGCGCTCTCACTCTTACCGCGGTGGCTCTGATGACCGCGGCCGCGACAGCGATTACTGGCCCTATCGTCTTCGTCGGTCTCGCTGCACCGCACTTGGCCCGACGATTCGCTCAAGGCTCGGCGCGTGCGCTCATCGGGTTGTGTTGTCTGATTGGGCCGGTACTCATGCTGCTGGCTGATGTGATTGGACGCCTGGTCCTGCGTCCTGCTGAGGTACCTGTTGGAGTCGTGACCGCACTCTTGGGTGCGCCTTTGCTGCTCGCAGTAGTCCGCCGCTCACGAGGCGTGCTGTGAACGCGGCCCCTACCTCCCTCGCCGCGAATCAGGACCGCGCCGCCCGTCTCGCCCAGCGCAGCCGTACCCGGCATGTCCTCGCGGTGGTGATTCTGGTGGTGGCTCTAGTGGCATCCTGCGCTTGGACGCTGGCCGTTGGCAGGCTCGGCACCCCTCTTACACTTCAACCGCAAGCTTTGCTCGATCTGCTCACCGGACGCGGGAGCCTCGCTCTGACGACACTGCGCGGACCGCGCCTTGCCGTGGCGGTCGGGGCGGGTGCGGCGCTGGGACTGGCAGGAGCGCTATTCCAGCGAGCCACCGCGAACCCACTTGTCACCCCCGATGTCATTGGGATTACCACCGCAGCTGGAGCTGGGATGGCGGTGGCGAGTGCGCTCAATGTTCCGACCAGTCTTGGCGCGCTGGGCGGTGCCCTTGCGGCCGGCCTCATCATCCCGTGGGCCACGACAACAGGCTTCCGTAATCCCGGCGCGGTGATCGTCGCAGGGATCGGTATTGCAGCGGCCTCCACCGCGTTGACGCAGTTTGTCTTGGTTTTCTCGCGCCAGTCCGAGGCCATGGCTCTCGCGGCTGCACTCACGGGGTCGCTGACCGCGCGAACCTGGGGTGATGCTCTGGTCGTCTGGTCGGTGCTCCTACTACTGGGACCGGTGGCGCTGGGGCTACGTGTTGATCTCGATCTCATCAGCCTTGGCGACGATGCGGCTCACGGTCTCGGATCGCGCCCGGCCAAGACGCGTTCGTTCGCGCTATTAGTGGGAATTCTGCTGACTGTGGGCGCGGTGGCAGCAGCAGGCCCGCTCGCCTTCGTGGCGCTCACTGCCCCTCATTTGGCTCGTGGATTGACCGGGCGGCCGGCGATGGGATCCGCTGCGTTAGTTGGCGCGACGACGGTGTGCCTGGCCGATCTCGCCGTTCGACACGTGGCGTTCCTGGCCGGGCTTCCCGTGGGTGTACTCACAGCCCTGATCGGCGGTCTTTTCCTTGGCGCGGTTCTCATCTCACAAATCCGGGAGGGCTCATTATGACCAGTTCGGCGATCGATATGAACGAGCTCACCATTCGCTTCGGTGGCCTGACCGCTGTTGACCGCCTTAGTGCCACGGTGCCGAAGGGAAGCTTCAGCGTCGTCATCGGCCCGAACGGGTGTGGCAAGTCGACCTTGTTGCGCGCTGTGGCCCAGGTGTGGCCGGCCGACGAAGGCAGAGTTACGGTGCTCGGCCACGATGTTGCCCGTATGGGGCGTCGACAACTGGCTCGTACTTGCAGCCTTCTGCCGCAGGCCACCGTGGCCCCACGTGGTCTGCGCGTGGGCGAACTCGTGGCGCGTGGCCGCCACCCCTACCACTCGTTCCTCAGTAGCAGTGCACCCGGCGACAGTGAGGCCATCAATCGGGCGGTTGAACGCGCCGGAGTTGCCGACCTCGTCGACCGGTACGTGCACGAGCTGTCTGGTGGCCAGCGGCAGCGCGTCTGGTTAGCGATGGTCCTTGCCCAGGACACCCCAGTCATCCTGCTGGATGAGCCGACCACATTTCTGGACCTCTCGGCGCAGTACCTACTTCTCGACCTCTGCTCCGACCTGGTCGATGAAGGTCGTACGGTCATGGCCGTTCTGCACGATCTACCCCAGGCAGCTGCCTATGCCGATCACGTGCTTATGCTGAACCAAGGGCGATTGGTTGCCGAGGGAACTCCTGCCGAGGTGATCACTGAGGAGAATGTGGAGGAGACCTACCGAATCACATGCCGCGTGGACCTCGAGGATCCGCGTGGGCCGGTGGTTCTTCCGCTTGCTCGCAAACATCGACTGTGAAGATGCCGGCGCCGTCCCGTGGCGCGTTCGGATCCGACGGCTCAAGGCGGTGAAATGCTGATCCCAGGTTCGGTATGCACGCAGTGGACTGCGGTCTGAAACAAGGAGATGCTGAACAGATCCGATCTGGGGCTAACCAGGGGTAGGGGCGCCCACGCAGAACTCGTTGCCTTCCGGATCCTCCATAACGGTCCACACAAGTCCCGGTGCTTCATGACTGCCGAGTTCGGTGGCGCCTAGCTTCTTGAGGCGCTCTACTAAAGCTTCGCGTTCAACTCCGCCGCCGTCGAGATGCACGCGGTTTTTACCGGGAGTGGGATCTTCAACGCGCTGAAAGCCTAGTGCCGGAGTGGAGTCGAGCAAAACGAAGTCTCCGTAGTCGGCGGCGATAGCGCATCCTGTGGCGGACGACCAGAATTCAGCGAGTGCAGAGGGATCGTCGCAGTCGAAGGTTACCTGGCGGATAGCAAAGGTTGCGTCACGCATAGCTCGCATCGTACGTGTGTGTCGTTGTTTCTGCCTGTTAATCGCAGGTAGGTAAATGTCCAACGGTGCGCCGTGGGATTCTGCTTTAACGCCTCAGACGTTATCGGCCCGTGTCACGTCGACGCTGGGCAGTGACAAGTGCGTAACCGGTCGTCGAGTGGATCCGCCCGGAATCATCGGCGTGGGCCTCGAGGTGATCGCGCAGCGCGGTCCAAAGAGCCTCTCGGCGGGTACCGGCATGGTCGGCCATCCAAGCGTGGGTCGGGCTTCCTCCTCGGTAAAGCTGCATACCCTCTTCGACGCTTTCGAATGACCAGTCCAGGTCGAGGTGTTCGATGCTGATGTGGTCGAACCACGGCGACAAACGCTCGTGCGCCACATCGTCGACGCCCCAGGCCATGTGTGGCGGGGTCTGTGTTGACCGATCGGGAGCAATGGCATCGTTCATCGCGTCGGTCATCGTCGCGAGAAAGCCCTCTTGGTTCCACGCGGTCATCATGAGCATGCCGCCGGGGCGAAGGATGCGAGCCCACTCCGCCGGCCCTTTCGTAGGGTCGCAAAACATTGTCCCAAAGGTGCTTGTGACCGCATCGCCAGATGCCGTCTCTAAGCCTGTAGCTTCGCCAAAGGTATCAATCCACGTCGCCTCAGGTGCGTGCTTCTGGCCGCTCTCACGGATCCGGCCGGTTGGCTCGATGGCGGTCACGGTGTAGCCCTGGGCAAGGAGTGCCGCGACACCTTCCCCGTGCCCAGAGCCGATGTCAGCGACGGTCGCGGGGCTTTCCACGAATTGAGCCAGTTGGGTGGCAACGAGGGCGGAGACGGGTTGCAGGCGTGCGGCGGTCGGGGCGTAGTCGCACGCGGACCAGATGTCGCTAGGGGAGGCCATGCCCACACACTACATGAGAAGCGTTATCACGTAACTGTGGAGCGTGCCTTCAGCGGCTCTGCCTATGTGAGCTCAAACGTCACGACGTCGACACTGTCTTCCATTGCGAGGCCCGGGTAATGCCTATCGAGGGCTTCGTGCAATTCCGTTAGAGACGCAAAACCGTCACGCTTTGCATGCTCCTCGGTGAGACCGCCGCGGCGAGTGGGCTTCACGGAGGTCACGGAGGCGTCGATCGTCGTGGCCTCACCGCTCTCTTTTTCGAAAACTGGGGTTACCCGCAAATCGTGGACACGTAGTGGAGCTACCTAGTGGTTAGGCAGCTATTTCTTTTCTGCTAGTGATTAGACCAATTTGGTTCTCAAAG
>NZ_JAWFZC010000012.1:0-32712 GCF_032550575.1 Dermabacter sp. | reverse complement strand
CTTTGAGAACCAAATTGGTCTAATCACTAGCAGAAAAGAAATAGCTGCCTAACCACTAGGTAGCTCCACTACGTGTCCACGATTTGCGGGTAACCCCATGGTTCGTGTGGGTGGGGTAGTGGTGTCCAGGGGTCTGTGGTGACGCCGGGTGCGGTGGTGGCGGGTGCGAAGCAGGTTGTGGGGTGGTCGGGTCGTGTGTTGAGGAGGGTTTCGACGAGAGCGTCGATGGCGAGGTTGTGCTTTGTATGTGCTGGTGGTTGGTAGTGGCGCCGCCATGCCCCTGCACTGGCTACCACGCTCACCTCTGGTGAACCGTCACTGTTGTTCGTGATTGTGAGGCGGAGTTTTTCCTGTTCGAGCTTGGTGAGGAAGGCTTTGGCTTTGGTGCGGGCGGCTTCATCGGCTTCCTCTAACTCGAGTTCTTCGATCTTGGTGAGTTTCGCGTGCTGAGTGAGGATCCGTGGCTGTGGGGTAGGGGCGGGTTTGGTGAGGTGGCTCAGGGTGAAGTCGCCGTTTTCGAGGAGCGAGTGGAGTTTGGTGGTGGTTTGTTGGGCGTGGTCGTGTGCTTCTTTTTTGGCGGTGGTGATTTCGTGCTGGTGGAGAGTGTTGTAGGCGCGGGCAGCGTGGTTGGTGAGCAGGTCGTGGATGCGTGTGGCGTCGAGGGTGCGCAGGGTGAGGGTGAGGCTGCTCATGCCGTTGCGTAAGGTTCTCAACGTGAGGCGGCGTTTGGTGAATGCTGTCTTTTCTCGCTCCAGCGCAGTCGCAGGGTCGAGTGAGAGGAGTGCGTTTGTGGTGAAGTTTCGCCAGTGTGTTTTCCCGGCGTGTGGGGAACGCTCCAACTCTCGCGCGATTGGGTGGTCTAGTTGTTGGGCGTGGGGACTTGTGGCATCGCGCAGGCTGTTCGTGATCGCGTGGGTTTCGTTGATGGAGATGCGTCCTGCCTGAAGGTTCGCGAGAAGCGTCGGCAGGTTCTTCGTGAGCATTCGTGCGCGGGCAATCTCGACACTGGTCGCGTGAGGGGATTGTTTGAGGATCAACGACACCTCATGAGCGAGAGCCCGCCGCACAGCGAACACTCTTGCCCGGTCCTTGTCGCTAAGAGAATCCAAGCCAGCACACGGATCGAGGTTGGCAGTATCCTCCGGTTCCGTGGGTGAGTGTTCGCTCGGCTTGGTGCTTTCAGACTTCACTGCGTTGCTTGCAGCGATCTCTTTGCCGTTGAGGTGGCCGATGCCGTCGGTCTCATCAAGCTCGCAAAGAATATGCGCTTTGACCGCTTCAGTCAGTTCCGCGATCCGCGTGAGTGACTCCAACACATCCAGACGCGTCAGCAAATCCTGCCCATCAAGAACACGCGCGGGCGTCGTCACCGGATGCACCATCGTCTCACCGCGAGAAACCCCGGACGAAGATGTCGTAGGAGCGGTGGGGAAGGCTTTCAGCATGCCCGCAAGCGAAGCCTGCCAACCCTCAGAACGGGAAAGCAGCACATTCAGCACGTCCGTGCGGGTGGGAGCACCGGAATCAACGAGTTCGCGAGAGATGGGCAGAGCATTGGGTGAATCAGTCGTGGGGGAAACGATGCCAGTGGACCCCGCAGCACCAACCGCAGCAACAGTAGCGCCATCCATGCTGATCGCATCAACGGCAGTGGCAGTGTGGTCGAGTGTTGGTGCACTCATAGCTCCTGGATTCCCCCTTCCCCTTAACACTGAACTTCTTGAGACCAGAGTTCGTGTTGTTCATTGATGTCTCGAGCCTAAAAGAAGGGTGAGACATTTAAACTCGCCCGCCCCGAAAAGAACCCTGCTACCAGCCCAGAGAATGTGGAAAACCAGCAACCACAGAACTCCTGCATGTGGAAAACCCGAAATTCTTGTGGGTAAAAACGGATTGTGGAGCACTGATCGTCACGCAAAACCCCTCCCCAAGAAACACCGCACACCAAAACCGGGGATACGAGTGTGGATAAACCGACCCCGAAAAACAACAGAGTGAGGTGCACCACGGTAACTGTGAGGGGGGGGGAGGAAAGGGGGATGTACGGCGGCGATGGAGGAAGGGGCAAGGAGCGAAAAGGAGAAGGGGGCGCCGCGGTGAAAGCGGATGGGTCCGACGGTCGCCCAACAAGCGTCGGACCCGCATGAGCCAAGCGAGCCCTGCCCATGCCTCGAGATCTCCGGCCAAAATAGCCAAAAGCCTGTTGCGACCCGCGCGCTCCTGCGACACTTAAGGCATGGCTACCGTGACTCATTTTTCTGACCAGCAGCGCTTCATTGCCACGGAAGGTGGCGTGGAAGCGGGGTACCTCGAATACGACCGCGAGAATGATGGCGCCATTTTCGTCGCCACGCATGTCGTGACGGATCCGGAGTTTCGCGGGCGAGGCATCGCCGGCGAGGTGACCGCCGCGGCATTCGAACATGCGCGCCGTCACGGCGTGAAGGTTCGCCCCGTGTGCCCCTACGTTCAGGGCTGGCTCGAGAAGAACCCCGATGTGCAAGACCTCGTCGCCGAGTAGCACCTCGCGATAGGATTCTGGGGCATTCACGCCCCGCCTCGGGGGCAGTCACACCGAGACTTGAGGAGGTCGTATGTCGAGCGCCCTTTTGGAGCCGGGTCCCGATCAGGGAATGGACCGCCTCCCGCCGCAGGATCTAGGTGCTGAGCAGGGCGTTCTTGGCGGCATGATGCTGTCGAAGGATGCGATCGCCGACGTCGTCGAGAAGCTCCGCAGCAACGACTTTTACCGCCCCGCGCACGAACTCATTTACGAGGCGATCATCGACCTTTACGGTCGCGGGGAGCCGGCCGACTTCGTGACGGTCGCCGATGCGCTGCGTGAGAAGGGCAACCTCGAGAAAGTCGGTGGAGCCCCGTACCTCGCCGATTTGATCGATGCGGTTCCGACGGCTGCCAACGCGGGGTTCTATGCCGAAATCGTCGCGGAGCGGGCTACGCTCCGTCGCCTCGTCGAGGCGGGCACGCGCATCGTGCAGCTTGGCTTCGCTGCGGATGGCGGCGAGGTTGATGCCGCCGTCAATGAAGCGCAGGCGCAGGTGTACTCGGTCACGGACCGCACGAAGTCCGAGGACTACGTGAAGCTTTCCGAAGTGATTGAGCCGACGATGGACTTTATCGAGATGCTCCAGTCCAGAGGCGGTCAGGTCAACGGCGTGCCCACGGGATTCGCGGAGTTTGATGAGCTGACCCAGGGCCTGCACCCCGGGCAGATGATCATTTTCGCTGGCCGTCCCGCGATGGGTAAGACGACTCTCGGCATGGACGTGATGAGGAGCGCCGCGATCCACAACGGGATGGCGTCGGCCATTTTCTCCCTCGAAATGGACCGCCAAGAGATCATGATGCGCATCATGGCCGCCGAAGCGCAGGTGCCGATGAGTCGCCTTCGCGACGGCACGGTCGACGATCAGGACTGGGAGCGCCTTGCGCGCGCCACGACTCGCTTCATGGATGCGCCGCTGTATATCGACGATTCGGCGAACATGACCCTCATGGAGATTCGCGCGAAGTGCCGTCGCCTCAAGCAGAAGGCGGATCTCAAACTGGTCGTGATCGACTACCTGCAGCTCATGAGCTCCGGTAAGCGCGTCGAGTCGCGCCAGCAGGAGGTTTCGGAATTCTCGCGTGCGCTCAAGCTCCTCGCGAAGGAGATCGAGGTGCCCGTGATCGCCATTTCGCAGCTGAACCGCGGCAATGAGCAGCGTACCGACAAGAAGCCCATGATGAGTGACCTTCGCGAATCCGGCTCGATTGAGCAGGATGCGGACCTCATCGTGCTCATCCACCGCGAGGACTACTACGAGAAGGAATCGGCGCGCGCGGGCGAGGCGGACCTCATCGTCGCGAAGCACCGCAATGGCGCAACGAAAACCATTCCCGTGGCGTTCGAGGGGCATTACTCGCGTTTCAAGGACATGGCGCAGTAGCGAGCCATGTCGACACTGATGGATGAACTCGGAGGTGAGGACGTGTCGCTGAGCGGGAATGAGCTGGCGGGCGCTGAGCATGCGCCGCTTCGCCGAGCTCTGCCTGCGACAATCGCGGAACCGCTCGCCAGATTCGTGTCCCCCCTGACGCCCGCGGATGCACTGCGCAACCTCGTGTACGTGAGCGCGGCCGGGGCCGACGGTGAGCGGCTGTGCCGCGTGGATGCGGTGCTCGACATTCGTGGCGTGTGGGTCGCCCATCGAGGCACACCCGCCCCACTCGCCTCGGTGCAGGGACTTGAGGAACACATCGCACCCGCGTGGGAGTACGCGCTCGAGGCGGCCCGCGGGGCCCAGTTTCCGGCGGTCACGGGTGTCGAGTTTCAATGCGATCGCACTGGCGAAGCTCTCGCGCGGGTTTTTTCAGGCGCTGCGCGCCCACCCGCGGATTCGGGCGCGGATTTTCACGTGTGGCATCTCGTGCCGGAGCTCGATGAACTCCTCGAGCGCGTGAAGCCCGAGTCGTGGTGGGAACGCCGGCTCGAGGATCTCCAGACCCTCATTGGGCGCGTGCGCACGCGTGGGCAGGGCGGCCTATGAACGCCTGCGGCAAGCGTTTCGTGCGGATCGACCTGGTCGAGCGCTCACGCACGGGCGAGGTCTGGCGTGCGTGGCAATGCTGCCCGTGACAGGTGGCACGCTCGCCGAAGTTGTGAGTCTCAGGGGGACGCTCGGCGAGTCAGCGGCACTCATGATCGCGAGGCAAATCCGCTGACTAGGAGTCTGAAGGAGTGGCGGGGTGGACGCGCTCAGAACGAGACGTGTCCGTGAAGTGGCGTCGGCGCTCGCTAAGACGGTGTGGGGATATCGAATAGTCGGGCTTATGCGAGTAAGAGCTGCCACTCCGGTTGAGATCCCCATTGGTCTGTAGGTTGATCGGTTTATACACAGTTTCGTGTCTCACCCACAGATCCTTGCGGTCGGGAAAGACGTTACGCACCCGGCCTCACACCTGTTCCGGCGGCAAGTTTTCATTTAAGTGATGCTGGACGATGCCGGGTTGTTCAAGGTTTGACGGGATCTTGAGCCCATTCGGGCGGCGTTGTTTTTCGAAAGCAGCACGCTTTCACTCGTGAGGAATAGTCCTTCGCGAAGCGAGCACGAAGCATCCCGTCCCGCTTCGACTACAGAGAAACAGTAGAGCGACTGCGCACGCAAGGGCGTGCGATCTCCCGCACCGCAACCTTCTCCGACACGAACACGGCGTCGCTACCACCCGTCGAACTCGGCCGCCATCTTAGGCCGTGTAGAGGGAAGAGACCCGCTAGGGCGGGTGAAGTTTCTACGCTAGGAAGGTTGATCCACGTTGTGGACGTTGGATATCAGAAGGGTACTGGCGCACTTTTACGAATCAACGACTTTAAGACTACGCTCCTCTTTGGTGCAGTCTCATCCCGAATTCGCGTCATGAAAGTAGAACTCGATATATGACTCACAATGGTGTGTGTTCTATTCTTCTTCACGAAAAATTTCGCGAAACCGGCCTGGCGATGCCAGCAGCTCTAAGTAGGTGCCTGATTGAATCAGTTGTCCTTCTTCGATGACATAGATTCGGTCCATAGCACGTAATGTGGCAGCACGGTGGGATACGACGATGGTTATGCGATCGTTTTTCGTGGGTCCGGATGCAAGGTCATCGAAGATTGCCCTCTCACTCTCTGCATCGATGGCGCTTGTAGGTTCATCAAGAATCCACACTGGAGCATTGCGCAAGACTATCCGTGCTAGCGCAAGTCGCTGCCATTGGCCGCCAGAGAGTCCGACCCCGCCGAACTGCTCGCCCAGTTGGGAATCTAGCTTATCCGGTAGGTTCTCGACAGCTTTCCTTAGTCTGGCCGCATCGAGCGCGTCCCAAAGCTCACTGTCGCAGACATAGTCTCTTCTTGTCCCGAGAAGCAAGGACTCCCTCACTGTGAGTTCGTATCGCCCAAACTCTTGCGACAGTAATCCAAAAAGGCTGGTGCGCGAGACGTCGTCGAAGTAGTTGATCGGTTCACCGTTTATCAGAACGTCGCCAGTACTAGGCTTAAACAGGCCCATGATGATACGGACCAGCGTTGTTTTGCCTGCGCCGTTCACGCCGACGATGCCGATGAGTTGCCCCTTCTCCGCAGACAGTGAAATGTTATCGAGTGCTTTAGTCGCGCCATGGGGATAGCTATAGGAAACGGAACGCACGTGAAGACTTCGAATATCTGCTCTAGGTGTATCGGCGTCTGACGAGGAAGCTTCCCCGACCTCACCTTGAAACTCACTAGTAAACCGTCTATAGGCATCGACGATCGGGGTACCTGAGACAACACTGCCCAGAGTGTACGAGGCATCAGAAGTAGCTGACATGCTCGAAATCAGAGCCACCACTCCGGCAGCAAGAACCCCTGCACCGAGACCACTATCGGAGGCGAGTATGAATAGAGCAAAGATCAAGAGGCCAGTCGCAAAAAGCCCACCCAGAACGATAAGGATAGTGGACTTCGACATCGCTGAGACAAAGAGCTGTGCGGCTTTGAAGGACCGCTGCTTAACGACGCGAGCTAATTTGAAGCCGGTCCCAAGTGCCGACAGCTCGAAAGCTGGCTTTTCGTAAACCAACTGATTGAGGGCGTAGCTTCCGAACTTTACTTCGTGAGAAACCAAGGGCCAGGTTCGGCCTTCGATTTTGGCGACCAGTGTAAAAGCGATGAGCGTAGGAATCGTAGCCAGCACGATGACCAACGCCGAAATGACACTGTAAGGAGCCAAGGCGAGGACCAAAAATGCCATGGTGGCGACTGCGCGGAACGAATTGATCACATAGGTTCCATGGAAGGATGCCGCCGTTGCAATGGCTTCGCTCGCGGTTCTTGCTCGGGTAGTGAGCGAGTCTCCCATGAGCTGGTCTGCCGGTACACGGGACATTGCTTTCGCGAACTCATACTCCATGCCCGCCCGGGTTTTTCGGCTCAAGATTTGACTGAGAGTCATCGCGACAGACCGAACGCTGGAGTTCAGCCCGAATACGAGCCCCGCCGCGACAATAGCTCCAGACAGTTGGGAGTGTGATTCCCTCGTAGTGGCCTCGTGTACGAGGTTTTCAACCGCGATCACCATCAGCGCAGGGCCGAGACTGTCGACGATCACGAAAATCAGATAGAACATCAGGACCGTCGGCGAGTATTTCCACAACTGATACACGGCCCAAAGCGCGGTCTTGATGGTGGAAGTCGTCATGACGTCCGCCCCTCGCTAGTTTTCCCTTCGCTCATGGCGAGATTGGAGTTGGGGCTGGAGCAGTGTGAGCTGCAGTGCGTTTGTCCGTATGCGCCTTGGTGTAGGCGAGGCGTCTTTTGGGAAAGTTGAATCGTCATTGAAATCACCTCCTCTTGGGTCATCTCGGATCATACACCGCTGTGTGACGATGGTCACGCTTGCGTGGTGCTTGGGGCACGGCAAGGCTCTAGCCCTCCTTCCAGGTGAGCCGTTGGGAGAACTTAGAGGAAGCTGACGAAAGCTGGCTAGACTTACCTGCCTCGGGCGGCTGTGAGCCGTGAGCAAGCCAGTTGAACGCCGTGGGTCATGTGGCCCCAGCGTCGAACGCAAGCTCGAATGTTGGCCAGAACATTCCTCAGCTTCTTTGGGCTCGGGTGCCGTCTTACGTGAAGACCCTTAGGAATACTTGGTGACTGTTACGCGCTGCCATTGCTCGTTGCTTCATAGCCCGCGCGTTGAGGCCTTCATGGCCATGCCCCCGGAGGAGAATGCCTGCGAACTTAGCCTGCATATTCATATGTGCAAGGCTGGCCACAAAATGCGAATGTCAACACTGAAACGCTACAGAAGTTGAAAGATGCGTCGGCGTGTGCTGATCTAGGTCCATGAACGCCTACGGCAAGCGTTTCGTGCGGATCGACCTGGTCGAGCGCTCACGCACGGGCGAGGTCTGGCGTGCGTGGGACTGCGAACGCGAGGATCAGTGTGCGCTCAAGGTTCTCGGTGACGGGCAGTTGGTCTCGGCGAGGCGGATACTCGAAGATTCCGACGGGGCTTTCGCCCACCCGCATCTTCTTTCCCCGTATGCGATGGATGAGTCCGAGGCGCTCGTGGCAATGCCGCTCGTGTCAGGTGGCACCCTCGCCGAAGTTGTGAGCCTCAGGGGGACGCTCGGCGAATCAGCGGCACTCATGATCGCGAGGCAAATCCTCGAGGCGCTCGCAACGATGCATGAGGCGGGGTGGGTGCATCGCCGCGTGAGTGCCACCACGATCATGTGCCGGGAAGATCGCCCACCCGTATTCGCTGTTCTCGCGGGCGTGAGCGCAGCGATGCCGGAGGTCGAAGCGCCAGATTTCCCGGTCGTGGACACCGCGACCGTGGAAGCTTTTTTCGCGCCCGAGGTCGCCGCCGGTGCCGTCACTACACCCGCGGCCGACGTCTACGCGCTTGGTGCGTCTGTGCTGTTCACGCTCGCCGGCCCCGCCGCGCTAAGCGATACGACAATTCCCGAAGGTCTCTCGCCCGAATTCGCCCGGGTCCTCGCCGCAATGCTCGCGAGCGACCCCGCCGAGCGCCCGAGCGCGCGGGAGGCCCTCGCGCAGCTCCCGAGCGTGGAGCCCGGTTCCCCGGCATTTCTTTCCGACGGTTCCCGGCTTGAAATTGTGGACCTCATGCCGGATATTCCGGAGGATTTCGATCCGTACGAGGGGGAACCGCCCACCGTTGAGCCGGTGCCGTCGCCCGTGCCGCAGCGGCCCCCAAGCGCCGCGATTATCGAAGAAGTGGACGACGTCGAGGCGCCGTTCGATCCGCCCGAACGACGGTTGCCTCCCGCGGTTTCGCTCGTGCCGTCGAGCCCGGATGAGCACGACGTCGATATTCGCACCGGAGAGCGCGGCCTGGGGGAGCGTGCGCGCAGCTACGACCGAATGACTCTCGTGGGGTGGGCCGCGATCATCGCGGGCATGACAATCGCGATCGGCGCGGGTGCCTTCGCATCGCTCACGCTCATTGGCTTCCTATAAAGCGCGGCGGAGCTAAGCGCCGAGGACGTCGCGCCACGGCTCCACGACAGCGGGATGAGGTCCAGAGGCCCGCACGCGCGAGGCAATCTGCATAAAATCCTCGCGAGCCGTAAGGGGGCCTGCCACGAGAATCGAGTTGCCCGTCGCACGGGAGTGCGCGACGTGAGCATCAGTGAGGATCCACGGCTCGGGGTAATCCCGCTCAGCGCACGCGGCATTGAGCTCACGCGCTTGTGAGTCGAGAAAGCGCTGGGGTTCGTCGTCTCCAATGTTGACGAGGAGAACCCCTGGTGTGCCCGCATCCCCCTCAAGAATGTCGAGAACAGCGCCGTAGAACTCGCTCGTGGCGAGATGGGGCGCGGTCTCCTTCCCGCTGAATACATCGAGGACGGCGGCGTGGAACCGTCGGACCTCGCCGCTGGAGGCGGAGGCGGAGCCCGCGTGCTCCTGCGAGAGTGCGCGCACCTGTGCGAGGGCATCGCCCACGCGGTGCTCGAGGCGCGTGCCCGCTGGAAGAGGCAGGTTCTCGAGCACGAACGTGACGAGGCGGGGTTCGATGTCGACCGCGAGCTGCATGCTTCCCGGGCGCGTGGCCTGCACGTACCGCGCGAGTGTGAGCGCACCCGCGCCGAGGTGGAGAATGCTGATCGGCGCGCCCGTCTCGAATCCTTCGTCGAGAACGTTCGCGATGCGCCTCAAGTACTCGTAGCGGATCTCTCGCGGATCGGCGGGATTGACGTGAGACTGCTCGTGCCCGCCGATCGTGAGGATCGTGCCGCCCCAGTCGAGGTCGTCGACCAGGGCGGCATCGAGGTCGCTCACCTCGAGGTGGATGTGCGGCATGAGGCTCAGATTCCGATGGGTGCGGCGCCCGAGGCCTCGCCCTTGTCCTTCGATTCGCCCTTGATGTTGAGCGCCTGGATCTGGGAGTTCTTGCGCGGATCCATGAGCAGGTCGATGAGGACCTTCCCGCTTTCGCCCTCGAACGTGCACACCGCTTGGAACGGTGAAAGAACCTTCAGGCTTGCAGCCTTCTCGAGCGTGAGGTCGGCGCGGCCGAGACCGGCGATCCGCAGGGCCGCGTCACGCAGACGCACGCGTTCAGCGCGCGAGACGTCCTGATCCATGTTGGTCGCAAACAGCGCGAGAAGCGGGTCGCTTTCCTCGCTCACTCCCTGCTCGGCGCGGTTCGCGAGCACGGTGCGCGCCGAGCCACTCGGCACGAGGGTCGTCGGCTGGCCTTCGAGCTCGACGTCGCGCAGCCACGCGAGAGCCTTCTCGAGGGCGTCGCGCGTGGTGGGCGCGAGTTCACGCTTCGGAGCGTCGACGAGTTCGGCCTGGTGGGTGCGGATCGCCTCGAGCGCGTCGAGGGAGCAGGGGATCGCGGGCGCGTACTTGGAGTTCGCGAGGGCGATCACGGTCAGGCCCGTGCCGCGCAGCCACACCATGTACGAGCCGTAGCCCGGGTATCCACCGGAGTGGGAGATGACATCGCCGAGCTTCGGGAATTTCTCGACGACGAGCCCGTAACCGTAGCCGCGAACGCGACCGAAACCGTTTCCATCCTCGAGAACCGGCCACTCTTGGATGCGGTGAATCTCCTGCATCTCGCGGCGCGAAGCCGGCGAGAGCATCGCGCGCGAGTCGTCGCTGATGCCGTCGGCGCCATGCACGCCCACCTCGGCGAGGAACGCCGTCCACTTCGCGACGTCGGCGACGGTTGAGAAGAGCCCCGCCATCGCGCCGAAGGCGCCGGGAGTGTCAAAATCGACGTCTTCGAACCGCTTCGCGCCCTCCCCGTCGCCCACGCGGTGACCCGTGAGCACGCGCGAGCGCTGGTCATCGGTCATCTCCGCGAGCGAGAACACCGTGTCCTTCATCCCGAGAGGATCGATGAAGCGGCGACGGATCTCGTCGCGGAAGCTCACGCCCGTGACCTCGTCGATCACGCGTCCAAGGAGCACAAAACCGGTATTGGAGTATTCGAATCCGCAGCCGGGTTCGGCGATGAGCGAGAGGCCGCCGGCGATGTATTCATCGAACTCGTCGGTGCTCATCGACTCCTGCCGGTCACCCCACGGGTTATCCGTCACGAAGCCGGCCGACATCGTGAGAGCGTGACGAAGTGTGAGGGCGGGGGAATCCTCGCTAAAGGATCCGATGTGTGCGGCGGCAGGAACGTAGGTGGCGATCGGGTCATCGAGGCGCAGCTTGCCCTCGTCACGAAGCGCGAGGATCGTCGCGGCCGTGAACGACTTCGTCATCGACGCAATGCGCGAGATTGAATCGACACGAGGCGTGAATGCCTCCTCGGCCCTGTCGCCGCCCGCGAGCGCGCTCGAGCCCGCACCACCCGAGGCGAGCACCTCACCGCCCGACGCAATGCCCCACGCGACGCCCGCCATGCGGTGCTCCGCGACAGCCTTGTCAAAAATCGCCGCGACGGCGTCAATCGTCTCCTGTGTCAGCTCGTGAGCCATCGCCCTGGCCCCGTCCTTTCGTCTCGGTGCGCGGCACGTCGCCGCCTCTTTGTGCTTCAGCGTAGAACGCGGCCACGAGAGCCGCTGCCTCTTCGCCCATTGCTCTCACCAGTATCCCGGATTCGAGCCGCGCGGGATCAAAACGGGTGCGGGTCTCCACGTGCGGTTCGGGTCCGACGGTTGCCGGGGGAGCGTCGGACGCTGCTTTCGTGAGGTGAAGCCTCTCCACGTCCAACCCCAGAAGGGCAAGGTAATCCGCCGGCGCCCGGTCGATGTGCTCGGTGAAGGCGACGGCGAGCGCCCACACGTGCTCGCACACGTCGGGCCAGCGCAGGCACGTGCAGCCGAAGGACAGGGGCAACTCCGCGCTCGGGAGGAGGGAGAGGCCTTCGCGATCGAGGGTGCGTTCGTCGGCGTTGTCGTAGGTGCCCGCGAGCACGGCGAGAACCTCGTGCGGGTCGCGCTTGGCGCGCGCGGCGAGGGCCTCGATGTCGTGAGGCAGGCGCGGCCCGAAGTCGAGTTGCGGATGGGTGAGCGTGCCGTCAATCGCGGCGGAGACCTCTGCCTTCACGTGCCCGGGCGTCACGTCGAGCCATTGGACGGCGCCCGCGCGCGCGAGGCGCTTACCGGCCGCGAGCCGCGTGCGGCCGAGCTGCACCTCGGCGCGTGCGAGAAACTCGGTCGCGAGGAAGCTTTCGCCGATCGCGCCGCGTTTCGACGTCATCTCGATGCTCATGAGCGTCTGTCCTTCCGCGCGTCGCCGAGGGAGACGATCTCGGCGAGTTTCTCATTGCTGAGTTCCGTGAGCCAGCCTTCGCCGGAGCGGACGGTGTGTTCAGCGAGCTCGAGCTTGGTGCGCAGCACATCGTCGATCTTCTCCTCGATCGTTCCGATCGAGATGAGCTTGTGGACGGAAACGTCCCGGGTTTGGCCGATGCGGAAGGCGCGGTCGGTGGCCTGGTTTTCGACGGCAGGATTCCACCAACGATCCAGGTGGATCACGTGATTCGCGGCCGTGAGAGTGATGCCGGTGCCGCCTGCGCGGAGCGAAAGGAGCATCGCCCCCGGGGTGCCGGGGGAGTTCTGGAACTCGCGCACCATCTCGTCGCGTTCCGCCTTCGAGATTCCGCCGTGGAGGAACGGCACGCGAATCCCGAACGTGTTGTTCCAATGCTCGAGCATCGTGGGGGCAAACGCCGTGAACTGCGTGAAAATGAGTGCCTTCTCGCCGCTCGCGACGACAGATTCGAGGATCGTGTCGAGCCGCTCAAGCTTTCCGCTTCTGTGCTCGCCAGAGGCATCCAGGAGGGGCGAGCCGTCGCCGAGAAAATGCGCGGGATGCCCGAGGACCTGCTTCATTTTCATGATCGTGGTGCTCACGATCGTGCGGCGCCGGCGGTCGCGGGCGAGAGGGTCAGAAACTTTCGCGAGCTGGTCGAGCTCTTTCGTCATGTCCTCGACGAGCGCCTTGTAGAGTCCGGCCTGTTCCTCGGTGATATTGACCAGCTCGCGCTCTTCGCGCTTGTCGGGAAGATCCGAGATGATGCTTCGATCCGTCTTGACGCGCCGCAGGATGAAGGGACGCGTCACAAGACTCAAGCGTTCCTGCGCGGCCCGGTTGCCCTCGTTGATCGGCTTGACGAATCGCTCTCTGAAGGCCGCTTCGCTCGGGAGAAGCCCGGGTGTGGTGATCGAGAGGATCGAGTGGAGGTCCGTGAGGTCGTTCTCGACGGGTGTGCCCGTGAGAGCAAGCCGCCGCCCCTCGGGCAGGGCCTTGACGGCCTGCGTGACGCCGGTGTCGTGATTCTTGACGTGTTGCGCCTCGTCGAGGATCACGCGGTGGAACTTCGCGGAGGCGAGGTCATCGAAGTCGCGTGCGACGAGCGCGTAGGTCGTGAGGGTGAGGTGGGAAGCGCGAGCGCGCTCGCGGAAGGCCTCGCCGTGGAGTCGATCGGGGCCGTGGTGGATGTGGACGTCGAGGCTGGGGAGCCAGCGCTCGGCCTCGCGCTGCCAGCTCCCGAGGACCGACATGGGGCACACGAGAAGCGTGGGCCCGATCTGGGGGAGCTTCTCGCGTTCGCGCGCGAGGAACGCGAGGACCTGCATCGTTTTGCCGAGGCCCATGTCGTCGGCGAGGATCCCGCCGAGGCCGCGAGAGTCGAGGAACGTGAGCCAATCGAGGCCGCGCTTTTGATAGGGGCGGAGCGTCGCCTTGAGCGTACGCGGCGCGGGCAGGGCCGGTACGGAGACTTTATCGGCACCGAAGAGTAGTTCGTCGCCATTGGTGCTCGTGGCCTCGACGCGCAGATTCAGATCGCTCAGGTCTTCGTGCGCGAGCAGGCCTCGGAACTGAACGTCGGAGAGTTTCTCGTGTCCGTCCTCGCGCGGTTGCACCGCGGCGGCGCGGCGGGCGCCCGCGAGGAAGGCCGTCGCGGCACGGAGCGTCGAGGAATCGAGGCGCACCCACTGCCCTCGGATGTTCACCAGTTCGCGCTGCTCTTCGAGGAGTTCCTCGAGCTCTTCGGGGCTCAGCATCGATTCCCCGACGGCGACCGAGAACTCAAACGACGCCATGGCACCCGAGAGTCCCACCGACTTTGTGGGGCGATTCTCGGGATCCTCCTGCGGCGTCGCCACCTTCGCGACCACGCTCACGGGCTGCTTCGTCCATTCGCGCGGAAGCATGACCACGATGCCCTCGGTTTCGAGCACGTTCGCGTCCTCGGTGAGGAAGCGCGAAAGCTCCTTTGTGGAGAGGTTCCACGTGAGCCCTCCAGGCTCGGCGTGGGTCTTTGCAAGCGTCGGAGAAAGGCGGCGCACGTGGGAGGCGTGCTCGAGTGCGCCCACGCTCGTGAGGTCGCCCGCGTTCACGAGCTCCCCAAGCAGGTGCACGCGCCCCGAGGTTTCCGCGAGGCACACCTCGACCTGCCAGCGGGCGGCCGTGGAATACACGCGGAGTCCGACGGTCGCCGAGCCAGCGTCGTACCCGTTCTTTTGCGCCTCGCGCACGCGCACCGTGAGGCGTGGCTGCCTCTCGCTCAAGAGGACGCCGCTGAGCGCCGATTGGACGAAATCATCGAGAGCTTTTCGCACGCGGCGATCGTTGACGGTGTCGAGCGCAAGAAGCGCGTCGCTGCCGTCGAGAGCATCGAGGAGCGCCGCGCCCACGGGGTCGAGCCCCGCGAGTTCCTCGGCGCCCGGGAGCTTTCCCGCCCGTTCGTGTTCCGTGCGCAGGCGCGTGAAGGCCACGCGCGCGTGGGCGTCAACGAGGTGTTCGAGCGCGGGGTGAGCGGGGGAGGTGCCCACCGCGAGACCGGGGGCGAGGCGCCATCGCACGCGAGAAGTGTCGTGCGCGCTTTCAGGGCCGGGGACGATGTCGCGCCGCTCGACGATTCGGCGCGCGTGCGAATCGAGATTGAGGACGGCGAGCGTCTCGGGGGCGAGAAGGATCCCCTCACCAAGATCGAGGGGGCGAACTGCCTTGGCGAGTTCGCTCATCAGCTGCGTGATCCCGTTTTCGCTCGCATCGCGCGGCGTAGCCGAGGTGCGTGCGAGGTGGGCGATGCGCGCGCGCAGAGCCGTGGTGAGTTCGGCGAGGTGCGTGCTCTCGAGCGCGAGCGTGCGCACCCTCCTGCGGCGGCCGCGAAAGTCGACCTCGATCACGTGACGCATGGGCCGCGCGAGCCACGACCCAAGTGGCGCGAGCGCAGCGGGCCGCGTGCCTTCGGGAGAGAGCGCGGTGAGGGCGGGCTCGAGTGCGTCGAGGATGCTCGCGCGGCGCTCGGAGTCGGTCGTGTGGGCCCACAGGCTCACGCCGAGCGAGGCATCAGCGTGGAGGTGGAGCGTGCACGAGTGGAGGGCAGCCTCGCGCGTCGCGTGCGAAGCTGCGGTGGTGCTCAGAGCCCGTCGGCGACCGTCGCGGTTGCGTTCATCCACGCCTGACGTGTCTCCTTCGAGAGCTTGCCCCACTCGAGGCTTCCGCCATCCACGAAGTGCGGCTCGAACGGAACCTCAAGCACGGCACGAGTGTGCGCGCCGAAGTGATGCAGCAGGCGTTTGCGGAGCACGCGGTCGATCTTCCCGCGCGAGGAGTGCGACAGGATCGTGACCGCCTTCTCGACCTGCTTCTTGTGGCCCGTCATGCGAAGTTCATCGATCATCCACGCAGCGGCGTTGAAGGTGTCCTCGCGCACCGTCGAGACGATCACGAGCTGATCGGCGCCCTCCACGGCGGCCAGCCAGTTCGAGGCGCGAACATTGTTGCCCGTATCCACGACCTTGATGCGGTAGAAGCGCGAGAGCGTGTCGTTGAGGCGATTGAACGCATCACCATCGATCGAGGCCGCCGATCCCGGATCCTCATCAGAGGCGAGGATGTCGAAGTTCATGTCGCCTTGCGGGCGCACGTACTTGTCGAGATCGGCAACGCGCGCATCCGTGCCCGCGAAGTGGTCGAGGTTATTGAGAAGGTCGAGCGCCGTGAGGTGGTGGTCGCTCGGGATGCCTCGCCAGCCCAGGGTGCCGCGCGTCTCGTTGTTATCCCATGCGAGCACGCTGCCGCCGCGGAACATGCCGAGGGTCGCTGCGAGCATGAGCACGCTCGTGGTCTTGTGGGCGCCGCCCTTGAGGTTCACGACCGCGATGTTCTTCGGCGCGTCGAGCCGCTTGCGGATCCGCTCGATCTGATCGAGTTCGCGGCGCTCCGCGCGCCCCGGGCCGGGCTTAATGAGACCGAAGGTGGCCTGGCGGACGAACTTGTTGAAGCCTCGCGTGGCGACCGGTTTGCGGTGGGCGTCGTTGCCCGCACGCAGGTCATCGAGCGTCGGCAGATCGTCCTTGGGAAGCTCGCGCTTCGGTGCCACAACGGGCTCGTGCGGTTGTGCCGTCGAGGAGGGTGTGAGCTCGTCGCCACCTGCGCGACGCGTGCCATTGAGGGCCTCGGGAGAGGACATCGAATCGGCGGCCGGGCGCTCCTCGGCGGCCGCGAGCCGCTTTTGCAGGTCGGCGAGGGCCGCAGCAGAGGCCGCGCTCGCGGAGCCGGGGGAGGAGGCGCTCGCGGGTCGCGGGGCGTTCCCGGAAGCCGGGCTCGTGGCGCTCAGCGCCGAATGGCGCCCGCGCTTTTGGCCCGAAGCGGCAGGCATTGCCGCGCTTGAGGCGTAAAGCGGCCGAGAATCCGCCTCGCGTGGCTGGATCCGGCCATTGGGCTCGACGCGAAGATTGTGGGTCGCCGGGCCGTCGAAAATGACGACGTCGATCGGTGATCCCTGCTTTCGCGCTTCCGCGACGAAGGCGTGCTTGATCGCAGTGCGCACCTCGTTCCTGCTCTCGCCTTCGATGCGTTCGGCGCGATCGGCGAACTGAATCGTGGCGTCCTTCGCCGAAACGATACGTGCGTGAGCAATCATGAAGGTCCTCGCTGGAAATGGGGGATGCTGACAAGGACGGTTGAGCGCCCTGGCTCCCCATCGTAACGGCCCGACCTTAAACGGTGGATGGCACGTGGATGCCGGCCCCCAATCCGCCCGTGGATAGTACTCGAATGTGGAGGGACTAACGAGGTTCACATTTGCCGCAAAGTGTTTTAGAGTTGGAGTACCGGCGTTGCCCGCTCCGCGGCACCCCGGTGCCGCAGGTGCGGCACAAGCACGGCACATATGCCGGAATATAGCCGCCGCACAGCGCTCACCCCCTTGCGCGTGCGGCCTGGCGATCGGATGTTCCCCCGAACCCGATCGCCGCTCCGCAGGGACCTCCCCCCTTTGTCCCGCGGAGCCAGCGAACGGACCGTGAGCCCCATTTGTGCGCGCTCCGGTCCGTTCGTGTGTTAATCGATGCGCCCCGCGCTCCCGCTACCTCGCGCCGAGCAGCGCAACGTCGCTCCCAAGCTCAAGCCTGTAACCCGAGCCTCGCACCGTCGAAATGAGCTTCCGGTAGCGGCCAAGCTTGTTGCGCACTCGGCGAATATGCACGTCAACTGTGCGTTCGCCCGCATCGCTGCCCGCCGAGCTCCACACCTCGCTCATGAGTTCGCCGCGCGAAACGATGCAGCGAGCATTGCGTGCAAGATGCGCGAGCAGTTCGAACTCGCGATGAGTGAGGTCCACATCCTCACCGTCGATCCTGACGCGTCGGCCATAGAGGTCGATCACAAGAGACGGCTGAGCGGGAAGAGCGCCAGCAGCGCCCCCGGGAAGCGAAGGGCTCGCCGGGCTAAGTGCGCTCACGGGCCCGGGCGCGCTCACCGGGCTGACGAGGCGCGACTGGATCAGGCGCAGCCGCGCGGCCTCGGCATCGCGGCGGGCGGGAGCATTCGGCGACACGACCCCGGCCTTGCGCGGGCGGAGAGCCTGAGGTTTGCCGGCGGGGCGCGGCGGGATGGAGGCGCTCGCGCTCTGGCCCGGCACGGCCGTGAAGCGGGTGGGGCGAGGCGAAGATTCCGACGTCACCTGAACGCGCGCGGTTCCACCCTTGGCAGTCGCGAGCGTGAGGGCGTGGGAGCGGAGCGAATCTGCGAGCAGCGTCGCTTCACGAGGGTCGCTCGAGGCGGGCAGGTCAACGGTGAGCGTGATACTCACCGTGCGGGTCGAGGTGGATGTTAGGGGGCGATCAACAGCAACTGTCATGGCGATTCTCCAGGATGCGGCGCCGCGCGGCGCGAAAAGAATGGGAATCCGGGATCTCGCGGGGGAGTGAGATGAACTCGCGTGCGAGGCGTGCTCCCGGTGGGCACCTGGAGCCCACGCCCAGTGGCCGGCTCCTGTCAGCCGGCTTTCCGCAGTGCGCTTAGAGGCGCGGCTGACCCTGCATCATGGACATCGCCATGTCCATCATCATGCCGCGCATCATGAAACGGGAGACCGAAGCGGTCCCCTCGCTGATGCTCGATGCGGCATGGAGATTCATGCCACCAGTGTGAAACACGAATGGCGCCGGCGCAAGTGGGCGTTCACATACTGAAACACTTCGGTGGAGGAAGCACATGTGAACGCGCGCCGCGCCGGCGCCGTGCGGAAGGAAAATGCGAGGCCTAGTCGACGACCCCGAAGAGTCGATCGCCCGCGTCCCCAAGACCGGGAACGATGTAGTTCTTCTCGTTGAGCTTTTCGTCGATCGCCGCTGTCACGACCGTGATGTTGGCGCTCTTGTCGAGCTCGCGCTCCATGGTCTCAATGCCCTCGGGTGCCGAGAGGAGAGTGACACACGTGATGTCGCGCGCGCCCTTTTCGAGAAGGTAGTTCACGGACGCGATCAGGGTGTGGCCCGTCGCGAGCATCGGGTCGACGACGAAGCACTGGCGGCCCGTAAGGTCGTCGGGAAGGCGGTTCGCGTACGTGGTGACTTCGAGAGTTTCATCGTTGCGCACCATGCCGAGGAAGCCCACCTCGGCCGTCGGCAGCAGGCGAGTGATGCCATCGAGCATGCCGAGGCCCGCGCGGAGAATCGGCACGACCATGGGCTTTGGATCCGTGAGCTTACTGCCGATCGTCGTCGCGACCGGCGTCTCGACCTCAGCGGGTGCGACGGCGACATTGCGCGTCGCCTCGTAAGCGAGGAGAGTGACGAGCTCGTCGGCGAGCTGGCGGAAAACGGAACTCGGGGTGTTCTTGTCGCGGAGGACGGTGAGTTTGTGGGCAACGAGCGGGTGGTCAATGTTCAATACGCGCATGAGGCCAGCCTATTACGATGAGAGCCGATCCGCCGCGGCCCCAGGGCCCGAGACTGAAAGCGAGGCGAGCATGACACACCCGGTTCCCGAATTGGACCAGCTCATGCAGCCCGCGATCGACGAAGCGCGCGCCGCCTCAACGCCGCCGCGCCGTGACATTCCCATCGGCGCAGCCGTGTACGACGAAGAGGGAAGGCTCATTGCGAGCGCCGGCAACCGTCGGGAAGCGGACGAAGACCCAACCGCGCACGCCGAAATCCTCGCTCTGCGCGAAGCAGCCCGCGTTCGCGGCCGCTGGAACCTGACCGGCTGCACGCTCGCCGTCACCCTCGAACCTTGCACGATGTGCGCGGGAGCGATTGTCCTCGCACGTATCGAGCACCTCGTCGTCGGCGCAATGGATCCGAAAGCCGGGGCTGCCGGATCGCTCTACGATCTCGTTCGCGAGGAACGGCTCAACCATCGCGTGCGGCTCACGACTGGCGTGCGCGAGATTGAATGCGCACAGATGCTGCGCGGCTTCTTCCGCGACCTGCGCGAGCGGCGCAAGGGGCTGCGCGCAGGGTAGAAAGTCCCGTACGATGATGCACGTTACAGACGCGCGGTGACCGTGCGTGTGCGCCCACGAGCAAGGACATGACATGACGAACACTCCGCACCAGGGACCGTCTCAGGGTTCCGGTCCAAGCGCCAACTCCGATCTTCCGCCTTCGGCACCGTCGGCCCCGCCGGCGCCGAACGCCCACCAGGGCTCTGGCCAAGCGCCCCAGTACCAGGCGCCCCAATTCCAGCAAGGCGGGCAGGGCCAGCAGCCTCAGTACACCCCGCAGGGTGCCCCGCAAGGCTTCCCGCAGAGCCAGCAGGCTTCGCAGAGTTTCCCGCCCAACGGGCAGTTCCAGCAGTCCCCGCAGAACCGGCAAGGTCAGTCCAGCCAGCAGGCTCCTCATCCCGGCAAACAGTTTGGCCAGGTCGCATCGTTCATCGGCAACCCGTTGCCGACGCTCGGCGCAGCTTTCGCCTCGTACGCGGCGGGGCTTATCGTTGCCGCGATCGTCGTGGGGCTTCCTCTCCTCGGCTCGATGGTGCTGGACACGCCGAGCATTATTCCTGACCCGAAGGGCGGCCCCGCAGGAATGGCCGTCGCCGGTGAGATAAAGCCGGACACGCCAGAGTTTCTCTATATCCTCGGCGCGCCCTTCCAGGTAGTTTCGATGGCATTCCTCGGCTCGTACACGAGCCACGTCACCGTGAAGGGGAACCTGGGTGGGGAGGAAGACGCGGCCTTCTCCCTGTATTCGAGTCTGGGGCTCGTGCCCTTCCTCGTTCTTGCGGCTGTACTCGGCGGCGCTTTCTTCGCGGGTCGATTCATCGCGAAGCGCAAGCCGAACGAAGGCGCAGTTGCGATCTGGGTCCAGGCGGCGGCCTCGAGCTTCCTCGTGGCCACCATTTCCACCCTCCTCACATGGGCGCTTGCCGTGCGCGCGAGCGAGAAGGCCGACAGCTACGGCGTGAAGTACGAGATGAACATGAGCGTGCACGCCGCGGGCATCCTTCCGTTCCTCGCAATTCTCGTGCTTCTCACCCTTGCGCTCGTCGCGGGTCGCTATAGCGTTCGCGCCCTCCCGAAGAAGTGGCCGCTCGTGAGCGAATGCCTCGATGCGGCAAAGCTCGCACTCCTCTACGCCGCGACAGCCGCCATCGTTGGCCTCGTGTGCGCCGTGGCCGTTGTGCTCATTGCCGCCATCAATGAGGGGCACTTCGGTGACAGCCTCAAGATGCTCGTGATGCTCGTCCTCACCCTCCCGGCAACGCTCTTGACGGTGCTCTTCACCTACTTCGGCCTCGCGACCTTCTCGCCAGTGAACTACGCCTTCGGTCTGGGTCCCTACGCTGGACTCCTGATTAGCCAGGATGGCGACATGGTTTCGGTGTTCACCCTCCCTCACTGGTGGATGATCGTCCCCGCGATCCCGTTCGTTTTCCTCCTGATGTTCGTGTTCGCTGGCGTGTGGGCGAAGTCCCGTCACCGCGTGCAGGGCAACACACTCGCGACCGTGACCTCGTGGGCCGCACTTCCCGCGATGTTCTTCGTGCTGAGCGTCATCGGCATCATTTTCGCGACCCTCAACTCGAGCTACGACGCGAGCGGCGCACGCGACGTGCTTGAATCCGCAGGCCTCGCGAACTTCGAGGGCGAAGCGCACGCGGGCGTGAGCCTCGCGACGCCGTTCATCGCCGCAATCGTGGGCATCCTGATCGAGGTCATTTCCCGCTTTATCGCCCCGTTCTACTCAGCGTTTGTGCCCGCCGTCGTGGGCGGTTTTGTGCACAAGCAGCACGGTGCGAACGAGGAGTATCCCGCAACCGAGGTACAGCAGAAAAAGGTTGACTTCGCTGCCCTCGCGACGAACGTGCAGAACCAGGCGCAGAACTTCGGGCAACAGGCCCAGCAGGGCCAGACCAGCACCCCGCAGCAGGGTTACCAGCAGGGCCAGTCGACTGCTCCGCAGCAAGGCTATTCGCAGCAGAATCCGGCTCCGCAGTACGGTCAGCAGCCGAGCGGGCAGGGTTACCAGCAGGGTCAGCCGAGTGCTCCGCATCAGGGTTATTCGCAGCAGAACCAGGCTCCGCAGTATGTCCAGCAGCCGAGTGCTCCGCAGGCGCCCGGGTTCACGCCCGAACAGGCCTACGGCTACGGGCAGCACGACCCGCAGGGTCAGCAGCAGCCGCCCCAGGGCCAGTAGGCGTCTGCGCGCCCCGGCCAAGGCCGGCACGTGTGAACTGTGTGTCCTTTCATGAACTGACATCTGCCTTCGTGCCGCGTTTCACGGATACTGGAGCGCGTGATCACACTTGACGGCCTTACGAAAGTCTTCCCCGGAACCGGCGGTGCCGAGGTTCGCGCCCTCGACGGCATCTCACTGAATGTCGCCGAAGGCGAGATCCACGGCATCGTCGGCCGCTCCGGCGCTGGTAAATCGACGCTGATTCGCTGCCTCACGGGGCTCGAAAAGCCCACGAGCGGGACCGTTCGGATCGGCGACACCGACATCGCCGCGCTCAACGGTCCTCAGCTGCGAACGGCCCGACGGAAGATCGGCATGGTCTTTCAGCACGCGAACCTGCTGGATTCGCGCACGGCCGCACGCAATATCGCGCACCCCCTCGAGATCGCCGGCTGGCCGCGCGCCGAGATTCGCGAACGCGTCGCGGAGCTCGTCACTCTCGTGGGACTCGAGGGCCGCGAAAACAACTACCCATCTCAGCTCTCCGGCGGGCAGATTCAGCGCGTCGGTATCGCACGCGGCCTCGCGGCACGACCCCAGGTGCTGCTGTGCGACGAACCCACGAGCGCACTCGATCCAGGAACGACCAGGCAGATTCTTGCGCTCATCAAGAACCTCAACCGCCGCCTCGGCATCACGGTCCTCCTCATCACCCACGAGATGAGCGCGGTACGCGAAATCTGCGACCACGTGACTCTCCTCGAGGACGGCGCGATCGTGCAGACTGGCACGCTCCTCGACGTCGCCTCCGACCCCTTCGGCCGACTCGCCAAAGAGCTCATTCCGCTCCCGCCGGCACCCACGGGTGTCGATGCGAAGATCGTCAACCTGGACTACGGAAAATCGCCGGTCGTCAACAACGTGAACGACATCGTGCGCTTCACCGAGGAGCACGACGCCCTCGCCGAGGTCGTCGCCGCGTCGATCGAAACCATCCAGGGGCAGCAGATCGGTCGCGTGCAGCTTGCGCTCCGCAATGCCGATAACAGTCCCATCAGTGCGCCGGGCTTCGCCAAGTTTGTGAAGGACTGCGCAGACAACAACATCGTCGCCGCGGAGGTGCAGCCGTGACCCAGTGGTTCCAGGAGTTTTTCTCCGACCCGATCTTTACCTCGACGAGCACGAATAACTCGCTGTGGATCAACACGGGTCTCACGATCTACATGGTCGCGTGGACCATGGCACTGAGCATCGTCATCGGCATTCCCCTGGGGATCGGCCTTTTTGAACTCTCGCGTGCCCACGGCCGCGTTGCCCGACTCGCCTATCAGGTGCTCGGCTTCATCGTGAACGTGCTGCGCAGCTTCCCCTTCGTCATCCTCATCATCGCCCTCCTGCCACTCGCGAAGGCGATCGTCGGGCGAGGAACGGGGCCAAACGCCGCCATCATCTCCCTCACGATCGCCGCCGTTCCCTTCCTCGCGCGACTCGTTGAAACCGCGCTCAGGGAAATCCCGGCCGGCAAGCTCGAGGCAGTCGAGATGATGGGAGCCAGCGGATTCCAGGTGATCCGGCATGTGCTGCTCGCTGAAGCGCTTCCCGGCATCATCGCCGGCATCACCACGACAACGATTGGCGTGGTCGGCTACACCGCGATGGCGGGCACCGTCGGCGCCGGTGGCCTCGGTGACCTGGCCTTCCGCAAGGGGTACTTGAGCTACAACGACACGGTCATGATCACGACCGTCGTCGTCCTCGTCATCCTCGTTGTGATCGTTCAAGTCGTGGGGGACTGGGCGTCCCGGGCGGTCGATCACCGAGCTAAGGGCTAGGCGCACGCGGGTTCACTGCGGGGCAGTCCGACGTCGGACCCGCCCAACCGATCCCGCCACGCACGTTGTTGTCACGAAACGTCACATTTCTCGCGCCAGGTACGTCGCCCGGGGCAGGCTAGTGCCACACGAGATCATCTAAGGAGACCATCATGACGAACCTCAACCGCCGCACCCTCCTCACCTCCGCCGCCGGACTCGCGGGCATTGGCTTGCTGAGCGCATGCGTGTCGAACTCCCCGGGCACCGGTGGGGAGAAGGGTGAATCGGGCCCCAACTCCGTGCTCAAGGTCGGAGCCTCCCCCGTTCCTCACGCCGAGATTCTTCAGTTTGTGAAGGACGAGCTCGCGAAAGACGCTGGGCTCGACATCGAGATCGTCGAATACACCGACTACATCCTGCCGAACAAGGACCTCGAGGCGGGCGACACCGACGCGAACTTCTACCAGACCCCGAACTTCCTCAAGAACGAGATTGAAGAAAACGGCTACAAGTTCACGGCCGGCAAGGGCGTGCACATCGAGCCTCTTGGCCTGTACTCGGAGAAGGCGAAGAGCGTCGAAGAGATCGCCGAGGGCGGCGAGATCGCGCTCAACAGCGATCCCGCGAACACCGCGCGTGGTCTGAGGCTTCTCGAATCGGCGGGGCTCATCTCGCTCGGTGACGCCCCCGAGGACGCTCTCGTCAAGCCCGAGGATGTCAAGGAGAACCCCAAGAACCTCAAGTTCACCGAGCTCGAGGGCGGTCAGATTCCCCGTTCGCTCGGTGACTTCGCCGCGGCCGTCATCAACGGAAACTTCGCGCTCGAGGCGGGGTTGAAGCCCAACAAGGATTCGCTTTTCCTGGAGCCAGGGGAAGACAGCCCCTACGCGAACCTCCTCGTATGGCGAAGCGAGGATGACGGTAACGAGCATCTCAAGAAGCTCGAAGAGCTCCTGCACTCGGCCGAGGTGAAGGCCTTCATCGAGAAGACCTACACCGACGGCTCCGTCATCCCCGCTTTCTAAGAGGGCGTTAGACCAGTTCGGTCGCCCCGAGCTGATCGAGTACGAAGGCGTATTCCTCGGCGCGCTGCTCCCACTTGGCGTAGCGCCCCGAGCGCCCGCCGTGGCCGGCGACCATCTCGCACTTGAAGAGGATCGGGCGCGCGGGAATCGCCTCTCCGCCCTCGTAGTTGCGGGTTTCCTCGCGAAGGCGCGCAACCCACTTCGCGGGCTCGACATAAAACACGCGGATGTCATTGAGGCTCGTCGTCGCGAGGATCGCCGGGTACTGCACGCCCTGGATGTTCTCGTACGGCGTGTACTCCTTCATGTACTGATACACCTCGGGATCCTCGAGCGGGTTGCCCCATTCTTCCCACTCGCCGACGGTGAGCGGGAGGCTCGGGTCGAGGATCGTCGTGAGCGCATCGACGAACGGCACGCCTGCGACGATCACGCGGAACGTTTCGGGGGAGAGGTTCGCGACCGCGCCCATGAGCAGGCCGCCCGCGCTTCCGCCATTTGCTGCGATGCGGTTCTTGTCGAACCAGCCTTCGCTCGCGAGGAACTGCGCCGATTCCACAAAGTCACTGAACGTGTTCTTCTTCGCGAGCTTCTTGCCGTTCTCGTACCACTCGCGGCCCATCTCGCCTCCGCCGCGAATGTGCGCGATCGCGACAACAACGCCGCGGTCCATGAGGCTCAGCCAATACACCGAAAGCATCGGATCCGTGGGGACTTCGTAGCTTCCGTAGCCGTAAAGGAAACCGGGGTTCGTGCCGTCGGGCTCAATATCGGCGCGTGCCATGAGCGAGATCGGGATCTTCGTGCCGTCGTGGGCCGTCGCCCACAGGCGCTTTTCTACGTACTTCGTGCGATCGAAGTTCGGTACAGGGGTTTCCTTGAGGATCTCCGGTTCGCCACCCGATGCGGGAATCTGCGCGACGGTCGTAGGCGTGAGCATCGAGTCGAGCGTGTAGCGGATCGTCTCCTCGTCCCAATTGCGATTGTGCGCGAGGTAGACGGCATCGAGTTCGCCGCCGTGCGAAATGTCAAAAGCGGAGGCAGTGTCCCAACCCGTGCTGCTCTCGGCACTTTGATCGCCGCTCACCTGATCGCGCTGCAGTACACGGACGGTCGGGAGACCCGCTGCGCGCATCGTGATCGCCACGTGGCTCTCGAAAGCGTCGGCCCCCTCGATGCGCTCGCCCTCTGCGGGGGCGAGGATCTCGCGCCAGGTTTCTTGCGCCTCGGCGCCGCTCGCGTCGAGCTCCTGGCGCGCAAGCGCGAAGCCCTTGTGGTCGCGGTTGTGAATGACGAGGTAGTGATCGTCCGCGTGCTCGACCGAGTACTCGACGCCTTCGACGCGACCCGCGACCGAGCGCGGTTCCTGAATCGGGCTTTCAAGGGAGGTCACGAGGGCCTCGCCGGTGACGCGTGAGGCCGTCTCGATGATGAGAGCCTTGCGGTTGCGGCTCGCGCCCGCGTAGGTGGTGAATTTCTCGTCGTCCTCGCGGAAAAGAAGGCGGTCTTCCGACGCTGGCTTGCCAATCTCGTGGACCCAGATTTCACACTGACGCCAGGCTTCATCATTCTTGGCGTAGACGATTTCCGAGCCGTCGAGGGAGAACGCGAGACCGTAGGCAACGTCCTTGACGGAATCGTCGATCACGTCGCCCGAAGCGAGGTCCACGATGCGAAGCGCATACACCTCGCCGCCAGAAGTATCCACGCTGTAGGCGAGGCGGTTCGATTCGTCGTTGAGGGTGATGCCGCCGAGCTGGAAAAACTCCGTGCCCTCCGAGAGTGCTTGTGCATCGAGATACACGTGCTCGCCGGGAAGCAGTTCGTCGTTTTCGGCATCGATGACGGGACGCTCGGGGCTATCCGCGAGGGCGATGCGGCTAAAGCGCGGGTAGTTGTCGCCCTCTCGCGTGCGCGAGATGTACCAGTAGTCCCCATCGCGAAACGGAACCGAGCTATCGGTCTCCTGCGTGTGGTTCTTGATCTCCGCGACGATCTGATCGCGGAGCGGGTGAAGCGGCTCGAGGATCTGATCAGCGTAGGCGTTTTCGGCGTTCAGATGGTCGAGGACCTCCTGGTTTTCCTTGTCGCGCAGCCAGTCAAAGTTATCGACGACCGTGTCGCCGTGATGCGTGCGCTCGATGGGCTTCTTCGCCGGTACCGGCGGCTTCATGAAAGTGTTGTCAGTCATAGGCACAACCTTATAGGGGCCTCAGCCGTCGGACCTGCGCGTTCCGAGCTGCGTACCGAGGGCCTTGCGCTCGTGCTCCTTCGGTGTCCGCTTCGCGAGTCGTTTCTCCCGCCTGTCACGTGACCTGCCTCCCACCAGGTAGCCTCAACTTTGACGCCAGGCGACGAATCGGTAAAGTGTTTCGCGGTAGCGTGTCCGAGCGGCCGAAGGTGCAACACTCGAAATGTTGTGTACGGCAACCCCGTACCGCGGGTTCAAATCCCGCCGCTACCGCCACGAAAACGAGCCGTAGCCTCAAGCTTTGGGGTTGCGGCTCGTTTGTTCTTCCGGCCCGGAGTGCGAGCGGCGGCTCGTGCGCGACAACGAGGTGGCGAGAAATGGCCAGAACCGATCGTCACGGTTTGACCGTGAGGGATCGACTCGCCCTCGATGCGGCCAAGCTCTACTATTCGGGACTTTCGCAAGCCGAAGTCGCCGAGCGTCTTTTCGTTAATCGCGCGACCGTGTCGAAGCTTCTCTCGACTGCCCGACGCAAGGGGCTCGTTCGTACGGTGATTCGAGATCCAAGGGAAATGGACACGGAACTGTACGGAGCGCTCAACGCCGCCTACGATCTCTCGAGCCTGCGCCTCGTGGTGCCGGTGGGCCGCGGTCCCATGGATAAACGCCATGCACTCGGTGACGCGGGTGCCGAACTCCTCGAAGGGCTCGTGCAGGTCTCCGACACTCTCGGGATGTGGTGGTCGCAGACGACGTGCGAAGTTGCGCGCGGGTTCCGGCGCACGGCAACCCGGGGCGTGAGAATCGTGGGGCTCAACGGCAGCGACGATTCGGCGCACGACCTCGCGGCGTGGGAATCCGCCCGCGAGCACATTGAACGGGAGCTCGGGTGGGAGACCGTGGCCGCGCGCACCCCGCACATTTACTCGAGCCTCAGTGACAAGCTCGAGAGTGAGCGCACCCCCGAGGCGAGGGCGGTGCGCGCCGCCCAGAACGCGTGCCGCATCACCGTGTTTAGCACCAGCAGCGCGCACGCACTCATGGCGCGCCAGCCGGACACGCTGAGTGAAGACGAACGTGCGCGGATCGAGTGTACGTCCGTTGGGCACATATGCGGCCACTTCATCGATGCCGATGCGCGGATATGCGAGCCGATCGTCAATCAGCGAACCTCGGGTCTCCCGCTAGCAACGCTCCGCAACGTCGAGCAGAAAGTCCTCGTGGCCTGTGGGCCTGACAAGGTTGCCGCCATGGATGCGATCCTCGCCAACAGGTACGCGAACCACCTCGTGACCGACGTCGACACGGCACACGATCTTGTGCGCATGAGCGAGGACCGTCAGCGAACCCGCGCAGATTCGCCAATCGCCGAGCCTTAATGGCACAAATGTGCCAATTCAGCCTCCCGAACGGTGCGCGCGCGTCCCTAACCTAGTGCTCTCTTCACACAAAGGAGTGAGCATGACTACACCGAACCAGATTGTGGACCACACTCTCCTGGCCCCCACGGCAACGCCTGACGAAATCGAGGCTCTCTGCCGCGATGCGCGCGATAACCGCTTCTACTCGGTATGCGTGAGCCCCACCTACGTTGCACAAGCAGCGAGCCTGGTCGAGGGGAGTGACGTGCACGTGTGCACAGTCGTTGGCTTCCCCTCGGGCGCTCACACGAGCGCCGTGAAGGCCTACGAAACTCGCACCGCAGTCGACGACGGGGCTGACGAGATCGACATGGTCATGAACCTCGCATCCGCAAAAGCCCACGACTGGGCCGCGGTCGAGAACGACATTCGCGCAGTCGTCGAGGCGGCTCAGGGGCGAATCGTCAAAGTCATCCTTGAAACATGCGTCCTCGAGGACGACGAGATCGTCGCGGCGTGCACCGCCGCGCGCGCTGCCGGCGCCGACTTCGTCAAGACCTCAACGGGATTCGCGGGCGGGGGAGCAACCACCCACGCGGTTCAACTCATGCGCGAGACCGTCGGACCCGACATGGGCGTCAAGGCCTCAGGCGGCATTCGCACAGCGGCAGACCTCGACGCGATGGTCGCCGCGGGCGCAACACGCATCGGATCCTCCGCAGGCGCCGCTCTCCTGACCGCGCAGGGCAACTAACACACCACAATTGACGAAAGAGGAGGTCACCGATGACTTCACCACAGACGACGAACGTCGACCAGGGGATTCCTAACACGAGCTGGGGGCTCATCAAAGATCCGACCCGACAGCTGCGCGACGGGTATCTGACGAAAACCCCAATCTTCCAATTCATTCTGCTGTCGATCTGCTTCCCTATGTGGGGCGCCGCGGCGAGCATGAACGACATCCTGATTACGCAATTCAAAGCCGTCTTCGACCTTTCGGACGTTGCCTCGGCATTCGTGCAGTCGGCGTTCTACGGCGGCTACTTCGTCATCGCGATTCCCGCTTCTCGCGTCATTCGACGCACCTCGTACAAGACCGGCCTCCTCATCGGCCTCACGGTGTACATCGCGGGTTGCATGCTCTTCTTCCCCGCGTCGACGATGGCGACATACACCGTGTTCCTTGCCTCGCTGTTCGCGATCGCCATCGGCCTTTCCTTCCTGGAGACGTTCGCCAACACCTATTCCTCGCTCATTGGCGATAGAAAGCACGCGACGCTTCGCCTCAACATCTCCCAGACCTTCACCGCGCTGGGGTTCCTGTCGGGCGCCGTCATGGGCAAGTTCCTCGTCTTTGAAGACGGAGATGCTCTCCACAACCGCATCGCCGCCGCAGGCTCCGAAGCCGCGCGTATGGAGATCACCGAAGCCGCACTCGGTCGAACCCTCGGCCCCTACAAGATCATCCTCGCGATCCTCGTCGTCCTCGTCGTGCTTATTGCGATCACGCAGTACCCGCACTGCAAACCGCTCAATAGCGACGCGAAAGAGGCCGAAGCTTCCATCGGCGAAACACTCGCCTACCTGGTGAAGAACAAGATGTTCATCGGCGGCATCATCACCCAGTTCTTCTACGTTGGCATGCAGACCGCTCTGTGGTCGTTCACGATTCGACTCGCGCTCAATCTCGACCACTCGCTCAATGAGAAGACCGCCGCGAACTACTTGATCGCCACCTTTATCGCCTTCTTCATCGGCAAGATCATCGCCAACGTCCTCATGACCAAAATCAACGAGGACGTCGTGCTGCTCATCTACTCGGGCCTCGGCATGATCACGATCCTCTACATCGTTCTCGCGCCGAACTTCACGAGCGTCTACGCAGCGATCGTCGCCTCCGCACTCCTCGGCCCGGGCTGGGCAACGATCTACGCACGAAACCTCGACACGATCAAAGACAAGCGCTTCACCGAAACGGGCGGCGCCATCATCGTCATGTCGATCATCGGCGGCGCGGTTATTCCCGTCGTCCAAGGCTTCATTTCCGATTCGACGGGCTCCATGCGCTTCAGCTTCATCGTGAACTTCGTGTGCTTCCTCGCGATCTTCATCTACTTTGTTGCGCAGTACAGGTCTTCCCACAAGGAATTGCTCACGACGGAGGCAACGAAATGACCCTGACAATCCCGCTCAGCGAGGCGCAGTTTCCGCAGAGTCCGCACACCCTCTGCGCGAACGAGTCGTTCACCGTAGAAGCATTCCGCTACCCGAACGGCATCGCCTCCATCACCCTTCGAAACTCGCGAGGCTCGCTGGAGATCCTGCCGTTCATGGGCCAGATCATCTGGGGAGCCGAGTTCGACGGCATCGACCTCACGATGACCAACATGTTCGAGCAGCCCATGCCGGCACGCGAGATCGTGGACACCTACGGGTGCTTCGCTTTCCACTCCGGCCTGCTCGCTAACGGGTGCCCGAGCCCCGAGGACGACCATCCGCTGCACGGAGAATTCCCGTGCCTGCCGATGGCGAGTGCCCGCCTGGACATTGACGACGACGCTCTCTCGCTCGTCTCCGTCGGCGAATACGTCAAAGGTTTTGGGCATCACTACCGGGCGGAGCCTCGCGTGACACTGCGAAAGGACAGCGCGATCTTCGACATCGGCATGGCTGTCACGAACCTGTCTGCGTACCAACCGATGCCTCTCCAGTACATGTGCCACATGAACTACGCCTTCGTGCCGGAGGGGCAGATGTCGCAAAACCTCCCCGAGGGCGCCTTCAAGCTGAGGTCCACGGTTCCCGCACACGTGACACCGACCCCGGCATGGGAGGCCATTAACGCCAGCATCACGCGAGGGGACGTCGACGCAGACTCCTTGCACGGCGCCGAAGCCTTCGATCCAGAGATCGTGTACTTCGCTGACGACCTCGCGCAATACGGCGAACGTGTGTACTGCGAACTGGCATTGCCCTCCGGGCCTCGGTTCGCGACGGAATTTTCGAGCGAGGAGTTTTCCACGGCCACGCGGTGGATCCTCCATAATCCTGATCAGAAGGTCGCCGCCTTCGTGCTCCCCGGCACGTCTCGCCCGGAAGGCTTCAAGGCGGCACAGGCCCAGGGGACGCTCATCCAACTGGAAGCCGGACAAACGCGCGAATTCTGCGTGAGGACCGGGCTACTTGCCGAGAACGAAACACTTGACGAAGGAGAACTGTCGTGAGCATCGCTGTCGTGGGGTCGAACATGGTTGACCTCATCTCGTACATCGACCGCATGCCTGCCGAGGGCGAAACCGTCGAAGCCCCGAACTTCACAATGGGGTGCGGCGGTAAAGGTGCCAATCAAGCCGTTGCGTGCTCGCGGCTCGGCTCGAACGTCACCATGGTGACGAGGGTCGGCAACGACATCTTTGCCGAGAACACGATCCGGAATTTCCAGGACAACGGCATCGACACCACCCACGTGCTCACGACCGAGGCGACGAGTGGCGTGGCCCCAATCTTCGTTGATCCTGATTCGAAAAACTCGATCATCATCGTCAAAGGGGCGAACGCGCACCTGACCCCGCAAGACGTGGAGAATGCACGCGAGGACATTGCGAAGTGCAGCCTCATCATGCTTCAGCTCGAGATCGAGCTGGAGACCGTGTACTCCACGATCGAGCTCGGTAACGAACTCGGAATCCCCGTTCTCGTCAACCCCGCACCGGCATCCCCCGAGCTGCGCCTCGACAAGATCCGTGGGGCCGAGTTCGTCGTGCCGAACGAAACGGAGCTTTCGCTCCTGTCAGGTATGCCCGTCGACGACATGGACGATGTGCTGAAGGCTGCTCAGGTGCTCCTCAACGTCGGTATTCGCAACGTGATCGTGACCCTCGGCCGAAAGGGTGCCGTGTGGGTGCACGAGGGCGGCTCGACCTACGTTGACGGGCGTGCGGTTGGTGCAGTCGACACCACGGGTGCGGGTGATGCATTCATCGGGTGCTTCTCCCACTACTGGGTTGAAACCGGAGACATCGAATATGCCATGCGCATGGCGCGCCTGTATGCCTCCGACTCCGTGACGCGGCACGGCACTCAGACGTCCTACGCCACGGGGGAGGACTTCCGTGGCCGCCTGGCAAGTGACATCGCCGAGGTGAACCTTCCGGGCGCGGCCAACGAGAAGAAGGCGTAGCGACGAAGAACCCCTTGGTAAACCCGCGGGGACTACGGGCGGCCGGCTCGTAGTCCCCGTCTTTTATGTGACCTAAGGCCCTAAAACCGAGTCAAATGAGCGGCTTTTTGGGTTGTTTTATGGTGTGGGCCACGAGTTGGGGTGTGTGGTTTGCGTAGGGGTGGTGTGGGGCGTAGTGTTTTTCCTCGTTGCCCCGGAGGAATGTGGCGGGTGCTTGCTGGTTGTTGCTGGTGGGTGCGTGTGGTGTTTCTTGGTTGTT
>NZ_JAWFZC010000011.1:0-39585 GCF_032550575.1 Dermabacter sp. | reverse complement strand
TCACGCTGAAAATGCCGGCCTTTGAATGGGTTCATGTGCAGCTCCATCAGCAAAAGGGGATGATAAGTTTATCACCACCGACTATTTGCAACAGTGCCCCGTCCGGATACTGCCAGATATCGGCGTCCAGGGAGATGTCCTGAAGCGCGGTGTCCGGAATTTCAGGTTTGTGTCTCTACAAAGACTAACTATCAGAAAAACTCATCGAGCATCAAATGAAACTGCAATTTATTCATATCAGGATTATCAATACCATATTTTTGAAAAAGCCGTTTCTGTAATGAAGGAGAAAACTCACCGAGGCAGTTCCATAGGATGGCAAGATCCTGGTATCGGTCTGCGATTCCGACTCGTCCAACATCAATACAACCTATTAATTTCCCCTCGTCAAAAATAAGGTTATCAAGTGAGAAATCACCATGAGTGACGACTAAATCCGGTGAGAATGGCAAAAGCTTATGCATTTCTTTCCAGACTTGTTCAACAGGCCAGCCATTACGCTCGTCATCAAAATCACTAGCATCAACCAAACCGTTATTCATTCGTGATTGCGCCTGAGCGAGACGAAATACGCGATCGCTGTTAAAAGGACAATTACAAACAGGAATCGAATGCAACCGGCGCAGGAACACTGCCAGCGCATCAACAATATTTTCACCTGAATCAGGATATTCTTCTAATACCTGGAATGCTGTTTTCCCGGGGATCGCAGTGGTGAGTAACCATGCATCATCAGGAGTACGGATAAAATGCTTGATGGTCGGAAGAGGCATAAATGCCGTCAGCCAGTTTAGTCTGACCATCTCATCTGTAACATCATTGGCAACGCTACCTTTGCCATGTTTCAGAAACAACTCTGGCGCATTGGGCTTCCCATACAATCGATAGATTGTCGCACCTGATTGCCCGACATTATCGCGAGCCCATCTATACCCATATAAATCAGCATCCAGGTTGGAATTTAATCGCGGCCTCGAGCAAGACGTTTCCCGTTGAATATGGCTCATAACACCCCTTGTATTACTGTTTATGTAAGTGGCCTTGTGGGTTGCGGATGACGACGGCTGCTACTTCAATCATGGCTGCTGATTGTAGGCGGCCTAGAGCAGCGGCAGGAGCACGAGGGCGAGATTGAGTGCGATGACCAGCGCGGCAAGCGTCCAGCCCACGGCCATAGACCAGGGTTTCGCGGCGAACTCACCCATGACGTCCCGGGAGCCGGCATAGCGGAAAAGCGGGATGATGGCGAAGGGGATGCCCAGGGAAAGAAGTGCCTGGCTGACCACCAGTGCCATAGTGGGGTCGACCCCGCAGCCGATGATGACCAGCGCCGGGATGAGCGTGACCAGGCGGCGGACTAGTAGGGGGACCTTGATGTGAAGCAGGCCGTCCATGATTTCGGAGCCGGCGTAGGCGCCCACTGACGTCGAGGCGAGGCCGCTGGCCAGCAGGCCGATGGCGAAGAGAACGCCGGCCAGCGGGCCGAGGTGGCTGGCAATCGCCGTGTGGGCCCCGGAGATGGTCTCTGTGCCGTCCACGCCGTAGAGGGCCGAGCCCGCCAGGACCAGCAGGCCCACGTTGACGAGCCCGGCGATGGACAGCGCCACGGCGATGTCCGCGCGGGTGCCGGCCAGCACGTGGGGGATTTCCAGGTCGGGGTAGCGCTGCTTGGTCAGGGAGGAGTGTAGGTAAATGGCGTGCGGCATGACGGTGGCGCCCAACATGGAGGCGGCCAGCAGGATGCTGTCCTTGCCCTCTAGGCGGGGGATGAGGCCGCCGGCCACGTCGGCGGGGTCGGGCGGGGCGATGGCGAGGCCGGCAAGGAAGCCGATGAAGATGACCAGGAGCAGGCCGATGACAAGCCCCTCGAACCACTGGTTCTTCTTCTGGAAGATGAGGAGAATGATGGAGACCGCGCCGATGATGAGCGCGCCCGCGAACAGGGGGAGGTTGAAGAGGAGTTGCAGGGCAATGGCGCCGCCGATGACTTCGGCGAGGTCGGTGGCCGCGGCGATGAGCTCGGCCTGGGCCCACATGCCTAGGCGCGCGCGGCGGGAGAGACGCTCGCCCATGATTTCCGGCAGGGAGCGGTGGGTGACTAGGCCCAGTTTGGCGGAGTGGTACTGGATGAACATGGCCATGAGGTTGGCCACGACGAGTACCCACACCAGGAGGTAGCCGTAGTGGGAGCCGGCGCTGATGTTGGCGGCTACGTTGCCGGGGTCGACGTAAGCCACTGCAGCAACGAAGGCGGGGCCGGTGAGGCTGATTAAGGTCTTACGCATAGGCATCTCCATACCAAAAGTTCAACTACTTGAAGTCTAGTTTTCATCGCCATATGTTCAAGCCAGGGGGCGGCCCACTTCAAAGCATTGGGAAAGTGACCACGGTTCGGCACCCAGGACCGGCCGCACATCACCCTGAAAGTCTCCATGGCTAACTGAACCACCACGGGACTCTTCGGCAGTCTTCTTCGACGGCAAGCACCGCGCATGCGGTGCGCGCCAGCACGACATAGGGCCCGGGCGCCACCTTCGTGACTCCCGGGCCCAGCTGCATCACAATTACGCGCTACATCCACCCAAGGACTGCGCCGTGTTCGGTGCGTACGCGCGCGCCCACCATGCGCCACCAATCAAGCGGCATATCGGCGTACTCCTCCACTTCCTCAAGGTCCTCGTGCGTCCTCGGGATCTCGAAGTACACCTCGGCATCGTCGTGGAGTTCGTCCACGAAACGTGCCACCACTCCCCCGGTAAAACTTTCCAGTGACTCCATCTGCAAGCTGATCCCTTCGGGGATTCGCGCCTCGCCGGAGTCCCACTTTTGGACGGTGCGAGTGTTTACCTCAAGCCGTTCTGCAAGCCACTGTGCCGGAAGCCCCAGATACTCACGCATAGCGCGAAAGTCCGCGTTGGACATACGCGGCCGCCTCCAGATACGAACGCCAGCATCGTCGAGGAGGCGAGACAAGTCCTCAAGCGTCACCTTCGCAAAGTCGCGCTCCAAATCGAACTCTTTAGTTTCGTCAAGCTCGCCCTCGTCCTCGTCATAGGCGGGAAGATCACCACGGGTACGCATGGCCTCTTCCATCTCCCCGAAGCGGCACATAGCGCCCTCATCGGCGCGAGTCCACGCCAGAATCTCCCCCAGCGTCTCCACCCGCTCACGGCCCTGGCCGTGGTAACGATAAGCAATCCTCGTCGTCAAGTGCATCATTCAACCCTTTCGGTTTCTGTGGCCCGCCCCTTCGGCGTTGCCTTCACCTCCATTATAGGGCGTAAATTACGCCCTATGCAAGGGCATTGATCGCAGACTTCCACTTGAGCGCAGATAACTTTCAAGCCCGTCCACGCCTCCACAGCAAGGACCACGACAACGGGTGGGAACGCTAAAAAGCTGCCGCGAAAACACTTCGTGTTTTCTTGCCCTCGAATCCGCGGGTCACCAAACTGCACTGGCAAGTACAGATTGCACGAAACAGCGCACAGGACTAGGCAGGGTCAGGACTTCCCCAGTACGCGGCCGGATCATCACTCGGGGCAGGAACATCGCTAGCACGCGAAGCTCGCAAGGACTGTGCACGCACTTCCTGGCCACGAAGGCTCACGCCGATCACATCAACACGAACATCATGGCTCACGCGCGACTCTCCCTCCCTGGAGGTATAGGAACGCACGCTGTAGTCGCCTCCGAAGACAAGTTTGATATTTCCACTGGCATTAGCGGCATCAACGAGTTGCTCGGCCTGCGCCCCAAACACTGTGAGGTTGTAAGCCACGGGTGCCCCATCGACGAACTCCCCCTCGGGTGTGCGGATGCGGTCCGTGACGATAACGCGCGCATAGGTGTACTTGGCCCCACTCTTTGCGCCCTCGCGAAGCTCAGGAGTTGCGGCGAGGTTTCCTTCACGAACGATGTACGACATAACTTCCCCTTTGACAGTGACGGTGGTCACGTATCACGGTAGCGCGAGGCAGGCTCTCAATCTAGGGGAAGCTTGGGAATCTCGAGGTAGCGGTACAGGGTTGCGCGGCTAACGCCGAGCTCGCGCGCAATCCTCGCCTTCGGCACACCTTCACGCGCCTGGATCCTCGCCCGCTGAATCTGCTCCGAAGTCAATAGGCGCTTTCTCCCGAGCCTCTTACCCTTGGCTCTGGCGGCCGCAATCCCCTCGCGTTGGCGTTCGCGAATGAGTGAGCGCTCGAGCTCTGCCACGGCACCAATGAGGTGTAGCTGAAACATGGCGTAGGGGTCCTCGCTCTCCTTGCGGAAGAACAGGTCCTCTTTGACGAACTGGACAACGACACCCTTGTTTACGAGAGTGCGCACGATCCCCTCGAGGTCGCGCAGGGAGCGGGCGAGTCGATCCATCGAGGCAACGACGAGAAGGTCTCCTTCGCGCACGTAACTCATGGCGTCCGCTAGGCCTTTGCGGCCCTCGCGACTTCCGCCCGAGACACGATCCTCGAAAACTTTGTCGCAACCCCCTATTGCGAGGCGCTGACGGTCAAGGTTCTGATCCGTCGTGCTCACGCGCATGTATCCCACGCGCTGGCCAGTGTAGGTGACGCCCATGTGTCTCACAATCTCTAGACCTGTGGACGGAAGTGTCTCACGGGCAAAAGTTTAGCGTTTTGAGACACGTTGAGGGGGTCACGGCACCCTAGTCTCAAAAAGTACACAAAATGAGACATCACAAGAACACGTTAAGAACAACCAGCAAGCCTTATTACTCCGAGTTAGACTCTGCCCTCCGCAGAGACGATACTGGAGGGGTGGATCTAACCTGCTCGTTCAAACACGTGTTCTCGGAAAAGCTGCGCCAAAAGTATGAATTCTTCGAGGTGCGAAACGCCGCCTCAATCATTCGTCACACCAATCCGCACCAGTTCTCGCATCTTGTAGACACCCTCGAGCGCTTCCTTCTCTACACAGATGACCTAATTCTCCCTGGTGGACAAGAGAGCACAATTGCAGCAAGGCTGAACGCCTCATTTCGCCGCCAGGGATGGCGAGAAGCACGGGTAGACACCATCGTTGAACTTGCCCTTAGCCTCACTCCGTTTGATGGAGAGACACCTCCAGAGCCCGTCATTTCAGAGGTTCGGAACCAGGGCTACATGGTCGACAATTTTTTGGGGCGAATCGCCCTCGATGTCGAATGGAACGCCAAGGACGGAAACCTAGATCGAGATCTGGCCGCCTACCGCTTCCTATATGACTCTGCCCTCATCGACGGCGCCGTGATTATTACTCGCACTCAGGGAAAACTTCGAGAACTCGGGAGAAAGCTCGGCCGCGAATCAGGAATGACTGAGAAGAAAGCAAAACGCATCCTTGGCACCACTACAACCACTAACACGGACAAGCTGGTCCCCCGCATCACTCGTGGCGATGCGGGCGGGTGCCCCGTGCTAGTGGTAGCCATCTGTGACCGAACATGGGCTGGTAGAGGTATACCAATCCCCAAAGACGCCCCTCTGGTATCCACCTCAAGTGACGCCTCCGAGTTACCCACAGTGGCCCAGTCGGGCGATTAGACACTCCCCTCAAAAAGATCTAATATACAAAACAGATCTTTTGGAGGTTTATAGCTTGTGACGCCCGCACCACTCCCCTCGAACGAGAGCATTCGCCCCCTGCCCACTACACCCGGCGGATTCCCCACAATCTTGGCTGATCCGCCATGGCGCTTTCAGAACCGAACCGGAAAGGTTGCACCCGAACACCGGCGCTTAGACCGGTACAACACAATGACACTCGAAGACATCCGCAACATTCCAGTCGCAGATGTCGCTGCCCCCAACGCCCACCTCTACCTGTGGGTGCCAAACGCACTACTCCCTGACGGCCTGCGAGTCATGGAGTCATGGGGTTTTCGATACGTGTCTAATATCGTGTGGGCCAAGCGCCGAAAAGACGGCGGTCCCGACGGTCGCGGTGTTGGGTTTTACTTCCGTAACGTCACGGAGCTGATCCTTTTCGGTGTGCGAGGATCGATGAGGACGCTCGCTCCCGCACGCCGCCAAGTGAACATGATCGAAACGCGCAAGCGAGAGCATTCACGAAAACCGGATGAACAGTACCAACTGATCCAAGATTGTTCCCCTGGCCCCTACCTCGAGCTGTTTGCTCGCTACGCCCAACCAGGTTGGACCGCATGGGGCGACGAGTCAGGTGCAGACACCACTCCGCGAGGCACCGTCCACAAGGGATATAGCGGTGGTGCGATAGAGATCCCTCACCTGGTTCCCCACGAACGCCTCACTCCCGAAAAAGATAAGACGCTTGCCGAGACTCTTCGTGTCAAATACGAAGAGGGTGCCAGCATTCGCTCACTGTGCACCGAGACAGGGTACTCGCACGCCCGCGTCCGAGGGCTTCTTGAGCGAGCGGGAACTCAGTTACGCAAGCAAGGACGTCCAGCAAGTGCTCACTGACCAATAATTAGAAAATTGGATTCCAGCCTGCGCAGGGAACACACTAGACAGCCCGGATGGGTAGCTGTCGGCGCCAAGCGACAACACACCGACTAGTGAACAAGTAAGCTTGGAAACAAGTGCACTAGCCTTACGGCGTAGTTAGCGTTCATATCCGCCCTCACGACCCTGCTGCGATTGGTTCCAGTGGCGCATGGTGTGCGCTGTGGGGTTCTGTGGCGGAGTCGTGGGCCCGTCGCCACCACCTGACGGACTGCCGGTGCCTTCTTCTGGTTCTTGGTCGGGGCCTTCGTCGCCGGGGAAGACGTCAAGGGTTTCTTCTTGAACGGTGCGGGTGTCTTCGCTGCCTCGTTCCTGAAGGAATTGATGTTCGAGGTCATCGAATTCTTTTTGGGTGACGCGCAGGAGTGAGGCGTGTTTGAAGTCGGCACCATGGGCTGTGTGCATGGTTTCAAGGTCGCGGCGTAGGCCTTCGATTTGTTCGCCGATTTTGGAGGCGACGTTGGCGAGGTTCGCGGTGCGGTTTTCGAGTTGTTGAACGAAGCCGTGCGAAAGATCTTTGATTGAGGAGCGGCGCATCGTGAGGCCGGCCTCGGCGATGTTCGTGCCTCGGAGTTGGACGCGGAAGAGCGGGTTGTCGAAGCTGGTGTTGCCTTCTTTTTGGGAGGGCATTTCGATGTCGAAGGAGTGTCCGCCGACGGTGGCGAGTGTTCCGAGTGTTCGGTTGAAGTTCAGTGCTGGGGTCATGTGTTCGAGGCGCTGTGTGAGGAGTGCTTTGAGTGCGTCGGCTGCTGCTGCGCGCTCGTCGACGATGACGTTATTGAGCCCGTTTCCAATGCGGAGTTGGAACTTGTCTCCGCGAGTGTCTACCGATTTGGCTGCAAGTTGGGTGAGGCGTTGTTGTTGGTCAGTGAGGTGGGTGATTTTGAATTCTGTTCGTGGGATTCGCGTCTTGAGGCGGGCCTGCTCGTTTGCGTAGTTTTTTTCGAGTCTGCGTAGGCGTTTGAGTTCGGCCTCGAGCTCGGCGTGGCGAAGGAAGCGCGGGTCGTCAGCAATGACGGCTTTGGTAGCGCCGTAGCTGAGTGTGGCGTCGTTCAGGTCGTCCACGGCACGGACATTGATTTCACCAAGGAGGATTTGACCGATGAAGCGGGCTTTAGATTCGACTGTTTGCCACATGTAGGCGTCTTGGCTGCTCTTAGTGACGTACCGGAAGACACCTACCTGGTTATTTTCGTTGCCCTGGCGGAGGATTCTCCCCTCGCGCTGTTCGACGTCGGCTGGCCTCCAAGGGCAATCGAGGTGGTGGAGGGCGATCGCGCGGCGTTGCACGTTAGTGCCCGTGCCCATCGTTTGGGTGGAGCCGATGAGGATGGCAACTTTCCCGTTGCGACAGTCGGAGAATAAGCGTGCTTTGGCTGCGTCGTTTTTGGCATCTTGCATGACGCGGATCTTTTCGCGTGGCACACCGTCGGCTACGAGTCGTTCAATGAGGTCGTCGTAGATGTGGTAGCCGGGGAAGCGTTTGCTTGCGGTGATGTCGCCGAAGACGATTTGGAGGGCGCCTGGGGTCTTCTCTCCGGAGTCGGTGCTGTATTGCGTGTCTTTGTGTTCGTGGTACTCGGTAGCGATTTGGCGGGCGGCTTGGGCGATTTTGCCACTATCTTCTTCGGGGTCTTCACGGCCAAGGAGGCGCAAAGAGAGTGAACCAAGTCGCGCGTCTGTCGTCACAAGGAGCATGTTGTCTGCGCTTGGCGCCACTTCACGGTTGTGGATGCGTTCGGCACGCGGAACGATTTCGCCGGTGAGGTATTCCCCTAGAGCGACGGAGCGTTCTACTGCAACGTTGGCGATGCCGGGCGTGCCTTTGTCGTCGGGTCGAAGCTCGGGGATGTCGAGGTTGAGGTCCTTGGAGAGTTTCACGTCCGCATACACGTGCATCATGCGAAGCAACTCGGGCACGTTTTGGAAGCGGGCGAAGCGGGTTTTCATGCTCATGCCGACGCCGGTCGCGGAGACTTCGAGGCGGGTTTCCGTGGTTCCGAAAGTTGCAGCCCATTGATCGAAGGAGCGAATGCCGGCTTGCTCGAGGAGGTCGGGGCGCAGGTACCGCTGCATGACGTAGGCCTCGGTCATGGAGTTGGAGATCGGTGTGCCGGTGGCGAAGGTGCACGCTTTTCCGTAGGTGTCGCGCAAGTATTCCACCTTGGTGTGCATGTCGAAAGCTCGCTGGGATCCAGTGATGGAGGCGGAGCGGATGTTGCTGGGGGTGGCGAGGTTTTTGTAGTCGTGCGCTTCGTCGATGAAGGCGTAGTCGATGCCGGTGTCTTCGAAGGTAATGCCTGGCTCGAACGGCTTGTCAGTTTCCTTTTTGAGCGTGGCTTCTTTCTTAGCGATGAGGTTTTCGATCTCTTTGACGGTTCGCTCGCTCCCGCCATCTTTAGCTGATGCGAGGGCTTCCTTGTAGTGGTCGAGCTCGCGCTTGATGTAGACAGCTTTGTTTTCGGGTTTGAGGTCGAGTTTTTGCCACGCACCGCGGGTCATGATGACGATGTCCCAGTCGCCGGTGGCGATACGTCCGATGAACGCACGCTGTTTGTGTTTGGTGAGGTCACTGCCTCCTGCGGCGAGGATGCGCGCACCGGGGTAAATTTCCATGGCTTCGCGCGAGAATTGTTCGAGCATGTGGTTGGGCACGACAATCGCTGGCTTGTTCACGATTCCTAGGCGCTTCATTTCCATGGCGCCCATGACCATGACGGCGGTCTTGCCTGCACCAACTTGGTGGAAGAGGCCAACGCTTGGTTCGTTGATGATGCGGGCGATGGCTGTGCGTTGGTGTGGTCGCGGGTTCCATGTGGCGGCCATGCCGGGGAAGGTGAGGGATTTGCCGGCCTCGCTGTAGTCGCGTAGGACGATGGAGTTAAAGCGGCGGTTGTACTCCCCCACCAGGACATCTGTGCGGTCGACGTCGGCCCATATCCAGTCTTTGAACCGTTCGCGCATTTCGGCGGCTTTTTCTTGCGCGGCTTCGGTCTCGGTCGGGTTCAAGGTTGTTGTGCCGTCGGGGGCAGTGTCGTGAACTTGGATCTGGCGCTGCTCGAGCATCGCTTTCATGAGTCGGGCGGCGTTCATGCGGCTTGTGCCCCATGTGCTGGTGGCAAGTTCCAGGTCATCAATGCCTCGGGTGCGCATGGTCCAGCTACCGTCGGGGGCCGTGGTGAGGGTGAACTGGCGGGAATCAATGTCGAGGAGTTCATGGATGAATTCCTCGTGGATCTTGGCGGAAATCCACACGGCACCGATTTGCGGCTCAATGTCTTCGGGCTTGAGTTCTTCGGGTAGGACGTCCTGGAGAGCTTCGACGTTCACGGTGTATTGGTCGGGGTTTTCTCGGGCGGCCTCTTGGGCTGTTTCGAGTTTTTGACGCACGTCCCCAGAGAGGTATTCCCCGGCTAGAACAAGGTCATCCGTTTCAGGGTCAGTGAAAACAAGTCCTTCGAGTTCAACGCGCACTTCGTCTTCGCTACAGTCGCGCAGTGAAGCGATGTAGTCCAAGTCAATAGCGCCGTAGCGGTTCAGGCTGATGCTGAGAGCGTCGTTGATTGTGTCGGCGCTCGTGGGGTACACACGTTTGGTGAGCTGGCGAGTCAGGAGGATTCGGGCGGGTTTAGCGGCGCCGGTTTCTTCGTTGTAGTTCTCCAAGCCGAACACGATGGGCGAGAACGGGTCGTCCCTGAATAGTCGCGGAACGGTCGGTTGCCGGCGGCGGATCGTGGGGTTGCCCTCGCGGTCTTTGCCTTCGCTGACGTTCATGCGGTTGATCGGGCCGTAAGCGTCCAGATACTCCGTCCAGTGGCCGTGGAGGCTCGCGCGCAAGTCGTCGATGTCTTTGCGATTGTCGGTGGTCGCTGCTTCCATGGCGACAAGCCTGGTTGCTTCATCGCGCATGTGCATGAGGGCACGCATTTCGTCGCGGCCATTTTTCGGGACTTTGATCGGCTCGGCATCTTCGATGCCGCTTTGCATGGTGACGCGGTAGAACTCGCCGTCATTTTCGAAGATATGGCCGGCCCAGCGGGTGCTTGGGGAGTTAGAGAGGTCGATGGGTTTGGTGTATTCGGGGTCGTGTTCTGGTGCGCGTTCAGTGCTGGCGCTGAGGCCTTGGGCCTGTGCCTCGTGGGTGATGCTTGCGAGTTTGTCGCGTAGCTGGTTGGCGATGTCGGCCTCGTCGGTGGCGCGTGCGCCAAGTTCTGGCCGGCCGTGGGCGCCTTTGGTGAGGTGCAGCTCGCCTAGGACGTTGGTGGGGTTGTCGCGGTAGTAGTCGTTGAGGCGGAGGGTTTCACCTTCGAGCTCGAAGGAGTGTGTGTGCACCCATGAGTCTTTTCGTGGCTGTTCACCTTCGGCTCTCACGCGAAAGAGGAGGACGTCGGTCATGACGTCAGTGCCGGCCGCGCGGCGGTGGGCACGATTTGGCAGGCGTACAGCGCCGAGGAGGTCGGCGCGCTCGTACATGGCTTCGCGGGCGGCGGTGTTGCGGGCATCGAGGGTGTAGCTGGAGGTGATGAACGCTGCCACTCCCCCGGGTTTGGTGAGCTCGAGGGATTTCACGATGAAGTGGTTGTGCATCGTGAAGTTTTGCGGGTTGTATGTGGCATCCGGCAGGGAGATGTTGCCGAAGGGGACGTTGCCGATAGCGGCATCGAAGGTTCCGCGGCCGGGCTGCACGTCCTCGAAGCCCATGTTTTCGATGCGGGCGTGCGGGTAGATCATTTGCGACATGGTCGCGGTGATCGGGTCGAGTTCGACGCCGGTCATGACTGCTGATTGCGGGGCCATGCCAATGAAGGTGCCCATGCCGCTGCCGGGTTCGAGGACTCTTCCCCCGTTGAAGCCTAGAAGTTCGAGGGTTTCCCACATGGGGGCGACGTAGGCGGGGTTGGTGAAGTGTGCGTTGAGCGTGGTGCGTCGTGCGGCGTCGTATTCGTCTTCGGTGAGTAGTTCGCGTAGTTCGGCGCGCTCAGTGTGGAAGTCCATGCGGCGTTCGTCAAACACTTCCGCAACAGCGCCCCAGGACCCGTAGCGGGCCATCGTTGCGCGCTCCTCGGGGGTCGGGGCGCTGTCCCGTTCTTGGATCGCGCGAAGTGTGCGAATAGCTGCCAGGTTCGCCTCGAGACGTGCACGTGTTCCTGACGGCGCCAGTTCATCTTGCGAGGTGGGTGTGAATGGGGCTAGAGAAGCTCGTCCTCGCCCATCTCGTCCTCGTCCATCTCCTCCACGTCCGACGCCGGGGGTGCCATCACTTCCAGGTACCGGTGCATGTCGCGAAGCATCCTCAGCTGAACTTCCATCTCTTCCGGATTGTCCTTGTACGCTTCCCTGATCCAGGCTTCCTGTTCCTCCGGGCTGCGGTTCTCGAAGTCCTCCGGCTCCTCCGGCTCGTCCGCGTCCAGGTAGCTCGGGGGTTGCAGCTCCGCGAGGACGATCTCCTCCGCTTGCCGGCGCGCCATGTTCAGCCGGCCCACTTTCTCCAGGTACTCCTCCCCCGGCTTGTCCGGCCCTGCCAGGTTCAGCGAGAGGTCCGCTACCTGTTCGGCTGCCTGCTCCCCCAGCTGGCTGAAGTACGTCTCCGGGTCCTCCAAGCTCGCCACCATCTCGGGATCGGCCTGCGTCCACTGGTCCTTGAGCATTGTTGCGTATCTGTTCATCGGTCTTACCTTCCGGTTCTGCCCACAGCATGAGGCTGTCGATGTCGAATGCGAGTTGGTTCTTTCCAGGGCTCTTTTTCCGGCGCACCATGACATCCTCACTCTGTTCCGAGACGTAGATCACGCACTACGTTAACGGTGGCGATTGAGAGTGCCTTGGCTATTCCCCCTCCCCCATTCGCGGCGGCGAGGAAACGTACTAGCTTGCAGACTGGGCGTCACACTTACTGGCAAACTTGGTAACTAGTAAGCTTGTTAACTGGCGGGCTTGGCAACTAGTTAGCGTGTTTACTGGTTATCTAGTTCTTTGTTGTACTCAGCGATAACCTCTGCTTTTTCCTCGATCAAGCGCTCCACTGCCTCGACGACAAAGTCGCGCTGCGTTACTCCGGTGGCTCGCGCGGCCCGTACGAGGCGGTCGCGGAACTTTCGTTCAACCGCAATGGACAGTTGCGTACGCTTTTCGGGCTTGTCTTTTCGGAATGTTTCGCTAACGGTGGCGATTTCCGGGGCGGCGTCACGGCTGCGAGGCGTAAAGCGGTTGCTAGCGGCCGCGCTGTTCTTTTTCACCATTGCATTGCCTCCTTGAGCTCTGCGAGGACTTCGTCGTAGTTGTGCATCTTGGGTCCTGGGACTGTGCCCACGGCGCGACCAATATCAGTCCTGAACGGAATGAAGGTCTCGAAGTAGCTCACGCCCTGGGCATCCAAAGCGCTGAACGCTTCGCGCCGATCAACGGTGTTGGATGTTGGCGATTGAGTGATGAGCACAATGGCCTCGCCGTGCTGGCTCGCCACCTTCTCGGTAGCCCACATGCGCTCCATGTCGGCGGCGGTTGTGCGTGTGGGAATGATGGCCACGTCAGCTAGTGCTAGCGCTGCGTCGGTGAAGCCTTTCCCTTCGCCTGGTTCTGTGTCGATGACTGCCCAGTCGTACGAGCTGATCTTGCGTTGAAGGTTGGAACGGTTGGCGCTATCGACGTCGAAGGGGAGGGGTGCTCCGTCTTCTTCTGCGCGCAAGGCCCACTCGGTAGCAGTCCCTTGCGGGTCACCGTCGATCACGACGCCTTTCAGGCTGGGGGAGGAGTGCGCGAGTGCCGTAGCGAGGTACATCGCCGTGGTGGTTTTCGCGCAGCCACCCTTGGTGTTAGCGATCAAAATTGTTTTCATGGCACCACTCTACTACTTGTAAGCAAGAAAACAAGGGAACTAGGAAACATGGGAACAAGTTTCCAGGGTTGGGTTAGGCGGCGCGGGGGAGAGGGCCGGCTCGTCTGAGGGTCATTTCCCACCATGCGTCGTTCTCGCGGGTGAAGCGGGTGAGGTAATTCAGCCACCTGCGGCGTTGTTGGCGGATGATCTGGTGGCGCTCGGCGAGGAAGGCATCGACTCCGAGGTGTTCGGCCACGCTGGTGAGGCGTTCGGGGTGAGCCTCGAGCTCGTCGTTTGTGTCGGTGATGAGGTTCCAGGCCTTCATCATGCCTACGTGTTCGTAGACCGTGGTCCGAGAGAGTCCTGTTGCGCGCGCGATCGCGTGGGGGGTGCGGTGACCGCGTTCGATGGCCTCGAAGATTTCGGCGGCCGCGATGCCAAGGACGCGGAAGGCGGGGCGGAGTGCATGGATTTTGCCGGCTTCGAGTGCGGCGTCTTCGCTTTCGCGGTGCCGTTCGGGAATGTGGAGCTGGTAGAGGTCGGCTTTGGTGCCGTGGCCGTCGCGTTCGAGGGTGATCCAGGGGTCGTCTTGTTCGCGCAATGTGGTCAGGGCGCGCGATACGCCGGTGTGGTCCATGGGTAGGGAGAGGGACAAAGAGCGGACGCCGAACTCGACGTAGCGGGAGCCAGTTTGGTGGGCGGCGGCAAGAAGGGCGCGCAGGACGTAAGCGAGGGTGCGGCCTTCGCGGGTGCGGAACTCGTGGGGGATGGCGGCGTGGAGGGCGTGCCGAACGCGGCGGAGAAAGCGGTGTTCATCGAAAGTCGTGTGCTGGGGCTCCCCCCTCGTGACTTTTAAATCCTCGCTTGTGTTGCAGTACTGGACAGTCTCATGCGGTTGCTGATTGCCTCGTGTTTTTTTCGGGGTGCTGCCTACAAGGGCGACGGCTTTAGGCCATTCGGTAGAGGCCAGTAGGCGGCGCCAGGGGGTGGTGGCGTTTTGGTACATCGCGGCGAGTCCTGCCCATCGTCCGTCTTCGATGCGGGCGATCACGCCCTTGAGGTCAAGGCCGGCGCGGCGTGCGGCGGTGAGGGCTGCCATGCGGGCGCGTGAGCGGTCGCTGTAGCCTGCTTCGGCGTAGAGTCCTTCGCGCACGATCATGGTGATCTTGGAGGACAGGACTACCTCGCCTAGCGGTAGGCGTTCGACGGGGTTGTCGGCTTCGAGCTCGGCGACGGGTTTCGCCAGGCGCATTTTCTCGCGGCGGTACGCGGCAATCTCATTGCTAAGTGCTCGGGTGAGTGCTGCGGTCACGTGGGCGCCGTTGCGCCTCATGAGAGTGCGGCGGGTGGTGTCGTAGTCAGTGACAAGTTCTTGGTAGCCCTGACCGTCTTTGTAGGGGCTTCCCGGTGTGCGGATACAGCCCGAAATAGCGCCCGTAGCGTGGGGGAGTGGGTCAATGCCCGGGAATCGTCGTGCGAGGGCGCTGACGAGCTCGGTCGCTTCGTGGACGCTGAGTCGGTCTAGCAGCGGGACGTACACGTGGTGCTTGCCGGCGGGGGAGCGGTCGATGATGACTTTCGCTCCGCAACGTTCGAGGAACGCGACAACGTCGTGCGTGAGGCGGGCGCCGGCGGTGCCTTCGACGTCGATGTCGGCGACGAGTGTTTGGCACATGCCGTGCGCGTCGTACAGCATCACTGCGGCCGGGCTTTTGGGGATCTCGGCGGTAAGGTGCTGTTCTCTTTGTGCTGGGTATTGCCATTTTTTGCGGCGTCCGTCGTAGTGTGCGACGCGCACGCGAGGACGACCAGCAAACAAGTTAGCTAGTTCCCAAGCTTCTTGCTGGGCTTCGGGGTGAATACGGGACCGTGATTGCGTAGCAGACACGCCAAGCTTGCTAGCAAACTTGCGCGTCTCCAGCGGGCCCCCATACAATGGGGACTGCATTGATACTTGTACCTCCTTTCAGGTATGCCTTGGGGATCACCTAGCGCCAACTAGGCCCCCGCAAGACTTAGTCACCCTCGCATCCACGCCAATGGAAGCGGGGGTGAAGTCGTTAAGCGGTCTTCTTTAGTTGTTCCACATCGTCGAAACTCGGTTGGTCCTCGCCAAGTTCAGCCTGAGTGAGGTCAAGGTTTCGAATCTGCGGGATGAGTAGCTCGCGAATCAGTTGTGCGCCGGCAATGCCCTTGAGGTCGGCGTAGGCGTAGAGTCGTTCGCGGTCTTTTGAGGGCAGCTTGAAAGAAACGTGTGCGTCGTTGCCACTGGGGAGTGGGCCGTGTCGTCGTTGTTTGCTTCGTGCCATGCGGTCATCCTAGCAGGGATCAACTTTGAGTCCGGGTAGATATTTACGAGTTTTCCAGCGTGTCGCGCATTGTTGCGGCGACAGCGGCGGCCGCTTCCCGGTACGCCCTGCGGGTTTTCTCGCTGAGAGCGGCGTAGTCGATTTCGTCGCCGCCCTTGAGTGCGGAGTCGAAGGGGACGGGGATCACGGCGGCCACCTGCGGCTCGAGACGCCCTGCGATAGTGCGCACAACCTCGAGGTAGGCTTCGTCGGCCTTGTTCTCGGGTTCGAGGTCGTGCAGGAGCACGACGGCGCGCTTAACGAGTTCACCGTGGCCGCTGGCTTCGAACGAGCGCATCATTTGCTCTGCAACTTTCGCACTATCGCGGCTGGCGGCGACGGGAATGACGAGTTGGTCGGTGGCATCGAGTGCACGGCGGAAGTGTGAGACACGGATGTTGTTGCCGGTGTCGATGAGGATCATGCGGTAGAACCTCGAAAGGATTTCGTGGACGGTCTCGAAGCCGGTGGCATCCACAATGTCCTGGCGGGTGGGATCTTCGTCGCTAGCAAGAACGTCGAAGTGGGAGTCGCCTTGCGGTCGCACGAAGGCATCGAGAGTGCCGACACGGCTGGATTCCACGCTGTTGAAGCTCGGGGCGGCTTCCTCGAGAAGGTCCACGACGGTGCGGGTGTGGAGGTCTTGTAGGGCGCGTTCGCCGAGAGTACCCATCGTCTCGTTGGCATCCCACGCGATAACCGAACCGCCTCGAATGACGCCCATCGTGGCTGCGAGAAGGTAGGTCGTGGTGGTTTTGCGGGCGCCGCCTTTGGGGTTGGCCACGAGAATGGTGCGGGTGCCTTGGAAGTTCGTTTGGATAACGGCTCGCTCGGCGCGGGCTTTTTGTTCGGCCGCACGTTGACGCTCCGCTTGACGCTTACTGCGCGCGGCTTCGGCCTGAGCCTCGCGTGCACGCTCTTGCACTTTGAGGGTTTCGCGTTCAATAAAGGCTTGCTTACGCTCATCGAGCTCACGCTGGGCGGGGCGGAGCTTGGAGTGAAACATACTGTTGACGCTGCCTCGTGCCCCTTGCGTCGCGGGGGCTGATTTCTCTTCTTGCCAGGCAGGGTCATTCTCGTTGAAGTGGTACACCTCTTGCGGCACCCACGCCCCTGTTTCTGGACTGTTCGCACTTGCCGTGGCCATGGGGGGTGCGGCCTGAGAAAACGGGCTCGCCGGTACCGGCTGTTCCATAGGCGTGGGTGGGGGAGTTGGCTCTGCCGTCTGAGGCTGAGGCTCTGGTTGTGCGCTCACAGCGGGTTCGGGGGCGCTCGGGGCGCTTACAACTGGCGCAGGTTCCGGCGTCGGTGTGGTTGGCGCGGGTGTGGTTTCTGCCGGGCTCGGTATCGCGCTTTGCGGGGGTGTGGGGGAGAGGTTGCGCTTGCCGTCAGGGCCAATTCCGACGTGGAAAGTTCGGCCGCCCTCGTGCGCGGTGAGGTAGGTTTCCTCGCCGGTGTATTGCGCGTATTCGGCGGCGTACCGCGTGACCTTGTCGCGGACTTCTTCAACGTTCGCCCCGGTGATGGTGTGCTCTCGCACGCCGTCGTTGAGGACGCCAGTGGTCGGGTTCGTGAATGTGAGGGTTAAGGCTGCCATGGTGTTGTCCTCCTAGTAGGCAATCTGATCGGGGTTGATGTTGGCGTAGCGTTTTTCGACAAGCCAGGTGCCGTATTCGTAGTGCCATGATTCGGGTTTGTGGCCGTCGGGACGGGCCCATAGCGGGTGCCACCAGCCGTATCCGGGACCGTTTTGTTGAATCCAGCGCCGTTCATCCGGGGTCAGTGAGAGGTCAAGCGCAAGCCCGTAGCCGTGGTTTGAGTAGCCGGGAGTCGCTGCCCAGCGCCCTTTAGACGCCTTGGTCGCTACCTGCTTGCTGTAGCTGCGGTATGTGGAGGTGACAGTGATGTCGTGGCCGAACTCGGCCCTGAAGGCATCGTTCATGGCCACGAAAGCGGCAACGGCGCGGGCCTGAGCGCGGCCCTCGCGGTCCAGGGCGCCAGGAACCGCACACATCGCAGAGTCGGGAATGTTGCCATTGATTCCGCCAGGGCCCGGCTCTCCATACAGGGGGGTCTGATCCGTGCATCCCTCGGGCATGGGGAATTTCGGGAGGGAGTCGAAGTCGGTTGCTTGCTTGTACTCGCCTGGCGCACAGCCGGCCGCGCCGCCGCCATCGGAGGCGCCGGAGCTCACCACAGACACGTGCGTGCCTGAGAGGGCTTCCATCAGTTTTTGGGCGCGCCCAACGTGTTTGTCGTAGGCATCGGGGAAGGCGGATCGTTGCACCTCCTGCGCCGCGTCTCCCGGCGCCATGTTCTCCCAGCCGTTGACGTTTTTCAGGCCTGGAATGTGGTAGCCGACAGGCCCCGCGGCCTTCGGGTCATCGAGGCTGACGGTCTTGCCCTCAAAGAAAATACGCGCACCGTAGCTAGGGTCGTTCACTTCCTGGAGCGTGCCGTACCACCCGGGAATCACGCGCTGCTGGAACACTCCCGCATCTTGGTTCTCATCCGGCGTGGTGTGAGTGGGGTCGTCTCCAAGGTCAGACTCTTGCATGGCGGTAATCAACGCAACGAGCTGGCCCTTAGCGCCCATGTTGAGCTGTGAGGCCACAGTCATGATGACCGCGGCAACAGACACTTGGTTTTTGCTGAATCCGTCCACGTTGGGTAGGGATCCTTCATCGACATTGACGACGAGTGCTGCGCCGCCTGGCCCGGCGCCGCAGGCCGCTTGTTGTTGCTGCTGTTGGGCGGCCCCGCCACCGAGAAGAAGGACCAGGCCAACGGGAATCCCTATCACGAAGGCGAGAATGAGCGCGATGACGGCGATGAGGCCGCTCTTGCTGCTGCTGTCGTCCACAGTGCATCCCCCTGCTTTCTTTCGTGCGGTTAGCTTGCCGGTCGAAGATCGCTCACGAGCCACTTTCCATCACTCTGGCGAAGGCTCGTGACGTGGTAGGTGCTCGCGTCAGTTTTCACCTCGAAGGTCGCGCTATCGGAATCCGCGCGCACAGCGGTAATCTCGAGAACCTTCGTGTCGGGGACCTTGTAGCCCCACATCGACAAGGACAGGTCCACGGATTCTGGCGCGAGAGTCGCGCGAAGCTGCTCTTCCCACTCCCTCTGCGGCAGACTCTGCCCTTTCACCCACACCGCCATCGTGGCCTCAACACCTTTGTGCGCGGCGGCGATTTCGTCCTCACTTGCGTGGATGAGTCCCGAGTCAGGCTCGGTATCGTCCATCTCCTGCGGTGAGCTCACCGAATCGCTCGCCTTCGATGGTGCGGGGCTGCTCGCGCTCGCCTCGGGGGTCTCCGCGCCCTCTACGCTCGCTTGCGGGGCCGGTTCCTTAGTGCCGCACGCACTCAGCGCCCCAAGGGCAATAAGCGCGGTGATGAGAGCTGTGGCAGGTCTTTTCATCGTGCACCTCCTGCATCGGATGCTTCGCCTCCGCCATCGGACGCTTCGCCACCACCATCGGAGGCTGCCGGCACATGGCGTGCAGGTAAGGCGTGAAGGACTGTGTCCTCAAGTTTGTTCGCAACGATGTAGGCCAAGGTCTCATCTTGGTTCATGAACAGCGGCAACGCGACGTCTTCGGCTTCTGCGGATACGGCAAGACTGCTGAGGTTCACGCGTGTGGGAGTCGAGTCGAGTGAGCCGTACAGGGTGTGGTCGGTAATCACTTCCGGCTTGAACGCCGCATGTACTTGTTTACTAGTTTGCAAGTTTGCTAGTGGGGTGAGGGAGTCCTCGCGGACGAGCACGCCGGCCCATGCCGCCATTGAACGCGAAGGGGAAACGAGCGGGTCGGCGTTGTTGGGCACGCGGCCCTTGAGTGTTTCACTGGCGATCAAGTACCCGCCGGGCAGGCGGTGCGCGGCCACGGTGTAGTTGTCGTCGGTTTCCCACGCGCTGAGCAAGGTGGTGCCGATAAGGCAGGCATCGACGAGGGTGCCCTCGGGGGTGTTCTCGAGTGCGTGCGTGGTGGGGGAATTGTCAGGTGTAATGCTGAGCCACGCGCCTTTATCAACAGCGACGGCGTTGCCGTCAAGGACTCCCGCCACACGTGCCGGAACAGGAATGTCCACGGTGGCAAATGTGTCACCAGCAAGGAACTGCGCGCTTTGAGTACCAAGTGCCCATAGTGGCGCCTCGGAATAGGGGAAGACATTGGCGGTGCCATAAGCAACCTCGAGCTGCTGGGAGCTATCGACGGCGTTTTTGTCCATGCGCCACACAGTGAGCCCTCGCCCCGTTGCCAGGCCAAGCATGGGCACGGTGTTGATCGTGAGCGGCAAAAGTGCGCCTTTATCGTCCAGACGCGTGATTCCAGTTGCCGTCCATTGCACTTGACCAGTGTTGGCATCCACCACAATCAGGGCTTTTTCCGGTGTCATGAAGGCCACCCGTGAGTTGGGCAGAAGTCGTGGTGTGAAACTCTTGTCAATTTTCACGGCCCACTGGGCACTATCGCTTACGCCGGCAGGTGGGAGCACGGGAAGAAGAGCGCCTTTGCCAGGATATTTCGGTGGTGGAGGTGGTGCGGAAGGCTGCTTTGCGCGATAGAGGGCGTAGCCTCCTGCGAGGCCACCACCTAAGACGGTGAGCGCTCCGGCCCCCACAATCGCTGCGGCAAGGAACGTGCGACGGCTCGTGGCGGGTGCGTCTGAGGTGCTTTTCGAGCCTTGGCGCTTCTTCCGGTTCGTAGCTGGGGTGGAAAGGTCGTGCATCTCTCCGTTGGAGGTGACCACGAGCGGCCATTCTTTGCCGTCCTTGTCCACTCCGCGCACCCGTACGGAACCGCCGAGTTCACTGGCACGCTCCACGCATTTACTAAGTGCTTGGTCGTAGGCATCCTCCCCCGTGAACGCTTGCCCATCGAGCGTGACGTTCTCCGGGTTATCAGCGCCGGTGAGGGTGAGAACTGGGTAGGGCGGAACTGTCGAAGGGTCGAAGGTCTCAGCGCTCGGTGTGCGACTCATCGGCGTCATCTCCTGTGACGCGCGTGCCCTCCAAGGCGTCCCTCAACTCATTGCGGTAGATCCGAAAAGTGCGTCCGACACGAACGGCCGGGATCGTCCCTTCTTTAATGAGCTTGCGAAGCTTTTCGTCGGTCACGCGCAGTAGTTCCGCGGTCTCCTCAACAGTAAGGATGCTCGGAAGCTGCGCGAATGGATCATGAGAACTTGCCATGTCGTCCATCGTATCGAACTCCCTAGCGAGGAACCCGCTACCAACTGTTACAAGGATGTTAGCACGCCTAAACGAAGATAAACAACCGTAAAGACATGATTTCGCATAAACCGTTGCAATAGCGCGCCTCGGCCTGTATCGTCTGTCACGTAAACCTAGGTGACACTCTGCCATACGAGGTGAGGGGGTAGCTGAGATGTCCTCGACAAATCCGTTCATCAACCGCTCCGTTCCACCTGACGTAACACCGAACGCGGATAACACGGACGAGCACTCAGAAGAAGGCGTGAGCATCGCTCATGGCCCGACGAGCCCCTTGGCACAGAACATTGCGCATGAGACGACGGAAACCATTCCTAAGCGCGCGGCCGCCGGTGAAGCGCTGGTTCACGTCGCAGGCGTCCACGGGGGCGCTGGCGCAACCACACTGTGCACCCTCCTCAATAGTGACGCTGTTGATACTCACGGGGCATGGCCGCAAGCGAACCCGTGGGCCCCGGCTGCTGCTGGCGGCACCTTGCTTGTCGCGCGCACTCACGGGCGTGGCCTCGATGCCCTCCACAACACGCTCACGGCGTGGCATCACGGCGCCTACGCCGATGCATTCCCACTGCTGGGCATTTGCATCATTGACGACGCTCCACGGCTCACCAAGGGCCAAGTGGCGCGCATGAAGACTCTCATGGGCATGGCTCCGCATAGCTGGCACATGCCATGGGTTGAGTCCTACCGAGTTGAGACACACGAGCTCTCAACCTCGCTAGGCACACGGCGCTTGCTCAACAGCATCCGCCGACACGCACACCGCCTCCAGACGAAAGGGAACCGATCATGATCCAGGCGCTGAAAACTGAACTGATCCTTGCAGAAATTGACATCAACCCCACCGCACCTCCCGGCTCGGAAGGCCTCACCACTATCGCTGGGTGGATCGCGTGGGCTGTAGCGGCTATCTGCCTCATCGCGTTCATCGTGTGTGCGGGATGGCTCGCCTTTAGCGCCCTGTCGGGACGCGAGATTCAGGCCGCTAAAGGTCTCGTGATCGCAATCATCGCTGCCGTCCTCGTTGGTTCAGCATCGGCGATTTTCGCGGCCTTCGGCGCCTAACGCTGCGTGATCTATCAACCTCTCGCACGAAGGAGACCACACGATGCAGCACCGCAAGACACTCAAAGTGGCAGCAAGCATAAGCGCCCTTGGCCTCGTGATGGCACTCGGCGCCTGCTCCGGGGAGCAAAAGCCTGAAACGCCAACAGTGCAGCCAGCACCCACAGGACAAGGAGGGGGGAAGGCGCAACCTTCTGACGGCGAGGGGACCAAGGAAACAACATCCGCACCGTCTGAGGACACAGCCTCGTCGGATAAGGGCGGCGTCAACAGCGGCTGCTCTCTCCCCGACGGGGACCAAAAGATCCCGAACACCGCGCCCCCCGTCGATGAATGGGTAAGCGTAAACGGTATCGGAGTACCGACGTCCAAGGCCTACGGTCCTGAAAAGCGCGAAGGTGACCTCTTCGGCTGCTACGCCCACTCACCAACCGGCGCACTCTTCGCCATGACCTACATCACGGGTGCATCAGGACGAACAGACGGGTTTTTCGAGGAATGGCTCACCCCCGAAGACTTTGCAAACATGCCCGAAACCAATGGAACGCAGGACGGCACGACCCTCGTCCTTCGAGGGTTCCGCTTCAGCTCGGCCACAAAAGATGAAGTTGCCGCAGACCTCGCCTGGGACGTCACAACACCGGAAGGGCAGAGCGCAACTATGGTTATGCGCTTTATCGTGAAGTGGAGTGACGACCACTGGGTCATGGAGCCAAAGATGTTCGATACTCCAGCTAGCAAAGCACCGGCAAACCTAGAAGGATTCACCCCCTGGAGCGCAAACAATGGCTGACTGCGGGCTGGATCCCGTCTGCAACTTCAAGGACGGCGTTTCGGATGCCGTAGGCTCGGTCCTTGAGGATTTCACGAACCAGGTACTAGGCGGTGTGGCGGACACATTCACGGCGCTCATGGGTGCGTGGATTGGTACGCCGTCGCAGTCGTTGGATCCGAATGATCCGGTTGGTGCTGCGGTTGTGCAGACACAGGAGTATCTGACGACGTTAACGGCTTTCTTCGGGATCATGGGCATTTTGATCGCGGCGGGACAGATGGCGTGGTCGGCGCGCATGGAGCCACTTCGAGACTTGGGTGTCATGATCCTGAAACTCGTGATTGTTCAAGGCGCGGCCGTCACAGGCATCACGGTTCTGACGAAGGCCGGCGATGAAATGTCGGTGTGGATGCTCCAGCAAGCGCTAGGCGAGGACGTGAACCACTCCTTGCTTTCACTCCTTCCGTTCCTAGCGGCCGGTCAAGCGGCAGGAACGGCAACTGTCGCCTCGGGTGGCTTCGCTATCCCTATGGCGGCGATGTTGATTATCGGGATTATCGTGCTGATCGCCACCGCACTTCAGTTCTTGTTCATGATTCTCAAGGACGTGCTCCTCGCGGTTCTGTTGGTAGCTCTGCCGACTCTGGCGGCGGCCTCCATGACCCGTGGCGGATCTGAGGGCTTTGCGAAGGCACAGGGCTGGATTATCGCGATGCTGCTGTACAAACCAACGGCGGCCGCCATCTATGTCGTGGGACTGCTCATGATTAAGAACGTCGCTCCCGGGCCCACGGATGCTGTCTCAGAACTGTCCGGGATTCTTCTGGGCACGCTGACGCTCATTCTCGGTGTGCTGGCTTTGCCGGCTCTTATCAAGTTCGTGGCTCCTCCCGCTGGTCGCGGCGTCTCGAACGCTTTTAGCGGTGCAGCCGGCCTCGGTATTGGTGCGGGGGCGGTCGCTGCGGGTGCTGCTGTTGTGGGGATTGCTGCTACAGGCGGCGCTGGTGCAGCTGTTGCTGGCGGGGGTGCTGCTGCGGGCGGTGGAGCGGCTGCTGCTGGAGGCGGCGGTGCGGCTGCTGGAGGTGGCGGGGCTACCGCTGCTGCCTCGGGTTCGTCCGCTGCTGTTCCGACTGCTGGAAGTGCCACTCAAACTCTTAGCGCTTCTTCTGGCGCCTCCGGTTCTTCCGGTGCATCTGGTGCGTCCGGTGGTGACGGCTCTTCTGGCGCTGACGGCGGCCAGGGAACGGGAACACCTGGAGAGCGAGGCGGCGAGGGCGCTAGCGGCGTCGCTGGCCCCGCGGGTTGGGGTGGTAGCGACGGTCGGGATGGTTCGGATGGTCAAACTGGCCCGGCCGGCGCTGACTCAAGTAGCGCGTCTCCTCAACCTCTGCGCGCCTCGGCGTCTATGCCGGGAATGAACGCGGACGGTGTTGTGGATGAGGCCGCAGGCAATAACGATCCAAGCGGCGCGGAACAAACGAAGTAGGGGGAACTGTGGCAACTTCGACTCAGCGCGTGACGTACGGGAACTTGACGATCCCGAAGAGTAAGGGCTTGCTGGGCCTTTCGATGACGACGTTCCTCGCTCTGCTGGTGGGCATCGTGTTCGTCATGTTCATCTATTTCATCAAGTGGTGGGCTGGCTTGCTCGCCGCGGCGTTGCTGGTGCTGGCGATTTTGCCGACGGTAATCCCTGGCGGCAACGGCCGCACAGCGTGGGAGGTATTTATGTTGAAGCGTGGTCAGCGCAAAGCAAAGAAGGCGAAGTCGAATATCTTGCTCAACGGCCCCGCGGGGAAGACTCCTCTGGGGGACTTTCGTTTGCCGGGCATCGGCGCGCAGTCGGAGGTGAGCGACTTTCGCACTGGGTTCGGCACGCCGTTCGCGCTTGTCTCAATTCCGTCCACGGCGCATCACTCGGTGGTGCTGGAGGTGCACCCGACGGGCAATGAGCTCGTGGATCAGTCGCGCATTGATTCTCAAGTCGCGCACTGGGGCGGCTGGCTTGCGTATTTGGGCACGTCTACGGGCATTGTCGGGGCGTCAGTGGTCGTGGAGACTTCGATTGATTCAGGGCTGCGGCTTCGCCGCTCTGTCCTGAGCTCGGTGGATGAGAACGCTAGCGACTTCGGTCAAGCAACGGCGGGGGAACTCGCGAAGGGGTTTGGGCAAGCAACTCCCGCTATCTCTACTCGTGTGACGATCACGTGGACGGGCAAGGAGAACGGCCGTAAGCGCTCACGTGAGGAGATGGCCACGGAGATTTCCAACGTGCTGCCTTCGCTCATTGACGGGCTGCAAAGCACGGGGGCGGGCTCGAGTGTGCGTCCGTGCACCTCGCAGGACCTCACCGATTATGTTCGTTCCGCCTACGATCCCACGGTCGCCTCGGACATTGAGGAACAGCGCGCACAGGGCGGCACGGGCCTCACGTGGGATCAGGCCGGCCCAGCCTTCCACGCGACGGAACTGGGCCACTACTACCATGACCGCGCCGTCTCGGTCTCGTGGACTCTTGGCGGGCAACCCAAGGGCACGTTCTACGACACCTCACTGGCGCGCTTGCTCGCCCCTGAACGTAAGGTCGCGCGCAAGCGTGTCGCCTTGTTGTATCGGCCTATCCCGGCTGAACGTGCGACGTTGATTGCAGACAGGCGTGTCCGTAACGCGAACTTCGTTGCCAGAAACGCGAAAACAAATACCGCCGTGGCGAACAGTGCTCAGCGGGCCGCACAGCAAATGGCCAACGAGGAGGCCGCCGGTGCCGGCATTACGTTGTTCGGCATGGTCGTCACGGCAACCGTGTTGAACGAAGAGGACCTTCCAAGCGCAAAGCAAATGATTATGTCGCAAAGCGCGCAGGCACGTTTGCGGATGCGCGTTGCTCTCGGCTCGCAGGACACGGCCTTCGTGGCAGGGCTGCCGCTTGGCATCGTCCTTCCGGAGCACACCACGATTCCCGCGTCCATCACGGACAACATGATCTAACCCAGGGGGAGACATGGCGCCTAAAGCATCATTGACGCTTAGCAAAGAGGACGCGCGCGCACTTGAACGCAACCATGGAAACAAGAAAACAAGTTGGCTAGTTCGCTTGCGAGAAAAGCGTGAGGCGGCACGCCTCGATGCGGGCGCCCGCGGTTACGCCGGCCCCGGTGCAGGCCGCGCCGTGGGCGTAGAACCGTCCGTGGAGGTCATGGGCACCTCGGTGCAGGTGTGCGGATTTTGGCCGTTCGTGACGGGCTCAGCCACCCCCGTCGTGGGGGTTCCCCTGGGCATTCACCTCACGCGAGGCTTCCCCGTCTGCGGGGATCCGATCCACTACTTCCTCGCGAACCTGATCTCCAACCCCTCAATGTTCGTTCTCGGGAGGCCCGGCCTTGGCAAGTCCTCGCTCACGCGGCGCATTGAAACGGTACTGGAGGCCTACGGCGTGCTTCCCATGGTGCTTGGTGACCTCAAGCCCGATCACGTGGACCTCGTACGCGCTCAGGGCGGGCAGGTGATTGCCGTCGGCCCCGGCCGTAATGCGGTCAACCCTCTGGACCGCGGCCCGCTGTATCCGCTACTGGATCAGTTGCCGGACGATGAGGCGGCGCGGGCGCACAGTGACCTTCGTGCCTTCCAGGTCGCTACCGTCACGGGCCTGTTGCAGCAGGCTGCCGGTCGGAGCCTCGATGCGCTTGAGTCGACTATCGTCTCGGTCGGGCTGCGCGTGCTTGACGAGACGATCAAGGATCGTGACCCGGTGCTGCCGGACCTCCTCGAGCTCATCGAAGCACACCACGAGACGATCTCTCGCATCGTTCAGGACCACGGTGACAAGGCCGTGTACTCCTCTCGCACGAGGGGGCTCACCGATGTGCTGCGTAAGCTCGGTGCTGATGGCCCTTACGGTGATCTGTTCGCGCGCCCTACGACAGTGGCTATCAAGCTCGATAGGCCCGTGGCTTTCGATCTTTCATCCATTGAGGACGGGGACGCGGCCTTGCAGGCCGCGGTGCAGCAGGTGTGCTGGGCCTACGGCAGTTCGGCCGTGTCGGCCGCGAAGCGGCTCGCCGCTGCGGGCCTAGAAAAAGAACGCCACTACGTGCTCGTCATGGATGAGATGTGGAGGATGCTGCGCGCGGATCCGCGCCTTGTGCACTTCATTGACTCCCTCACCCGTTTGAACCGCACCATGGGCGTTGGCCAGATCATGATTACCCACACCATGAACGACCTCAAGCTCCCAAATACTGAACTCACCCAAATGGCGTGGGGGTTCGTGGAACGTGCGGGCATGGTGATGCTTGGCGGTCTCGCGGAAGGCGAGATGGGCAACCTCGAAACAGTCTTCTCCCTCTCGGAGACGGAGAAGGCCATGATTACGGACTGGTCCAGTGAAGTCACGATCAACCCGGAAACGGGTCAAGCGGCCGCGCCACCTGGCCTCGGCTGCTTCCTCATGAAGATTGGAAAGAAACCGGGCACTCCCTTCCGCATGGTCATGACGGACCTGGAGCGGGATGTGAACGACACCAACCGTTCATGGAAACAGATGTCTGCCGAAGTCGCTGAACGCCGCCGCCGCATGGTGGAGGATAACCCCATCGAAGAAGGCATGGAGGTCATCTAATGCGCCGGCCGAACCGACTTGCAGAACCGGGCGAAAGTCGCGGCCTGTGGCTTGCTGCGCTGCTTGCCCTCGCCTTCCTCGCTGCCGTGGGCCTCGTCGTCGTCCTTGGCTTTGTCGCGGCTCCGAAATCTGATCCGTCCACGATTGCTTCCAGTCCTCAAGAACGCTTTTCGTGGCCTGTGTTCGGGGTCGGTATGGCCGTCCTCGTCCTCGTCGTGGTGGGCGCAATTCTCGCGATTGTCTTGCCTCGACGCTCGCGCTCGCGCGTAGATTCCTCCGCTCGGTACATGTCCACGCGCAAGGATCTCGACGGGCTCAGCGCGGCGAAGCAACGCGCTGACGCCGAACGCCTCGGCGTGACTGACGTCGGCTCCGGGGTCCCTATCGGGCAAATGGTCAACGGTGGAAGTGTCCTCACCTCCAGCTATGAGCACGTGCGTATCGCCATCCTTGGCCCCCGCGCCGGCAAAACAAGCTCCGTGGCTATCCGCGAGGTCATGGAGACTAACGGTCCCAGTATCGTCACATCTAACAAGCGCGACATCGTTGACGCCACGCGCGGACCGCGCTCGGAGCGCGGCCTCGTACGGGTCTACGACATTCAAAACCTCGTCGGCGAGAAGCCCACGTGGTGGTGGAATCCGCTCTCGTTCGTGCACAACCTCGAAACTGCCGAACGGCTCGCCGGCATTTTCGTCGCCTCCGCTACCGGACGCGACGCAAAAACTGACGCTTATTTCTCTGCGGCCGCCAAGGACTACCTTTCAGCGCTGCTGCTCGCTGCGGCCGTCGGCAAACATCCCCTGTCGATCCTCATCACGTGGATGGCCCGCCCGGACACGGGCGAACCGGTCAATATCCTTTCCATGGAGGGGTATGTGGATGTCGCCCGCACGTTACGTGCAACTCTCGACCTCACCCCGAAACAGCGAGATGGTGTCATCGGCACAGCTCAGCCCTTCGTCGCATTCTTGCGCAACCCCGAGTATCTGCCGTGGATTCAGCAAACCGGGCCCGACGATAATCGCCCGCACTTTGATCCCGAAAAGTTCGTGAAGTCGAAGGCCGACACGCTCTACCTGGTGTCTAAGGAAGGTGAGGGCTCAGCCCGCGCAATCACGGCGGCGCTCACCATGGCGACTCTCGATGCGGCGGACCGTCTTGGTGCCGCCTCGTCCGGTATGCGCGTTCCGCGCCCGATTATGGCCACGCTCGATGAGGCCGCAAACGTCGTGCGGTGGCCTGAACTGCCTGACCTGTACTCTCACTACGGTTCACGCGGCATCATCCTGTCGGTGTTTCTCCAGTCATGGACGCAAGGCGTGGAGGCATGGACGGAAGGGGGCATGAAGAAGATGTGGTCCGCCGCGAACATTCGCATGGTCGGCGCAGGCGTTGCCGAAGTCGGTTTCTTGCGGGAACTCTCCGAACTCGTCGGCAAGCGTGACGTGCGCTCCTCGTCCCTGTCCACAAGCATGCGCTCGGGGAGCTCCACCTCGACCTCTCTTCGGCGAGAGGAAATTTTGGATGTGTCCGAGATTGGCTCCCTACCTCCCGGCCGGGCCCTCGTGTTCAGCTCCGGCAACCCGCCGGCACTGGTGAAACTTATCCCGTGGTGGACACGCGAGTACGCCGATAGCGTCGCCGCCTCCCGCGACTACTTCGAGAAGAACGCAGAGGGTAAGGACTAATGGACCCCGCCATGCAACAAGCTCCCGGACAACCGGAACTTGCCTACTCCAACTGTGCCGACTTCGTGGAGCAATTTCTGTTGCCCTCATGGCGTCACACCACTGCTGGTGTGCGCTGGTGTGCGTACTGGTGGCGGCACAGTGAGGCCATTAGTCGCCTTGACGCGCTTTGGAGGTCCTTCGAGGCGCACCGTCACGGGGATCCTAGTGGCATGGCCGTGTGGTGGCGCGACTTCGCTGACCCCATCATGAGCTCCCTGACCCGCGATAACGGCACGTTCGCGCTATGTGACGCCATCTCGGGTGAACACGGTGAGCCGAAGATGTGGCCCGTGAAAACACCCCCTGTTGGCATGTTCGGTGATGAGAGCGGGATCATCGCCAACGGTGACCGGACGGCTGAGACATTTATGCCTTAGCTGTACTGACCGGGGACGTTGATCAATAGTGAGAAAGGCGGCTGGTTCCCGCAGGCCGTGTGGGGCCGGTGCTGGTTGTAGTAGTGCAGCCAGCCCTCGAGTTCGCCGCGACGCTCGGCTTCGGAGGAGTAGCAGCGGGAATAGGCCCAACCATCACCCAGGGGCCGGTGGAATCTCTCGATCTTGCCGTTGGTCTGCGGCCGGTAGGGCCGCGTGCGCTTGTGCGTGATCCCGAGCTCGGCGCAGGTGTCTCGCCACAGGTGTGAGCGGTAGGCGCCGCCGTTGTCGGAAAGGACCCTTTCAACGGTGACGCCGCAGGCGTTGAACCACTCGACGGCGCGGACGAGGACCGCCGTGGCGGTGATTGCGGTTTCGTCGTCGTGGATCTCGGCGTAGGCGACGCGGGAGTGGTCGTCGATGACGGTGTGGACGTAGGCCTTGCCCATCAACGGGTCCCGGTACTTGTTCCTGGGTTTGTCGGGTGTGGCGACTCGGTTCTTCTCGCCTTGGCGGCGGCCGACGTAGCGCCAGCCTCCGCCGTCGGGGATGTTGCCGAGCTTCTTCACGTCGACGTGGAGCATGGCGCCGGGGTGGTCGTGTTCGTAGCGGCGGACGGGCTCGCCGGTGGCACGATCGACATGCGTCAGGCGGTTGAGGTGCGCGTCGGACAGGATGCGGTGAACCGTTGACGGCGCGATCCCGAGCCGACAGGCCAACTGGACTGGGCCTTCTCGGAGGCGCAGGCGTAGTTGGATGCAGCGCTTCGTCGTCGCTTGGCTCGTCTTGTTCGGTGAGTGGTGGGGTCGTGAGCTGCGATCCTGCATCGACTGACCGGCGCGGTAGCGGTCGGCCCAGCGTTTTGCTGTCGGCCACGCGACCTGGAATCGGGCGGCGACCTCGCTGATCGGCCAGCCGTGGTCAACGACAAGTTGGGCAACTCGGAGGCGGTGGCGAGGGGTGAGGGCAGCGTTGGGATGAGGCATTCACTCTCCTTGACGGGTATGGCGGTGGGCCTTGGTCGGGGTTATGCGGGGATGTCGCGTTGTGTGTGCGTGGTTGCTGCTGCTGTGGTTGCGAGCAGTGTGAGCACGGTGAGGACGATGACTCCGGGCCAGGGGCTGGCTGTGGACTCCCCGAGGACGTGGCCGAGCATGGCGTGGCCGGCGTTGAAGGGCATCCAGTTGATGAGGTCCTTGAGCATGGGCACCATCGCGATGAGGTTCTCGATGAGCAACATCCACACGATGGGGATGGCGACGCTGGCAGCGATGGATCTGGTGGTCACGGCCAGGGCGGCTGCGGCGAGAGCCCAGATGAGGATGACGAGCAGCTGGGCCGCCAGGTAGGGCCAGCCGCGAGACCCGATGATGATGCTGTCGGGGTAGAACTGGGCGACCAGGATGGCCAGAGCCATCCCCACCACGTAGGTGACGGTCAGGAAGATCGTGCCGACGACGGCTCCGCTGGCCAGTGAGGTCCAGCGGCGGCGTTGGGTCAGGAAGCTGATCCCCACTGAGCCATTGCGGATCTCGGTGGCAACGGTGGCGCCAGCGAAGACGATGGCGACCATGTGGAAGATGCTGGCGCACTTGCCGAGGTCGCCCGCGTCGATGGGGCCGGCGTACTCGACGTTGTAGAGAAGGGTCATCAGGATGATGGGGCCATAACAGGCACCGGTGAGCAGGATCGCGTAGATCCATGTGGAACGTAGCGTTGCGAGGCGCCGAAGGTCTGCGTGGATGGCGTTGATCATGGCTGGTCTCAGTTCTCGGAGCGGTATTCGGAGCTGGCGTCGGTCAGCTGGAGGAAGAGATCCTCGAGGCTGGTGCGGTCCTGGTGGAGTTCGAGGACCAGCAGGTCGAGGTCACGGCACAGCTGGGACAGGGCCCGGGGGTCGGGCAGCTGATTGCAATGTTCCACGGCGAGATGTGGACCGAGCTGTTCATGCTGGATCTGGCGTTGATGGAGGGCCTGTTGCAGCCGGACGTCATCGGTGGTGTGCACGATGCTGCGCTGCGCGCTGGAGGCGAGAAGATCCTCGATGCTCGACTCACGGATCAGCTCACCGCGACCCACCACGACGAGTCGATCGGCGACCATCTCCACTTCAGACAGCAGATGGGAGGAGACCAGAACGGCCTTGCCATCGGCGGCGGACCGCCGCAACACGTCACGCATCCAGTGGACCCCTTCGGGATCAAGACCGTTGACAGGCTCGTCCAGAACGAGGTTGCGAGGATTACCCAGCAGGGCTGTTGCGAGTCCCAGACGTTGCTTCATGCCCAGCGAGTAGCCGCGAATACGGCGGCCGGCCGCCTTCTCGAGTCCGACCATCGCCAACGCCTCGCGGACGCGACTCTGGGCGATCCCCGCCGACGCCGCAACTGTCTGCAGGTGCCCACGTCCTGTCCGTCCGGGGTGGTACCACGACGCGTCGAGCACCGCCCCCGCTACGTGAGCCGGAGCGGCATTGTCATGGAAGGAACGACCGTCCACGGTGCAACACCCAGAGGTGGGACTGTTGAGACCCAGCAAACAGCGCATCGTGGTCGACTTCCCGGCACCATTAGGTCCCAAGAACCCCGTGACGGCTCCATCAGGCACGGTGAAGGAGAGGTCATTGACGGCGGTGGTTGCGCCGTAGCGCTTGGTCAGGTTCTGCACTTCAATCATGACCACGAGTCTTCACGATGCACTACTCATCCCACATCGGGCCCGAGAATGATCCGACCCAACACCTAAGTAGGCAGGGGCGAGGACAGTGGGATCCCTGCACCGGGCCTCGAGAGAGTAACTCACCCCGCAGCGCTCATCCCAGGGGCGGATAACAGGTTCGTTCTCAGGAACGATCCGAGCTGAGATGCTCGATTGACAGAATCAACACCATGCCAATTTCACTGCTTCAAGCATCCACCGACATGAGTTGGATGCAGACCATTGTCCTCGCGATCGTCCAAGGCCTGACCGAGTTCCTCCCCGTCTCGTCCTCGGGCCACCTGCGGATCATCTCTGAAATGTTCTGGGGCCAGGACGCGGGAGCATCCTTCACTGCCGTTATTCAGCTCGGCACTGAGCTGGCCGTCCTGGTCTACTTCGCCAGGGACATCTGGCGCATCGCCACCGGCTGGCTGAAAGGCATCCTGCACGCTGACCAACGCACCAACCCGGACTACCGGATGGGCTGGATGGTGATCCTCGGAACTCTGCCCGTCAGCATCATCGGCTACCTCGGCAAGGACTACATCCGCGGTGCCCTGCGCAACCTCTGGTTCACCGCCGCGATGCTGATCCTGTTCTCCCTGGTCTTCATCATCGCCGAACGCACTGGCACCAAGAGGCGCGATCAGGAGGAACTCACCATCCGTGACGCCGTCATCATGGGCTTTGCGCAGTGCCTCGCCTTGATCCCCGGCGTTTCGCGCTCGGGCGCCACCATCTCCTCGGGGCTGTTCCTCAACCAGGACCGGGCCACTGCAACCCGATTCTCCTTCCTCCTCGCCATCCCAGCCGTTCTCGCCTCCGGCTTGTTCTCCCTCCCGGACGCCTTCGCACCCACCGCAGGACAGGCGGCCTCGGCGCCACAACTGCTCGTCGGTGCCACCATCGCCTTTCTGCTCGGCTATGCCTCCATCGCCTGGCTACTCAAGTTCGTTGCCAATCACAGCTTCGCCTGGTTCGCGGCGTGGCGCATTCCCGTTGGACTCATCGTGATGGCACTTCTGGCAACGGGCCAGCTCACCGCTTGAACCTTCGGGGTGCTTTGGGCGCGGTCCAGACTCACGCTCAAAGCACCCACGCGGGTCAATCAACGTCTCCGGTCAGTACACTTAGCGGTCTCGCTCCTGCTCGCGTTCGCTGATCTGGGCGCGGGTGCGGGCCTTGCCGCTGCTGCGTCGGCGCGAGTTCTTCAAGGCCGTGGTGAGGGCTTCTGCTCGACCCGCGCGTGACACCTGCCGCGCGTTCGCGGCATCGGGATCAACGCTCGCTAGCTTCGCATCAGAGATTTCACCGGGATAGTCCCGAAACTGTCCTTTGCCCGCCAGTTCTTGCTCCGCGAATGACTCGCGGGCCTCGCCCCGCCCGTCTAGTTTCGTTGCGGCCGCGTCGGCTTCCTTCTCGGCCTTTTCACCCTCGGAAGTTACGCCGGCCTCGGTAGCGTGTTCGGTCTCGGCGTTGCCGCGTAGCTGTTCCGCCTCGGCTTTTTCCGCCTCCGCCTTCGCGATTTCCTCCCACGCGCGCATCTTCGCCCGCTGATCCTGCGAAAGGTACCCCTCGAAGGTCTGCACGGCGAAGTCGCGCCCGCTCGTCTCCGCAAGGTTCGCCATTTGCCGCTTTTGCTCCTCGCTAATCACCTGTGTCATCGCAAAGAACTTCGGGTCCGTACGGGCCATCTCCGGCAACTCCTGCCCGGCCTGCGTGGCGTGCTCGCGAATCTCCGACATCTTTTCGGCAACCTGCGCCTGCTCCTCGTCCGTCACATCGAAGCTCGGCTCGGGCATCTCTTCCAGTGCATGCTCGGGAACATTACCGTTGGCGAACTCTTCGAGCTCGACGCCTCGCTTACCGATCTCCTCCGCAAGGTTTCCATAAGCGACTTCTGCAACCGGATCGCGGTCCTTCCACGCCTCCGCATACACGAACGCGGTCGCGAGGTCTCGATCCCCGGCCCTCTGGCACCACTGCTCACTCAGGGCCGGCCGCACAAGCATCTCCATGGCGTGCTGCTGGGCGCGCTGCTGCTGCTCGAGGACACGTGCGGCCTCACGGTGCGCATCGGCCTGACGGCGCGCCACCTCGCTCGCGTGACGGTTCACGAGTTCATACATCCTCATGCCCATGGTGGTCATCGTGCGCACCACGCGCATGCCGTCATTGACTAGTTCATCTTCCACATCGACATTCATCACTGACTCCTAGCGCTCAATTTCCGGTCTGTTATCCACCTCGTACGGCGCCCCCACACCACGCCAGCGTGGTGGCTTGCGTGCACTCTGCCCGCTCGGCTCCGGCGGACCGCTGCGCGCTCCGCGTCCTTCGCGAAGTTCACGCTCGCCCGGAAAAGCCGTGGCGAGTGCTTCGCGTGCATCGTCAGGCAATGCCGCAAACGATTCTGCACGCGCCTGCTGGGCCAGTGCTGCGCGCTCACTACGTAACGGCTCCAGCGCCTCGTTGAACTGCGCCCTAGCCTTCTCCAGCTCCTCGTGGGCCGCAACGCGCTGCTGCATGGACTCCACTAACCGCATCATCTGCATCACCATCGCCGCTGAACCGGCCACCGGGTTGCGACTACTGACGGCCGCCAGCGTGAAGATTGTTTGCACGCTCTCGCGCACCGCGCTCGAGGCCGTGCCTCGGTTCGGCTGCGCGGCTTTCGCCAGTGCATCCGACGCTCGCGCGAAGGCCCCTCGCGCATCTCCTTCCACTTCGAGCGCATACGCGCTCAGCAACGCACTAGTGTCATACAAGGCGCCTCGCACGTGCCGCGCCTCGCCATAGGCAAGTTGTACTTGTAGGCGCTTGGCATCCTCCACGCCAACGACATGCCCGCCATCACCAAGCGCTCGCACGCTGCTATCGCGCCATACGGAAACAGCATCCTGCTGCATCGCCGGCGTCCACTTGTAACGCTCACGAAGCATCGGCAACCCGAGTGAACGATCAAGTTTCGACGGCGCAAACCACACCGGCTTTGCCGCCTTCGCCAGGGCCGCACTGTAGCCCTCCACAGCGCCACGCCCGCCCTTCACAAAACGTGGCCGCACAAGCACGCCAGCGCCTCGCGCACGGCGCACGAAGTCCGCCTCACTGTCCGCGTGCCAGGCCGCCACAGCAAGTTTGCGACGGATCAAACGACGGTCCGCATCGCGCTCTTCACGCTGCGCACGCTCCAGCTCAGCACGCGACACATTACCGATCCCCGACGAACGTTCAGCCTCAAACACTGACCGCAACCCCATCGCCTTCGCCACCTCCGCGCCAGCACGCGCGGTACGCCGCTTCGACTGGTGAATGTTCGCCCGGCGCCCGTCCTCACGCACCAAGTTCACGACGATGTGCACGTGGTTGTTACCTTCTTTTGACGCACCGTGATGCACAGCCACCCATGAGCAATCCGCGCCATCACTAGAGTCAATGAACCCCATTTTCTTCACGAACATCTCTGCCGCTTTGTTCCACTGCTCATCCGTGAGCGTGCCCTCGTCTTTCGCCATCGACAACGTCGCGTGAAAAACGTGCGCGGCCTTTGCAGCACCCTTACCCCGATCCATAAACCGCGCGCGCACCGGCAAGCCCTGCTCGCGCCTCACCTGCCGCCACGAACCATCGAGCTCAGTCGCAAGCGACAAGCGCGCCTCTTCATCACGAGGAAGATCAAACACCCCATGAGAGACGACAAGCTCCGACCCACCAACGATTCGCTGGTTCTCATGTTCGTTGCTGCGACCCGGACCAAACAAGTACGAAATAACCGACTCAGAGCGCTTCGAGATAGACAACTGCTTAGCCAACATCACTACCCCCAACAGTTGCCCTCGCGCGCTCCGAAAACTCCTCAATCCTCACCACAAGCTGCGCCGCATCATCAACCACAACCCGCACATCCCCCGCAGTCACCGGCTCCTCACCACCAAGCGCAAACGCATTAGCCTGACGCGCCAACTGATTCATATTGTTCGCAACATTCGCCAACAACAACCGCAACCCACGAAGCTCATCACGCATACGATCCACACGCGCCGCCGCATCAGGACCCCCCGTCAAAACAGCACGCATCAACACCGCCTGCTTCGACACCCCCTGCGCCTCAGCCAACGCCTCAAGAAGGCCAAACTCCTCCTCCGTCAGCTTCAACTCCAACCGACGAGACCGCGAACTCGACGCATTCGCGCGACGACGACCCCGCCGCGCAACTGCGAACGCATCCCCCGCCATAGCGGAACCTCCCGGCCTAGTGCAACGACGCCACCGAACGTGGCGACCACACCACAAGTGTGGCCTCCCGCCGCGCGCTAGCGCAAGGGCAAGATGTATTTAGCCGTGCTAAATATCCATCTTGCCCCGGCGCGCTTCGCGCCTCGGGGCTCACTTTGGGTATTGCCCCTCGCCCTCTCCTCCGGTAGCGTTGAGATATGAACACGAACACATTTACTGACGAACAGATCGACGACAGCATCCGCTCACTTCTCGACAACCGCACGGAACTCGCGCGGACCGCCGCCCGTTCTTTCCGTGACCTCGAAGTAGCACGTGAGGCTTTTGAACAAGCACAGCGCGACTACAGCGAAGCGTTTAACGCGGCCGTCAAAGGTGGCTGGAAGACAACGGAACTCACGACACAACTTGGCCTCACCAAGCCAGACAACAAGCCGCGCCGGCGTCGCGCATCAAAGAAAGACACTCAGCCGCAACAGCAACCCGAGAGCTAACCGCTCAACTCCACACAAGGGGGAAAGATCATGGACCGCGAACAGCTTCTTACCGATCAACGTCTTGCCGGTCTCGCCATTGAGACTGCAACTCGTGCGCGCACCGCGTTGCACTACAACGATCCGCAAACCGTTCGCGACATGATCGCGAAAGCAACCACCACCATCGACACTTTTGCGCGCATGAACAACGCCTCGGATACTGCGGCAGCTCGCGCCGTTCTCGACGCCATCATCGTGCGCGAAACACTCCCCACTACCGCCACACAACACGACAGTGCCGCCGTCCTCGATCAGCTACGTCGCGCCGGCTTCAATGCTCCAGACATCAACATCGGCGCGACACTACGCGCCCACAACATTGAGCCGATCACGGCTCGAGAACTCGACCAGCAGCTCGGCGCGCAAGGCCAGCCGGCCGAAAAAGAAACAGCACAAGAAACAGCGCAAGTCACTGACGCCGACATCACGATTTACACGACACCGAACTGCATGGGCTGCGCCGCTACGAAACGACAGTTCGACAAAATGGGCGTGGACTACCTCGTGATCGACCTGAGCGAACGACCCGATCTCGTCGAAAACTTCAAGGCACAAGGACTCGCCCAAGCCCCCATCGTCCAAACATCAACCGACACCTGGAGCGGCATGAGGCCCGACAAAATCAAACAAGTCGGCCGCGACTATCAAAGCAGGACCCGCACCAACAACACCGGCACTACATCCGGCCACGAACGCTAACGAAAAGGTTCTTAAGGACGGGGGCGGAATCAAGCGGTGGATGCGCCACGCTTGAATAGTTCGTTAAGTATTTCACGTGGGGTTGCGCCGCCGAGGATTTGTCGGGGTGTTTCGTTGAGCTCATTTTGCACCCACGCGACATGTTCGGGTGTGACGGTGGCAAAGTCGGTGCCCTTTTTGTAGAACCTGCGCCTGATCTCGCCGTTGGTGTTCTCGTTGGTTGGTCTCTGCCACGGTGAGCGCGGTTCACAGAAAAACACCTGGCAGCCGTCTTTAATCTGGACTTGTGCTGTGACAGCCATTTCTGCGCCTTGGTCCCATGTGATGGTCTTTAGCTGCTCGGTGTTGAGGTCTTTGACCATGTCCTGCAGGGTTGCGACCACGGTGTGTGAACTGTGCTCATCGGGAAGGTGTCCAAGCAGGGTGTAACGGCTGGTGCGCTCTACTAGGGTAATCAGCGCGCTTTTGCCACCTTTACCAATAACAAGGTCGCCCTCCCAGTGCCCGGGAATAGCCCTGTCATCAGCTTCCGGGCTGCGGTGGGTGATCTCAGCACCTTTGATCCAAGGGCGACCGGTTAACACGCCAGCGTTTCGGGCACGACGCTTGCGTGTTGAGCCGCCGCGGATAAGTACGTCTTTAGTCTTCATGACTTCTTCAAGCTCGGCTCGCAGGCTGCCTTTGCCTTGAATGTATAAGGCACTGTAGATCGCTTCGTGGGAAATACGCATGCTTTCATCATCGCTGAAAGCATGCTCAAGCCATGCACTAATGCGCCCAGGTGACCACCTGCGGGCAAGGCAATCGACTACTACACCCCGAAGCGTTGGGCTTTCATCGAGCTTGCGTAGTTTTGGCCGCACCATCCGACCAGCAGTAGAAACAGCAGCGTTGTGGGCGTTATACCGCAGCTGCTCTGTGCCGTCCTCATCGACGATCTTCCAACCATTACGGGTGATTTCACGAGCGACGACACTGTGGTGCCTATTTATTTTCTGCGCGATGGCTCGTGCCGAATCACCGACACGACATCCCGCTTCAATAGCAACACGGTCTTCAACAGTAAGCCTGCGACCACGCCCTACTAAGGCGTGTTTGTCGAATACGCCGCTAGGAAATCCATCAACGGCTTGAGTTTTCATCGGTGCTGGCATAACAGAATCTTTACCCAGCTTCTTGCCTGTATCTGGCAAAGACACCACCGCCTCATCAGGCGTTCGACGATGTCGCTGCCGGCGTAACTTCGCATACCGCTGCTTCCTTATCCACCCATACACGGTAGAAGGATGCACACCGATAGCATCAGCCACTGTCTGACAGCTCTCACCAGCAAGCACTCGCTCCACGGCCTGGGCACGTTTATCAGGTGACAAGTGGGCGCGTCTAGGCCGCACTTCGATTACACCAGCTTTCTTTAACCTGCTGTGAAGCAAGCCAGTCGATATTCCAACAGTCTGTGCTGAAAGCATCAAGTCATCATTCAAGAGGTGCAATGATGTATCTGCCTTCAGGAAGCCGTGAAAGGTTGACTGGTGTCTTAATTCAGTGCGAGCGTCAGGATCAGTACTCCGATGGAGAATGCGAGCATGCCTAAGCAGTTGATCCAGAATGCGCTACCGAGGAAGTGGGCGCGGACATGGGCTGCTGCGGCCGCGCAGAAATAGGCGATGACTCCAATCATGGCTGTGATTCCTACGCCGGGGAACCAGAGGCCGGCAATGAGTCCTACGGCGGCGAGGCACTTGATGACAATGAGCGCCCACCACCAGTCCTTGGGGAGTTTGACGCCGCTGAGGCAGGCTTCGATGAAGGGGACTGGTTTGAGGGAGAGGGCGGCGTCGCCAAGCAGAATGGCTGCTGGCACTGTTGCAAAGTTAGCGATGAGGCAGCCTTTTGTCTTATTCAAAGGCCTTACATTTCAAAAACTCTGCTTACCAGGCGCATTTCGCCCAGGGGAT
>NZ_JAWFZC010000010.1:0-56925 GCF_032550575.1 Dermabacter sp. | reverse complement strand
GTGGTGGGAGTGTGTGAACCACGGCGTCAGAGCGCGTGCGGTTCCCACGCTTCCCCCTTGTGCTGTCCGGGACACACGTCCCGTTATCTGACCGTTACACAAAACCACAACGTCCTGACGGTGTCACGCCAATCCACCAAAAGGTTCCGTTATGTTCCCGTAATGTTCACCCAAGTGGCCTATCTCAGGGATTGTGTGCACAATGGCTCTCGCATATTGACCGCTGACGCGCTCAGCAGGGGGTTTGGACTGCGTGTACACCTATGATGACCAGCTTCTCGACGCCGTTAAGGTGCGCCGGAAACGGCTTGCCCAGGCGCTTTTGCACCGGTCGGAGAGGCTGCGTCGGACGTGGACGGACGGCCTCGGCACGATGCTCGCCAGTATTTTCTTCGCCGTCCTCGCGTGTGCTGTATGCGTAGCCGTGTCATTCGTTATGCATCTCCTCGCGACCGACACGACCTTTAAACGACAGCCCATGCAGGGCACGTCGATTACCACTCCCGCCACACCTCCCACTACGCCGGCTTCCACGCCGAACACTGCTGATGAGGACAAGCAATGACCCAAAGCCCTTACGTTCGCCTCACTATTCGCGGAAGTGAGCGCGCTGCGGACGTGATCGTCCCCGGCTCGCTCACGCCCGCCGATGTGATCCCCGAGTTCATTGAGCTCGTAGGCGAAACCACGAAAGTTTCAAGCCTCGGCCTTTTCACGGTCCTCGGCGCGCGACTTGAACACACGGTTCCCGTTGGTGAGCAAGAGCTTCTTGACGGCCAGGTTGTGCAGGTTCTGCCTCTCGCCGATGCTCCCTTGGAACCGGTCGTCCACGACGTCGTCGATCGCCTCACGTCCATCGATGTCCGGGGTTTATGGAACGACACCAGCCGCCCGTGGGTGCTTGGGATTCTTTCCACTGTCCTTCTCCTTCTTTCCCTGTGGTTCATCCCCGGTGCGTTTTCCCGCCCGTGGTGGCCCGTCGCGGGAATGTACGCGCTCACCATCGTCACCGCGGCGCTGAAGGTCCACACCCTTGCGTGGCCGCTGTACGCGGGCTCGCTCCTGCTCACTTTCCTCGGAGGGATCAACTTCGAATTCGGGAGCAAGGAGAGTGCGATTTGGTGGCTTAGCGCGTTCGCGGCAAACCTTGCAGTGTTTGGAGTTCTCCGCCGACGCTTCCTTGCGCTCGGCACTGCCCTCGCCACCCTTGCCGCAGGCATCGGTATCTTCATCCTGTCGACAACGCTCGGTGCAACGGCCGAGCAGGCTGGTGCGATTGTTGCAGTGATCGCTCTCGCGGCGCTCGGCCTGGTGCCGCGCTTCGCGATGCAGGGGGCAGGTCTCTACAAGGTCCAGGATGCCCTCGCCGAGGACGAGGACGTGAAAGTCAAGCGCGTCGATGTCGCTATTTCAGAGGCGTACGAGGCTCTCTCCATGTCGGTCGTCGTTCTCGCGGTGACCTTGGCTATCTCCCTCGGTCTTGCGTCGGCCCTCGTCGTGGAGAACATCTTCGCGGCAATCACCGTGGCAGCCGTCGCCATTGCCATGGTGTTCCGCACTCGTCACTTCCCGTTCGCGCTCCACCGGGCCGTTCTGTGGGGCGCCGCAATCGTGACTGGTGTGTGTTGCGCTCAGGCGATTGTCGCGTCGAAACCCGACCTTTCAGTTTGGCTCGGCGTGGGCGTCATCGTTGTGGCGATCGCTGTGTACACGGTCCCGCGTTTCGCCTTCCGTAGCTCCGTGAACTCAGCCCTTGGACGTCGCATCTCCGGCGTAATTGAACGCATTTGCACGCTCGTGACCGTGCCTGCGCTCGTCGGTATTTTCGGTGTGTATAGCGAATTGTTGAGGACTTTCCAGTGAACCAAAAAGACCGCGCACTCAAGATCAGTAGACGCAAGGGCGAAGGCGGGGCGCGTCGTGCGCTGCGCCGAGTGACCGGATGGATCGGCAACGACGAGACCCCGACTCGCATCGCACAGGCACGACGCGATGAGCAACTGCCCATCACGACCGGGCGCCGCATCGCTTTTCTCGGTGCCCACGGCGGCGCAGGCGCGACCGCGCTCCTCGTCGCGAGCGCAGGCTACCTCGCGCAGGCGCGCGGCGGTTCGGTGACCGTCGCCGGACTGCGCTCGACGAGCGACCTTGCGTGGTTCCTCGGTGAGAACTACCACCAGCGAGGTCTTCGCCTTCAGCAGACACCTCTCCTGCAGGCGCGTGAATCGATCGGCGAGATCTCGCGATCGCAGCAGGTGCTTCTCGTCGACTGCGACTCACACGTGAATGACGACGAGCTTTCGATGCTCATGCCGCACGTGATCGTCATCGTGGGCCGCCGTACCGTGCAGGGCATCGAGAAGGTCGAGAACATTCGTGAGGCTCTCGGTGACAAGCACGGCGCTACTATTCGCTTGCTTCGCGAGACCCCGGAAAGCGGCCTTGGAAAGCCCCGCGGCGGCATTCAGCTCGGCGACCTCGTGGTCATCCCGCAGGATCAGCATCTCGCGGGCGACTCCCACGTTCGTATCGCCAACATTTCAGAACCCTCCCGCGTCGCAATCGAGGAGCTGGGTGCGCTCATGATGCAGTTGGCGGTCAGTCGGTGAGTACACGAATCGTCCACCGTCCCGCCCGAACCTCGCCCTCGGCCCCGGGGATCACACGCCACGAGATCGAGCTGCCGCCGGCGCTGCCCGAGAACGATGGCACGGCGAACTTCCTCATGCTGATCCCCATGCTCGGTGCCGCGACGAGTATGACCCTCATGATGCTGTTCAGGGGCTCTGCCCTCGCCGCGATCGGTGCCCTCATGATGATCGTGACGGTCATCGCGTTCGTCATCATGTTTATGAGCAACCGTGGTCGCACAATCAGGCGTCGGCAATCCCTCCGCGACCGGTACCTGACCTACCTCGACCGTCAATCGAGCGAGCTCTTTGAAGCCGAGCAGCGTCGGGCCGAACTTGCGCGCGCAGCTGAACCCCACCCCGGGGCGCTTCTGTCACTCGCGCGCTCCACCTCCAGGCTGTGGGAGCGCCGCCGCGACGACCAGGACTTCATGCGCTTGCGGCTCGGTACGGGCTTCGCGCCGGCGGTCGAGTTCGATCGTGTCGGCGAAGACAACGCGATGAGCCTCGACGATGAGTTCATGTCGAGCGAGCTGGATCGCGTCGAAGCTCGTTTTTCGACGATGCCCGATGCGCCCGTGACCATCCCGTTCGATTCCGTGGGCAACGTGAGTATCGTGGGCGATCAGCCGTTCTGCCGTCGCATTGCCGTACTGCTCACGAGTCATGCGGCAGCGCTATCCTCGCCCGAGGACATCCAAATGGCTCTCACCTACCCCGAGGGCGAAGCGCGCGAATTTTGGTCGTGGATGACGTGGCTTCCGCACATGGCTGACCAGTCTCGTGCGACTCAGCACGGTCCCATTCGCCGCATCGCGAAGGATGAGCGACAGCTCGGAGAAGTGCTGCGCCCCGAGCTTCACCGACGCCTCACGGAAGCCGCGCAGCTTCGACGCAATCTCGGTGGTGGCAACATCTCGAGCACCATGGCGCGCATGTGGATCGTCTCGGACCATCACGGAGAAGATGCGCTCGATCTTCCCATCGGTGACCGCGAGGTGCGCCCGTCGGACGTCGGCCTTACGATGCTGCACCTGCTCGCGAGTCGCGAACACGAGCCCGACGACATCACGCTTCGCATCAGCCCCTCATCGGTCAAGTCCGATGAGGCGATCATCGAGCGCTACACGTCGCGAGATCAAGAGCCGGAGCGCCTCACGGTGAAGCTCGACGAATTCACGCACGAAGAGGCGAGGGCGCTCGCGCGCTATCTCTCCGGCGTTCGCCTCGCACCCGACTCGCTTGAACACGACGAAACGCAGCAAGCACTGCGCGCCTCGGACCTTCTTGGCGTCGGCGAACTCACGAACATCAACCTTGAGGAAGCGTGGGCCCCGCGCCCCCGCTCGAGCTTCCTGCGCGTACAGATCGGTACCGACGACCAGGGCGCTCCGGTCATGCTCGACCTCAAGGAGTCGGCACAGTACGGCATGGGGCCTCACGGTCTCGCGATCGGTGCGACCGGTTCCGGTAAGTCTGAGCTCCTGCGCACCTTGGTGCTCGGCCTCGTCACGGGACACTCGCCGGCGGACGTCAACATGGTGCTCATCGACTACAAGGGCGGTGCAGCCTTCGCGCCGTTCGAGAATCTCCCGCACGTTGCGGGCGTCATCACGAACCTTGGCGACGACGCGAACCTCGTGGAGAGGGTGTACGCGAGCCTCGAGGGCGAAGTCAAACGCCGCCAGCAACTCCTGAAGGACGCTGGAAGCCTCTCGGATATTACGACGTACCGGCGTCGTCAGGCGGCCGACGGTGGCGAACACATGGAGCCGCTTCCGCATCTGCTCGTGATCATTGACGAGTTCGGCGAGCTTCTGACCGCCCGCCCGGACTTCATCGATCTGTTCCTGTCGATTGGCCGTATCGGTCGTTCGATCGGTGTGCACTTGCTTCTGTCGAGCCAGCGCATCGAGGGCGGCAAGCTTCGCGGCCTCGAAACCTACCTGTCGTACCGCATCGGTCTTCGTACCCTGTCGGCGGCCGAGTCGCGCACCGTGATCGACACGGTTGATGCGTTCTCACTTCCGCCGTTGCCCGGTTACGGCTATCTCAAGGTCGACACGACGACCTACACGAAGTTCCGTTCGGGCTACGTGTCGGGCCTCTTGCCGGCGCAAGAGGATGAGATGGAGGTTGCGGACCTCCCTCACGTCTCCCTTATCGATGAGTTTGCCGTCCTCGATACCGATTCGGAGCCCGATAAGAAAGCTGCCCCGGGCGGCGCCGATGATGAGGACGAAGAGGGGGACACGATTCTCTCGACCGTCGTTGCCCAGCTCGAGAAGCAGCCTCGCGTCACGCGCCCCATCTGGCTCGACCCGATCGACAAGGTCATTACGCTCGACCAGGCTGCCGGCAAGCCCATGGCTACGAGGCGTGGTCTGCGTCTGCCGAAGGACAAGCTCCTCTCGGTGCCGATTGGCATGATTGACGATCCGGCGCGTCAGTGGCAGGGCAAACTCAACCTCGATCTTGCTGGCCCAGGCGGTCACGTCTTTATCGTGGGTGCTCCCCGTTCAGGCAAAACGACGGCACTCCACACGATCGCGGCGTCGCTCGCGCTCACGCATCCTTCCGCGGAGGCGATAGTGTACGGAATTGACCTTCTCGGCTCTGGTCTCATGGCAATCGAGAAGCTTCCGAACGTTGCGGGCATCGCGACTCGCCAGCAGCGCGAGGCCGTGCGCCGCACGGTCGAAGAGGTTCAGGCGGCTATGCAGGCGCGCGAGCTTTTGCTCCACCAAAGCCAGCTTCCCGACCTCGAATCGGTACGGCGTGCGGCGGGCCTCGACGTTGATCCGAAGCTCATGAGCGAGATCGTGCTGCTCGTTGACGGGTTCGGCCAGTTCAACGAGGAGTTCAACGACCTCGAGGAGAACATCAAGGACATCGTCCGCCGCGGTGCTGGCCTCGGTGTTCACGTGGTCGCGACCGGTTCGCGCCTCAATGACGCGCGACTGACGATGCAGACCTACTTCGGTAACCGCCTCGAACTGCGCCTCACCGACCCGGGTGAGTCGAGCGTTGCGCGTAAGCTCTCGGCGACGATTGCCGCTGACCGACCTGGTCAGTGCTTGACCTCGAAGAGCCTGTTCGGCCAGATCGCGCTCCCGCGCATCGACTCGAAGGCGGACCGCGAAACGACCGTCGAGGGGCTTTCCAACCTCGTCGAAGCGGTTTCGGCATCGACCACGGACCGCGCGCCCAAGGTGCGCCTGCTTCCGACGGTTGTCACGCCCGATCTGCTCGAGCAGAGCGAATCGAAGAATCTCATCCCGATCGGCCTTTACGAGGGCGACCTCGGCACGGCGCAACTCGACGTGGAAGGCACCGACTGGAACATGGTGCTCCTCGGCTCCAACAAGATGGGCCGCACAAGCATGCTCAAGTACATCGCGCGCGAGATGATGAAGCGGTGGAGCGAGGAGGAGCTGGTCTTTGCCGTATTCGATCCCCGCAGGAACCTCGCGGATGCCATCCCCGAGCCCTATCTCGGCGGGTATGCGGCTTCCGCGACCTTGGCTGAGCAGCTCGTGGCCGCCATTATTCCCGAGCTTAAGAAGCGCGTTCCCGGCTCACCCGAAGCGGCGGAGGCCGAGGGTGAAACGCAGCCGCGCATCGTTCTGCTTATCGATGACTATGACGTGCTCACGGCCGGAAGCATGAGCCCACTTCAAGCTCTTCAGCCGTTCCTCGCGATGGGGCCGGAGATCAACCTCTCCGCGATCATTGCTCGCCGTGTCGCGGGTGCTTCGCGCGGTCTATACGAGCCGGTGTTCAACACGGTGCGTGAGAGTGGTGCGACGGGCTTCATGTTCTCGGGCGACCGTACTGAGGGCCTCCTCCTCGGTGGCGAGCGCGCCCGATCCCTCCCGACGGGCCGGGCTCGCATGTTCCGCATGGGGCAGCCGGGTGAAACTGTTCAGATCGTGTACGAGGGTGGAGATGAGGAAGTGACGCACTCGCGTGGCTTCGGCAGTCCACATGCAAACAACTGAGAGGTGAAGGCATGAACCAGCAGGCCATTGTGCGGCTTCACAGCCCGCGCGAGTGGGAGGCCGAGCGCCTCGCCGATGTCGTGAGCGCCGTGTTTTCGCCCGATCACGAGATGTGGTCGACTGACTGTGATGCGGTCGCGATTACTGACGGCACGTCCAACATCCCGCCCATCTGGTTCGTTGACGATGCGGTTATCGCCGCTCCCTACTATGCGGCCGAGATCGTCGGGCCACGCGCCGAGACGATCGCACTCGCGAAAGCATGTGCGCGTGCATTCTCTGCGAGCGCGAGCGACGTGAGCATCGACGTGGACCTCGTGGACGATGCGGGCTGGGCGAACCGGACCCCGCGGGAGCAGATCAGCCGCGGTGAATACTACGAGGACGACACGCCTCTTGTGCCGCGCGTGATCGACATGCCCGTCGAGGTCATCGAGTACAGCCCGTGGATCTCCGCGCTCATCGCGAGTGCGCAGGCCGAGCCCCATTCGCTCATCATTCGCACGCCGGAACGTACGCGCATCACCCCGTACATGCGCCGCATTTTCGAGACGTTCCAGGTGCTGTGGATACGCGAAACCGCCGATGGGCCCGTCGAGGGGATCACGGGCCTCGGGTACGACTGGACGAGTAATGGCGTTCTCGAGCAGGCGGAGGGGCGCAGCGTTGCGCACTTTACCCCGCAGAGTTTGCGCATTCGGCTCCAGGTGCTTCACCCCCTTGACGACACGGAGGCGGTGGGCGAAGCAAGCGAGCGCCTTCTCGCGGCAACCGTCGGACTCCCGAGCGTGCGGGTGGGGCGAAGTGAAATTTCTCGTGCGCCGTGGGATCGCGAGGCCGTGGTGGGTATGTCAGCGGAGGCATCGCCCGCGATGATCACGTGGTGTCTGAGCGGGCCGGAGATGCGCGGGACGCTTGATCTTGTGCCGTCTAACCAGGGAGTTCTCGAGGATATTTTCCTTGAGCTTCCCGTGGGGGAGTCGAGGCTGAGCAGCGCCGATGCGCGCGCACTCTGGGATCAGTTCAAGGAATACATGCCGCTCGGCTTCGTGATTGCCGAAGGCATGGAGGCTACGACTCGGCTCGTGCACGAGTCGGCAGAGCACGCGTTGAAGGACGACCTGGAACCGTGGGAGGGCGGCTTCGGCTACCTCGGCTACCTCGGTGGTAACCCGGCTGGGGAGAATGCGGGGGAGGAGTCCGACGCTTCCGTGGCCTCCGGTGAGGCTGCGCCCGAGTAATCCAGGACCGGCACCCGGAAGGGGCCGGAGATGTAGAGAAGCGCCCGTCGGACCCCCTCCGCCGGGCGCTTCTCGTACCGCGGAAATCCCCTCACCGCGGCACCGCCCCACCCGCGCGATGGTGTCAGCGGCGGGTGGCGATGTGAACGCCGCTTGGCGGCGCGGGCCTGAGCCCTCGTTTGTGAAAATGAGGAATGCGGTTCAGTCACGGGGAGACCCGCGACACGAACAACATCACGAATATATAACAGCCGCTGGTCAAGCGCTATTCAGAGACGTCGTTTTGGGAAATTAGGGCATGTGCACTCCGCCACTTTGTTGCTAGCTACCGTGTTTTGGTTGCGCAGAGCCGGGACTATGAGGCTCGCGCCGCGGCGTGCTGGCCACCAGGGACGGCACACAGGTAGGGCAGCGCTGGAGTTGGGTTCCTCGGGTCGCCTTCGGCGTGCGGTTGAGGGCGGGTCCGACGGTTGCCGGTTTAAATGTCTCACCCCCGGGATACCGTTGTGAGCGTAACGGGAAACGGTCGAGAGGGGCCCTCGTGAAGATTCGATTTGGCTGGCTTGCCGATGGCGCCGCGTGGGCGTCGCGCGGTGGCGCGGAGCGTGCGTGGGACATGGTCGCGGGGCCGCGCGAGCTCGTGGGGGTGCTGCTCACGCGCCTGGGGCTGCGCCATCCGGAAACGTCGCACGCGGTGAGGGTCGCGCGCACGCACCGCCTTCTCGGCGAGGTGGATCACTCGTGGTATCGGCGCTCGCGAGAGCTGGATCCGTGGAACACGGCGCGCGTGCTGCTTCGGCTACGCGATGAGGCACTCGAGTTGGGTTGGCGTGCGCCGGAGCCTCGCCGGGTTGATGGAGTACGCCAGCCTCGGCTTCAGGCGCTCGCGGCTCTCGAACAGGCCATTGTCGTGGGCGTCGAAGGAGTTGCCGGTGCGAATCTGCCACCGGGGTTTGCCGATGATCTCGCGAGTGTTCACGCCGAGCTCGAAGAGCTTGCGGTTTCGAGCGAGGTGTGGCCACTGGGGATCGAGGCCATCGAGTGCGCCGAGGATCCTCGCAGTCTCCCCGGCCGCTGGCCGGCGATTTTTACGCTCCTCTCGCGCTGCGGTGTCGAGGTGACGGTTCGCGAGGAAGATGCACGCGTGCCCAGTTCACTGTCGATCGTGCGTGCGCCCCAGGAACTTTCGGCCGGAGAAGTCGCCGCGCAGATTCTCGAAGACGCATGCGCGGGCGAGGGCACGGTGACCGTGCTTGCAAGCAGGGGAACACTCCCGCTTGACCTGTCGTTGACGCGGCGCGGCCTTCCGCCCGTGGCGCATGCGCCGTCGGAGTTGCCACGGCTTGCCGCACAGATCGTGCCGCTCTTTCTCGAGGCGAGTAGCGCGCCCGTGAACGTACAGGCGCTCGTGGAATTCCTCAGTGTCGAGGTTCCGTGCGAGAAGAGGCGGGAATCTGCGGGGGAGGGGCAAGCGTCGGCCCCCGTGCTGCCGTGGAAGGTGACCCGCGCGCTCCTTCGCGCCCTCGGAGAGGAAGCGGGGATCGACGCGAGCGATCCGCATTCGGCGTTCTCACGGGCGCTCGAGGAGATAGCTGCGGATCCCGAAGCCGGCACGCACAATGTCGCGATCGTGCGTGAGCTGTGCGCGTTCACCGCCGAAACGCCGGGGGACCGCGTGGCGGTCGGTGCTCTCGACAGGCGCCTTGAGTTTCTCGAGGCACGAGTGGAATCGATGCCGAGAGCGGCCGGGCCCGCGAAGAGCGTTATTCGCCAGCACCTCGCGACCCTTCGCGATCTCGTGGATCTCGTGGGCGGGCCCTCGCTCAGTGAGCGTGAGCTGCGCGACCTCGTCTCGGCATCCGCGCCTTCGGCAAGGTCGGTGCTTGCACGTCCATCCGTCGTCCCGTGGGAAACGGCGATCAGCGAGGCTCACGTGGATGGAGGAACGGTCGTGTGGTGGGGCGCCGCCGGAGTCCAAGGAAGGCGCAGTGCCACGTGGGACCGCTCGGAAGTCGACCTGCTCGAAGAGGGCGGGGCGCGCGTGATTGAACCGGAGGCACTCGAGGCGCTCGAGATGGGCACGAAACTGCGTGCTTTGAGTCGTGCCTCAACGATCATCGCCGTCGTTGCCGATGTCGTGGATGGCGAGCGTGCGAGCCTCAACCCTGCACTCGCGCCACTCGCAGGAGCATGGCTTAACGCCCACCCCGAGATCAAGGATCTGGACGCGAAGCAATCGGATCCCACGCAGCACCGGGCGCTCACTATCGATGCGCGTCAATGGGCTGCGCGACGGCTCGAAGCGGGCTTGCTCGAAACAGTGCCCGAGCTTCGATTCATGCCACCGTCAACCCTCGCGCGCGACGTGACGCCCGGAATGCATCTCATGCCAGAACGCCTGTCGTTTACGCAGCTCGAAAAACTTCACCGCGATGCCCTTGAATGGGTGCTTCGCTACCCGTTCGGGATCAAACCGGGCAGCGCCGCGAGCGTCCCGAGTGGCAACCGCGCGATAGGCACGCTCGTCCACGCCGTTATCGAAACTCTCGTCAATGACAAGCTCGTGCCGCCAAGCTACGAGGTTCCCGAAAGCACCGTCGAGGAACTCGCGGCGCGGCTCATCCCCCGCTACGCGAGCCACCTCGACCTCCCCGGCAACGAGGCGCTGCGCGCGTACGTCCTACGGCGGGCGAAAACTAGCATCGGCATGCTGTTTCGCACGCTCCGCAGCGCGGGCATCAGCGTGCTTCAGATCGAGCACGCACTCGAAGGCGTGCCCCTCGCCTTCACGGTGGAAGCCACCGGCGCAGCCCAACAGTTCACCGCGCCCCTCTTCGGTTCGATCGACTTCACGGGAATCGACGAGAACGGGAGTCCCGTTCTCCTCGACTTCAAATGGACGAACAGCACGTCGCGATACGCGAACTACGTCGCCACACACGAAGCGCTCCAGCTAGCGACCTACGCGTGGGCCTATGGCGCACAGAGGGGTGAGATGCGCGAGCCGCGCTCCGGATACTTCATGCTGCGCCACGCGGAATTCGTGACCCTCGACCGGGGCCTCGGCGGGCGAAGGGAAAGCGGCGAAATTTCCGACGGAAGCCTCGCCCTTTTCGAGCGGCTTCGCGCCACGATCGAGGAAGAACTGAGCGCGATCGCCCAGGGCCACGTGACGAGTGCGCTGGGGGACATCGCCCTGGCCAGCGGTCTTTCGCCCCTCGACACCGCCCACAAAAAAGCCGCGGCGGAACTTGCCGAGGAACGCGCGCAAGCGGGGCGCGTATTCGTCGACGCTAACGCCGCCTACAGCGACTACTGCCTGCTCACGGGACTCACGGGAGACTACTCATGACCTTCACCGTCATCACCGCGTCGGCGGGATCCGGCAAAACCTACACCCTCACCACGCGACTGGCTGATGCGCTCGCGGGCGGTGTGCGCACGAGCGAAATCATCGCGACGACCTTCACGGTGAAGGCCGCGGCCGAGCTCCGCGAGCGTCTCCAAGTACGTCTTCTCGAGCTCGGGCACGTGGAGCAGGCGAACGAGATCGGCTCGGCACTCATTGGCACGGTCAACTCGATCGCGGGAAGCATCGTTCAGGACTACGCGATCGACATGGGGCTTAGCCCCGAGCTGCGAGTGCTGAGCGAAGAGGAAAGCGAACTCATTTTCACGGCGTCGATCAACCACACCATCGCCGAGATCGAGGAGCGCGAGCACAAGCTTCTTGCTCGACTCGGATACGAAGGAGCGCCAGACCAAGGCGCGAACTCGTTTGAGCGCGATGAATCGTGGGCGAGCGCCGTTACGAGCATGACGAGGCTCGCTCGCACAAACGGCATCACACCCGCCGCCCTCGAGCACAGCGCCGAGGAATCGATCACCGCTTTCCGCTCGATGATCGATGAGGCAGGCTACGAGAGTGGACCCGATCAGCGCGGAGCCTGGCTGCGCACCTTCGAACGTTGCCTCGCAGAACTCACGGCGGATCGCGACGCGGCGCGTGCGGCCGAAGCCCAGGGTGAGGAACTTACGCATTGGCCGAGCGACGGCGAGCCCGCGAAACGGGTCTCGTCGACACTCGGAAACATCGAGGGATCGATCGTCACGCTCGAGTCGCTCTACCGTCGCATGAGCCGCGGTATCGAGAACGTGCCGTGGACGCAGTGGATGGCACTCGCCGACGTGACGAAAGTGCGCCCGGCCCACGGAGGCAAAAAGCCCGGTGCGCGACCTCAGGCAGTCTTCGCACCGCTTGCCGACCTCATCCTTGGCGCGAGCGACGGCGTGGGGGTTCTCGGCAACGAAGCGTTCCTCGCGGATGTCGAGAAATTGATTCGCCTCGCGTTCTCGACTGCGGCGCACGCGCTCGAAGCGTATACCGAGCACAAGGCAGCACTGGGGGTCATGGATTTCGCCGATCAAGAGACCCTCGCGCTCGATCTCGTCACGAACAACGAGCGCGTGCGCTCCTCGCTCAAGAGCCGCTTCCGATTCCTCGCCGTTGACGAATTTCAGGACACGTCTCCGATTCAGCTCGAGCTTTTCATGCGCCTTGGCGACCTTGTTGAGGATGTCGTGTGGGTGGGTGATCAAAAGCAGTCGATCTACGGCTTTCGCGACGCAGCCCCCGAGCTCATGTCGGGCGTCGTCGATGCCGTGCGTGAGGGCCGCGGAGGGTTCGCTGGCGGAAACGTCGAGGCGCTTACCGATTCCTATCGAAGCTCTGAGCCGCCGCTCGCCCTCACAAACGCCCTGTTCACGGCAATCTTTCGAGACATGAAGCCATCGACTGTCGCGCTTGACGTGCCCGGTGCCCGCGAGAACACGCGGCACGAGGGCCGCGTGGAGCTGTGGAAGGGCCCCGAGAACCTGCCACGCGCGAAGGACGCAGCATTGCGAAGCTCGATCGCGATGGGCATCCACGCGCTCCTTACCTCGGGCGCCACAATCGCCGGAGAGCCCCTGACGCCCGGTGACATTGCCGTGCTCGCGAGAGGCGGGGGAGCGCTTGCCACCGTGACGGACGCGCTTGAAACACTCGGCATACCCACGACTGGCGCGAAGCGTGATCTATGGACCGGGCGCGAAGCGCACATGATGCGTGCCGGCCTCGCGTCCCTCCTCGACCCGAACGACACGCTCGCACTCGCCGAGCTGGTGAGTCTCGTGCCGGAGCATGCGTCGCACGAAAGCTGGTTCCACGAGCTTGGCGCACTCCCCAATCGTGCCGAGCGTGCGCGGCGCATGCGCACCTGGCGTGAAGATCCCGCACTTGCGGGCCTCGAAGTTTTGCGTGCGCGCGCCGCTCAACTCAGTCCGAGCGAAGTCGTCCTTGCCCTCATCGATGCGCTCGAGCTTCCCCGGCGCGTCAAGCAGTGGAGTGCGAGCGAGGAGCGACTCGCTGTTCTCGATGCCCTTCATTCGCTTGCCCGCGAATACGAGGAGGAGTGCGCGGGCAGAGGCCGCGCCATGGGCCTTGCCGGCCTCGGGGCCTTTCTGGCGGAGCACGGCAAGGAGCACAGGCTTGCGCACAACCCGAACGCCGTCACCGTCAGCACCATCCACGGTGCAAAGGGCCTGCAGTGGCCCGTGGTCGTCACGATCGTTCCCGAGAAAGCGAAAAATGTTCGAGACGCGGTCACGGTGCGGCCGAGGCCAGCGTCGGAATTCGATCCCGAACACCCCCTCACCGGTCGAGCGCTGCGCTTTAACCCGATCATCAACGACTCTTTCGTGCCCATGGCAAAGGCACTCGCACACGATAGCGATGTGACGCGCGCGCGCCTCGCCAACCGCGCGGAGGAGGCCCGCATCCACTACGTTGCGCTCACGCGAGCGAAATATCAGCTCGTTCTCGCAGGTCACAAAGACCTTACCGAGACGCTGTACGCGCAGTTTTCCCCCGAGGTTCTCGAGGCGGAAATCGCCGAAGCAGCCACGTGGACGCCCGAGCGGGACGAATCCACGAAGGGCGTGAAAGAACGCAAGGAGGCTCGGGATCAGAAAGTCGCGTATACGCTCGAGCTCACGGAGAAATCCGACGGCTGCGCAACCCTCACCGTGACCGGGGCGCGCGTCCCGACCGGCCTGCCGGGCCAGAGCGAGCCTCACTGCGCCGCTGATGCTGACGACAATGCCCAGGCGAACGAGTGTGAGTGCGGTCCTCGCGTCTCAACGATCCCCGTGACGGTTCTCCACCACGAGACCCCAGGCGACGCCGATGACCCCGATTCGCCTCTCGAACCGTACCGCCGGGAGCGAAGCCCACTCGCGGCGGAACCCACGGCGGCTCCCACGGGGGCGCCGTCCAGTTTCATCGAGCACGAGGGCGGCCTTCCCGCGCGTTTTGCCGCGAGCGCCGTTGATTCCACCGGCATCGACGCGCGAGTCACGATTCACGTGAAGCTCGGCGCCCCGCTCGTCTGGGAGGGCGGCACGCATCGAGAACTCGTAGGCGAAGCCGTCCACGCCTACCTTGCGACCCCGTACTCGCAGCTACCGCGCGAGCGCCAACTCACCCTCGCCCGGAGGATCACCGAGCGATGGCTCGGCACAAACCCTCTGCTCAAAGCGAAGGTCACGCCCGAGGTCATCGTCGAGGCCGGCGAGCGATGGCACGCCTGGATCACGCGTGAGTTCCCGGGGCACACCGCCGGCACCGAGGTTCCGGTGGCGTGGTGGAATGCCGACGGTCAAGCCATGGAAGGCTGGATCGACTCGCTCCTGACCCTCGAGAACGGTCGCAGCATCGTCGTGGATCACAAAACGAATTCGCGGACCGAACCAGCCGACGTCCTCGATTTCATTCGCCGCGAATACGTGGGCCAGCTCGCGACCTACCTGAACGCCCTCGAGGAACGCACGGGGCGTCGCCCCGATTACGCCCTCGTGCATCTCCCACTCAGCGGGTACGTCGTGAAAGTCGAGGCCAAGGCCTAGTTTCGTGCGGGGAGCAGCCCGAGCACTTCGGCGATCGGAACGGCGCTCGCCGCAGCCCACGCCTGCGGACGACACGATGCGGGATAGGGCAGCGGCTGCTGCACGGCAACCGTCGGATCCCCCGCAAACAGTTCCGGCAGGCGCCAGTCGAAGCCCTGCGCTGCCCGCACGAGCGCCCGCGCAATCTGCTGCGCCTCGCGCATGAAGCCCGCGCGCATAGCTTGGCGCAGGATGAAGGCCGTGTCGTGGCTCCACACGCTGCCGCCGTGGTACCGGGTGGGGAAGTAGGCGCCGTTGTCGCTTGAGAGGGTGCGGATGCCGAAGCCCGTGAACATCGTCGAATCCATGAGCCGGTCGATGACGAGGCGCTCTTCGCGCTCCTCGAGGAGTCGCGCGGCCACGAGCCTAGCTTCATAGGCGTACCCCTGTACTTCAGTGAGGGCGATCGGTCCTTCGACGATCGTGCCGTCCGCGAATCGCACGGAGTCATCCGAGTCCTTCCAGCCCTGGTTCGCAAGGCCGTGGCCTGATTCGTCGATGTATTCGAGGAAGAGCTCGCCGTCGGCGTCGGCTTGATCGAGGAGCCAATCGGCGGCGCGCGCAACGTTGTCCGCAAGGGCTGACGGCGTCCCTAGCGAAACCAGGAGAATCTGTACCCAACAATTGTGGCGGAACTCGATCTCATACCGCCACAAACGTGGGGGTTAGTTTCATAGGGCACCAGCTGCGTCGTTGCCCGTGTCGCGCAAGCGCTCGACCCAGCGTTCGTGGAGCACGCTCGCGGGGTTTTGTTCCTCTTCGGGCACACCGGGCTCGAGTGGTTCGTAGGTGACGTCTTCATTCACGTCGTCATCGGCGACGTTGAAGCGCAGCACGATACGGGTAGGAACTGGCTCGCCCGCGGCCTCTAGTTCGTCCTGGAAATCGGCCGTATTTTCGGTGAGCGGTTCGAGGAGATACTCGACCTGCTCCTCGATCGGGCTTTCGAGCTCGGGGATTGCTTTGCCGAGTTCGTGCGACCGGACGATGACGCCGTCGATCTCGTAGACGGCGTTCACCGAGACGGCTCCGCCGAGGTGGGCAACGACCCATACGCGCTGAAGTGAATCGTGGCAGTCGGCGAAGCTATAGGCGACCTGTAAGCAGTATGCCGACCACTGGTCGAAAGGCGTCTCGCAGTCGGTGGGGTCCGTCGGCTCGAACTCGATAGGGGCGGCGTGAGCGTCCTGTTCGTCGCCGGGTTCCTCGGGGAGCGCGGATGCAGAGTCATCGCCGGTCTCGCGTAGTCGCTCAATCCACCGCTCGATGAGTCCGGTATTGCTCACCTGCTTCTCTTCGGGAACTCCGGGTTCGAGCGAGTCGTAGGTCATGCTCGCCGTCAGTTCCTCTTGCTTGACGTCGTAGCGCAGCACGATGCGAGTGGGCAGTTCCTCGCCCGCCTCGACGACTTTGTTTCGCAGTGCGACCGAGTTCTCGAGGAGGGGATCGAGAAGTTCCCCCTGCGCGTCGGGGGAGCAGTCGAGTTCAGGAATCGCCTCGTCGAGGTTGTGGGGTTCATAAACGCGACCCGCGACCTCGAAGGCGGCGTGCGGCGTCACAGTTGCACCGAGGTGCGCGATCACCCAGAGTCGGTCGAGTGCCTCGTGGCCGTCGGCATAGGTGTAAGCGAGTTGCACACAGGCGGGTGCCCACTCTTCGAATTCGTTCTTGAATGTGCCCTGGTTCACCATGGCTCATGGCTAAACGGTCGCGCCTGGAGGCTCCTCGAGGTCGCGCGAATCTAAACCCAACGTTTGCGGCGGAACTCAGCCGAATTGCGCCACAAACGTAGGGTTTAGTTTTCTAGGCCGGTACCCGGGGTCCCGGACGCCGGGTCGGGGCAGGGAAACGGGGCCCCGGAACGCGGGATCCCGGGCAGGGGGCGGCGCAGGCTCGCCCCTCGGCTAGGGAGCGGAGGGCTCTTGGTGGTCCGACGGTGCCTTTTCCTGGCCTGTACCCTGGAAGTTATGGCTTCTTCCGCGCGCACCCCTCAGCCGCCCTTTCCCCTCGTGCCGAAGGCCCTCATCGAACCGGTGTTTGGGCGCGTCGTCGTGGAGCGCGCGGCCGATTACGCGAATGACGACCATGTTCGCCTTCCCAACTGGGTGACGACCTCGACCGGGTCGAAGGGCGAGCTCATCGGCGTCGTGCACGGGCGCGGCGCGGAGTCCTACCGGGTGCGGGTGTCGCTCCACCATGTCGACGATGACGAAAGCGAGACCGAGGGGGCGCTTCCCCTGTGGATTCCCGTGCAGTCGACGTGTTCGTGTCCCGTGGTCATGAACTGCAAGCACGGCGCGGCGCTTGCCCTGTGGTCGGGCCAGCAGGCAGAGGAGTGGGCGGAGGCCCGCGAGGCGGAACCCGAGGAGAAGGCAGCGTCGTGGCTCGAGACCCTCGCACCGCTCTTGCGGGCGAGCGAGGAGGAAACGGAGGACACGACCCCTCTCGCGCTCGGTTTTGACCTCAAGGCCGAGCAGCTCCACAAGACCAGGTTCTCGTGGGGGTATGAGCCGTTCACGATGGCGCACCTCGAGGCGGGTAAGAGCGTGTATCTGTCGATCCGCCCGCTGCGCCGCGGTAAGCGCAACAACTGGATCAAGTCGGGGCTGTCGTGGCGGACGTTCGAGTACCGCATGAACGGTCGAGGCTTCGACCCCGCGCATGCTGACGCCTTGACCAGGATCTTTGCGCTGTCGGAGGCGGATCGCAGCCACACGGCCGCGGTCGAGCAGCTGTGGATCAACCAGTTTCGCTCGCCGATCCTGTGGGAGGCTCTCGCGCGCGCTCGCGAGGCGGGGGTGGCGTTTGTGGGATTGGAGAACGTTGGCGAGGTCCGGCTTGGTGAGGGGGCCGACGTCGGCCTCGACCTGACCGGCGCCGACGATCTCACGGTGCGGGCCCTCGCCCATATTGACGGCGAACCGAGGCCCGAGGCGCGCATGCTCGGTTCGAACGGCGTCATCGACATCCGCCAGGGCGCCCGCGACACGTTCGATATTGAATTCGCGGCAACCTCCGCGCCTGTGCCGATGCCCGTGCAGAAGCTCCTCGAGGCACGCACTCGCATCGACGTGCCAAAGAGCGACCGCGAGGCGTTCTTTGATAGCGCGCTTCCTCGCCTGAACCGCGTCACGAGCGTCGCAAGCGGCGACGGAAGCGTCACGATGCCCGCGCCGAAAAAGCCGCGGCTGCAGCTCGAGGTCGCCTACAGCGGTGCGAACACGGTTGCACTCGCGTGGTCGTGGTTCTCCCCCTCAACTCGGAGTCGTTTCGGCGTGTACCAGCAGGGTGGTGCTGGCCGCGAGCACGACTACGAGGATGAGCTTCTTGCCGAGGTGCGTGACCTGTGGCCAACGGTTGGCGGCGCGCGCCCCGATGACCGCGCCCCCGAAGGCACCGAGAAGCTGAGCGACGTGGACACCGCCCACTTCACGACGCGTGTTCTGCCTGAGCTCGAGGCGATGGACGGCATCGACGTCACCGTTTCAGGCACGCGCCACACCTATCGTGAACTCGATGGCGATCCTTCCGTGCGCGTGAGGCAGACCGAGAATCCTTCGAAGAATGATTGGTTCGACCTTGGTTTCGAGGTCACGCTCGAGGGCAGAACGATCCCGTTCCCCTCCCTTTTTGTGGCGCTCGCGAAGGGGCAGTCGACGCTTCTGCTCGAGGATCGCACCTACTTTTCGCTTGAGCATCCGGCATTCGATGCCCTGCGCGCCCTCATCGCCGAGGGGGAGGCTCTCGCGGAATGGAACCCCGAACGCCAGCAGATCTCGAAGTATCAGGTGGGGTTCTGGGAGGATCTCGCCGACGCGGCGGATGCGACCGAGGCTGCTGACGGTTGGGAAGAAACCGTCGGAAAACTGAAGAACCTCGAGGCCATCCCCCATACGCCCATTCCAGCCGGGCTGCACGCGAAGCTGCGCTCCTACCAGCGTGAGGGCTTCGAGTTCCTTGCGCTGCTGTATTCGCTCGGGCTCGGCGGGATTCTTGCCGATGACATGGGGCTTGGCAAAACCCTCCAGGCGCTCACGCTTATCCAGCACGCGCGAGAGACGGCGAGCGCGGGGGAGGGGAACGGCTCGGTGATGGTGCACGCGGGGGAGACCTCCGCCCAGGCAAGTTCAGGTCCGACGTCTTCCGGCACCCATCGCCCCTTCCTCGTCCTGGCGCCGAGCAGCGTGCTCGGTGTGTGGCAGGCGGAGGCCGAGCGCTTCACGCCCAACCTGAAGGTTGCGCTCGTGGATCGCACGAGGCGCGCCCGAAAAACGGAGCTGCGGCGCGAAATCGAGGGCGCCGATATTGTCGTCACGAGTTACACGATTGCCCGCATCGATTCGGAGGATTTCGCACGCGAACAGTTTGCGGGCCTCATCCTCGACGAGGCCCAATTCGTGAAGAACCGCGCCTCGCGCATCCATCAAGCGGTCAAGAGGATCAAGGCGCCGTTTCGCCTCGCGATCACCGGCACGCCCATGGAGAACTCCCTCGGGGACCTGTGGGCGATCATGTCGATCGTCGCGCCGGGTGTTCTTGGCCCTCACGTGCAGTTCCGCACCCACTTCACGCAGCCGATCGAATCGGGCGAGCATCCGGAGAAGATGCCCGTGCTTCGCCGCCGGCTCCGCCCGTTCATGCTGCGGCGCACGAAGGAACTCGTGGCGAAGGACCTTCCTCAGAAGCAGGAGCAGGTCGTCAAGGTCGAGCTCGAGGGGGCGCACCGCAGGATCTACGATTCGGTGCTTCAACGCGAACGCAAGAAGGTCCTCGGCCTCATCGACGACATGGACAAGAACCGCTTCATCGTGTTTCGCTCACTCACGCTCTTGCGGATGCTCGCGCTCGATCCCGCGCTCGTGGACGATGGCGGCGATAAGAACGCGCCGTCGACGAAGCTCGCGGTTCTTTTCGAGCGCCTCGACGAGGTCGTCGCCGAGGGCCACAGGGTTCTCGTATTCTCGCAGTTCACGAGCTTCCTCGCGCGCGTCGCGGAGCAGCTTCGGGAACGCCAGATCGCCTACCAGTACCTCGACGGTTCGACCCGCGATCGAGCCGACGTCATCCGAGACTTCCGCGAGGGCAACGATCCCGTATTCCTCATCTCCCTCAAGGCCGGCGGTTTCGGCCTGACGCTCACCGAGGCCGATTACGTGTTTCTCCTCGATCCGTGGTGGAATCCCGCCGCCGAAAACCAGGCGATTGACCGCACGCACCGCATCGGCCAAACGGAGCGCGTCATGGTCTACCGTCTCGTTGCGGCAGATACGATCGAGGACAAGGTCCTCGCGCTCCAGGAGAAGAAACGCGCGCTGTTCGATTCGCTCACCGACGGCGGCGAGGCGTTCAGCGCACAGATCACCGCAGACGACGTCAAGGAGCTCTTCTCGTGACCGGTCTCGACAACCTCGCCCGCTACTGGCCCGCGCCTACCGAACGCGACCACAAGTACACGCGCGGCGTTGTGTGCATGGCGACGGGCAGCGAGCACTACCCGGGTGCGGCGCTCATCGGCTGTGAAGCGGCGGCCCGCTGCGGCGTGGGCATGGTGCGCTACCTCGGGCCCGAAGCCGTCGCGCGCATGGTGATAGCGCGTACACCCGAGGTCGTCCCCGCCGTCGGCCGTGCACAGGTATTCGTGGCTGGCTCCGGATGGGAAGGGCCGGGCCGTCTTGAGGCCGTGCGCGCGTGCATGACGGAAACCTCGCCGGGTGCCCATCTGGTCGCGGATGCGGGCGCGCTGAGTCCCGCCCTGGCGCGTGCGAATTCCGACGATTTCTCCGCCCGCCTCGTTCTCACCCCTCACGCGGGGGAGGCCGCGGCTCTGCTCGACGGCTGGGACCGTGGCCGCATCGAAGCCTCGCCTCGCGAGGCCACCGAGACCCTCACCGAGCGCACTGGTGCGACGGTGATCCTCAAGGGGCACACGACGTGGATTGCCGCGCCGGGGACCGACACTCTCGCGGTCACATCGCCCACGACGCGCCTCGCGACCGCGGGAACGGGCGATGCGCTCGCGGGCATCACCGGGGCGTTGCTGGCGCTCAACCACGCACAGATCGCGCAAGGGCTTGAGCGCGGCGACCGTCGGACGCTCCTTGCGGTGTGCGAAGCCGCTGTGACCCTGCACGCTCACGCCGCGGCCCTCGCAGCGGGTGAGGGCCACGCGCCGATTCTCGCAAGCGACATTGCGCAGGTGATTCCTGACCTCTTCGCTCGACTCTCGTCCAAGGTGAACACGTAGACTAGACACAATCCGAAGACGGGCGCCCCATGATGTGAGGCGCCCTCGTCATTTCCACCGCCCCCAGCCCGAAGGGACCCCGATGGGTGAGATTTCCCTGCAGTTCGAGGTCATTTCGCTGATCGTCCTCGTTGCGATCCTCGTTATCGACCTTCTCCTCGTTCTCAAGCGCCCCCACGTGCCGTCCTTCAAGGAGTGCATCGGCTGGGTCGTGTTCTACGTGGCGCTCGCGCTCATCTTCGCCGTCACGCTCTACTTCCTCGCCGACCACCAGGTCGCGGGACAATTCATCGTGGGCTGGCTCACCGAATACTCGCTCAGTATCGACAACCTCTTCGTGTTCATTGTGATCATGTCGAAGTTTGCTGTGCCGAGGAAATACCAGCAAGAGGTGCTCATGGTGGGCATCATCATCGCGCTCATTGCGCGTGCGATCTTGATTTTGCTCGGCATCGCCGTGATCAATTCCTTCGCGTGGGTGTTTTACATCTTTGCGATCTTCCTGTTCTACACGGCCTATAAGCAGGTCCAGGGCGAGGAAGAGGAGGAGGCCGAGGACGGCTTCGTCATGAAGAAGCTCAAGAAGGCCATCCGCGTTCACGATGAGTACGACGGAAACAAGCTCCGCACGGTGGTGAACGGCAAGAAGGTCTTCACGCCGATGCTGCTCGTGTTCCTCACGATCGGCCTGACCGACGTGATGTTCGCGTTCGACTCGATCCCCGCGATCCTCGGCATTTCGCAGAACCCGTTCATCGTGTTCACGACGAACCTGTTCGCGCTCATGGGCCTTCGCCAGCTGTACTTCCTGCTCGGCGGGCTCGTGGATCGCCTCGTGTACCTCCACTACGGTCTCGCGGCGATCCTCGCCTTCATCGGCCTCAAGCTCGTCATTCACGCAGCCCACGAGGCGCCGCTGTGGCCCGAGAATTCCGGATTCGGACACTTCGTGCACTCGATCCCCGAGATCCCGATCTGGCTGTCGCTCGCCGTCATTGCCGGTTCGATGATCATCGCGATTATCGCCTCGCTTCTGTGGGCGCCGAAGACGAACGACGATAAACCGGCGGCCGCTGTCGAGGGTGGCGAAGGACGCTAAGGGTAGGCTTCCCGGTCTAGCGGGCAAGGTTTTTAGCGACGTAGCGTGAGAGCTATGAGTAGCTCTAGCACCGCCTCAGAAACCTCCTCCGAGGACACCCACGACCGCGCCGCGTCATCGGCGAACCTCAACCGCCTGCGTGCCGGTGTGCTCGGCGCAAACGATGGCATCGTGTCCGTCGCCGGCATGGTCGTTGGCGTCGCCGCCGCAACCCCGACCTTCGGCGCTCTCGCGATCGCGGGTGCCGCCGCGCTCAGTGCCGGCGCGCTCTCGATGGCGATGGGCGAGTACGTGTCCGTTTCGACGCAGCGAGACACCGAACGTTCGCTCCTCGAGCGTGAGCGGCAGCGTCTCGCCGCGGATCCGGAACGTGAACTCGCAGCCCTCGCGGCCTCTCTCGAGGAGACCGGGATCCCCGAAGACCTTGCGCGCGAAGCCGCCGAACGCATGAGCGCGCACGACGCGCTCGACGCTCATGCCCGCGTGCGCTACGGCATTGAAGAAGAGTCGATCGCATCGCCGCTCGGCGCCGCCTTTGCCTCACTCATCGCATTCACGCTCGGCGGCCTCCTCCCGTTGATCGCCGTGCTCGTCACGCCCGTTGCCTTCAAAGTCCCCGCTGTCGTTCTCGCGGTTGTCATCGCGCTCGCCCTCACCGGCTCTATTTCGGCGCGCCTCGGCCAGGCGAAAGCGGGCCGGGCGACGATCCGCACGATTCTCGGCGGCACGGCAGCGATGGCCGTCTCCTACGGCATCGGTACGCTGCTCGGCGTGAGCGTGATTTAGGCGCCGGGTCACTCGCCGGGCGTGTAGATCCATGGCGCTCGCGGCAAGGCGCCAGGGTCGAAGGCCTCGAGGATGTCGCGGGCGCTTCGGCACCCCGGAAGCCCCAGGGAGTCTCCGATGGTTTCGGCGACGGCCTCGGGGCTTTCGCCTTTGGCGAGGCGATCCCTGAGCGTCACGGCCCCGTCTCGCTTGGCGAGCCTCGCCCCATCTGTATTGAGGGCGAGCGGGACGTGAATGTAGGAGAGGCGCGCTGACGGAGGCGGTGGCGAGGCTGTCCCGGCGACCGTCGGGCCCGCGCCGAGGCGATCAGGGTGCGGGAAAAGCCAGGGCGCGGCGTGCGCGAGTAGGTCGGTGAGGTAGGCCTGGCGCGGACTCGAGCTGAGGAGATCATCCCCGCGCACGACCTGATCGACGCCCGTCTCAATATCGTCGACCACCGCCACGAGGTTGTAGGCGAACATCCCATCGCCGCGCACGAGCACGAAGTCGTCGACGTCGCCCAGGGTGTGCCCGGCGTACAGGTCGGTGACCTCGTAGGAGTGCGTATCCGCGCGCAGTCGCAGCGACGGCTCGCGATTCAGCGCGCGCATCTTCGTGCGACCGGCCTCCCGCTCGACTTCGGTGAGGTCCCGGCATGTTCCGGGGTACGCCCCAGGCGGGGCGTGAGGGGCCGACGGCGCCTCGTGAATCTCGCGGCGGGTGCAATAGCACTCGTAGACGAGCCCGCGTTCATCGAGGGCCGCCACGACCCGTCGATACAGGTCAAGTCGCGTCGACTGCCAGGCGACAGGGCCGTCCCAGTCGAGGCCAAGCGCCTCCATGTCCTCGAGCTGCCTCGCGGCGCTTCCTTCCTTCACGCGGTTGAGATCCTCCATGCGCATGAGGAAATGACGGCCGGTGCGGCGCGCAAAAACCCACGCGAGGATGGCCGTACGAAGGTTGCCGAGGTGCAGATCGCCGCTCGGCGAGGGTGCGTAGCGGCCCGCGAAACCGAAGGGCGAGCGGGGATCAGGTGTGGTCATGGAGATCGAGGAGGTAGACGACGTGGGCGCCAGATTCGGTCGGGTCGCTTTCGGAAGAGAGGATGAAGCCGAGGCGCTCGGCGAGGCGGCGCGCGGGAAGGTTGTGCTCCGCGGTAATAAACGCGGCCTCGCGCGGCGCGGTGTCGAGCGCGGCGACCTCGCGAAGACACGTCGTGAGCGCGGCCGTGGCGACCCCGGTTCCCCAGGCCCTCGGCGCTAAACGCACGTAGGTGTTGGCGACCCAGCGCTTCCCGAGCGGCATCGCGGAAAGCCCCGCGACACCGAGGAACTCGCCCGATCCTGCCTCGCGGATGGCGCAGTAACCGAAGCCGTCGCGCTCATGCGAGTCGAGCCACATGCCCAGGACGCGCTGCATCTGGTCGACGGTTTCGAGCGGCCCGATCGTGTCGAGCGTGAACGTGCGCGGATCCGAGTGGAGGAGCCACAGGTGCGGAAGATCCGCCGGCGTGAGAGGCGCGAGGGTGTGCGAGAGAGCCCCGCTCCCACGGCGGGCGTGGGGAACGGGGCTCGTGCTGCTGTGCGGCGGAGTGTCACTCACCCTTGTGGGTGTTTTCCTTCTCGCCATCGGCGAGGGACTCGGAGACGTCGCCGGCCTCGGCTGCAGCTACCGAATCGGAAACTTCGGTCGAATCTTCTTCGCTCACGCCAGCTGCGGGGTAGTGCGAGCGAGCGAAGTCCGCGGGCGGGGCCCACGGATCTTCGACGGGGCGGGTCTTCTGCCAGGCGAGGTAGCCGGCGGTGCCGGCAACCGCGGCAATACCGAGGACGACGAGGACGGTGCCGACCTTCGACTTCTTCTTGTCGGCAACGGGGCTCGTGGTGGCGGCGGTGCGGATCTCGGGCGCGCCCTTCTCCCATTCGGCGCGAGCGGCATCCACAGCGGCGGCAACGGCCGCGCTGAGGGTCGTGTTCGCGGCATCCGCCGTGCGGCGAGCGCGGGGGAGGTAGTCAGCCTCGAAATCGCTGCGGAACTTGCGAGCGCGCGGGCCGACGTTGCGATCGAACTCATCAGAAAGGCGGCTCGAAAGCCCGCTCACGCGTGCCTGGCCTGCATCGAGGCCCTTGCGTACGCGCTTTTCAACCTCGGGGGCGTAGTCGCCGTAGAACTTTTCGGCGCGCTTACGCGCCTCCTTCGATGCCTCGTTGAAGAGCGGCCCGGCGTTGTTGAGCGCCTTGTACCACGTGCTCTGCGCGCGCTTTGCCTGCTTTTCGGCCTGCTTCCTCGCGTGCTTTGCGTGCTTCTTCGCGGCCTTCTTGGCCTCGCGCTTGGAATTGGTGAAAGCCATCGCTGACCCTTTCGTTCGTGCGCCGGACTACCCCGGCGGCGGTCTGGAAGTGCGGGTGGTAGCCACGCCGCGATGCCTTAAGCCTACTAGCGGCGCCGCGGTAGATCACAGTTTCTATGCAGAATGACCGAGTGCCACCCGGCGATATTCAGCGAGGGTGTGGGAGGATCGAGTCATGTTTGCAACGCTTCATACGAATCACGGCGATATTCGCCTCGAACTGTTCGCTCACCACGCCCCCAAGACCGTCGCGAACTTCGTTGAGCTCGCGAAGGGCGAGCGCGAATTCACGAACCCGGTCACGGGCGACAAGGAAAAGCGCCCCTACTACGACGGCGTGATCTTCCACCGCATCATCGATGGCTTCATGATCCAGGGCGGCGACCCGACCGGCACCGGCACCGGCGGCCCCGGCTACAACTTCGACGATGAAATCTCGGAAAAGAACTTCAACGAGCCCTACGTTCTCGCGATGGCCAATGCCGGTAAGCGCATGAACGCCATCACGGGCCGCCCCTCGGGCACCAACGGCTCGCAGTTCTTCATCACCGTTGCCCCGACCCAGTACCTGCACGGCAAGCACACCGTGTTTGGTGAGGTTGCCGACGATGCCTCGAAGAAGGTCGTCGACGAGATTGCCAAGGTCGATACCGACATGCGTGATCGCCCGCTCGAAGACGTCGTCATCAACTCGGTGACCATCGAGGACTGACCCGAAGGTTCACTTCGTCGATGTCCCAGAGCTACGGAAAAGGAGCCGATCCGCAGCCGGGCGCGGAAGAGCCGCACTACACGAGTAGTACGGACTCCGTGTGCCCGCGCCACCCGGATCGGCCCTCTCTTATCCGCTGCCAGCGCTGCGATCGCCCCGCGTGTGTCGAATGCCAGCGCCGGGCCGCCGTCGGCGTCCATTGCGTCGACTGTGTGAGCGAGGCCGAACACAGTCAGCGTCAGAGTGCCCCGCGAACCGTTGTGGGAGCCGAGCCCGTGCGCACCCTCCCCGTCGTGACATACGCGATCATGGGGCTGTGCGCCGTGATCTTCGCGCTCCAGTTCATCGGGCTTGACCGCACGCTCTCGCAGTGGTTCATGTTCGCGCCGTTCCGCTCGCTCGCGATGCCGTGGACTTTCCTCACGAGCGGCTTCCTCCACGGGGGAATCGCGCACGTGGGTCTCAACCTGTATGCCCTGTGGGCCGTGGGTCAATTCCTTGAGCGTGCGCTCGGCCACTGGCGATATCTCGCGGTGTTCCTCGTGAGCGTGTTCGGCGGGCACACCGCCGTGCTGCTTCTGTCAAGCATGGGCACGGATGCGTGGTTCACGGGCACGGTAGGCGCTTCGGGCGGTCTTTTCGGCCTATTTGGTGCGCTCCTGATCCTCCAACGCCGCCTCGGTGCGGAGAGCACGCAGGTTCTTATCCTTATCGTGCTCAACTTCGTGATCGGTTTCCTCTACCCGGGTATCTCGTGGCAGGGCCACCTTGGAGGCCTCGTTGTGGGGGCAGCAGCCGTCGGTCTTTTCTTCGCAACCCGACCGACCGCCGAACCTGGCGCGGATCGCGTTGCTGTCGCGAAAAAATCGGCGCTCATTCACGGCGGCGTGGTTGCGGGACTCGTCGTGTTGCTGATCGCCGCGTGCGCGGTGAAGTGGTGGCTCGCGGCACAGGCGGGCTACCTTGTCTAATGCCGCTTCGGTCGGGCGGGGTTTCACTCTCGTATAGCCCCGCCTCAACAGAGTTATCCACAACGTTGTCCACGGTTGGGGAGAACTACATGGATGTCATTCACGCGTGAACAGCACGGATGCCCCGCCCAGTCGGGCGGGGCTTTCGCGTATGCGGTTTGCGAGTGTTTAGAGTGCTCGATACGCCTCGTGCTCACGGGCAACTTCGGCCTCGGCGGCCGCGACGCGCTCGCCCCATACTTCGCGGAGAGTTTCGAGTGCGTCGTGCGACGGAGCGTTCTCCACATCGAGCTCGAGGACCGTCGCGCCCTCGTCCTCCATGAGGGTCGCTTGCACGATGATGCGAGCGCTCACGAGCGGGCTGTCGTACTCGACGCGGATGCGGTGCCCGAGTGCCGAGCCGAGCACCTTGCCGATGATCTGGCGGTTCTTACCGGGGTTCTTGACGAGGGGGCCGCCCACCATGAGGGGGATCGACGGAAGGCCGAGCCACGCGGGCAGCCACTGCTGGGTCATGCGGTCCCACGCCTCGTCTTGCGAAAGCGCGAAATGACCGCGTGCGCGGAACGTGAAGTCGGTGCGTGAAAGGGTGCGTGCGTCACTCATGCCTCCAAAATAGGAAGGCCCGCGCCCCCGGGGAAGAGGGCGCGGGCAGGTTCCGCACAGTGTTCGTGAACTTGTTACCTTCCGCTTGGCGGAACGAAACTTCGCCGCCGACGGTTTACTTAAAATCCGCCGTGGCCGGATCCGGGCCGCCGCGGCCGTCGGCGCGCGAGAGGGCGTTGATCTTCTCGATCTCCTCACCGCTGAGCGTGAGGCCGAGCGACTCCCAGTTCTCGGCGATGCGCGAAGGCGTGACCGACTTCGGGATCGCAATGGTGCCGAGCTGGCGGTGCCACGCGAGGATGACCTGGGCGATGCTCGCGTCATGAGCCTTCGCGATGGCCTCGAGCGCGGGATCGCTCAGGACGTCACCGCCCTGGCCAAGCGGCCCCCACGCCTCGGTTGCTACGCCGTACTTGGTGTTGGTGACACGCAGCTCGGCTTGGTTGAAGTAGGGGTGAAGCTCGATTTGGTTGAGGACGGGCGTCACGCCGCTCGTCTCAATGAGATCCTCGAGGTTTTCCGCGGGGAAGTTCGAGACACCGATCGAGGTGATGCGGCCTTGCTTCTGAAGTTCGATGAAGGCCTTCCACGTGTCGTTGTAGAGGCCGAAGCTCGGGCACGCCCAGTGGATGAGGTAAAGGTCGAGCACGTCGAGGCCGAGCTTGCCCATCGACTCGTCGAAGGCGCGCATTGTCTCGTCGTAGCCCTGGTTCGCGTTCCACAGCTTCGTCGTGATGAAAAGGTCCTTCGGGTCAACGCCCGCGGCATCGATGCCCTCGCGAACGCCCTTCTCGTTGCCGTAGACGGCGGCGGTGTCGATGTGGCGGTAGCCGGTCTCGATCGCGGCCTTGACGGCGGCGGCGGTTTCATCGTTCGGAACCTTGAACACGCCGAAGCCGAGCTGCGGGATTGTCTTCCCGTCGTTCAGGGTTGTGAGTGGGCTTTCGTAGGCCATTGTTGTCTCCTTACGGTTGGCGGGCACGGACTGTCGGGGGCTGTGGTGCGTGGTGTCTAGCCTTGGTAGCCAGCTCCTCGCTCCATGGTTTCCGGGTCGAAGCCGGTGCGCCCGGCCTCGCCGCGGTCGAGGGCCGCGATTGCCGCGAGGTCCTCGGGCGTGAGGCGCACATTGAGCGCGTCGAAGTTCTCGCGGATTCGGCTCGGCGTCACCGACTTCGGGATCGCGATCGTGCCGAGCGCGAGGTGCCACGTGAGCACGACCTGCGCGGGGGTTGCCTCGAGGCGCTCGGCGATCTCGCGGATGATCGGTTCGTCGAAGAGGCCCTTGCCGCGATGAAGGGGCGCCCAGGCCTGGCTCAAGATGCCGCGCTCGCGATTGGCTTCGCGCAGGTCGTTTTGCGCGAAATAGGGGTTGAGCTCGATCTGGTTCAGCACGGGCACAACCCCCGTCGCCTCCGTCAGCTCGTCGATGCGCTGTGCCGGGAAGTTCGCGACGCCGATCGAGGTCGCGAGGCCCTCCTCACGGAGCCTGATGAGTTCCTCCCAAGTGTCGACCGCGAGGCCGTTCATGGGCATGGGCCAGTGGATGAGGTAGAGGTCGACGTAGTCGAGGCCGAGCCGCTCGAGGCTCTCCTCGAAAGCGCGGCGCGTCTTTTCGCGCCCGTGATCGTCGTTCCACACCTTTGTCGTGACGAACACGCTCGAGCGCTCGAGGCCCGAGTTTCGCACGGCACGCCCCACGCCCTCTTCGTTGCCGTAGAGCTTCGCGGTATCGATGTGCCGGTAGCCGGCCTCAAACGCACACTCGATCGCGGCCTCCACCTCATCGTTCGGAGTCTTGTACACCCCGAAGCCGAGTTGGGGGATCTTCTTGCCGTCATTGAGGGTGAGCAGCGGGCTTGTCGACGCGAACTCGCTCGTAGAGGTCATCGAATCCTTCTTCCTAAAGCCTCACACAAGCCTATAAATCTCCATCGGGCGGTCCCTGAATCATCGGGATCGGGAGGCGCCGCCCGTACAATGAGCGGCATGGAGGCTTACGGGGGGCGCGCACGCGCTGAGGCGAGGCGACCGTCGCAACCGTTTGTTCTCCCGGAGAAACCGCGCGTCGTGCCCCGCCCGCCGCACACGAAACGCACCCGGTTCGCGAAGTGGAAGCGGCCCGTTCCGCTCACGTATCCCGAATATGATCACGCGGCCGGCCATAGCCACGACCGCCCGCGCCTCGAGATCTACCCTCGGCTTGACGCCCTATTCGTGCTGCTCGCGACCGTTCTCTCGCTCGTGCTTGCCTACGTGTTTCTGCGGCAGGGCCTCACGACCAACCCGAGGCGCCTCGTCAACCTTCTCGTGTTTTGGCTCGTGTTCACCTACGTCGCTCTCCCGCGCATTCACCAGGCGCTCACGGCCGTGTACGTTCCCGATTACTTCATGGGGCGCACGCGCACGGCTGACGGTCTGCTGGGCGACCCCGTGAACCTTGCGTTCGAAGGCTCAGCCGAGGATATCCACGTGGCGATGCGCAAGGCCGGCTGGGTTCTCGCGGAGGAGAACACGCTGCACAGCGCGAGGCGCGCGGTAATCTCGTTTCTTCTTCGACGCTCCTACCCGCAGGCCCCGGTGAGTTCGCTCTTCCTCTTTGGTCGACGGCACGAGTTCGCCTACCAGCAGGAGGTGGGCGGTACGACGCTCAGGCGTCACCACATCCGGTTCTGGCGAGTGCCGCATAAGTGGGTCATGCCCGGCGGGCACCGCGTAACGTGGCTTGCCGCGGCGACGTTCGACCGCGGCGTGGGGCTTTCGCGCTTCACGTTCCAGGTCACGCACAAGATCGACGAAAACACGGACGTTGAACGTAACTACGTCGTCGATACGTTGTTGCACGCCGACCACGCGATCCCCGTGGGCGTTATCAAGGATTATTCGACCTCCTACCACCACAGGAACGGCGGCGGGGATCCGCTTCGCACGGACGGCCACTTGCCCGTCGTTGACGTGACGGGCGCCGAGGCTCGCTCGACCGGGTCCACCGCGGTGATCCAGCCGCGCAACCGTGCCACGGGTATCTTCTACCTGCGTGGACGCTCGCTGCGCCCGCGCGAACTCATGCAGTCGCTCGAGCGCGAATGGCATGGCGCTCGCGAGGATTTTCTGCAGGCACTCCGCAACGTCGGCGACCACCACCTGCCGCCCCCATCGATCGGGTTCGTCGGGCTCATGATCGCGCTTGAGGCGGCAGCGGTGGTGGCTCTGTGGGGGCTCGTGTGGGCGAAGGGATCGGGGGCCGCGCAGGCCGACGGCATCGTGCGCGCCCTCGGCTTCGATCAGCTCGGCGAAGCCCCGCTTCTGCCTTTCACCGTGCTCGTTGCGGGGCAGATCCTGCTGTTCCTGTTCATGCTTGGTCGCAACAGGTGGGCGAGGCTCGGCCTCATGGCCCTTCTCGCCTTCGACTCGCTTGCGCGCATTAGCGTAGCCGCGCTCGAGCCCGCGGGAGCGGCGAGTGCCACCGAGCTGCTCGGTGTTGGGCTGAGCACCCTCGCGCTTCTCACGCTTACCTCGGATGCGGCACGCATTTGGGTGCATACCGACCGCATCGCGTACTACGCGCAGCGCGAGGAGGGCGCCGCCGAGTAGAGGCGGCGGTCTATTCCCCGGCGGCTACTTCGTGCGCGAAGTATCGTCGGCAAACACGTCGGGGATGCCGTCGTGGTTCACATCGACCTTTTCGCGTTCGGCGATCTTCGCATAGCGGGCGTTTCGCGGCGTGAGGATAGCGGCGCCCACGATCGCGGCGAGCACCGAAGCGGTGAGCACGCCGACCTTCGCCCAATCATGCGCGGGGTTGGCAACGTCGAAGCTGAGCTCGGCCACGAGGAGTGACACGGTGAAGCCGATGCCGGCGAGCGCCGCGACACCCGTGAGGTCGATCCACTTAATGTCGGGGTCGAGGTTTGCGCCTCGGATCCGCGTCACGAGGAACGTCGTTCCCACGATGCCGAGCATCTTTCCTGCGACGAGACCGACGGTGATCCCGAGCGCAACGCTTGAGGTCCACGCCTCGGCGAGCCCGCTGAGGCCGCCGACGGCGACGCCCGCGCTAAAGAATGCAAAGATCGGCACGGCGATGCCCGAGGAGAGCGGGCGGAAGCGGTGCTCGAACGTTTCGGCAAGCGAGTAGCGCTCGCCGTACTTCGAAAGCGGATTCACCGGGATCATGAAGGCGAGGGCCACGCCGGCGATCGTCGCGTGGATGCCGGAGTTGTAGAAGAGCGCCCACACGATGAGGCCGAGCGGGAGAAGAACGAACCACGCGGCGCTGTAGTGCTTTTTAAAGAGTGCCTCGGCCTTGTTGGCGACCAGCCAGTAGAGCGCGAGAGGGATGAGCGCGAAGGCAAGGTAGTGGAGCTTGAGGTCGCTCGAGTAGAACACGGCGATGATCGTGATGGCGATCAGGTCATCGACGATCGCGAGGGTCAGGAGGAAGGTGCGCAGCGCCGCGGGGAGCTTTGAGCCGACGATTGCGAGGACTGCGACGGCGAAGGCAATGTCGGTTGCGGCGGGAATCGCCCAGCCACCGAGTGTCTCGGGGTTTGCCGCATTGATGGCCGAGTAGAGCAGGGCCGGCAGCGCGACGCCTCCCGCAGCGGCCGCGACGGGCACGAACGCGCGGCGGGGATCACGCAGGTCTCCTTTCGTGAGCTCCATCTTGAGTTCGAGGCCTACGAGGAAGAAGAAAATCGCGAGGAGTCCGTCGGCCGCCCAATGTGCGAGGGAGAGGTCGAGGTCCAGCCAGCTTGTCGAAAAACCGACGTGCATGTCGCGCAGGGAGAAGTAGGCGTCGGCGGCAGGGGAGTTTGCGAGGAGGAGTGCGAGGATGGTCGCTCCGACGAGGATGAGGCCACCGGTGGTCTCGGTCGTGAGGATTCTTTCGATGCGCGTGAGTTCGCGGTAGGTGCCGCGGGCGAGGATCGCGTCGGTACGGCTCTTGTGCTTGCTCGTCATGGGAGTCCTTGGGGCTCGGCGGGCATTGTCAACGAGCGAAGCATCCGGAGCCTCGCCCGTGCCGACCAGACTTCCCGGCACACCAGCCACCCACATTACAGGCTGAGGTGCGAATGGGGCCCGGGTCGTGTGACCCGAGCCCCATTCATGCGGGCGGTGTGCGAAGCCCTATGGCTGCGACGTGCGCGAGGTGTCGTCGGAGAACACGTCGGGAATGCCGTCCTGGTTCTCGTCTCGCGATTCGAGTTCGGCGATCTTCTTGTAGTGGTTGTTGCGGGGGATAAGAAGAATCGAGCCGACGATCGCGGCGAGGAGCGAAGCGGTCAGCACCCCGACCTTTGCGTCTTCCACGAGCGGGCTCGAGGGATCGAAGCTCAGCTCAGCAACGAGAAGCGACACGGTGAAGCCGATACCGGCGATGGCGGACATGCCGATGAGGTCGATCCACTTGATCTCGTCGTCCAGGTTCGCCTTCGTCAGCTTCGTGACGAGGAAGGTCGTACCCGTGATGCCGAGCATCTTGCCGCACACGAGGCCCACGATGACGCCGAGGGCGACGGTCGTGGTCCAGGCGTCGAGAAGACCGCTCAAGCCGCCCACGGCGACGCCAGCGCTGAAGAATGCGAACACGGGAACGGCAACGCCAGTCGAGAACGGGCGAAGCCTGTGCTCGAGGGTTTCGGCGAGCGAATGCTGGCTGCCGTAGGCGCTGCGGGCATGGACGGGCACGCAGAACGCGAGTACGACGCCCGCGATGGTGGCGTGCACGCCCGAGTTGTAGAACAGGATCCACGTGATGACCGCGAGCGGGAAGAGGATCATCCAGGCCGCAGAGTAGTGCTTCTTGAACAGCCATTCGGCCTTGTAGGCGACGAGCGCGTAGATCGCGATGACGGGGATTGCCGCGAGGAGGTACACGAACTTCGTTTCCTCCGCGTAGAAGATCGCGATGATGAGGATGGCGATGAGGTCGTCGACAACGGCGAGGGTGAGGAGGAAGGTGCGCAAGGCGGCGGGAAGCTTCGAGCCGATCAGGGTGAGCACCGCAACGGCGAACGCAATGTCGGTCGCGGCGGGAATCGCCCATCCGTTGTGGGAAGCTTCGGGACCACCGAGGTTCACGAGCGTGTAGATGATTGCGGGTACCGCGACGCCACCGGCCGCGGCGAGCATCGGCACGAGGGCAAGCTTCGGGTCGCGCAGGTCGCCACGCACGAACTCGTGCTTGAGCTCGAGGCCTACGAGGAAGAAGAACACGGCGAGGAGACCGTCGGCTGCCCAGTGTGCAACCGAGAGGTTGAGGTTCAGCCATCCGAGGTCGAAGCCGAAGTGGGCGTCGCGGATGGTGAAGTAGAGGTCCGCGAGCGGGGAGTTCGCGCAGATGAGCGCGAGGATCGTCGCGATGACGAGAGCAATGCCGCCCGCCGATTCCTTCGTGAGGATTTCTTCGACGCGGCTGTATTCGCGGAAGGTTCCCTGCTCAAGGATTTTTCGTGGGGTGCCCGGTTTGGGCGCGGGCAGGTCGTGTTTCGACGCCGGCTTGCTGTTCACTGCGTGCCTTTCTGATTGGTCGAGTGTGGTGAAGTGGGGTTCTCGCGACGCTTGAGCTACGAGGCGCTCAGGTTCTCGAGGAGGGCGAGGAAGAACGCCTCGCATTTGTCGATTTGTTCGAGGTCAACGTATTCGTTGGCGCCGTGGGCCTGGGCGATGTCGCCGGGGCCGATCACGACGGCACTCATGCCCGCGGCCTCGTAGATGCCTGACTCAGTGCCGTACGTGACCTTCGTGGGGCTGATGGTCATGCCGAGTTCGCGCGCGAGCTGTGCGGCGTCACCGTCGGTCCCGCAATCGAGCGGGTAGAGAAGCGAGCGGATCGTGAGGCTCGCGCCGACGTTTTTCGCTTGCTCGGGATCGGCCGGATCGGCGGGAATTGCCTGCTTCATCTCGTCGTCGAGTTCGGCGATCTTCGCTTGGATGCGGCGGGCGATCGCGATCGCGTCGTCGCTTGGCAGGGCGCGGTATTCGAAGAGCAGGTGGGCGTGCGCCCCGACCGTGTTGATCGCGTTGCCGCCATCGAAGCGGTTCACACCGCCCGTGATGTGGGGGACGAGGAAGGCGGGATCGTTCGGGCCTTCGGCTACGCCGCGGTCGATGATTTCTTCGTGGAACCAGGTCGTGAACTCCGCTGCGTAGCGGTTCGCGTTGAGACCTCGGGGCAGGAGGCTCGAGTGCGCCGCAATCCCGCGGAAGTCCGCTTCGAACGCGTTCATCGACTTGTGGCCGGTGATGACGTCCATCATCGTGGGCTCACCGACGTAGGCGATGCGCGGCGCAATATCGAGGGTTTCGAGTTGCTTGACGAGTTCGCGCGCACCGTTGCAGCTCGTTTCTTCGTCCCACGTCGCCGCGAGGTAGACGGGTTCGGTCAGCTCGGCCGCGAGGAAGCGGTCGGCGAGGGCCGTGAAGGTCGCGAGGTACCCCTTCATGTCGGCGGTGCCGCGACCATAGAGTTTTCCGTCCCGCTCGGTGGGCTCGAAGGGATCGCTGCTCCAGTTCTGCCCCGTGACGGGCACGCAATCGGTGTGGCCCGCGATGAGGATGCCGCGGCGCTCGGCGCCCTGCACGTGCGCGGGTGTGCTCTCACCATCGAGCCGGTTCACGCCGCCGCGACCCGTGCCGTAGTCCTCGCCGAGCACGTCTTTCGCCCTGCGATCGGTGCTTTCACGAGCGCTTTCGCCCTTTGCGGGGAACACGGCGACGAGGTTCGCGTCGAGCCCATCTTCTTCGCGGAACACGTGGGTCGTGACGCCCTTGCTCGCAAAAATCCGCTGCAGCAGCTCGATCGTCTCGAGGTTCCCGGTGTGGGAGGTGCTGTCGATCCGCACGAGTGCCTCGAGAATTTCTCGGGGGCTCGAGAGCAGGGTTGGATCGGAATTTAAGGTCTGGGACATGTTTCCACGGTACCTCCTTGACGGTTTCTGTGGGAGAGCCGGTAGGTTCACTGTGAGAGAGCTGGCGGGAGACGCCCAGGTCGCCGTGGGGCAAGGGCAGGGAGGCTCGAAATGAGGATTGTGATCGCGCCCGATTCTTTTAAGGAGTCGATGAGCGCCGGGGAGGCCGCCGAGGCCATTGCCCGCGGGGTGCGTTCCGTGGTTCCGCGCCCCGAGTGCGTTTGCGTCCCCGTTTCCGACGGTGGTGAGGGTTTCACCGCGTCCCTCTCTTCCGCGCTCGAGGCCACCCTCCATTCCGTCGCCGTTGCGGATGCGCTGGGCCGCCCCGTGAGCGCCGAGTACGCCTTCGCCCCAGGCGCGCAGCCGTCCACAGCGGTCCTCGAGATGGCGAGTGCCGCTGGCCTCATGCACCTTCAATCGGGGGAGCGCGACCCGATGAGGGCGAGCACGCGCGGCGTCGGCGAACTCATCTCCTCCGCGCTCGATCGGCTTGGCGAGGGCGGCCGGCTCATCATCGGCATTGGCGGCTCCGCAACGAATGATGGCGGGGTGGGGATGCTCGGTGCGCTCGGCGCGCGTTTTCTTGATTCAGACGGTCGCCCGCTTCCCCCCGTACCCGCCTCTCTAGCCGGGCGCCTTGCCCGCATTGACGTGAGCGGCCTCGATCCTCGGCTCTTTGAGATCAGCATCGAGGTCGCGTGCGACGTGACGAACCCGCTCCTCGGCACGAGTGGTGCAAGCGCGGTCTTCGGCCCGCAAAAGGGCGCGGATCCCGCCACGGTGGCGAAGCTCGAGGGTTTCCTCGGGGAACTCGTGGAGGCTGCGGAAGCGTCGGACCCTTCCCTTGGCGCCCGGGCTCATGCAACCGAGCCCGGTGCTGGCGCCGCGGGTGGGCTCGGCTGGGCCCTCGCGACGTTCCTCGATGCGCGATTCGAGCCGGGTTTCGATCTCGTCGCGCGTACGGTGAGCCTCGAAAGAACGATTGCGCACGCCGATCTTGTCCTCACCGGCGAGGGATCGATTGACGCGCAGACGCTTAACGGTAAGGCCCCCGCGGGTGTTGCCGCGCTTGCGCAGCGCCACGGCGTGCCGTGCGTGGTCTTCGCGGGACGCATTGGTGAGGGCGCCGAGGTGCTTTACGCTCATGGTGTGAGCGCGCTTGTGCCGATCGTGCAGGGCGTCTCAACCCTTGACGAGGCCCTCAAGGACGGCCCGCGTAACCTCGAGCGCGCAACGGCAACCTCGATGCGGCTCATGGAACTAGGAAAAGGAGTAGTTCATGGCGACGAATCAGGCTGAACACGAGCGCATCGTGAGCGACGCAGCAGCCTTCGGCCTTGAGCGCTACAAGGAAGTACTAGAGCGGTTAGGTGAAGGCGCGAGTGAAGCCGAGGAACCCTAGAGCGAATCCTGCCACGCTTTGTAGAGGGCGGCGAAGCGGCCTCCCTGCTCGATGAGCGCCCTGGGGGCGTCGTCTTCGACCACGACCCCATCGTGGAGCACGAGCACACGGTCCGCGATCATCACGGTCGAGAGGCGGTGAGCGATGATGATCGCCGTGCGGTTGCCGAGGAGCTTCGTGAGGCCCTCCTGCACGAGGCGTTCACTCGGCAAGTCGAGCGAACTCGTCGCTTCGTCGAGGATGAGCACGTTCGGGTTCGCGAGGAACGCACGCGCGAACGAAATGAGCTGACGCTGACCAGCGGAGACGCGCCCGCCGCGCTTGCTCACGTCGGTGTCGTAGCCGTAGGGGAGGGCCTCGATGAACTCGTGCGCCCCGATCGCTTTCGCCGCGCGGACGATCTCCTCGCGACTCGCGCCGGGCCGCCCTAACTCGATGTTGTCGGCAACGGTGCCGCTGAACAGGTACGCCTCTTGGGTCACCATCACGACATTGCGCGTGAGTTCCTCGCTCGTGAGGTCGCGAAGATCGACACCGTCGAGCTCCACGGAGCCCTGCGTGACGTCGTAAAAACGCGAGACGAGCTTCGCGATGGTCGACTTGCCCGCACCCGTCTGCCCGACGAGTGCGACGGTCTGGCCTGCGGGAATCGTGAGATCGAGGGGCTTGAGCACGAGGGGGCCATCCTCGCTATAGCGAAACTCGGCATCCGTGAACTGAATTGCCCCGCGGCCGCTCGCAATAGATTTTGCGTGCGCGACGGTGGGCTCGGCAACCGTCGGAACCTCCCACAAAAGCGCGCTGATCTTCTCGAGTGCCGCCGTGGCCGACTGGAACGAGTTGTAGAAGTTCGCGATCTCATCGACGGGCTGGAAGAAGCGCCTCGCGTACAGCACGAGGGCGAGGAGCACGCCCACGCTCAAGTCGCCCGCGAGGACGCGGAAGCCGCCCACGACGAGGACCGCCGCGACCGTGACGTTCGCGAGGAGGCGCAGCGCGGGCTGGTAGATGCCGAACACGGAGATCGAGTTGAGGGTCGCGCGGCGATAGTTTTCGGCGAGCGCGCGGTATTCGGTTGAGTTCGATTCCTCCTTGCGGAAGGCCTTGACGGCGCGGATACCGTTCATCGCCTCGACGAACTGCACGATGAGGGCTGCCGAGTGGGTGCGCATGCCGCGATAGGCGATGCGCGAGCGCACCTGGAACCACACGGTGAGGGCGATGCACGGGATGAGCAGCACGAGCATGATGAGCCCGGTTGGCCAGTCCATCGCGACGATTGATGCGGCGGTGAGAACCATCGAGAGGCTCGAGCCGATGAGGATCGGCACGCCGAACTCGAGAAGCTCGCGCAGGGCCTCCATGTCGGACGTTTGGCGAGAGACGATGCGCCCGGAGGTATAGCGTTCGTGGAATTCGAGAGAAAGGCGCTGCGTGTGCCGGAAAACGCGGCGGCGCAGCTCGAGCAGGAGCCTCTGGCCGATGACGGAGGACTGGCGGGTGAAGGCGAACGTGAGGAGCGCGGCGAGAATCGCGCAGGTCGCGTGGAGACCGGCGGCGCCGAGTGCGGGGAGTGCGTTGCCGTTGATGAGTGCGGGAAGTCCGTGGTCGATGCCCCACGCGAGAATCGCGGGGCCTGCCACGACAGCGGCCTGCGCGAGAACCACCATGATGGCGACAAGCACGATCGAACCCTTTTCGGGCGCGAGCAGCTCGCGCAGCAGCGCGAGCGAGCGCTTGCGCGAGGCGCGGTTTTCTTCCTTCGTGAGCTCGTGATCTTCTTCTTCGACCGCTTGGCTCATCGCGCACCTCCCTTCTCGTCAACCGCTTTGCGAATCTCGGCGACCTCGAGGCTTCCCGTTTCTGTCGCGACCCGCGTCAGGTTTCGGTTTCCTCGCGCCTCTTCTTCCTGGTTCGCGATCGCGTAGCGGTAGCGTTCGCTCGAGGCCATGAGCTGCGTGTGTGTGCCGACAGCCGTGATGCGGCCATCCTCGAGGAGTGCGACGCGGTCCGCGAGCGCCACGGTCGACGTGCGGTGCGCGACGATGAGAGTTGTCGTGTGCGAGAGCACCTCTCGCAGCCGCTCCGTGACGCGCTCCTCGGTTTTCGTATCCAGGGCGGAGAGCGGGTCGTCGAGGAGGAGCACCGTGGGTTTCGCAGCGATTGCTCGCGCGAGGGCGAGGCGCTGGCGCTGGCCGCCCGAAAGGCTCATTCCCTCCTCGCCGATGTGGGTCTCGATGCCCTCGGGCAGGTCGTAGGCGTAGCGCGCGTCGGCTGTGTCGAGGGCGAGTTCGAGGGCCCGATCGAGCTCGGCGGTTCGCATGGACGTGCGCGTCACCGGGGGTACGGTGCCGTCGGAACCAAAGAGCCTGTCCGCAAACTCGACGGTTCCGACGGTTCTTTCGTATCCGGGTGCCCCAAGGAGCACGTTGTCGCGAACGGAATCGCTGAAAAGCGTTGCGTCTTCGAACGCGAAGGCCGTGATCCGGTGGAGGGTGTCGAGGGGGATGTCGCGCACATCGTGACCGTCGATCGTGACCTGGCCGGATGTGACGTCGTAGAGGCGAGGCACGAGCTGAAGCAGGGTGGATTTGCCGGAGCCCGTGATCCCCACGAGCGCCATCGTCTCGCCCGGCTCGACCTCGAGGCTCACGCCGTCGAGGAGGTCGGGCATGTGCGCGGGCGAATCGGAGTAGCGGAAGTGGACGTCGTGGAGGGCGAGCCTGCCTGAGAACGTGTGCCCGGGATCGAGCGTCGGCGTCTCGGGATCGGCGATCGTGTTCGGGGCGTCCATGACTTCGAAGTAGCGGTCGAGCGCGGTGTTCGTATTGATGAGCATGCCGAACAGCTGGCCGAGCATGCGCACGGGGCCCGTGACGAGCACGGCCGTCACGAAGTAGGCGCTCAATTGGCCGAGGTTCATGTGGCCGTGTGCCGTGAGGTAGATCCCGAGCAGGAGGCTGATGGAGGTGGCAATCTCGGGAAGGCCGTACATGAGCATGTCGAAGCGCGCGATCGCGGTGGCTTTTTTGACCTCGGTTCCGCGAAGCTCATCGGCCTGGAGGGTGAACTGTTCGAGAGCCGTGGGGCCACGGCCGAAGGCTTTGAGTACGCGGATGCCCTGCACGGATTGTTCGATTGTGGTGGCGAGGTCGCCGTTTTGATCCTGCGAGAGGCGAGAGAGGGTGGAGAACTGCCGGTTGAACCGGAACGAGAAAATCCCGATCGGGATCGCCGCTGCAATAAAGACGAGTGCGAGGATCCAGCTCGCGCGGATGAGTAGTGCGATGCCCACGATGGTCGTGACGGCTGTGGTCACGCCCATGATGACGCCGAAGGCGATCCAGCGACGGATGAGGTTCGTATCGCTCATCGCGCGCGAGAGCAGCTGCCCTGAACTCCATTGGTCGTGGAAGGTGACGGGCATGTCCTGGATTTTGTCGTACAGGTCGGTGCGCATGTCGCGTTCGATGGCGGTTGCGGGAACGAGCGCAAATACGCGGCGGAGGAACAGGAGGAGGGCCTCGAAAATACCGAGCACGAGCACGGTTGCGCCCGCGGTCCACACAGCTGCAGCGGTGCCACCCTGGACGAGGTCGGAATTCACGAGGCGCTCGAGCACCTGAGGAATCATGAGCCCGAGTACCGCGCTGCCGATCGCGCACACGAGACCGAGCATGAGACGGACGCGTATGGGCCGAACGATTCGCCACAGCCGGATCATCGGATGCGGGTGCGAGGTCGCGGAGTTTTTGTGCATGGCCTGCACGATTTTACCGGCGGCTCCCGTTTTATGTGGGCTGTTTCACTAGGTGGGAGCGGTCTGTTTCTCGAGCTGGGCGATGCGCTGATACGAAAGGCCGAGTGCCTCCGCGGTGTCGCGTTGGCTCATGCCGCTTGCGCGCAAGGTGCGGACGGCAGCGCGTGAGAGGCGGGCCGCCTCGGCGGAAGTCTTTCGAGACTCTTCCTCAAGGTCGCGGGCTTTTTGCCATGTCGAGCTCACGTCGCGCGGAAGCTGGATCGAGAGATCGACGGTCACCTTTGATTCGTCGACATCGAGGTAAAGGCCGATGGCCTCGGCTGCGACGGCGCGGGCATCCTTGAGGTTGCGTGTTTGAGTCGCGATATCGAGGGCCGGAATCTCGACAACCCACCATCGACCTTCGCGGCGAGCAAGGACGTGAAATGGCGAAGCCACCATGAGTGCTACCTCCACTCTTTCGGTGCTTGGGAGCCGAGCGTTCGTGCGATGCTTCGAATGACGCCCGGCGAAATTTCTGGATGAGCTGGAAGGATGATCGGGGAAGGGTTCAAGGGGTGCTTCCACTTCTCGTGCGAGCCACGCGTACTGTCATGTCTCCACCCTCGTGCCCGAAGCACCTTGGCAGCGTCGCGGTACTTTATTGGCTTGACCATAGGGTAAATCTAGAGCCCCTTGATGTTCAAGACTAGCGCCCCTAGTCAAATGTGGATGGGTGTGAGTGTGGAGCGGCGACTACGCTGGAGCCATGATTCACTCACGCATGGATTTCCACTCGCCCGCCCTCGGCATGGGAACGAGCGCCGTTGTGCTCTATCCGCAGCAGACCGATGGCCAGATCGGCATGGCGGGAGGGATCGACCTCGACGACAACGGCGAGCCGCACGTTCGGGTCCTGTACCTCCTGCACGGTCTGAGCGATGACTGCACGGGATGGACGCGCCGTACGAGCATCGAGCGCTACGCCTCCGCGAAGGGGATCTGCGTGGTCATGCCCGAGGTGCGCCGTTCGTTCTATGCCGACGAAGTGCTCGGCGAAGAATACTGGACGTACGTAAGCGAGGAGCTTCCCGCCCTCATCAACCAGACCTTCCGCGTCTCGACGGCTCGCGAGGACACGTTCGTTGCCGGCCTCTCAATGGGAGGCTTTGGCGCGATGAAACTCGCGCTCAACCAGCCCGAACGCTTCGCTGCGGCAGGCTCATTCTCGGGCGCGCTCGCGGTCGCCCAGCGCGACTACACCGAGTTCGGGCATGCGATGCCCGCGCGCGTGTGGGGGCAGGGCCTCACGCCCGAGGCCGGCAGCGTGTACGAGCCGTTCTTCGAGGGCGTCGAGCAGGGGAAGTTCCCCGCAATCGATGACGTGAATGCGCTCGCGCGCGCTGCCGAGCCGGGATCGCTCCCGCGGCTCTGGATCGGGTGTGGGACGGAGGATTTCCTGCTCGAAGAGACGCGCACATTCGTGCGGACGCTCGAAGAGCGCGGCCACGCTCACGAGGTGACGTACACGCCCGGCGCCCACGAATGGGCGGTGTGGGACGAGTACGTGCGCCGCTTCCTCGACTGGATCTAGCGCGAGGGCTCTTCGCCGGATTCGCTAGTGCCCGCGGCGGGTGTGCTCTCAAGGGCATCGAAAACTTGGCCCGAGGTCGCACCCTCAAGGATCGTCTCGCCCACGATAGCGATGGGCAGCGCCGCGAAACCGCCGTGCTGCTGCGCGAACGCCCACGCCTCGGTGTCCTGGTGGAAGTTCACCCACGTCGTGCGGGGGTCGGTTGGCTGAAGGCCGATCTGGATTTGAGCACTGTGCCGGCTGACCGGTGACCACACGATGATCGCGTGATCCGGGGCGCGGCGTTGCAGCGCCTCGAGCCACGGCGTGTGTTGGCCCTTGCGAACGGGGGAGACCCACCACGCGAAGAAGAGCGTCGGCACGAGGATGATCGTCATCGTGATCCACCACCCGTAGTACGCACAGATCGCCGCGGCAATGGCCCCCACGAGCAGAAACATGAGTGTGCGGGCCCACAGGCGGATCGCGGATGGGCCGTGCGAGCGATTGTGAGTGGTCATTGTTCGGCTCCTTCCCGCGCACTGGCCTCGATGTCGGCGAGCGCCTCGAGTTCACTGAGATCGCCCGTATCAAGGTGGACGTGGGCGTGGGTGAGCGTGCAGCCGTGGGCGTTCGCGTTGTGCCGGAGGGTGTTGACGAACGCGGCGATTGCCGGAATCTTGAGGGCGCCGGGCCGGTTCACGATTCCGATCACGCGATTGTCGAGTTCGGTGACTTCTTTGATGACGACAGTATCGTTGGGGTAGGCCTCAAGTGCGATTTCGGGGAGGAGCGCAACGACGCCCGTGCCGTGCCCCACGAGGCGCTGGGCAACCGTCGAATCGTCCGTGCAGTACCGAATGTTTGGCGTGAAGCCCGCGACCTGTGCGTGGTGGCGGAGGTTCGCGCTGCAGCGATCGCATCCCGCAACCCACGCCTCGTTCTTGAGGTCCCTCATCGAGATGTCATCGCGCGAAGCGAGGGGATGATTTCGCGGCAGAATGAGGCGCACGGGATCGGCGAGAATGGGCGTCCACTCGAGTGACTCATTTTCGTCAGCCGGGGTTTGCGCGTAGCGGAAGATCATTGCCACGTCGAAGTTATTGCCGCGCACCCCTTCGAGCGCCTCGGGCGGCTCGCATTCGGTGAAGCCGAGCTCGATGCCGGGGTAGTCCTTATCCATGCGGGCGAGGGTTGGCGGTAGCAGCATGGCGGCAGCCGAGGGGAAGGCGGCGCAGCGCACGAGCCCCTTCTTCAAGGCGGCGAGGTCGTTCATTTCGGTCTCCGCTGCCTCGAGGTTCGCCGCGATAGCGGCGGCGTGCACGGCGAGACGGGCCCCAGCTTCGGTGGGGGTCACGCCACCCGTACCGCGCACGACGAGCTGCATGCCCGTGTCCTTTTCGAGGGCCGCGATGTGCTGAGAAACCGCGGGCTGAGTCCAGCCGAGTTCACGCGCCGCAGCGCCAATCGAGCCTTTGGTGACCACCCTGTTGAAGATCACGAGTCTGCGAGGATCCATGCCTGCAAGTCTACAGGCGCCCAAAGGTTTCCTTATGGGGTGGGGGGTATGTTTAGGATTGATTCTCGTAACACCTTGGCGGCGGAAGGCAGAGGATGCGGCGAATCAACGGCCATCGCCAGCGCTACGCGTGGGGCTCGCCCACCGTTCTGCCACGATTCCTTCGAACGGCAGCCGACGGCGAGCCTTGGGCCGAACTGTGGTTCGGTGCTCACCCGCTCGCTCCCGCCACCGTGGCCTCGAGCGATCTCGCGCTCAACGAAGCGATCAGCGCCGACCCCGAAGGGATGCTTGGCGATTCCGTCGCGCGTGCGTTTGATGGCGCACTGCCGTACCTAATGAAGCTCATCGCGCCCGCGGAGCCTCTCTCACTCCAGGTGCACCCCACGCGAGAGCATGCGCGCGAATGCTTCGCGGCGGAGAACGCCGCGGGCCTCCCGCTGGACTCTCCCGAGCGCAACTACCGCGATGCGAACCACAAACCAGAAATGGTCCTCGCCCTCGAACCCTTCGAGGCACTGTGCGGATTCCGCACCCCGCGCAAGGCCGCCTCGATCCTCGAGGGGCTCGAGGCGCCGCTCGCGAAACGCATGCTCGCCCTCCTGGTTTCGCAGCCGAGCGCGCACGGAATGCGCGCGGCTTTTCGCATGCTCGTCGCCCCTGCCATGCGTCCGGAGCCGGCCGACATCACGGTGCTTGCCAACGAATGCGCGGCGCGCCTCGAGTCGCACCGCTCGCCCTCCCCTCGCATCGACCGAGCCGTGGCGCTGCTCAACGAGAAATACCCCGGCGATCCCGGCGTTGCCGCAACGCTCCTGCTCAACCCCGTGTCACTCAAACCGGGCGAAGCGATGTTTGTTCCCGCGGGTGCTCTGCATTCGTATTTGAGCGGTTTCGCGGTCGAAATCATGGCCTCAAGCGATAACGTGTTGCGCGCCGGCATCACCCCCAAGAAAGTCGACGCCGACGAGCTCCTCCAGTGCGTGTCCGTGACCGCCGCCCCGCCGATCCGCATCGCGCCCGAGCGCCTGAGCGACGCCACGAGCGCCTACTTCGCGCCGATCGACGACTTCGAGCTCTCGACGTTCACGAGCGAGACGGGCGGGACGAACGCGGACGCGGTGGCGCGCACGCTCGTGGGCACTGGCCCGCGCATCGTGTTGTGCATCGAGGGGCCGCTCACCCTCGAAACCTCGGCGGGAGTGGACACGCTTGAGCGGGGCGAGGCCGTCTTTATCGCCGCGAGCGAAGGACCCCTCACAGTGCGTGGGCACGGCAGGCTCGTGCAGGCAAGCGTCCCGTAGGGTGGTTCCGACGCTCGCCTACGCCTCGGCGTTCTCGTGTTCTTCGAGGTGCATCCACGCGTCGCTTCGGCCGCGCCACCAGAGTGTCGCGGCGCGCGAGGCCAGGAACACGAACGTGAAGATGGCCCACAGAAGTGCCAGTGCGAACGGGGAATCAGCGGGAAGCAGGCCGGCGTCGGACACCCACCAGAGCCCCAGGGCAAACGGGAGATACGCACCCATCGTGACGAGCCCGGCGAGTCCGAGGTAGCGGGCATCGCCCGCGCCCATGTAGACCCCGTCGAGCACGAATACGTAGCCCGCGAGCGGCTGCGCGATGAGCAGCACGATAAGCGCCCACGTGAGCGAGCGCTGCACCGCGGGATCGGGCGTAAACACCTGGGGGAGCACGAATGACGCGAGGAGAAGCACGGCGGCGACCGCGATCCCGCCGACGAAAGACCAGCGCACGAGCGTGCGCGTCACGGACTCGACGCTCTTGCGGTCGCCCGCCCCGAGGTGCTTGCCCGTGAGCGCTTGCGCCGCGATCGCGAGGGAGTCGAGGGCGAGCGCCGTAAGGGAGAAAACGGAATTCATGAGCTGATGCGCGGCGAGCGTGACTTCGCCGAGCTTGATCGCGATGGCCGTGGCCGTAAGGAGCACGATCCGCATCGTCACGGAGCGAATAAAAAGCCAGCGGCCCTCCCGCCACGCCGAGTTCACGCCCGAGAAGTTCGGGGCGAGGCTCACCGAGTGGCGTCGGGCCCCGCGCACGATAATCCCGATGTACCACGCCGCCATACCCCACTGGCAGATGAGCGTGCCGATCGCGGAGCCCGCGATGCCGAGGCTGAGGCCGAAAATGAGGGCCCAATTGATGGGAACGTTGAGCGCTGCCCCCACGGCCGCGATGATGAGCGTGATGCGCGTGTCCTGAAGGCCGCGCACGAGACCGAGGGCCGCCTGGATCATGAGCATCGCCGGAAGGCCTGCGGCGGAGATCTGCAAGTATGTCGATGCTTCGTGTGCAACCTCGGCGCGGGGGCCGAAGAAGCCGATCACGACATCCGCGCCGAAGCCCAGCACGAGCGCGCATGCGAGCCCAATGAGGGCGGCGAGCCACGTCGCATCGATGCCCTTCGTGAGCGCCCTCGTCATGTTGCCGGCGCCCACGGCGCGGGCCACCGCTGCCGTTGTCGAGTACGCGAGGAAGATTGCGAGGCCCACGACCGTTGTGAGGGTCGTCGAGGCGATCGAGAGGCCAGCGAGGGCAGCCGTGGACACGTGCCCCACAAAGGCCGAGTCCACGAGAATAAAGAGCGGTTCGGCAACGAGCGCGCCGAGCGCGGGAATCGCGAGCGCGAGGATCGCACGCGCGTCGGTGCGTGGGGCAGCAGAAGGGGCGGGTGTCGTCACTCTTCGATGCTATGAGGGACCGAGTCTTCGGTGAGTTTTCCTCGCTGCAAACGTGATGAGGAAGTCACCGCCCCAATTCGGTGCGAGCCTTGTTGGTGCGGTAAAGTAGATCCGGTTCAGGGGCTATAGCTCAGTTGGTAGAGCGTTTCGTTCGCAATGAAAAGGTCAGGGGTTCGATTCCCCTTAGCTCCACAAAGTATTGAAGCCCGGCGTAATGCCGGGCTTCTTTTGTATCTGCGGTGACCTCGGTCGGGGCATCGATGTTGGTGCGCGAGGGGGTCGAGACGCGTGGTGATCTGGTCGAGGCAGACGCGGGTGCGGCTCCGTTCTTTTTTGAGAAGAGCGAGGAGATAGTAATGGCCCACTGGGCTCGGGCGAGCTTGGCGAAGTACATCTGCCGCCTCTTCCTACTGTGCCGATGCGAGTAATGAAGCGGTCGATCACTGCGACGCGAGGTTGCATCGCGATGCCAGTGAACGTGCAAGCGCATCCCTTCGCGGACACGGCTATAACGTCTGCTTCCTATGGTTCCACTTGCGGACATCGCTACTTGCAAGATCCATGAGTGTGTCCCGATCTTCTTGGACGTGGGCGGTGTGCATGCTGGCCATTCAACGGAGTTTGACGGTGCGGATCGCCGTGACGGTGAGTAGAACGATGATCAGTGCAGGGCCGAGCGCCGTACCGATGAGCGGCAACGCGCTCTGGGCGCTGAGCCCACCAGAGCCAGCGAGCGCGGTCGATCCGAGGTTCAGGGCGCGGGTGTTAATGGCTTGCGGCCAGAGGAAGCTCAGTGGGCGTAGGGCTTCGCTGGTCACGGTAGCGACGCCGACGACGCATCCGAGCAGGCAGATTGCGACGGGTGCCGCGAATGACTTGAGCAGCATTGACAGCAGAGATTGGATGGCGATCAAAGGCAGGGCCGCGAGGACGGAGATCGCGCCGATGAGGGCGAACTGCCACGGGATCGCTCCCTCTAGCCCGAGTACGAGCGTGCCCGAGATCAGGGTGCCTGCGACGAGGACGAGCTGCATGAACGCGACGGGGATCATGATGACCAGGACCTTGGCGACGACCAGCTTGACGGGCTTGCGGGTGGTGGTCAGGAGGAGGTTCCAGTTGGTGCCGCGGTGTTCCACCCGCCAGGCGGTGGACGCGATCAAGCCGATCCCGATGGAGAAGAACAGTAGTCCGTAGAAGAGGGTGACCTGCGAGGTGAAGGATGCCCATCCGGCGTCGAGGGTGTCGGGGTTGTTGGCGAGGTTGATCGTCCCGGTGGTGACGGCCAGCAGCGGGAGGATGAGCGCAATGATCCAGGTGGCGGAGCGCTTGAGTTTGAGGATTTCTGCGCGGAGCACGGGGTTACCTTTCGATCCGGTCGAGATGTCGGGTGGCGACGACGAAGACGATGCCGACGAGGATGAGGAAGCCGGCGATCCATCCGAACGGCGGCGTGAGATACACGAGGCGGTCTCCCTGTTGCCCGATTGGGGAGATCATGGCGTAGTACCCCCAGGGGATGAGCCGGGCGATGGCGGTCGAGGTGAGGAGTGTGAAGACGCCGAGGAACGCGCCGAGCATGCCGACGCCGACGGAGACGAGCTGGTTCTCCACGATGGCGGCGAGCCAGATGTGCAGCGCGAGGAACGCGACATCGATGAGGAACAGCAGCCCCGTGTACAGAACCCACGGCCCCGGATCGAGGGGCACGCGGATACCGGCGAACAGGCCGATACCGATCACGAGCAGGGTCTGCACGATCACGGCGGGCAGCAGGACCGCGCTGAGCGCGACGAGTTTCGCCCGGCACAGCATGCCGGGTGAGTAGCCAGCGGTGGAGGCGAGGGTCCAGCCGATGCCAGAGTGTTCGATGTCGGTCTGTCGGCTGGCGAGCACGGCGGCGAGGATCGGGGAGGTCATCGCGGCCATGAGGGTGTAGGTCACCATCAGGCCCGCCCAGGGCAACGCGTCCGGGTCGTTGAACGATTCCTGCGTGCTGCCCGCGAAGAGGGAGAAGCTGGACAGACCCGCGACGGCGATGACGAGGATTGCGGTGATGGGGAACGTGCGCAAGCGGCGCATTTTACGAAATTCGAGTCGGATTGTGCGCTTCATAGCAGCCCACCCCTGCCGGTGAGATCCATGAACACGTCTTCGAGGCTCTGAGCAACACGACGCACTTCGTAGATTGGGACACCTGCGACAGCGAGCTGGTAAATGACTTTCGCGGCCTGGCCCTTGTCTATCCCGCTCATCCGGATGCCCTCGGGAACCCGCGTCGCAGTGAGCCCTTGTGCGAGGGCGGCCTGCGGGTCGGAGGTCTCGATGATCAGATCGGGCACGGACTGTTCGAAGAGCTGGTCGCGGCTGCCCTGGAAGATCATCTTCCCGCTGGAGAGGATGCCCAGGACGCTGGCCATCTTGTCGATCTCGTCGAGCAGGTGGCTCGATACCATCACGGTGATCCCTTGACTGGCCAGGTCCACAAGCAGCATGCGGATTTCCTCGATCCCGGCGGGATCTAAACCGTTCGTAGGCTCGTCGAGAATCAACAGCGCAGGATCACGTGCGAGCGCCATGGCGATACCGAGGCGCTGCTTCATGCCCAAGGAGTAGTTGCGGACGAGCTTGTGCTGATGCTTGGTCAACCTGACCGTCGCCAGTGCGTGGTCGATCTGTGCCGCGGACAGGTCGAGCATGTCTTGAATGATCCGCATGTTTTCGCGGCCAGTGAGGTGCCCGTATCCGGGAGGAGCTTCGATCATCGACCCGATCGACGGCAGCAGCTTGGTGCGCGATGCGCGCGTGAGCGGTTCGCCGAGGACTTCGATGTCGCCGCTGGTCGGCTGGGTCAGGCCCAGGATCATCTTCATCGTGGTCGACTTGCCCGAACCGTTCGGGCCGAGGAACCCGTACACCTCGCCCTGCGGGACGTCAAGGTTCAGGGAATCGACGGCCGTGTGGGTCTTGAACTGTTTGGTCAGTTCGTGAGTAGTGATGGCGCTGTTCATACGTGCCTCGTTTCATTCGGATCGGTCACGTTATCTACGATCCCCGGGCCGGCCGTGCAGCGGATCGTGCTGTGGCACGAAGTTGGGCTTCATACCGGGGTATGAAGCCCAATCCAGGACTGCGCCGTACGCTAGTCAGGTATGGAACCGTTCACTAGCCCCGCGATACGTAGACGGCTCCGTGTCATCTGGCAGGCGAGCCCCTGGGTCGCCGATATCTTTCTCGCGGTAATCGTCGGTGTTCTCGGGGCGATCAGCCGACCCGCTCTGTCGTTCGCGACGCCCGAGCAGACAGCTTTCGGCATTGTCGTGTTTGGTTGTTCGATCGCGCTAGTCTTTCGCCGCCTGCGCCCGCGACTCGTTCTCGCTGTCGTTGGGGTTCTGCTTGTCGTGCATCTCGTAGCGGTGCGAGAGCTGACCGTCTTCGCCGGTGCGGTCTGCTCGATTGCGGCATACACCACGCAGACGCGACTGCTTCCGCCGTGGCGGTGGGGGTACGGCGCTGCCATTTACGTCGGTGCAGGAGCGGCGGTACTCACCTCGCCCGCGCCCATACCGGACAGCGGCGCGAAGATAAGACTGGTGACCGCTGTAGCCGCTGCGGCGCAGATCACTATCGCCGTCTTAGTGGGCGTGATCCGGCGCAACCGGAGAACACGCTACGAAGATGCTCTTGAGCGCACAGCATTCCTTGAAGCGCGACAGGAGGTAGAGCGGCGGCTCGCTGCTGTCGATGAGCGCACCCGCATTGCTCGTGAGATGCATGATGTGCTCGGCCACTCCCTAAACACGATCGCGGTACAGGCGGAAGGCGCCCGCTACGTCATGCGCACCGATCTGCAGCGCGCCGATCAGATACTCGCAAACATTGGGCGCCTGAGCCGTACCGCCGTCGATGACGTACGCGGTCTCATCTGCGTATTCACCACTGATGCCGACGGCGACGCATCCATGCGCCCCACCCCGACGTTGCGGGATGTCGGTGAACTCATAAGCGACTTGCAATATACGAGATCTGCGATCCGGCTGCACATCGAAGGGGACCTCTCATCGATCCCCGATCAGGTCGGTCTCGCCGGTTACCGGATCATCCAGGAAAGCCTCACCAACATGTTGAAACACGCTGACGGTGCAAACGGTAGTGTCCGCATCCTTGTACACGATCACGATGTCGAACTGACCGTTCTGAATTCCGCGATCAGTGACCCGCACACCTCGCTACGAGATGACTCGCACCGTGGGATCATTGGGATGCAGGAACGTGCGCGCGCACTCGGAGGCACGCTCACCGCCGGCCCTGATTCGAACACCGGAGGATGGCGCGTCGAAGCGACTCTGCCCTGGAGACGGTCATGATCACGATCGGACTGGCCGACGACGAACTCCTGTTCACCGAGGGACTCGCGATGATCCTCGACGCACAACCCGACATGTGCGTCCTCTGGCAGGCCATCGATGGAACCGATGTTCTCCGCCAGCATGCTCGTGAAGCGCCGAGCATCTTACTCCTCGACATCCAGATGCCCACCCTCGATGGGCTCGCCGCCACTCAGCGGCTCGTCGCCGCTGGTACATCGAGCAAGATCATCATCCTGACCACCTTCGACACCGACGAATACGTGCTCTCCGCAATCGAGTCCGGCGCATCAGGCTTTCTGGTCAAGAACACCGCTCCCGACGATGTCGTCGCCGCGATCCGCACCGTTTACGGCGGCGACGCCGTCATTTCACCCGGCCCCACCCGCCGACTCTTCACGACGTTCCGGAAGCGCCCGCGAGGTTCCGCAGTTGAAGCCTCACCTACCGATCATCGCCTCGCGGATGAACTCACACCCCGAGAACACGACATCCTCGCTCTCATCGCCAGAGGCCGAACCAACCAGGAAATCTGCGACGAACTCTGGCTCACCATGCCCACCATCAAAACTCACATCGGCAACCTCCGCGCCAAGACCCAATCCCGGGACCGCGTACAGCTTGCGCTCTTTGCCCTGCGTGTAGGCATCGCCGAACTCACCTAACGCCAACAACCACGCAGCGAGCTTCTGCAGTGGATGGGCACGTCCGGCGTGCTAGAGGTCCGGAAGTGCCCGGCGATCAGTACTACGGGGGAGTAAAACGTGTGCAGTTGTGATCTGAGGTTTGAGAATCCCACGTGGAGGAGGTAGATGATGGCCTGTTGCGACGGACTACCTTTCCGAGTAAGGCGACTATGCGGCCCGCTTCGGTGCCGAAGGGTTGTCGGTGACCATCTAGGTCAAGGGCGACGAGGGGAGGCGTAGCCTGAGGCTGGCCAGGCTGGGCGCGATGTGGGGTGTCTCCTCGAGCGTGTCGCAAATCGTGGTCCCGCTCTCGACTTCGAGCGTACGGAAATCCTCGATGACTTTGCGGTTTTGAACCCTTTCAGCGGACTCTGGCCTCCAAGCATTCGCAGATGGATATTCTCGCGATTCGCGGAGGGCCGATCCAGGAGCTTCTTCCTTTCATGATCAGGCAGGTACAAGACGATTTCGACCGTGAGGTTACGCTTACCCGGCGAGGTCCACTCTGTGGCGTTTTCGGATTCATTCAGTCAGCCCTGCGCCAGATGGCCATCGAACGCTTTGGAGTCGGTCAGGATGCATTCTCGCGTATCGAGGATTATCTGCCGACGCCGGTAGATCGAGATCGTCGCGGAAGCGCTCGGCGTCGTGCTTCTTATTCGGTATCAGGGTGACATCCCGCCCGCCTTCGACCCGCACGCGCACTTTCGTAAAGATGCCGGGCTTGTAGTCGACGCCGCGCACGGCGTGGGCCGGCGCTTGTCGCTTGATGACAGATCCGCGAAACTCGCCCACGATTTTGATCCGCAGCACGCGCGAGACGCTCCCCGCTGCCCATATCGTGAACATTTTTCACGTTTTCGTCTCGGCCACCAAGAATCCGAGGCGTCTTCAATCGAAGGCGCCACACTTTCTGCTGGTGGTGCGACCGTCAAGTTGGCCCACGCTACGGCATAATTGGCGGCCAGCCGCCACTCAATAACCGCAAGAAAGGAGCGATCCTCAATGCTCGTGGTTCGCTCCCTCGATTCGACCGATAGCGACGAGATTCTTCGCGTTCTTCGGGATGACGGCGGCTACGCGATGCGCGTCAACGGCGAGCAAGCCGATTCCCGCACTGTGGCCTCGCTCCTGAGCGACAAACCGCCCGAGGTGAGCGCCGATGATCACCACGTCGTGGGTCTGTGGGTCGACGATGAACTCGCGGGAGTCGCCTCGTTTGTCGTGGGGTGGCCGTCCCCGGACATCACGTATCTCGGCCTTCTTCAGCTGCGCACAAGCCATCAAGGTCGTGGGCTCGCCCGTGCCTTTCACCGAGCACTTCGCGCCGAGTTTCCTGCGCGGTGGCGCCTCACGGTGGTCGACACCAACGCCGACGTCCTCCCGTTTTGGGAGCGCCTTGGGTACGCGCGCACGGGGGAAACGAAAGAGTGGATCAGTGATTCGGGCCTTCGCCACGAAACTATTGTCATGGAACTTCCGGCTTCACGTGAGCGCCCTGCTCCGCTCCGCCCGCTGCCCACATCGTGAACATTTCGCACGATTTTCGTCTCAGTCCCCATGAGTCCCGAGGCTTCTTCAACCGGAAGCGCCACAATAGCTCCATGGATAGTCACAAGACTTCGCACGAACCTGCCCTGAACCGCCTTGTCACCACCCGCCGCGCCGCGATTTTTGCTGGTGGCGCAACCGCCGCGGCACTTCTTGCCGCATGCGGAAACTCCGGGAGCAAGGGAGGCGGGCAAGCGTCGGACTCCGGCGATGCCGACGCCGCCCCCGCCCTGCCGTCGCCCACGCAGAGCGCTGCGGTCAGCGTGCCGTTCGACGAATCGAGGCCCTACCTCGAGTTCAACCCCGATTCCAAGGGGCCGGCCGTCGAGTTGCTCGTCGATTACCGCTGCCCTCACTGCAAGCTCTTTGCCGAGGCGCAGGATAAGGACATTCGCGAGCTCGTTGAGAAGGGGTATATCAACTATCGCGTGTACCCGCGCCCGATGCTCGATAAGGTCACGGGCCTCAATTTCTCGAACGATACGGCGAGTGCCGTCGTCGCGTCGTGGGCTGAGGATCCGAAGCTGTTCTGGGGCATGAACGACGCGATGTTCGCGCTCCAGCCCGAATCGCCGGAGGACCCCACGCCCGATACGGCCGAGGTTGCCGAAGCCGCGGTGAAGGCCGGCGCGAGTGAAGAGGTCAAGAACGCCGTCCTCGACGAGAAGTACCGCGACTACGTCGCGACTATCGAAGAGGTCGGCCAGGAACGCCAGGTGGGCACCCCGACGGTATACATCGATGGCGAGGAATGGATGGGCGACGGTGAAAAGCCCGGCACGCTCAAAGCCGACCTCGTGAAAGCAATCATCGCGAAGGCCAAGAAGTAGAATTTCGCGATTGATAGCCTGAGACCATGAAAAAGCGAGCCGCGCACGAATGTGATGCCGGCTCGCTTTTCACATGGCATGCACCGCTTTTTGCCGTCGCCGATCGGCGTGCTTTCGCGCGGGAGCGGCGTGCAGGGTTGGAGGCGTGGTGTGCGGGGCAACCGTCGGAATCGTTCGAGCGGCGAGCGGTCGAGATCGTGACTTCGGCTGTGCCGCCGTCGCCTGCGTTATGCAGGGCTGCGCTCGAAAAGCTCGAGGCTGCGGAAGGTCGTGACCAGGCTCTTCGAGCGCTTCTCTTGCAGAGGTTCGCGCTTTCTGTGCTCGACCCTGGGGGTGTGCGTTCAGGGCGAAGGGCGCGCGTTTTTAGTCCGACGGATGCCTACGATGCCGCAGCAGAGGCATTTGCGTGGTGTGAAGCCGCGGGGGAGAACGACGCTGTGGCCCGTGTTCCCGACGTTGCCGTTGAACTGGGCCTTACCCTCGTGCGCGCTGCACTCGTGGCTGAGCGAGCAGAGGCGGTGGATCGACCTCTTGCCGTTGTGGCGGAGCTTGCGCCGAACGTCGAGGCTTCGCATGTGCGCTTCCACGCGTGGTCGTCGATCGCGATTGCGCGCCTCGCTCTCGGCAATCCGGATGAGGCGCTGATCCCCGTTAACCGCGCAAAAATTCTTGCGGATCGCGCAGGCGACCTCGCAGGTCAGTGGCACGCCGAGCGGATCCGGGCGCAAGCACTCGGCATGATGGGGCGGGAGCGGGCTGAAGTTGCCGCGCACGATGAGGTCGCGCGCCTTGCGGAGCGCGTCGCCGACGACCTCGATAGCACCCCCGAGTTGCGCCGCGATGCGACGATTTCGGCGCTTCGGGCACGCGCACACCTGCTCGCGCACATGCGAGCCGACGGCCGAGACCGAGCCGCAGCGCACGAGATTGAGGCGATGCGACGCCGTATGGCACGCGCTCGCGCCGCGGGCGATGCCGATGAAACGGTGCTTGCCGAATTCGAGAGCCTCGCGCTCGCGGACTCGCTCTGAGACGCGCGTTAGGCCATCGTGTCGCGCAAAACCGCGATTACGCGGTCCGCTTCCGTATCGGGGTTCACGAACACAAGTCGCAGCACCGTTTCGCCGCCGTGCTTGGTGGGGATGCACAGGATCACGCCGTCGCGGGCCATGCGCTGCGACCACTCGTGATACTGCTCGTCGGTCCAGCCGGGGCGGCGGAACACGAGAACGCTCAGCTCGGGTTCGATGACCATTTCGAGGTGGTCGATGTCGTCAATACCGCGGCGCACCGCGCGCGAGGTCGAAAGGCACTTCTCGATCGCTTCGGAGTACTTCGCCGTGCCGTGCGTCAGCAGCGAATACCACAGCGGGAGGCCGCGCGTGCGACGCGAAAGATGGGCCGCGAGATCGCTCGGGTTAGCGTCGGACCTCACGATTGAATCCAAGTATTCGGCGTGCTGAGAATGCGCGCGGTAGGCGGGGCTCGGGTCCCGGTACACGAGGGCGCAGCAATCGTATGGGGCGAAGAGCCACTTGTGGGGGTCGACGATGAAGGAATCGGCCTGTTCGATGCCGTCGAAGCGCGGGCGCGCGCTCGGGGCAGCGAGGGCGGCGCCACCGTAAGCGCCGTCGATGTGAACCCACACGCCGCGCGCGTGAGCGACCTCGACCACGGAGCGGATGTCGTCAACGATGCCGGCGTTGGTCGTGCCGCCCGAGGCGACAACTGCGAACACGCCGGGGTTCTCGTCGAGGGCGCGTGCGAGATTCGGGCCGCTCAGGTGTCCGCGCTCATCAACGGGAACGGTCACGACTTCGACGTCGAGGAGGCGCGCCGCGCTGCGGATCGAGGAGTGGGCGCTGCTCGCGCACGCGACCTTGAAGCCGGTTGTGGGGCGGCCGTCCATGAACACGCCGCGGGCGGCCCATTCTTCGCGGGCCTTCTCGCGTGCCGTGGCGAGCGCCGAAAGGTTGCCGCTTGTGCCTCCCGAGACGAAGGCGCCAGCGGACTCTTCGGGCCAGCCGAGCAGATCCATGAGCCACCGCAGCACCTGGTTCTCGGCCCAGATTGCGCCCGCTCCGGCTTCCCACACGCCGCCGAAAACGTTAGCGGCGCTCACGACGTTGTCGAAGGCGACGGCCGCGCGCGTGGGTGCGCCGGGAATGTAGGCGAGGTTCATGGGGTCGTCGGCGGCGCGGGTTGCCGGGATGAGGATGTTCTCGTAGATCTCGAGGGCGCGGTCGGCGCCGATGCCCTCTTCCGTGATCATCTCGCCGGCGAGGGCCTTGACTGCGGCGTCGAGCTCAGCCGCGGGGCGCGCTGTGGCCTTGGGGTCGTGGGCGAGAGCGGTGTGCTCGCGTGCCCACTTTTGCGCGGCTTCGACGGCGTGCTGCTCGTCGCCCCACACGCTCGAGAGCATGCGGCTCGGGCGTTGGGTCGCGTAGGCGGTGGAGGCGGAACTGTTGGTGTTGGGGTCGGTGCCGGTGGCAGCCAGGTTTTCGTTCCGACGCTCGCCCGCGCCCTGTCGAAGGTCATTCTTCTGTTCGTTAGTGCTCACGCTCTCAATCCTAGGTGCGCGGGCCGGGACCCGTGGCAGAACTGAGGCGCCCCATCGCTCCAATGCAGGGGACGCCTCTCGCCCCCCGGACAATCTCCACGAATGGCTCTGGTGTCCTCTCGCTAATGGCGGCGTGCCGCTTTCGGCAGCGCGGCCGCTTCCTCAGACTCTTGCATCTGTCGAGACTCTCGCATCTGTCGCGAGCGTTCTTCCCGTGGTGTTCAGGTTGCCTAGCTGTCGTATGTGGGTGTGGTGCTGGTGTAGGTGCGGCCTGTTGGGGTGGTCCAGGTGGTGGTGTGGGGTGTGGTGTTGGTGGTTGTGGTGGTGACGGTGAGGGCTTCTTTGGCGAGGTTGCATCGGGTGCAGAGGCCTTGGGCGTTTTCGATGTGAGGTTACCCTCGTTTAGTGGACACCCTATTAGTGCGGATCTTGTGTCCGTAGGAGAGGATGTTCATTGTGAGTCAACAGCGCAAGAAGTACACGCCG
>NZ_JAWFZC010000009.1:0-66533 GCF_032550575.1 Dermabacter sp. | reverse complement strand
CAAGGACCTCCAGAACCTGCTCAACAACGCAGGCGCAGGCATCAAGGTCGACGGCTCCTTCGGCCGCGCCACCTACAACGCCGTACGCAGCTTCCAGTCGTCGGCCGGCATCGGCGTCGACGGCGTCGTAGGCCCCCGCACCTGGGACAAACTCAACTCGGGTAAGGTCGAGATCTCGACATCGCGCGCCGCAAGCACCGCGGCTCCTGCTCCCGCTCCGAAGACGTCGGCCCAGTCTGATGTCTCGGGCGAGGCGATCGTCGAAAGCGCCAAGAAATACCTCGGCACCCCGTACGTGTGGGGCGGCTCGTCGCCCTCCGGCCTCGACTGCTCGGGCCTCACCTCGACGGTGTACCGCGAACACGGCATCTCGATTCCTCGCACGGCACGCAAGCAGGCCTTCGCCGGCACGATCATTTCGGAAAGCGAGGCTCGCCCCGGCGATCTCGTCGTGTTCACGCAGAACAACTACGGTCACGTGGGCATCTACGCAGGCGACGGCAAGGTTGTCGACGCGAGCCGTTCGCGCCAGAAGGTCGTCCACCGCGATATCTGGACGTCGAAGGTCATCTTCGTCACCTACCGCTGATCGGGAGAGGGGTTCGATCCTGACGCTCTGCGTCGTGGGAAGAGGATCGAGGCCACACCGGTCAGTTCATGCGGGCAGCCCCTCGGGGCTGCCCGTTTTTCTGTCCGACACCTCCCGGCAGGCATCGGCCATCCCTTTTCCAGCGTGCACCTATCCCCGCGTGACAGGGTTGAACTGTATCTTTGTGCATCATCACGCAGGGCCGCCGATCTACCCCAGGAGTGCCATGTCCACGAAACCTGAGCTCAATACCGCTCCCCTCCCCCTCATCCCCGAGCCGGTGTCGGTTCGCTGGGGGGATTCTCCAGCTGAGGACTGGCGAACATCGGACCCGTTCGGCGAGGTCACGGTCGGCGTAAATAAGGACCTGCCGCGCACCGATTTCTCGATCGCGATCCACAAGAACGGCGCATCGATTACTGCCGGTAGCGAGGCGGCACTCGCCGATGGTCGCAATGCGTTCGCGCAGATCGTCCACCTTTCGGCAGTGCGGTCCCAACTCGCCGCAGCCGCAACGGTGGGTCACGAGCAACCGTCGGAGGCGACCTACCGCATCCCCGCGCTCACCCTGAGCGATTCTCCTGCGTTCGCATGGCGCGGCCTGCTCGTTGATCCAGCGCGGCACTTCCTGCCTGTTGAGGATCTCAAGCGGCTCATCACGGTGATGGCCGTGTACCGATTCAACATCCTGCATATGAATCTCACCGACGATCAGGGCTGGCGCTTCGAGGTGAGTGGATACCCGCGGCTCACCGAAGTTGGCGCATGGCGCGAACGCACTGTCGAGGGAACCCCGATGTTTGAGGGTGAGGATACGTTCGCGGAGGACCGCCACGGCGGTTTCTACACGCAGGAGGAACTGCGTGAGCTTGTGCAGTACGCGCGTTCGCGCGGCGTGACCGTCGTGCCGGGCGTGAATCTTCCAGGTCACGCCCAAGCGGCGATCGCCGCGTACCCGTCTCTCGGGAACTACCCTGAACGCCAGCTGCTCGTGCGCGAGACGTGGGGCGTGAGCAACCACGTGCTTGGCACATCGGAAGCGGCCTTCCAGTTTGTGCGCGACGTGCTCGAGCAAGTCGCCGATATTTTTGATTCCCCGTTCGTACACATCGGTGGCGAGGATGCCCCACTGACGGAGTGGGAGCACTCTGCCGAGGCGCGCACGCGCCGCGAGGAGTGGGGTTATTCGCGCGAAAGCGAGATCCTTGGCCGCTTTATGACGTTCGCGGGCGAGGTACTGCGCGATAAGGGCAAGCGCCTCGCGGTATGGGATTCGTCGAGGCTCGTACGGATTCCCGACGACGCGATTGTGCTTGCAGGAGGCGATCCGAAGGGCACCAAGTCTGCGGCTTCCCGCGGCTTTCAGACGGTTGCAGCGCCCGAATCGGTTCTGGGCCTTGATCGCGTGCAGGGCCGGAACGAGCCCGTGGGCGCGCGTCCCGAGTTGAGCCTCGAGGACGTCCTCAAAGCGGAGCCCCTCCCCAAGCGACTGAAGAAGGAGCACGAAGCACTCGTGCTCGGCATCGAGGCAACGGCATTCGGCCAGTACATACCGACTGCTCGCCACCTCGAGTACATGCTCTTTCCTCGTCTCGTGGCGATCGCACAGCACGCGTGGGGCTCGTCTATCGAGGTGGAAGAGCTCCGCGAGCGGATTCGCGCGCACGAGCCTCTGCTTGCACACCTGGGCGTCGAGTCCCGCAAGATCCTCGACTGAGGGGTTCTAGCGGTCGCTTTTACGATCGTGGCGCATCTGCGCGCCGACCCACAGGGACACGATTCCCGTAAAGATCAGGAGCGCTGTGCTCGTCGCGAAGACAGCAAAGGTCGCACTCGAGGAGGGCATGAGGCGCCCAAAAATCGCGCTGAGTCCAGCTTCTCGCCGGTCGGAGCTGGACCCGGGGACGAGAGGTTCAACGTCGACCACGATGTGAGCGCTCGTGCGGAGCCCGGAAGCGTCCTCGACCGTGTACTCGATGGGTGTTGTTCGACCCACGAATGTGGCGGCGGGCGTAAAGCGCACGCCGCCCGCGCTCGTCACCTCGAATACGCCCTCTTCGGGGATTTCAAGGCGGCGCCCTGAGCCTGCGACGAGTTCTTGGATGTTGGTCGCGCTCGCGCTGTGGAGCACGAGGGTCTCGGAATCGAACCCTTGGCCGGGGCTCGCGGGGGTGTCGTTCCCGAGGACGTCAATGGTCACTGAGTTGACTCGGCTGTTGGAGAGGGCTTCGTCGTCACGTGCCGTGGGAACCGCGCTCGCGTATTGCGCGTGGAGAGTTCCGCTCGTCGTGTTGGAAGCGAGAGCGCTGTCGATCGTAAAGGTGGCGACATGGGGCGAGTCGCGTAGGGAGCTGTCGGGAGTAAACGTCACGGTGCGCGCGTTCGCATCGAATTTCCACACTCCCTCGCTCGGTACTCGCATGGTCTTCCGATCACCGGAAAGGCTCGTTCCCGCGGGCATCTCGTGGTCGCTGAAGGCGAATGTTGAAGGCTGGACGTTGAGGGAACCGTCGAGCGGAGTGAACATTGCGGCCTGCCCCCACTTCACGGCCGTGTAGCGTGCACCCACTTGGGGGTAGCCCACGTTCATGGGGGCAACCGAGGAGGTGTTGCCTTCGCTGTCCGCTGCCGTCACTCCCATCGGCGTCACGTCTCGCACCCGGTCACTCAAGGGCGTGAAGGTGAGCGTTTGTGCTGCTCGATCCAGAACCCACGTGCCTTGGTCGGCAACGGTCACCGAAAGGCCGTCGTCGGAGGTGTAGTAGGAGGTTTCACCGCCGAAGGGGGCTAATTTAAGCGTCGAAGGATCCACGTGTGACGTGGCGCTCGCGAGTTCGAAAACGACCGGTTGGCCATAGGCTGCAGCGCGCGTGATGTCCCTGATCGAAGGAGTATTCACCGTCACCGTGCCCCTCGCGGCGGGGTGCGTTTTCTGGTCGCGCCCTTCAAGCGTCACGGGTCGTGGTTGGGCTCCGAGTCTTTCGCGTCGAGGAGTAAAGGTGACACTCGGGTGGCCGTCGGTTGCGAGGACCCACGTTCCTTCATCGGGGACAATGAGACGCGTGCCGTCTTCGACGAGCGTGCTGCCCGCGGGGAGCCCCTCGAGCGTGAAGGCAAGCGTGGCGGGGTCCACACCCGTGCCGTCGATAGCTAGGGGGATCGTCACTTTTTCGCCTTCCGCGGCGCGTGCGCTCACGCTCGGAATACCGGGATAGGTCACGGTCAGGGTGACGGGTGCGGATTCGTAGCCGGCCTTCGAACGTACCGAGAACTTCACGCTGTGCGACCCTCCCGCCTTGGGATTTTCGGGAGTGAACCTCACGCGTGTGTCCGAAATCTTCCACTCTCCCACCCCTTTGAGGGAGAGTTTCTTGCCGCCGTTCGTGGGCTTCGCGTCCTCGGATTCGGTACTCGAAAGCAGCTTCATCGAGTCCGTGTCGAGTGTCTCGAGATCCTCCGCGGACACCATGAGAAATAGGTCAAAGTCACCGGGATTGCCGAGGGTTGCGGTGTGCTTGAGCGCGGACGGATCCGCGGGGAGCGTGAAGGGGCCGTCTTCACCGACTGCGTGCGCCGCGGGAATGAGGGACGCAGCGCCAGGGGCGTGGGGCGCGGGAGCAAGGGCTGGTCCGACGGTTGCCGCAAGCACGAGCGCGCACGTTGCGGCGCGCGCCAGGGTGCGGCGGAGAATCGACTCCTTTCGCACGATTCTCCTTCCCACGAATGCCTCGAATTCACCCGCCACACTACCAGCGGCGTTAGTCTAAGAGGGCCCAAGTATCCCAGCGTAGGGAGTCCCATGCTCAGCATCGTGTTTTCCGATCACTTTCGCCGCGAAAAGTTCCTCGAGGATGCCTCGCGTTTCATCATGGGACAGCGCTGGTACGGCGGTGTGCACGGCACCGCTCCCGAGCTTCAGATTGCCGGCTGGACTCGCCTTGCGGAGGACGATCACCTCGTGGTGTCGTTTGTCGCGCTCGGGGCAGGTGATGGCGTGCGCTTCGCTTTGCCCGTGGCCTGGAACAAGGACGGTCGGGTCGACGATGGTGAGCTCGACAGTCTCATCACGCAGGTCGACACTCCCGTGGGGCAGCACAACGTGTATGACGCCACCGGGATTGATCGTGCTCGCGCGCTTCTCGCGCGCGCCCTTTTCGAGGGGGCTTCAGGCGAGGGACTCTCGCTCGAACCGATGCTGATCGCTGAAACCGCGCAGCGCGTACAGGATGACCTCAAGGCGATCACGGCAACCGAGAGGCTCGTGGGCGAGCAGTCGAACACGTCCCTCATCATTCATACCGAAAGCGGCCGCGAGTACATCCTCAAGCTGTTCCGCCACCTCGATGAAGGCACGAACCCCGACGCCGAACTTCAAGAGGCGCTCCAATCCGAGGGCAATACGCAGATCCCGCAATTCTTCGGGTACGTGCGCGGTGCCGACGCTCTGGGCAGCTCCGACGTCGCCTTGCTCAACCGGTTCCTGCCGAATGTGCAAGATGCCTGGCGCGAGGCCCTCATCGCTGCCGCCCAGGGCATCGATTTTTCCGAGCAGGCGTCGGGCCTCGGCACCGCCCTCGCACAGATCCACACGGATCTCGCGCGCGCCCTGCCCACCGATCGCGTGAGCACCAATACGCTCGCGCTCACCCTCGAGTCGATGAAGCGTCGTTTCGCACACCACGCCGAGACGCTCCCGGCACTCGAGGAGTTCGCCGACGCCGCAAACGCTCTCTACACGCGGGCCTTGAGGATCTCGTGGCCGCCGTTCCAACGAATCCACGGCGATCTCCATCTCGGGCAAGTTCTCAATTCACCGAGCGAGGGCTGGGTGTTTCTCGACTTCGAGGGCGAGCCGCTGCGACCCATGGCGGAGCGCGTGAAGGTCGATTCTCCCTGCCGGGACGTCGCGGGGATCCTGCGCAGCATCGACTACGCAGCGGCCTACGTTGAACTGAATGAGGGCATCGATGCACGCGCGTGGGCACGCGAGGCGCGGGAGGCCTTCCTCGAGGCGTATCTCGCCGAGCGTTCCGCGCGCGGGGGCGAGGGCGACCCGGAGGATCTGCGCGTTCTCTTGCGTGTGTTCGAGCTCGACAAGGCCGCCTACGAGGCCGTGTACGAATCGCAAAACCGACCGGAGTGGCTCGCGATCCCCCTCGGTGCCCTCGAGGAGCTCACCGCAAGCGCTACGCAGCCGGAATGAAATCGATCGGGCTCACGGAGGAATAGCGATCCTCGCGGATCGAGACGACGCCTACGCCACCGATGAACGGCGCGAGCGCCTGCGGATTCTTTCCAGGATTCGCGAGGACCACCTGGAAACCGAAGTGACGGAAGGATTCCATCGCGGCGGTAATGAACTTGCCCGCACCCTTGCTGAACGCCTCGTCGATAATGATGGGCGCATACCTGGGCACATCCACGCCGGTCCCGGCGAGCTGGTAGCGCAAAGCCGCAGCGAGGCAGAACGTCGTCAGGCGCTCGTTCTGGCCACCCGAGAGGGGGCCGCCCGATTCGTGCGCGTGCACAACTTCGCCGGCCTCGTTGACCTCTTCGGCGTGGAAGTGGACGTGGCGGCGGACGTCGAGGATCGCACGGGAGGCGAGGTCTTCGCGCGTGCGGGCCTTCGTGATGATGTCCATGAGGTTTTGGAGCGCGAGGAAGCGTTCTTCCGCTTTGTCTCGGTCGAGCGTGAGGTCGTTTTCGAGGCTTGAGCTCGTTGCCTCGTTGAGCGCGCGCTTGAACTCGTCGAGCGCAGCGAGGTGCACGGGTCGCATCGACAGCTGGAGATAGCGCCCTTCATGGAACTCAACCTGCGCGAGCAGCTCGTTGATTTTCGCGAGGCGCTTGCGGATTTGGGCGGGCTCGCGCGCGATCGCTGTCGCGAGAGCCTGCACGTCACCGAGGGTGTTCGAGGTGAAGAATTCGAAGAAGCGGTCCTCGACTTCGGGAAGCTTTTCCTCTTCGATCCCGCGAAGGATCGCGAGGTACTCGGGGGCGGCTTCGAGCGAGGTGTCGACATCGGCACCGCCCGCGGGCCAGCGCCGCGTGAATTCGCGCATGGCCGTGCGCATATCTTCTTCAGCGCGTGCGGTTTTCTTCGTGAGCGCCATCAGTTCCGCGTCGAGCGTCGCGGAGGCATCGCGCGTCACCTGGTCGATGTTGGAGATGAGCAGTGTGGGTGCGATTGCGCGAAAGCGCTCCTCGAGGTCGGCCGTCGTTTCCGGTGAGAGCGTGCGCTCTTCGAGCTGGGCTTCGGCCTGGAGGTGGCGTTCGCCGATCTGATCGAGCTGCTCGTTGACGCGACCAAGCTGGCCCACGATCTCGAGAAGCTCCTCATCGCCTTCGCTGATCGACATTTCGACCTGATCGATCTGCCGCGCAATTTCTGTAAGGGCACTGGAGCCGTCCTCGGCTGCACGCACCATGTCCTCGAGGTTGGCAATGCGGCGAGCGACACTCGCGGCATCCACGTCGTCCCACGTCACGGCCTGGATTGCCTGAAGCGCGAAGAGCTTTTCGCGGCGGGTCTGGGCTTCCTTTTCGAGATCGCGGCGCCGGGCCTGCGCCTCGAACAGAGCCTGTTCAGCGCGTGTACGCTCCGCTTCGAATACGGCGCGCTTCGCGCGGTTATCGAAGCCGAGCACCCAGTTGGAGCGGTCGTTGATCTGCCGCTCGGCGTTCTTCTCGTGACGTGTCGCGGAGTGCTTGATCTGGCCGGAGCGCAATACCGCTCGAGGATGCTTGGTGAACTCCTCGAGGTTTTCGGCACACAGGTAGTCCATGCGCGAGGCAACTTCGTTCGAGAGCCACTCGTGGAACTCGCCTTCGCGGATCTCAATCTTCGCCCCGAGCGCGCGCGCATCGAGTTTCTTGGGGGCGGTTTTGACGTTCGTGTTGATGCGGTTATAGGACACGCGCCGGCGCAGTTTCATACCGTCGATCTCGCGCGCGAAAGCGCGGTAGGCCCGTTCGGGCACGAGGATCGAGCGGGCGAGGCCGCGCAGCGCCTGCTCGGCGGCGGCCGTCCATTCTTCCTCTCCCGCACGCACTTGCAGCAGCTCGGCGGCGAACGGAAGGTCGGTTGGCGCGACGCCCGTACGCTCAGCGAGGAGATCGCGAAGCGCGACGTCATCGGAGTGGAGGTTCGAGGCGCGCGTCGTGAGAGAGGCGAGTTCCTGGCGGGTCGTTTCGAGAGCGTGCGCGTGCTCGCGGACCTTGGCCTCGGCTTCCCACTGGGTTTGCGCTTCGTTCTTTTCGTCCTCCTCGAGTGCGGCGCGCAGCTTCGCCACCTCGCGCTGGGTTTGCGTGAAGGTTTCTTCGTTCGAGGGAGTGTGCAGGCCCGCGAGCGCGAGCTGTCCCGAGAATTCGGTCGCGCGTTCGCGGCGGCGGTCGCGCTCAACCTCGAGGCCCGCGATCTGCTTTTTCCAGTCATCGATCTCACCGCCACCGGCACTCTTGCGCTGCTCTTTGAGTTGAGCAAGGTCGCCGCGGGCGTCGGAAATGTCCTGCGAGAGGCGGTTGCGGTGCGCACGGAGGCGGTCCTGGTCGCGCGTCAGCCGGTCTTTTTCGTCGGCGAGGAGCCGCACAAGGTGGCTGGCAGCGAACACATCGATGTCGTTTCGGCGGTCGACGAGTTCACTTCCGCGAGAGCGAGCCTCCCGCCATACCTGGTCGGCATTTTTGAGGCCCGTGAGAACGTCGCGTTGTTCGCGCGCGGTCACGAGCGCGTCGTACACCTCGGAGAGGTTCTGGAAGTTTGCGAGTGCCTGATCGGCGAGGTCGAACGTGCGGGGTTCGTCGAGCATGTAGTCGCGAAGGAGCGCGTTGACGTCGCCGAGCTCCTTCGCGGATTGGATTTTGTGAAGCAAGCCGAGCGCTTTTTCGTCGGGGATCCCAAGGATCTGGCTGAAGCGCGCGCGGTACTCGCGGAACTGACGGAAGGTTTCGGTGCCCTCGAGGGTTTTTTCGAGTTCGCGCCCCTCGATGCTCGTGCCCACGAACGGGCGCAGTTCGCTCACGTCGTAGGGTTTCGAGGAGATGACGTAAAGACTCTTGACGTCCGAATCCGCGCTGTGCCCGGATTGAAGCAAGAACATGCGTGTGAGCTGGAGGGTTTCACCTAGTCCATTGCCGAAGCGAAGGCTCACGACGCTGAGTGTCGAGTTCTCCCGCAGAACTTCCTGGCTGAATTCACCGGTTGCGGGGTCGTAGTGCATCGCCCACGCACCGCGTACGTAGCTCGCGACGGTGCGGCGGTACTTCGTGCTGCGCGGCCCGGCGTCGGAGGCCGCGGCGTTGAAGTGGAGCGCACGAGGTGGTGTCAAGAGCGCGCTGATCGCGTCGAGCAACGTGGACTTGCCGGTGCCGGGACCACCCGTGAGGAAGTAGCCCTTCGAACTAATCTCGAGGTCGTGGGTGCCGTGGAAGGTTCCCCAGTTGCTCAGCTGCACGTGGTTGAGGCGCCATTGGCCCGGGTGCGGGTGCTCGGGGTCGCTCGGCTCGCGGCGGGGGTTTTCGGGGGCGGTTCCGACGCCTGCTTCGCCCAAGCCGTCGAGGGTGTTGTGCACGTCGCTGAGGGGCACTTCGCCGGTCGCGTTGCTCACTTCGCCTGCCCTTCGTTCGTGGCTCCGGGGTTGTCGAGCGCATTGGCTGCGCCCGTGATGTCGTCGCCCGCGCGCTCGTAGAGGTCGATAAAGGTGCGCGCCGTATCGGGGTTGATCATAAGTTTGAGAACGGGGGAAACCTCGAACGAGTCACCCTGTTCCTCGAGGAGGCCCGCGCGCTGAATTTTTGCGATTGAGGCCCGGATGTCCTTCGTGAAGCCGGCTTCATCGGTCGAGGTCGTGCGCCGATACGGGGCGATGTTGGCGATGAGTTCCGCCTCGCTCACAACGGCGCGCTGGCCGCGCGAGGACTGCGTAAGGAGGTGCTGACGCAGCACGAGGAGGAGGACGGAGTCGAGTCGGTTGAGGCCCGTGAGTCGACGCAGAAGCTTCGGGGCATCGGGGTCGTCCTCGCTCTGGCGCACGAATGCGACCTGCGCGTCGTCGTCGAGAACAAGTTCCAGGAACATGTCGGCGAGGCGCTGCTCGATGTAGGCGCGATCGCGAAGGAGCTGGCCGTAGCGCTGGGGGTCGCGTCGACCGTCCAGGTAGGGCCCTTGAAGCAGGGCAACGAGAACGCGGCGGGAGTCCTCGACGAGCGCTCCCCCTGTGGAGCCGGCGTAGGTGAGGTCTTCGTCGTCGCTTGCGAGCGCCCATTCGTCGCGGTCAGTGCTCGGCGTTGCCGCCGGAGCAGTGCGACCGTCGGTGGCGGTTTCCTCGTGTTCACGCATGCGCGGACCCTTCTCGTTTTCCACGCCCTCAAGCCTACCGGCCGCACAAGAGTTATCCACAATTTTCACCCGCCTCTATCTGGCCTGCGTTTGAGTTCATAGGTTGACTACGTCCGCTCACCTCACTCGAAGGAGCCGCCGTGTCCCTGCCCTCGCTTATAGCCGACAACCATCGCAGCCCCGCGAGGATCTGGGTCATTCTTGCGACGATCGCGCTCGTCTGTGTCGTTTTGGGGCCGCTCCTCGCCCCTGGCGCGATGTGGCTCGTGCCTGTCGCCCCCTCGTCTCCTGGGGACAGCAGTCCACTGGCGGGGCTCGACGAACTCCTCTCGCGCGCCGCCGCGTTTCTCTTCGTGTTCGGTGTGTTCTTCGGCGCAGGGAACTTCGCCGGGCTTACTGCGGTCCCGTTTGCGATCGTGGCACTGACGCGGTGCGAGGGTGCGGGGCGCATCGGTTTTGCTCTCACGGCGATTATCGTCTTCGTCCTCGGGCCGCTCCTCGCCGTTCTGAGCGCAGCCGCCATGGTCGCCCTCTCCTTGACCCTCCCGACCGAGGTCTCCAGCAATCCCGCCACAGGCGCGGTGAGGGCCGAGTGGGAAGGGCTCAGAGCTTTGCTCGTCTTTGGAACATTCGCTGTCCCGCTCGCCATCGATCTTGTGCGATTCGCCGTCCTGTCGTTTGCGGGGGTCATCGTTTACTCCGCTGATCCACGCTCTGACCCCACCGGCTCTGCTTTAGCGCGGTAACCGTCTGCCTCCCCCACCCCGCGCGCGTGCCGTAAGGTTGTGTACGTCACCTTCAATGATCCCAGGGAGGTAGCGTGACGGTGCCTGCACCCCCCTCACACCGACGCCCCACTGCGCTATGGATACTGTTCAGCGGTCTCGCACTGGCGATAATCCCCCTGCTGCCGATTGTTCTTGTCAGCTTTTCGCTCGACGATCCCGCCTCGCCCTTACCCAAGAGCGCCGGAAGTGTGGCCATCTACGCGCAGCAGTTCGATTATCTCGTGGAATACTTAAAATCGGTCGCCTTTCTCCTCATCATCGGGATAGTTGGTGCGAACCTTCTCGCTCTTTTCTCGTTCCCCTTTGCCCTCACCGCTCTCAAGCGGTGCACACGTCAAGTTCGCCAAAAGAACATTCACTCGCTCATATACTTCGTGTTGGGCCCTATTATCGTGGTCCTCAGCTTCATCGCGCTCGTCGTTCTCGACGTCGCGGTGATGAGTGTGGTCGATGCGGTCACGTCAAAAAGCGAGGCTGCGCGAAGCGTCGCGTTGCCTTTCGTGGTCGCCGTTTTCGTAATCCCCCCACTTCTCGACATCGCCAGGTTCGTGTATCTCTTCTTCGCGAGCATTCGGGTGTACCTCGTCAAACCCTCCGCGCTCGAGGAGGCGCCGTGATCGCTCCGGTTCACGCGTATACAGGCGACACTCATCGCGCTCCCGCTCGCGTGTGGGTTCTGATGACGTCTATCGCGGCCGCCCTTCTCGTTCTCGCGCCCGGCGTGGCACTCGCCCTCTTGGCGTTTCCCATCTTCATCGAGGACCCGCCGAACACGATGCCGGCCTTCCGAGGCGTGAACACCCTCACGTATACCGTTTTCCGCTCGGTCCTCGTGTGCGTCGTGGCGGCGCTGACGGCGAATGTGCTCGTCTTCGCGGCCACCCCCGCCATCGTTCGCGCCCTTAAACGCTGCCCCTCAAAGGGAGCGGCCCGATTCGGGGCGATCGCGGCGCTCCTTTTTCTCGCAGGCGCACTCGTGAGCGCGGCAATCTGGGCCCTGGTCCTCGCCCCGGTGGTTGTCGCTTTTTCACCGGATCCTGAGTCGCTTCGCGACCAACTTCCCCGGTTCAACCTGCTGTTGATTTTCGTGCCATTCGTGATCGATTCGGTGCGATTCCTCGTGATGCCGCTCGCGGGTATCGCCGTCGCGGGAGCGCGGCAACGAGGCGCCGCGCCTCCAGTCGAGCCCACTATGGCTCCGGTACCTCGCTGAGGAAGAAGAACGCGGGCACGCGCGCTGCGTAGTCCGTGCCACCTGCCTCAAGGGAATCTTCGCGCCAGCGCACGATCTCCGTGTCCCCCTCGCGAGCGTTCGCGTGTGCCGTTGCGAGAAACATGAGGCCGATGACGCTCGCAAGCCCCTGAGGTGCTCCCTGTTCGCGAACGACCTGCCCGATGCTCGCTTGACCTTTCGCGTGAACGACCTCGTTCACGGACGATGTGAGCCCCACGAGGTCAATGTCGTTCGTGCGGACAAGCTCATCCAGAACCTCGACGCTGAGACGCGAGGCATCGTGGACCTCGGCCTCTGGCGGCACGCCGGGATCGCTCGGATCCTTAAGAAGGTGCTGAGCGACAGAGCTCATCTGCGCGCGCGAAAGCCCCAGATCGACCTCTTCGGTCTTGCGGTGGCTCACACTGTCTTTTTGTGCGAGTGCGATGCCCTGTGCCTCTTGAAGAAGGTCGAGAAGGACGCGGTGCTGGCGGAAGTCCTGGCTGCGCACAAAACGCGCAAGTGAGCGATACAGCTCGGTCTTGACGTCGAGGACCTCTTGCGCGGGCTCGTACAGGTCGCTGAAGACGTTCGCGAGGCGGTCGCGTTCGCGGCGCGTAAGAGTGCGCGTAAAGTCGCGCGAAAGGAGGCGATCCACGAGGTCCTGGGCTCGCTCGTTTTGTTTGGGGTCGTTGAGCATCCTGAAGAACGCCGTGAAGGTCTTGCCCACCTTGGATTGACCGAGGAGGTCATCGCCCGCGAGGAGCTGCTCGAGGATTTCGCCGCGCGAGCCTTCGGGCGAAAGGATCTGCTCACGAAGATGCAGGTCAACGGCGCGAAGGTCCTCGCGGTACTGAAGGAAGTCTCCGCTCAGTTCGTCGGCGACCTGGAGGATATCGCGAAGGCGCTCCGCGGAATGCTCGGCCGGCGGGAGCATGAGTTCGCCTTCGCTCAGCGCCTGGATCTCTCTTTCGATCTGCGCGCGGCGAAGCTGCAGGCCGCGAAGGCGCACATCTCGATCGCCCTCGGTGTCCTCGGCAAGCCGCTCAAACTGCTGCATGACGAGCGTGAGGCGGGATTCCGTCGTCGTAGGTCGATGCTCCTCGAGGCTCGAAATGAAGCTGATCGCTTCCACGGTGGACACCGACAATTCGAAGGTCGTTTCGACCGTCGTGGGGTCGTCGCGTCGCGTGAGATAGCCTTCGCGCACCCACGAGTCGACGTACTCCGAAGCGCCGCGCTGAAGATCCTCGTCGCCGCGCAGGAGGTCGAGGTGGCTCGCCACGCGGGCCACGAGCTCGGAGCGGTCGAGCCGACGGTCGCCCGCGGGGAAAACCGTCTGCAAAATCGCGAGGGTCGCGGGCGCTTTCGTGGCGGATAGGAGCCGCCACGTGGACATGCGGCGAAGCCGCTCGTAAGCCTCGGCGCGCTCGTTCGCGCTATGCCCGCCGAAGGTTTGAAGATCGCTCACACTCACGCCTCAACACTATCGAAGCCGGGTACGGCCTAGCGGTACTCGCCGTAGTAGGCGCCCGTGCGCTCCTCGCGAAGCGCCTCAAAATCGCCGCTGAGAATAGCTGCGCGAATCTCCTCAACGAGACGCACAACAAAGCGCTCGTTGTGGATCGTGCACAGGGTCGAGGACAGCATCTCCTTCGCCTTGAACAGGTGGTGAATGTAGGCGGCCGTGTAGTGGGTGCACGTATAGCAATCGCAGTTGTCGTCGATCGGCGCGAATTGAGTGCGGTACTTCGCGCCCGTGAGGTTCACCCGCCCTCGAGCGGTGTACACGGCGCTGTTGCGCGCGACGCGCGAGGGAGAGACGCAGTCGAACGTGTCGGCGCCCGCGGCAATGCCCGCGAAGAGGTCGTCCATCTCCGAAAGGCCAAGGAGGTGGCGGGGCTTCTCCTCGGGGAGTTCATCGGTGACCCAGCCGACGATCGTGGAGAGGTTCTCTTTCTCGAGTGCACCACCGATGCCGAAACCGTCGAACTGCCATTCATCGACGGTCATTGCGCCGAGGTCGCGCGCGGCTTTGCGTCGAAGATCCTCGTACTGCGCGCCCTGAATGACGCCCCACAGCATCTGGTAGGGCTTGCCCTCGCGCTCTTCGGTAAGCCGCTTGTGCTCGGCGATGCACCGCTCAGCCCAGAGCCTCGTGCGCTCAAGCGCCTTCTCCTGATAGCCGCGAGAGTTCATGAGGGTCGTGAGCTCATCAAATGCAAACATGATGTCCGCGCCGAGTGAATGCTGGATCTGCATCGAGAACTCGGGGGTGAACCGGTGTTCGGAGCCATCGATGAAGCTGCGGAAATTCACGCCATCGTCGTCCACGTGGGCGAGGCGCTCCTTGCCGATCTTGGTTGCGTGGTCCGTGCCGTCGGGCGTGCTCGCGCGGTCACTGCCCGCGAAGGATTCGGAGAGCACCTTTTGAAAACCGGCACCGAGGCTCATGACCTGGAAGCCGCCCGAGTCGGTGTACGTGGGGCCATCCCAGTTCATGAATGCGCCGAACCCACCTGCCTCATCAATGAGGTCGTGGCCCGGCTGGAGATACAGGTGGTAGGCATTCGCGAGGATCGCCTGCGCGCCCAGCTGTGCCATTGACTCAGGAAGAACTGACTTAACGGTCGCCTTCGTGCCGACCGGGATAAACGCAGGGGTGTGAATGTCGCCATGCGGCGTGTGGATCACGCCCGCGCGGGCCTTCTCTCCGTGACGCGCGGCAATATCAAACCCCGCGCCCTCCTTTTCGCTCGTGCTCATTCCGCTATTTTCCCACGACCCCGCGCCCGCAGTCGACACGGCGAGAGGTGGCACCGCCGCCCGCACCCGGTAAAGTGCTGTACCGTTCCACAATTACTCCTCTGGAAGGGCACATGGCGAACGCACGCGGGCACCGTGCCCATTCACCGGGCGAAGACGCCCCCAGCTTCTCGCTTGAGGATTTCGTTCAAGACGCGCAAGAATCCGCGCTCGAGCCCCTCGACGACTTCTCGTGGGTGCAGGAGGCCGAAGAGCGCGAAAGCGAAGACATCGCCGCGTGGGGCGCCGCCGAAGACACCGGCGAGCCGTTCGTGTGGTACCAGGAACCCCAGGTTGCCGAGCAGGCGTCGGACTCCCCCGCCCCTGACACTCGCCCCCAGACCACTCCCGCGAACGCGTCCAAGCCCTCGCACTTCCGCCCCGAAATCGAGGGCCTTCGCGCCGTCAGCGTGCTCATGATCGTGATCTACCACGTGTGGCTCGGGCGCGTCTCTGGTGGGGTCGACGTCTTTCTTTTCATCTCCGCGTTTCTCCTCGGTTCCTCGTTTGCGCGGCGTCTCGATGCACGCAAGCCCTTCGGGCCGGTGCGGTACTGGCTGCGGACCTTCACGAGGCTCATGCCGCCCGCAACCATCGCAATCCTCGGTACGCTCCTCGGCAGCTTCCTGATCCTGCCCGAATCCTCGTGGCAAACCGTGATCTCGCACGCGATTGCGTCCGCGACCTACGTCCAAAATATTTGGTTGTCGATCACGAGCGTTGACTACTACGCGCTTGATGCCTCGACTGCCTCGCCGCTGCAGCACTTCTGGTCACTCTCGCTCCAAGGGCAGGTGTTTCTCACGTGGCCGCTCCTGTTCATCGCCGCTAAATTTGCCGCGAGAAAGAGCGCGCATCCGCGCCGCGTAGCCTTCGGATTCTTCTCCGTGATCGCGGCCGCGTCATTCGTCTTTTCTATCTACTACACGGCAACGCACCAGTCGGCAGCCTACTTCTCCACGCCCGCGCGCGCGTGGGAGGTCGCGTGCGGAACACTGCTCGCGCTCGCCCTTCCCACCCTCGATCGTCTGCTCGGGTCCGCCCGCCCCGGATCGCCCGAGGCACCCCGCCACCGCACGCTGCGCGCACTCGCCGGTTGGGCCGGCTTCGCCCTGCTCGTGTCGCTTGGGATCGTGCTCAACGTCCAGGGGCTCTTCCCCGGCTGGATCGCCCTGTGGCCGCTCACAGGCGCGGGCCTCATCATCATCGCCGGCTATTCCGGAACCTCGTGGGGATTCGACCGCGTTCTCACGATGAAGCTGCCGCGGGCACTCGCGTCGAGTTCCTACAGCCTCTACCTCGTCCATTGGCCGATCCTCATCCTGTGGCTCGCCCACTCCGGGCAAAAGCGCGCAGGCGCCCTCGACGGCCTCATCGTCATCCTCGGGAGCATGGCCCTCGCGTGGGTCCTCTCGACGATCGTCGATTCACGCTTCCGCAAGCCCGCGTGGAAGACCGCCCCCTGGTGGCGCTCCCTCACGGTGATCGGTACGTGCCTCGCGCTCGTTCTTGGCGGCGCTCTCGGGCTCCGTGGCTACCTCGCGAGCCAGCAAACGTCGGCCCCCATCACCGCCGGTGCAACCGAGAACTCGAACGCCCTCACGGCGACCTTCAACCCGAATACCCTTAGCCCGAAGGGCTTCGAGCTGGACGGCCAGTGGCCGAACCTTCCACACCTGTGCGATGACCCCTCGGGAGTGCTCGTCGCCACGAAGGACATTCCGTGTGAAACCCTCCGGCCGCTCGGCTCCAAAGCCAGCGCAACCGTACTCGTCGTCGGCTCGTCTCACTCACGCCAGTTCATCCCCACAATCCTCGACGAAGCGAAGGCCAAGAACTGGCAGATCATCAACTTCACCAAGAACGCGTGCCCATTCCGCGAAGACTCCATGCTGGGTGACGGCGAATACTGCAAGGGGTACTTCGACCAGGTCATGAAAGCCATCGATACACACCACCCCGATCTCGTACTCATGACATCGACCGCGGCGACCCCGACCGGGACGGAGGAAACCGTCCCACCGGGCACTCGCGAAGGCATCCAGGCTGTCCTCGACAAAGGCGTCAACGTTCTCGCCGTCCGCGATGCGCCGCGCTGGCCCACGAGCCTCTACACGTGCGCCGAAGCCGTTATTGACGCAGGCGGCACCCCGGAGCTCGCCGATCAAGCATGCGGCGCCGACCTCAGCACCAAGCTCGCATCGACCGACCCGAGCGAGGTGCTCGACAACATGAGCGGCGCGGGCGGGGCCAGGGTTTTCCGCATGGATATCAGCGACCTGATCTGCCCGGACGGGCACTGCGCCCCCATTCAAGGCAACGCCTACGTGTACATGGACGACAACCACCTCACTCGCGTCTTCACAAGCGGGATCGCGAAGGAGGTATCGGCCAGATTCGAGCAACTCGGAATCCGGCTCGGATCAAACACGGGAGGATCAGGGGCCGACGGTAGCAGGCCATAGATTCTGCCCAAGCAACACACGTCACCCTCGAGCTGACGGATTAATGCTGCCTGTAGCATGTACGCTCGTGCGTGGGCTTTGCCCCGCAGTTCGTTAACATTCACTATCCGAGGCGGCTCATGACCTGGCAACCACTCCTGCTCCCCGCGATCGTCGCGTGCCTGTGGGTGACCATGCCAGGTTTTCTCGTGAACATCGCGCTCGGATGCCGCCGTATCACCGCCTTTTTGCTGAGCCCGCTTTCATCCGTAGGACTCATTGTTGCCGCCGCAATTCTTGCGCCGTTCGCCGGCATAGGCTGGGGCCCCCTCCCCGTTGGTCTCCTTACCGTCGTGTGCGCTCTAAGCGGCTTTGGCCTCCGTCTTCTCCTGCAGAAGAAACGGGGAATTCCCGTGACGAGCCGACGTAAGGTTCGAGCCTCTTGGCGCACCCGCCTGCTGTCTCCACCTATCCTCGCGCTCATCACAATCGTGGGATCGTTCGCGCTCATGCTCCGCCACGTGAGGAACATCCTCGGCACTCCCTACGCTTTTTCGCAGGCGTTCGATGCGGTCTTCCACCTCAATGAAGTGCGGTGGATTCTGGAGCATCACAATGCTTCGAGCCTCGACGCGCAGGCGATGACATCTGCAAGCTGGGCATCGCACTTTTATCCTGCGGCCTGGCATGGCATTGCCTCACTCATCGGCCTCACCACCGGCGTCCACCACGTCTCGCTCCTGACCAATGCCACGATCATCGCCACCGTGTGCGTCATTTGGCCAGTTTCGATGATGGCCCTCGTATACGTTCTCACCCCTGGAAACTTGCTGCGTTACACGCTCTTGCCAACCGGAGTCGTGCTCGCCGCTCTTCCGGCATTTCCTCTGACGTTCGTGGAGCATGGTGTTCTCTACCCGAATCTTCTGGGCTACTGCCTGCTCCCCTCTCTCTACGTTCCCTTTCTGGCTCTTGTAGGGCAGGCGAAGCGTCTCAATATGTCAAAAATCCAGGTCTTTGGCATCGGTGCGCTGGGTTCTGCCGGGGCTGCGTTCGCCCACCCGACAGCAGCACTCATGATGCTCGTGGGGTCAACACTCATAGCCGTCTACTTAGGCGTGCGTTTTGCCGTGAACCGTCGTCCCTTGCGGCCAACCCTATTGCTTTCCGGGACCGCCCTACTATTGGGGGCGATCACCGTGATTGCATGGATCAAAATTCGCCCGCCCGGTGAGGCCGCCGAAACCTGGGGCCCCATCACTGATACCGTCGGTGCGGTAGGTTCAACCCTTATCCATAACACTGTCAACGGAATCCCCCAACACATCGCCTTAATCTTGACAGTGCTCGCGATTGTTGGCGCGCTCCGGACTCGGTTCTACCTCCCCCTTATGCTTTGGGCAGTTTCGGCCTTCCTCTGGGTTGTCGCCGCTTCGTGGCCTATGGGTCCCGGCCGCCGCGCCCTCGTTGGAGTGTGGTATTCGGATGTTCCTCGCCTGTATGCGCAGATGGGGCTCTTCCTCATTCCCGCTGCCGCTATTGGCGTGGGATACGCATGCAAGTGGATCGCGAGAACTTCGCGGGTCATCGCTCGCACTCCCTTACGACGCACCGGCCTCGCGGCGGTCGTTGCTGCCGTTCTCGTCACCACCTCGCAGGCGAACCCGATGATGGACTCGTTCATTGATCGAGTCGAAAAAACCTACACCCTCGGAGCAAGAACCAACTCGGTCAACCGACAAGAGCTGGTTTTTATGACTCAACTCCCGGGAGTCGTGGGGCCGAACGATAAAATCTTTGCGAATCCATGGCGCGGTGAAGCCCTTTCGTACGCGTTCTCCGGCGTCAACATTTCCACGCGTCACTTATTGGCGTATGAGTCCCGCGCTGACGTGTACCTCGTCAAACACCTGAACGAAATCGATACCGATCCAATCGTGTGCGAGGCCCTCAAAGCGGGCGGTTACACTCATGTCATGTACTTCTCCGGTCCCGAGATTGACTTCACCTATGCCGCCTATCCTGGCCTGCAGCATCTGGAGAAGGCCAAAAAACTCGAGCTCGTTCTTCAGAACGGCAACGCATCCCTCTATAAAGTGACCGGCTGCAATGCCTGATACACCCTACGAATTTTTGTCTTCACAACATTTTGGAGTCGAACATGACAGTTGACATTCTGTTCCCTTTCTACGGTGATGTCGCGCTGATGAAGCAGGCAGTCCGCTCGATCATTGGGCAGACCAACCCCGACTGGCGACTGGTTGTCGTTGACGATGGCTACCCTGATGACTCGATCCCCGGCTGGTTCGAGTCCCTCGACGATTCCCGCATTACCTACATGCGCAACGAGAAGAACCTCGGTGCGAACGGGAACTACACAAAGGCCTTGAGCTTCGTGGAAAATGACCTGGTGACGGTCATGGGTGCCGACGACGTGATGCTCCCGAACTATATTGACTGGCTCGTTGAAGCTGCGTCTGCGAACCCCGACGCCGAAATTTTCCAGCCCGGCTGTGTGGTGATCGATGAGCACAATGCTCTCTCGAACACTCTCGTGGAGCGAGTAAAAGACCATTACCGCCCGTCGACGGCTGTGGTGCTGCGCGGCGAGGAGCTCGCCACGTCAATTCTGCGTGGCAACTGGCTCTACTTCCCCTCGCTTGGGTGGAAGGCAAGTACGATCACCAAGATCGGCTTCCGTAAGGGCCTGAACGTTGTTCAGGATGCAGCTCTCGTGCTTGATGTCGCTATGCATAACGGTGGCCTGTTCTACGATCCGACGGTTGCTTTCATGTATCGCCGTCATGGCGGTTCGGATTCGTCGTGGCGCGCCCTCGAAGGTACCCGCTTCGACGAGGAGCGGGCGTTCTTTAACCAGATGGCTGATGAGATGACCGCGAAGGGCTGGCCTAAGGCCGCACGAGCAGCGCGAGTACACCTTTCGTCGCGACTTCACGCTCTTAGGCTCTTGCCGAAGGCCGCTTTGGCTAAAAAGTGGCAGGGCGTCAAGAACCTCGCCACGCATGCCGTCAAGTAAGAGCGACACTCCCACTGTCACGAAGCGTGATTCTGCCGCAATTCTGGTCGCGTCAGCGTGCGCAGCAGTCTCCGCTCTCCTGGCCACATGGCTCGCGAACCGGTATCTCGAACCGGCCGAAGTCACCGAGTTCCTCCTGTTTTGGTCGGTGCAGTTTGGGATTTTTGGTGTCGTTGCCGGAATTCAGCAGGAAGTCACTCGTGCAGTAGGAGCCGCGCGCCTTTCACAATCAACCGATGGAGCTCCTGTCGTTTTGGCAGCGGCAACGGTCGGCGGTCTATGCGCGATCGCGACGATAGCTACTTCCCCGTTGTGGGGAAAATCCACACTGCCAACAAACACCACCGCATCGGTCGCGCTCTTGGCGCTAGGAGTCGCACTGTATGCGTTTCATGCTGCGTTTAGTGGGGCGGCTGCGGGTTCTCAGAAGTGGCTCCTTTTTTCTATTTTTGGTGGTGGGGAAGCGCTTTGGCGCCTCGCCGCGCTCGCGGCTGTCTCTCTCCTCGCTGCTTCGCTGCTTGGGATGGAGGCGGCGGCGATCTCGCCAATTCTGTTGTGGGTCGCGCTGGCAGCGGTGCATCCGGGCACGCGAAAGATCATTCGTGCGCGCGCTGATGTCCCTTATGGCAGGCTCATGCGAAATGTCTTCATCGCTATGGGGTCGTCCACGGCTTCGGCTGTCTTGATGACTGGGTTCCCGGTCATTCTCAACGCGAGCGAAGATGCACCTACGGGTTCGCATACGTTCCTCGTCATGGGGGCACTGATCCTAGCCGTGTCGATTTGCCGGTCTCCGATCATGATTCCGCTCCAGGCATTTCAGGGTGTCGCTATCGCGGCGTTTTTGCGCCAGCGCCACCGCCCGCTTGCGGCGTTCGCTCGTCCGGCTGGCGCGCTGCTTGGTGTTGGTGCTGCCGGGGCGCTTGCCGCGTTCTTTTTGGGTCCTTGGCTTTTCCTTCTGATCTATCCACCGAAAGCAGAGGCAGAAGCCGCTTATCTTTCGGTCGCCAACGGTCCTGTGCTCGCGGCGCTTACGTTCGGTTCTGCGATCATGGCCCTCTTGGTACTGTCTGGGACCGCTGTGCTCGCCCTCGATCTTCACCGGATCTATCTCACTGGCTGGGTCATTGCTGCTCTCGTGACGACGGTCCTACTTTTTGCGGTGCCGGTCGGCATTATCCCGAAGGTTCTTGTCGCCTTGTATTGCGGGCCTGCGGCAGGGTTTTTGACGCATCTGGCAGCGATGAAGAGGGCGTCCGGCAACGCCCATAGCTTGGATCTAGCAGCGAGTTAGACCGAACGCATGTTTACGCCATAGCGGCGTTTAATATAGGCCCCGTAGAGAATTCTGTAGAGAGACGGCGAAACTTTGAGTAGTAGCGCTGCGGCACCGAACACTGGGCGCACTTTGAGGCAGGTCAGCGCTTCGCGAAAGGAGATTCGCTGGCGGATTTCCTTGAGTGCGGTACCGGAAGAGTCCGGCGCAGCTACGAGTACCTGTTGAGCATTGTTGAGGTAAGTCAGGACCTTCGAGACAGTCAGCGCATCGTGTAGCTGCGGAGCATCTACACGTGTGCGTGTAGCATCCGCCATGAGCGCGATCAGACGGTCACTTTCGGCAACCGGGGTTACTCTCCCCCACGTGAGCCCTCCCGCATCAATCGAGTAGCGATAAAGCGGGTTTTCGATGACGCTAACTCGCCGCGCGTTCATAAGCGCTTGAAGCACAAAGAGCGCGTCCTCAGCGCGATGAATCTCTTCCGAAAACCGAAGCCCCTCAATAATGCGAGAGCTAAACAGCTTGTCCCACAGGAATGGCGTGAACGAACCACTAAGCATTTTTGTGGCCGCATGCAAACCCGTACACCCCCCCAGTTCCACAGGCTCCCGAAGCTTTTGCCCCCCGTCAGCACCAATAACTTTATGCCCGCACGACACAATATCCGCGTTCGCTACTCGAGCTAGTTCGTGGAGATCTGCGAGGAAGGTAGGCTCATAAGTGTCATCTGAATCAAGAAACGCAACCCACTCTCCAGCAGCATTACTCAGCCCCGCATTTCGCGCTGCCGACACGCCACGGTTTTCCTCGAACACGATGACCTTCACACGAGCATCCGGCATGTCATGGAGATGTTGCATGATCTTCTCAAGTGCATCATCTGGAGAAGCGTCAACCACTACTACTAGCTCCCAATCCTCGTCCGTCTGGGATTGAACAGAGGCAATTGCGGGAAGAACGCTCGGCCCCGTTTTGTAAACGGGCATAATTATCGAGGTTCGCGGACTATTCACCGTCGTCACCACACCTTGTTATCAAGAAGAACAATTTCTCGACCTGGAAATCCAGGACCCAAAAGACCCTAGTACCTACAGAAATGTTTTACGGTCTGAATTTAACCAAAGAAAGTTCATTCCTTCTTGCGAGTCATGATTCTTGAGAAACACCATACTGTTTTCGCGCATAAGTGGAATATAACGAACCATACAGTCGAGGACTCACCTTCATGAGCATCGCAGCTACCGCAAACGTTGGGCGTTTTCTTGTGGTTCTCGCGATCGCTGCGAAGTTCAACCTCTGTCTGAGCTCCTTCATGTACCTCTGCTGCTCGCTACCTTCAAGGAGGCGCAGCGCTGCGTGTCCTGCATTGAGGTAGGTATTGACCCAGCACGTCGAATAACCAGGCTCAACGTCGCCAGAGCCCCGCTGGTTCTTGAGGACATCCCGCAGATAGTCAAGAAACTTGGCTGACTCACCCATTGGCGGCACCGAACTCCAGGTAATCGAATTCTCGTTCACAGTGTAGAGATGAAGCGCGTCATCGATTACACGGACGTTTCGCGCCAATCCGAGAACCTTCGCAGTGTAGCCGGCATCCTCGAGACGGTTAATGATCGGAAACTCTGCCTCAACAACCGCAGATCTACGGAAAATTTTGTCCCACGCATACTGCGAGAACCGATCGATGAGCAACAGATCCTGCGCTTGCTTTCCAGCGTAAATTCCCGGGTCGCCTTTAAGTCGATCTCGCTTTGGCTGCCCATCAAGGCCGACAACGGTGTGCGCGCAAGTGACGATATCAACGTCAGACGAAGCAGCCTCATGCATGCGCTCAAGGAAGGTCGGGCGGTACGCATCATCGGAGTCTAGGAACGCTAGCCATTCTCCACGAGACTCACGAATTCCAACATTGCGCGCGCCAGGAAGAGTCAAGTTCTTCTCGTTCTCGATAAACCTGATTCGTTCATCACCGCACGTACCAAGGTAGTCAAGGATGACGCTTCGGGCGTTATCCGGACTGCAGTCGTTCACAATGATCAGTTCCCAGTCGCTATCCGTCTGGGCTTGCACAGACTCAATCGCACGCACCACCGTAGCCTCGGTGCCGTAAACTGGCATGATAATAGAGGTGCGCGGGGCTGGATTCTGCTGACTCTTTTGCACGACGGCGAGTCTACCGGAGAGCCGCATGCGTGACGCGATGTGCCTTGTGCACCCTCGGCCGTGCCGGCACGCCTACCACCTCCAAGGAGTTCAACCTTGACCGCCCACAACATTGAAGCCGCAACTGTTTTTGCCACCGAGCTCGGACAGTTCGTGACCCAGTCTCCGAGCTCGTTTCACGCTGTGGCAACCGTAAGCGAATCCCTGGTTGACGCGGGGTTCACCGAACTTAGTGAAGGCGAGGATTGGGCCGGCATCGCTCGTGGTAGCCGATACCTCGTGCGTCGCGACGGTTCGGTGATCGCTTTCGATATTCCCTCGGGCGCAACCGAAACGACGCCTCTGCGGATTTTTGGCGCCCACACCGATTCCCCGGCGCTCAAACTCAAACCCAAAAGCTCGATCGCCGCGCACGGTTTCACTCAAGTTGGTGTCGAGGTATACGGCGGGGCGCTGTTCAATTCATTCCTTGATCGCGACCTCAAACTGGCCGGCCGCGTCGTTCTCACGAACGGTGAAGAAGCCCTCGTCCACACGGGACCATACCTTCGAGTTCCGCAACTTGCCGTCCATCTAGATCGGGCGGTGAATCGCGAAGGGCTCAAGCTCGACCCTCAAAAACACCTTCAACCCATCACGGGGCTTGCGGAGGGCGCTGAGCACGACGTGCTGGCCGATCTCGCCGCCACTGCAGGCGTAAACCCACAGGACATCGCTGGATACGACATCGTGACTGTCGATGCCCAGGAGCCGCAACTCATCGGCGCACGCAAGGAGTTCCTCGCGAGCGCACGGCTCGACAATCTCCTTTCGACCTTCGCCGGCATGCGCGCAATGGCTGAGCATAAAAGCCGCGACGACGCGCCGATTGCGCTTTTCGTTGCCAACGATCACGAGGAGGTCGGCTCAGCGAGTCGATCCGGAGCTGCCGGCCCGTTCCTCGAGGACGTTCTCGCCCGGCTTTACGCCGCACTCGGCGCAAATGATGAAGAACGCAGGCGCGCATTCAACCGCTCGATCGTGGTCTCGTCAGATGTCGGACATTCGATCCACCCGAATTACCCCGAACGTCACGACCCGGCCAACCAGCCCGTTGCTGGACGGGGCCCCATCCTGAAAATCAACGCCGACCAGCGCTATGCTACCGACGCTCACGGCGCCGCATTTTGGGCTCGTGCATGCGCCCATGCCGGCATCCAATACCAGGAATTTGTATCCAACAATTCCATGCCGTGCGGCTCGACGATCGGCCCCATCACCGCGACACGTCTCGGCATGACGACGGTCGATGTCGGTGTTCCGATCCTCTCAATGCACTCGTGCCGCGAACTCACAGCGGTCTCAGACCCGTATGATCTGTACCTGGCCGCAAAGGCGGTCCTCTCCCCCGAGGTCCTCTTCACCCCGTGATCTCAAGCGGGCAGCCCCACTCCCTACCGAAACGTGTTCATGTCTAATACCGCAACGTCATCTCCCACGCATCGAGCTGACCTCCCGAAGGAACAGCGAGTCTTTCGAACTGACGTCCACGGGCTCAGAGGGCTCGCGGTCTTCCTCGTTGTGATCTACCACGTTTTCGTGGGGCGCGTTTCCGGCGGAGTTGACGTTTTCCTCTTCATCTCCGCTTACTTCCTCACCGGAACATTCGTGCGCCGTATGGAGACCGGAAAGCCCATCGCTGCCGTTGGGTATTGGGGCAGGACGTTTAAGCGGCTACTTCCACCAACGGTCGTCGTGACCTTCGCAATCTTGGCAGCAACCTACATCTTCTTGCCGCCAAGTTCGTACGTACCGATGCTCAAGGATGCGTTCTTCACTCTCATTCAGGGTGAGAACTGGTGGCTGATCAATCAGGCAACCGATTATTACGCTGCCGACCGCACTGCCGCTAGCCCGTTCCAACACTTCTGGTCGCTCTCCATCCAGGGGCAGGTGTTCCTTGCCTGGCCGCTGCTGTTCGCTCTTTTGGCACTTGTCCTCAAGGCATGGGAGAGGCGTTTCCCGCCAAAGAGCCAGCACCAGCACAACATCCGCGTGTGGGGCACAAGTGGCATCGCGATCGGCGCCATTACTCTCGCAAGTTTCATTTGGTCGGTGATTGAAACTTCCGCGGACCAGCAAACCGCCTACTTTGACACGTTCGCCCGCTTCTGGGAATTCGGCCTCGGCGGGCTCGTGGCAATCGCTCTCCCCCTGATCGCCGAACGCACCGACACGCTCCACCCCAACAGCCCGAAAGGGCGGCCGTGGCGGTTCGCCTTGTCAATGCTGGGCGTTCTCGCGCTCGTCTCGATGGGAATGCTCGTGGACGTCGCCGGGAAATTTCCCGGGTGGCTTGCGATCTGGCCACTCTCGGCAGCAGCATTCATCATGGTGATGGGCTACAACCCCATCCTCAGCTCAAAGCCCCTCCAGAAGCTTGGGGGCATTTCGTACGGGCTCTACCTCGCCCACTGGCCGCTGCTCGTGCTGACGCTACAAGTTCTCGAGATTCCCAAGGCGCCGTTCTGGCTAGGTGTAGTCCTCGTGATCGCGAGCCTCGCGCTCGCGTGGCTCATCACGAAATTCGTGGACACCCCATTCCGACGGTGGAAGTGGGCTGGCGCCAAGACCCACAGGTCGGTCGCGGTCGCGCTGGTGACTGTAGCTATTGGTCTGACCCCCGTAGTCATCGCGCAAAGTGTTCTCGACGCAAAGGCAAAGAAGCTTGAACTTGCCGCCGAGATCAACAACCCCGGTGCAGAGGTACTCAACGACGAAAATCTCTACGACCCTACAAACGACCCTAATGTCACGATTTTGCCAACCGAAGCGGACCTTCCCAATGACTGGTTTGATGCGGGACCGCCCTGTCAAAAAGAGGGGGCACCCGATACCAAAGAATGGAAGGGCGCCTCGTGCAACACTTCGCGTCAAGGTCGAATCACGGGCAACAACATGCTCGTAGTCATGGGAAATTCGCGCATGGAGCAAACTTCCGCCGCAATTCTCCCCACTGCACACAAACACGGCTGGGACGTCATGGAACTTACCGCGCCTGGCTGCGCAGTTGGAATGAATAACCACGACCGGTGTGAGCCGTTCACGACGCAGGCAACGGCTTACCTGCTCTCACTTCACCCTTCGGCGGTTGCCCTTCAAACGACTTACGTTGATGAAAACGGCGATGAAGTCGTCAATCAGGGCGCTCTCGACATCGCGGCGAAATTGCGGGACGCGGGGATCGCGGTTATCGCCACGCGAGACATTCCGCGACTCAAGACCAATCTCTCGTCGTGCGCAATCGAGCACGCGGAAGCCCCGAGCGAAAACTGCGTTGAGGAGATCGATCCCTCGATAATCTCGGACCGGCCTGACGGAGAAGCTATCGCAAACGGTGGGTTTTTCGCTCTCGACCTGAACCAGAGCATCTGCCCCGACGCACAGTGCAAACCGATCATCGGGAACACATACGTGTTCCTTGACGAGCGCCACGTGACCGCCACCTACGCAGCGACAATGGCCGGCATCGTGGATGACCAGCTGTCGAACGAAGGGTTCGCCTGGTAGCTACGCCGCGTTTTCGATCGCGTCGCGCGCCGCATCCGCGCGCTCGACTATCGACTCATCACCGGAGAGGTCCCGCACGCGGCGGGCGTCCTTGGTGAGCTCGTCGATCTGGTAGAGGGCGCTATCGAGCAGCCCCTCGGCGGCACACAGGAGCGCCAGGTCGATGCGCGCATGGATCACCTCGGGGGTGTCGTCCCCATGGACGAGGAGCGCGGGAAGCGACGCGAAGGCGCTCGCGCTTGAAGCGGCGGCCGTCTCGCTCAGGAGTGCGCGCAGGCGCTCGCTCGCACCCTCGCTCATCTCAACGCGGTCGTCAAACATACTGGTCTCCCTGCGTCGTGGACTGAGCGGCCTGCCGCGCCTCGGCGGCTTGCGTCGCGTCCAGTTCGCGGCGCATGTTCTCCATCGTGGCAACGGTCATCGGCGGACGTTCGAGGCCGTCTGTTGTGGGCGCGGTCGGTTCCGACGGCGCCCCGGTCCCATCGACGCTTAGTGTTCCCGAGACGTCCACCCCGAAAATTGTGTGGACGGCTTCGAGGAACTGATGAGCCTGGCCGGTCTTGGCGAGCTCTTGCGCGCGCACCATCGGGGAATGAAGGAACTTGTTGTAGACGCGCCCCAGCGAGCGTTGCACCTGTTCGGCTGCGGCTTCGCCGGAGGTTCGGCGCACCTCGTCCACTTCGAGAACGATCATCTCCTTGACGCTTCGGCGCAGGGCGCTCACGGCGGGGTCGACGGCGCGGATCTGCTGGCGTTCTTCGAATCGTACGACGCCGGTGTCGATCAGTTCGCGTGCGCGCGTGATCTCGCCGTGGCCGCTTTCGCCGGCTCTGATCGATTCGAGCGGGATGACGCGCACGCCCGGGAGTGTTGCCGCTGCGGGCTCGATGTCGCTGTGAAGCGCGAGGTCCAGCATTACGAGGTCTTCGCTCGTCGCCCGCTGTTCAAGGGCGCGGGCGAGCATGGGAGCGTCGATCGAATGCGTGCCGCCGCCGGAGGCGGCAATGACGACGGTGGCCTTTGCGAGTGTCGCTTCGAGATTCTCGGGCGCTACCGGCAGGGCACCGTGCGAATCGGCAAACTGTTCGGCGCGGCCGCTGGGGGAAAACACGTGAAGGCTGCCGACTCCCCTGAGGTGGAGCTCGGCGCTTGCCACGCGGGCCATGGCACCGGTGCCGATCAGGAGAGCGTCGCGCCCCTCGAGCTCGGTCCGAAAGAGGTGCGCGGAGTCGAGGGCGACCGCGACGGAGCTTCGCCCGGCGGCTCCAACCTTGGTTTTCGAGGTGACTTGCTTTGCGGTGCGCAGCGCCCCCTGAAACAGGTCGTTGAGGAGCGTGGTGGTGTGCCCGGCAGCGAGGGCGTTCGTGAAGCTCGCCCGTACTTGGCCGGTGATCTCGGCCTCACCGAGCACCTGGGAGTTCATGCCTGCGGCAACCTCGTACATGTGCCGAGCCGAGATGATGCCGGCATCGACAACGAGCATGCGAGCGACCTCCTCGCGCGGCAGGCCGCTCGTGTGGTGAACGGCGCGGGTGACGAGATCGATGGCGTCGTGGAAGAGGTCAACATCCGCGTAGATTTCAAGCCTGTTGCACGTCGCGAGGCACACCCAGCCGGTGAGGGGCTGTTCGGGGTGGCCCTCGTTAAGGGCGGCAAGCTGTTCATCGAGCTGCACCGATCCGCGGGTGACGCGCTCGAGTCCATCGAGCCCGAGATTGTCGTGGGTCGCTCTCAGGGCAATCAGCATGCACCTAGCCTAAGTCAGCTGGGACGTCTTTCTCATCGACATCGGGCACAATAGAGGCGATGACCACGCTACTTTGCTTCTCTCTCACCGTTCACGTGATGCCATGACAGCTTCGATTTCGCCGCGCGAGAGCGCTCTTGTGCAACGCCTAGCCGGGCGAGGGGCAGCCGTTGCTGATGCGCCGCCAAGTGTGTGGTTCATGCGCCAGGCGGGGCGCTCCCTACCCGAATACCGCAAGGTTCGCGAAGGCATCGGCATGCTCGAGAGCTGCCTCATGCCCGAGCTTGCCGCGGAAATCACACTTCAACCGGTGCGCAGGCACGGTGTCGATGCCGGGATTTTCTTTTCCGACATCATGGTTCCGCTCAAGCTTGCGGGCATCGACGTGAGCATCGAACCCGGTGTTGGGCCCGTGCTCGCCCACCCCGTGCGTTCAAAAGCGGATATTGACAAGCTCCCCTCGGTCGACGACGTCTACCGCACCGCTCTCGAGCCGATTCGTGAGGCCGTGCGCCTTACCGTCGCGGAACTCGGTTCCACCCCTCTGATCGGTTTCTGCGGTGCCCCATTTACGGTCGCGAGCTACATGGTTGAGGGGCGCCCGAGCCGCGACCACCTGCGCACCCGCGCACTGATGAGCGCCGAGCCCGAATTGTGGGGCCGCCTCGCCCAGTGGGTCGCTGATATCTCGGGCGAGTTTCTACGCGCCCAGATCGAAGCTGGTGCGAGCGCTGTCCAGCTTTTCGACTCGTGGGCGGGGTCTCTCTCCGAAGCCACCTACCGCACCCACGTCCTGCCTTTTTCCACGCGTACCTTCACCTACGTCCAGGACCTCGATGTTCCCCGGACCCACTTTGGCGTTGGCACGGGGCACATGCTCACCGCCATCCTCGAGGCAGGTGCGACAACCGTCGGACTCGACCACCGCACCCCCATTCCCACCGCCGTTGAAACCCTCCCGGCGGGCACGGGCCTGCAGGGAAACCTCGACCCGGCCCTCCTGTTCTCCTCGGAAAAAGCCCGCTTCACCGAGGCCGAGCGCATCGTGCGCGAGGGCCGCGCCGCTGCCGGGCACGTCGTCAACCTCGGCCACGGGGTACCCCCTCAAACGGACCCGCATGTCCTCACCGATCTCGTGGCCTTCATCCACGAGCAGTAGGAGTACCTGCAATGCGCACGCTTGACACCGTTGTCGTCGGTGGTGGAGTTTCTGGGCTTATCTACGCGCGTGAACGCGCGATGCGCGGCGACACTGTTGTTCTTCTCGAGGCCAGCGACCACGTTGGTGGAGCCGTGTGGTCGCACACACTCGAGGGAATCGAGGCGAACACGGGGGCGGAGGCCTTCGCTGTCGGCGGCGGGAACATGCTTTCGCTCGTGAAAGACCTCGGGCTCGAAAAGCAGGTCGTGTCCCCGGCGACGGGGTCGAGCTTCATCGTTGGAGACACGCACGCGTACGCCTCCCCGCGCAATGCCGTTCTAGGGATGCCCGCCCGCCCACTCGCCGCGGATGTGCGTGAGGCCCTCGGGTTCTGGGGAGCGCTGCGCGCGTGGTGTGAGCGTTTCGTTCCCGCCTCTCGCGCCTCGGAAGAGTCCGTGACAGTCGCAGAATTCGTCACCGCGCGCTACGGCAGAAAAGTCCTCGAGCGCCTCGTCGCTCCCATCATTCGTGGCGTGCACTCCGCGGACCCGGAGAAACTCGAGCTGCGCGCCGTCATGCCGAAACTTCCCGAAAGGGTGCAGGCGCTCGGGAGCGCGCGCAAAGCGATCGAGGAGATCCTCGAGAAGCGAGGGGTGCGCTCAAGCTCCGGTTCTGCGGTGCATTCGCTCGCGCCGTCGATGGCGGAGCTGCCGAAAGCACTCGCGCGCGACATCGAAGAGCACGGGGGCCAGATCTTCACCCAGACCCCCGCGCTTGGACTGCGTGCGTCGAGCACCGACGGCACCTGGACCGTGACTGCCGGGACCCGAGCGGCAGCTTTCACGCGCGAGTTCAAGGCACGCAGCCTCGTAATCGCCACGGGACCCGAAATCGCGCGACACCTGTTGAGTGCACCCGCACCCACCATTGCGAGCCTCATCCCTCTCGCGTCTGCAACCCCGGTTCGCCTCGCCACGCTCGTGCTCGATAACCCAGAATTGAATGCGAAGCCGCGCGGCAACGGCGTCCTCGTCGCTCCCGCCGCCACCTCGATCCGCGCTAAGGCCCTGACTCACGCGAGCGCCAAGTGGGAGCACATCCACCGGGCCTCGGAGGCCTCGAAACCAGGGCGAAACGTCGTGCGGCTCTCCTACAGCCCGGGCCCCGACGGCACCCTGCCAGGGGCCGAACGGTTCCCCGAGCTCGCCATTCACGATGCGGCCGCGATTTTTGGCCTGCAGGCGTCGGACCTCACCGTTGCTGACTGGGCCCTCACCGACTGGACCGGCACGATGCGCCAATCCGGCCCGGGCCACACAGCCGCCCTCGAGACACTCGCAAACGCTCTCGAGCGCGATACGGGAGCGGGCGCCGCCCTCCCCCACCTCGAGCTGACCGGCGCGTGGCGCGCCGGCAACGGACTTGAGGCCATCACCCGTTTCACACGCGAGCTCGCCTCGCGCTAACAACCAACGCACAAAACTAAGAAAGGACTCACTCATGAGCGAGGACGTCACAGAAGAAATCCGTTTCACCGCCTATTCCGTCTACCGCAAGATCGGCGGGCTGAACGATGAGGGCATCGTGAGCCCCGAACAGGTGCTCGAGGATCTCGAGCGTACCGTCGCCTCACTCGCCGGTGCAGACGTCGAGGTGCTCGGCTTCTACGATGTTTCCGGTTTCCGGGCGGAGGCCGACCTCATGGTGTGGCTCGCCTCCGAGCGCCCCGAGGCACTCCAGGAAGCCCTGCGCCTGTTCGAGAACTCGATCGCCGGCACCTACCTCGAGAAGGAATGGCAGGCGATGGGCGTGCACCGCGGCCACGAATTCTCGCGCAGCCACAAGCCCGCATTCATGGAGGCCGATAAGGAGCGCAAGGACTGGATCACCGTGTACCCGTTCGTGCGCAGCTACGACTGGTACCTCCTTGAGGAAGATGAGCGCCGCGAGATGATGAAAGAGCACGGCATGTACGGCCGCGAATACCCGAACGTGTGGGGCAACACCACCGCAGCCTTTGCGCTCGGCGACTACGAGTGGCTCCTGAGCTTTGAGGCCGACACCCTCCCGGAGCTCGTCGACATGATGCGCCACCTGCGCTACACGAAGGCACGCCTGCACGTGCGCGAAGAGCTCCCCTTCCACACGGGCCACCGCATCGCCGAGCTCGACGAGGTCGTGGAGGTGCTTCTGTGACCGAGGCGGCAGTGACCGAGAACGGCGGCGCCTACACGGCAGTGCTCTTCTCCTCGTTCGGCGGGCCCGAAAAACACGAGGACGTGATCCCGTTCCTGCGCAATGTTACGCGCGGGCGCGGCATCCCCGATGAGCGCCTCGAAGAGGTCGCGACCCACTACCGCGCGCTCGGCGGGAAGAGCCCGATCAACGAGCAAAATCGCGCCCTCATCGCGCGTCTCGAAGCAGAGTTGAAGCGCCGCCGCATCGACCTTCCCGTGTACTGGGGCAACCGCAACTGGGAGCCCTACGTCGCCGATACCGTCCGCGACATGCACAACGATGGTCACACGAAAGTCGTGGGTCTCGTGACGAGCGCGTACTCGAGCTACTCGAGTTGCCACCAGTACCACGAGGATTTCCGCAAAGCCCTCGACGAGACCGGGCTGATGGGGACGCTCGCGATCGATAAGGCCCGCGTGTACTACAACCATCCGGGATTCCTCGAGCCCGTCGTCGACGGCGTGAAGAGCGCCCTGGAGGCGCACCGCGCAAACGGACACGAGCCCGAAGCGATCGAGATCCTCTTCTCGACGCACTCGATTCCGACGACGATGGCGGATGTGTCGGGCCCGAAGAGTTCGTGGGAGAAGGGCTCGGGCGGCTGGTACGTCGCTCAGCACGAAGCAGCGATCGAGTACGTCATGGCCCGCGTGCGTGAGGATCTCGGGGCCGAGCAAACCCCCGAAAACTATCAGCTCGTTTATCAGTCGCGTTCGGGTGCGCCGCACGTGCCGTGGCTCGAGCCGGATATCAACGACGTCATCGACGAGCTCGAAGCTCGCTCCGCTGTCGTTGTCGTGCCGATCGGGTTCGTGACCGATCACGTCGAAGTCGTGTGGGACCTCGACACCGAGGCGAAGGAAACCGCCGAAAACAAGGGCCTCGCCTTTGTGCGAGTGGCGACCTCGGGCAGCGACGACCGCTTTATCGGCGCCCTCGCCGACCTCGTTCAGGAAGCTGTCACGCCCGGCTTTGAACGCCGAGCCGTGATCGACCTTCCCGGAGCGCTCGAGAACGAGAAGCGCACCGGTGACTGCGGACTCGAGTGCTGCCTCGTGCGCACCCCGGAAGGCACGTTCGCATGATGCGGCTCGGCACTCGCGCCTCCGCGCTCGCTCGCACGCAGTCCGCGTGGGTTGCGCGTCAGTTGGTAGCAGGGGGCGAGGGAGATTCCGACGGTTTCCAGCTCGTCAACGTCTCCACTCACGGGGATCGCGACCGCACGAGCCCGCTCACGCGCATCGGCGGCACCGGCGTGTTCGTCTCCGCCGTCCGCGAGGCTCTTCTTGCCGGCGAGGTCGACGTCGTCGTCCATTCGCTCAAGGACCTTCCCACGCTGCCAGCCGACGGGATCCGCCTCGCGGCGGTTCCCGTGCGAGAAAACCCCGCCGATGCTCTCCTCACTCGCGCTGGGGTTGCGAGCCTCGACGCGATCCCTCGGGGCGGCCGCGTGGGCACCGGGAGCCCGCGACGCGCAGCGCAGCTCATGCTCGCGAGGCCCGATCTCGAGGTGGTTCCGATCCGCGGCAACATCGAGACACGTATGGCGTATGCCGAGCGGGGAGAGCTCGATGCGGTTGTTCTCGCCGCGGCGGGCCTGCATAGGCTCGGGTTTGAGGACCGCATCGCCGAATCGTTTGATCCGTGGCAGTTTCTGCCCGCGCCCGCGCAGGGGGCGCTCGCGGTTGAGGTTCGCGAGGATCTCGACCGCGAAAGCGACCTCGCTCGCGCGCTCGACGCGCTCGATCACCGTCCGACCCGGTTCGCGACCATCGCCGAGCGCACTCTCTTGCGCGCGCTCGAGGCGGGGTGCTCTGCGCCGGTCGCCGCATTCGCCGAGGTCACGGACGATAATCGACTCGTTCTCAAGGCCGGGGTATACGGTCGAAACACGCATCTTGTTCGCGAAAGCCGCACGGATACACCGGTGACGGCGGCCTCGGCCGAGGCCGCGGGCAGGGCGCTTGCGGAGGACATGCTCGCCGCTGGCGCCCGAGATCTACTTGCTGAGGAGTGGCTAGCATGACAGCACCCGTTCTTGTGACGCGCCCCGAGGGGCGCGGCGCTGGCCTCGTCGCGGAGCTCAACGCTCGCGGTTTTGAGGCCGTGCATTCTCCGTTCACGGAGTTCTCGTTCGAAACGGACGCCGACCTGCGCGATGCCCTGAGCGACCTTGCCCACGGCGAGTTCGATTGGCTCCTTCTCACGTCGGTCACGACTGTCAAGGCGCTTCGAGCATTGCCCGAATGGTCGGAGCTTCCCGCCGTCCAAGAATTCAAGGCCGCCGCGGTCGGCGAAGCGACGGCAGCTGCCGCGCGCGAAGCGGGCCTCGAGGTCGAGACAATCGCACAAGGAAGCGCCGCCTCTCTCATCGATGTCTTCCCCGTCAATCAGCAGGGTGGGGACGGACTCGCTCAGCGCATCTTCTATCCCGTGAGTTCCGCTGCCGCGCCGCAGCTCGAGCTCGCGCTCCGCATGGCCGGATACGACGTCCAGCGCGAGACCGCCTACCGCCCCAAGACGATCCCGCAACCGCGCGACGTCATCGACAATCTCGCCGCAGGCGGCTTCAGCGCCGTCGTCGCGACGAGCCCCATGATCGTGCGCGCTCTCTCACAGCTCGCGATCCACGAGAGTACGAAACTCGTCGTGATCGGCAAGCCGAGCGAGGAAGCGGCGATCAGCGTGAATCTCCCGGTTGCAGCGGTCGCGAAAGATCCAAGCGATCGCGCGCTCGCTGAAGCCGTTGCCGAAGTACTGGGAAAGGACACCGAGTAATGACCGTGAAGCGCCCCTTCCATCGCCCCCGCCGCCTTCGCGCGAGCGACGCGATGCGCCGCCTTAATCGCGAGACGACCCTGCGCAGCGCCGATTTCATTCTTCCGGCATTCGTGCGCGAGGGTGCGAGCGAGACTCGCCCCATCGCGGCGATGCCCGGCGTGAGGCAGCACTCGCTCGATTCCCTCGTCACGGCCGCCCGCGAAGCCGCCGAGCTCGGTCTTGGCGGCATCATGCTGTTTGGCATCCCCGAGAAGAAGGATGCCGTCGGATCCGGCGCAACCGACCCGAACGGGATCCTGAACGTCGCTATCTCGCGCCTGCGTGACGAGCTCGGCGATTCGCTGCTGGTGATGGCCGATCTGTGCCTCGATGAATTCACGGATCACGGCCACTGCGGAGTCCTCGACCAGGATGGTGGCGTGGACAATGACGCGACGCTCGAGGTCTATCGCGAGATGGCCCTCGCTCAGGCGCGCGCGGGTGCCCACGTTGTTGCCCCCTCGGGCATGATGGATGGCCAGATTGCCGCTATCCGCGACGCGCTCGATTCGGAAGGCTTCACGAACGTCGCGATTTACGCCTACACCGCAAAGTACGCCTCCGCGTTCTACGGGCCGTTCCGCGAAGCCGTCGATTCGTCACTGACGGGCGATCGCAAGACTTACCAGCAGGATCCTGCGAACGGGCGCGAGGCGCTTCGCGAGCTCGAGCTCGACCTGGGCGAAGGCGCCGACATGATCATGGTCAAGCCCGGGCTCCCCTATCTCGACGTGCTTGCTGACGTTGCGGCTGCGAGCCCCGTTCCCGTTGGCACCTACCAGGTTTCTGGCGAGTACGCGATGATCGAGGCGGCGTGCGAGAACGGCTGGCTTGACCGAGATCGCGCAGTGCTCGAATCTCTCCTCGCGTTCAAGCGAGCGGGGGCCGCCCACGTGCTCACCTATTACGCGCCGTACGCGGCGAAGCTCCTCGCCGATCTTCCCCCTCACCTTCGCGAATTCGCCTGATCACCGCTCAAAATAGGAGGTCTTGATGCCCACGAACGCCGAACTCTTCGCCCGCGCGCAGCACGTCATTCCCGGCGGGGTGAATTCGCCCGTGCGCGCCTTCGGGAGCGTGGGCGGCACTCCCCCGTACCTCGTGAGTGGCAACGGTGCGCTCCTCACGGACGCTGAGGGAAACGAATACGTGGACCTCGTGGGCTCGTGGGGGCCCATGATTCTCGGCCATGCCGAGGCGACCGTCGTGAACGCCGTCACTGGAGCCGCGGCGCACTCGCTGAGCTTCGGCGCTCCACACGAGGGCGAGATTCGCCTTGCCGAACTCGTGATTGACCGCGTCCCCGCGGTCGAAAAGCTTCGCATGGTGAACTCGGGAACCGAGGCAACCATGAGCGCACTGCGACTTGCGCGCGGTTTCACGGGGCGCGATCTCATTGTGAAGTTCGCGGGCTGCTACCACGGCCACGTCGATTCGCTGCTCGCGGAGGCAGGTTCGGGCGTTGCCACGTTCTCACTGCCGGGTTCTGCGGGGGTCACGGATCCGACGGCTGCCGAAACTCTCGTGCTTCCCTACGGCGACCGCGAGGCGGTGCGCGAAGCGTTCGCCGAACACGGAGAGAACATCGCCGCGGTGATCACCGAGGGAGCCCCGTGCAACATGGGCGTCATCGACCCGGGCGACTTCAATGCATTCCTCCTCGATGAGGCGCACGCGGCCGATGCGCTCCTCATTGTCGACGAGGTCCTGACCGGCTTTCGCGCGAGCGCGACGGGCGCCCACGGGATCGATGGCGTCGTGCCGGATCTCGTGACCTTCGGCAAGGTCATCGGCGGTGGCATGCCGGTAGGCGCCTTCGGCGGCCGGGCTGACATTATGGAACGCCTCTCCCCCCTCGGCCCCGTCTATCAAGCGGGCACTCTCTCGGGTAACCCCCTCGCAACCGCCGCGGGCATCGCGACGTTGAGCCAGCTCGATGACGCGCTTTACGCGCAGCTCAACGATTCGGCAACAACCCTCATTTCTGCATTCGACGACGCGCTGAGCACAGAAGGCGTGCCGCACTCGATCAACCGCTTCGGCACCCTCTTCTCCGTGTTCTTCACCGATCGCGACGTGCGCTGCTATGAGGACGCAAAGTCCCAGGACACCGATGTCTTCGCTCGGTTCTTCCACGCGATGCTCGCCCAGGGCATCTACATGCCGCCGAGCGCGTTTGAGGCGTATTTCGTCTCTAGGGCCCACACTCCCGATATCCTTGAACGCATCATCGCCGCATTGCCCGCCGCAGCAAAGGCAGCGGCCTCACCGAAGGGATGACCTCATGAGCGAGTCGCAGGACTGGAACGCCCAAGGCTACGGTGCCGACGCGTTCGCGGCTTTCCCGCCGAACCTCGACACCGACGCCGAAGGCGCGGCTTTCCTCGCCCGCCTCGGTCTGCTTGGCGCCCTCGCGGGCGTCCTCGCAGGGCTTGCCGCCTCGCAAATCACGTGGTGGCTTTCGCTCGGACTTTTCGTCGCATGGGTGATTGGCGCGCTCGTTGCGGGATGCATCGCGGGCATCGCCGCAAAGAAACACCGCGCGGGAGTGGGGTACCCAGCAGACGGCGAGGCGTGGCTGCGCACATTCGCGCGCACGTTCATGATCGTCGGCATCGTCCTTGGCGTAGCCACCGTCGGGGTTGCCGTGGCGCTCACGCTCGCGCTGCAACCGGAGACCGAGCCCGCAACGCGAAACTACACCCCAGCGATCCTGCTCGGCATCGTGTCAATCCTCGCGGTCGCGGGAATGCGCTGGATCGCAACCACGCGCCCAACCTGGCTGCTGTACGGCACGAAGAAGTAGCGCGCACCCCTCTTCGCCTTTCGTTTATTACGATTTCACTACGATTTGCTCCAGAAGGACCCCTTCATACCGGAAACGCGCAGCGGTGACCTAGCATAAAGACGTTTCCTATCCCCTAAGCGAGGTCCCGTGTACCCCCTCTCCTCTCTTACCGGCCGACGCATCTCGGCAGCCCTCCTCGCCGCCGGCGTCACCTTCACCCCGCTCGCCGTGCAGGCTTCTCCCTCCGATCCAGCCGACGAACCGACCCTCTCGACGACCGAGGCCCCCACGCCGACCCCCTCGGAACCGGCCTCCTCTGAAACCCCTGTTGAGGAAACCCCGGCCGATCAAACTCCCGGCACGGAGGCTCCCAGCGAAAACAACACCGACGCGCCGCTCGAGGCCCCTACATCCACGGACGATACCCCGGCCCCTGCGCCTCGCGAATCGGCACCCGCACCACGCGACTCCACAACCACCTCCGTGGAGGAATCCACCACCGATGCGCCCGCAGAGAAGCCCGCGCCGAGCATCCAAACGTTCAGCGCGACCCCCGAACGCACGCCACGCTTCGCCATCGTCGGCGCGATGCGCGGCTATTGGGACGAGACCGGAGGCGCGGATTCTTGGATTGGTAACCCCACGTCCAACGAGCAAAAACTCAACGGCGGTGGCTACGTCCAGCACTTCGAGAATGCCGACCTCTACTGGTCCCCGGGCAACGGTGGAGCACACGCCGTCAACCGCGGCGGCGCCTTCGAAACGTTCTGGAAGCGCAGCGGCCATACCCGCGGATGGCTCGGATACCCGTCGACCGATGAGATCCGAGTGCCCGGCGGCGTTACGCAAAAATTCACAGGGGGAACCCTGTACTTCGACTTCGCCACGAAGAATGTGTGGGTAACCAAGGGCGGCATCGGTGGCCACTACGACTCACTGGGTGGGGCGAACAGTTGGCTTGGCCTGCCCACGGGGAACGAAACCAAGACTCGAGGCGGCTATTATCAGCGCTTCCAAAACGGCCACGTGTACTACTCGGGGCGCCCAGGTGCGCATGCCATTTCCCGCAAGGGTGCAATTTTCGGCATTTGGGCCCGGCACGGTTACGAACGTGGTGAACTTGGCTTCCCCACGTCGGAGGAGTACTCGGTACGCGGCGGCCGCGCGCAGAACTTCCAAAACGGCACGATCTATTGGAACTCCCGCAACGGCATCACCGAGGTCACCAAGCATGCCATCCACGCAAACTACGTAAGCCTGGGTGGGCCGAAGAGCGCCTTTGGGTTGCCTCGCACCGGTGAAATCACCCTCAACAATGGAGTCGTTATCCAGTACTTCGAGAACGGGCAGATGTACTGGCATCCGCGCACGGGCGCCTACGGCGTCCATTCGGGCATGCTCAACCAGTACGCCAAGCGCGGCTTTGAGCGGGGCTTCCTCGGTCTTCCCATCTCGAACGAGTACACCTACAAGGGGCAGTTCCGCCAAAACTTCGAGAACGGAGTTCTGTACTGGACGCGTTCGAATGGGACAGGGGTCGTGGGCTGGGAGCCCGCGAATCCCTACTACTTCGGCCCCACGAATAATCCCACGACCTCTCGCGGCGGGCACAACCTCACCAAGGGCTGGAACGGCGTTCGCGTAGCCGCTGTCCAAAAACGCCTCGGGATCTACTCAAATGGCCACAGTGCAACGATGAACGCGAAAACGATCCGAGCCGTCAAGTCTTGGCAGCGCAAGCGAGGTCTGCCCGTAACCGGTGTCGTGGATAAGCGCACGTGGGATTCGCTAGGCACTGGCGTGAGCTGGTACGCGGATGGCTTCACTGTGAAACCCAAGGTAGGAATCACTGCAAGCCGTCAAGAGCGCATCGACACCATGGTGAATTTTGCGCGTTCGCAGGTAGGCTCGCCCTACACTTGGGGCGGTGCCGGCGGCTACAAACTAGGCTACGACTGCTCAGGCATCGCTATCCAGGCAATGAATGCCGCCGGTCTCGAGACGGGGGTAACGCCCGAACAACATGCCGGTGCAAACTGGCTCTCGACGCACTACTTCTACAACTCCAAGAAGTTCCGCAAGGTGCCAATCTCGCAGATTCAGCGCGGCGACTGGATCTTCTACCGAGACTCCGGCGGCACCATCCGTCACATGACGATGTATCTGGGCAATGGTCAGATGCTGCATTCCTGGGGTCCTGGCGTTCACATTCGCTCGTACACCCGGAACCTTCCCGGTCGCAACGCTGACCCGTACGTTCTGAGGCCCTTCTAGTGCAACAGGTGACTCGCCGGGTCGTGTGTGCAACGGCCGCCCTGCTCGTAAGCGCGTGCGCAGCGTGCTCGGGCGGCTCCGCACCCGAACCGGATTCGCGTTCCGAAAGCGCCACGGCAACACAAAGCGCTACGACTATCCCCGAAGAGGGGCGCGTGAGCGAATCCGAAGCGTCGCCGGGTGACGGATACGTGCCCTCAAAAGCTGACCCAGACGGAAAGTTTGACGAGTCACTCTTCACGCCCGAGGCCGCGAGCCTGCCCGGCTCTCGCACACAGGACACCCCTGAAATGTGGGAGACCTACGCGACAGCCGGGGCGCGCAGGTATGAGGAAGATTCCGCAGCCCGCGGTACCTTCCCGGAAGGGGTGCTCGACTTGCACAAAGATCCGACGGGTGATGGCTCGGCATATATGAAGGCCTTCGGCGAGGTCATTTCCGATGTCGAGACGAGCGCCGATCGCGCCGCGGCAAATCCACACGACGCCGAGGCGGCGATCGTTAACCGCTATGAGGGTTCGGTGCTGATCCGCGTCCTCCACGATGAATCCGGTGAGAGCTACGTGGTTGCCCAAAGCACCGATACGCAGCACGTCATCACCTACGCGGCCAAGATCTAATCCCCTCTACTCGCCCCGGATAGCACGTCGGTAAAGGCTCACAAAGTCCTCGCTCGCGGCTGCCCACGAATGCTTTTCGGCTTCGGCCCGTGCCGCCGCTGCGACGCGCAAGCGAAGCTCTTTCCCGCTCGTGCGTGCGAGGGCATCGAGAATCTGCTCAAGCTCATTTTCGTCGCCAAAGAGGAACCCCGTGTCGCCATCAACAATTTGCTCCATCGTCGGGCCTGAGCGTGCGGCGAGCGGCGGCAGGCCCGAGGCCATCGCCTCCAGTAGCACGAGGCCAAGCGTCTCGGTCACGGAGGGGAATATGAACAGGTCGTGCTCGCGGTAGGTCTGCGCGAGCTTCTCGCCGCGGAGAACTCCTGCGAAACGCGTGCGGGTCCCGCGAAAGTCGCGTTCGAGGTTGGCGCGCTGTGGCCCATCGCCCACGAGCGTGAGCTCTAGATCATCGCGGCGGTGCATGAGGGGCACGAGTCGGGTGAGGTCTTTTTCGGCCGCAAGCCGCCCGACGAAAAGCAGCCGCAACCTGGAATCTTGGTTGTCGCAAGGCAAAGCGGCCGTCGGGCTATCACCGGGGTGGAAGAGGCGCGTGTCCACTGCCCTGCGCACGACGTGCACGTGCTCGAGCCCGAGTGCACGAGCCTCGCTGCGCATGGCCTCGCTCGTGACGGCATTGATCTGGGCATCGCGGTGCATGCGGCGGGTTGCGCGCGCGATGAGTGGTGCGCTCCACGCCCATGCGCGGTAGCGCGAAAGATAGGCGGGAAGATTCGTGTGGTAGCTCGCGACGAGAGGAATGCGGTGTCGGCGGGCGGCGCGAACGGCCGCGCGTCCCAGCAGGATCGGCTGAGCGGCGTGAATGACGTCGGGGCGAAACTCCCGCACCACTCGCTCGGTCATGCGGTGCACCGAGGGTGTGGGGAGCGACCAGGGCCGACTCGGGTAAAAGGGCACGCGCACGGTTGAGGCGCCGTGAATGGGGGCGCCAGGGCTCCGGCGTGAGTTCTTGGGGTCCGACGCTGCCTCGTATTCGTCGATGCCGAGCCCCGGCGCGATGATCTCCACCTCGTGCCCCTCGCTAAGGAGATGATCGACGAGGTGGCTCAGGCGCGTGACGACCCCGTCGACGCTCGGCACGAACGTCTCGGTCACGAGGAGCACGCGCATCCGGCCGCGGGCGGCGGAGTCTGCTAGCGCCACGTCACGCTCGGGAGGATCAGCTCGTTCCTCACACGCCCCGCATGTGTGCGGGCCACCTCGAGAATCTCGGCGAGCACACCCTCCGTAAGAAGGTGCGGCTCAAGGCCGAGGTCAATGAGGCGAGTGTTGACCGCGTTGTAGTAGTGGTTGTACTTCTCGACGCGCGGGTTCTCGACGTGATTGATCTGAGCATCGATCCCGAGCGTCGAGGCTGCTGCGACGACTTTGACGGCGAGTTCCTCGACGCTAAAGGACTCGGTGAACTGGTTGAACACGCGGAACTCTCCAGGCTGCGCGGGGTTCGTGCACGCGAGTTCGATGCACCGCACGGTGTCCTCGATATTGAGGTACGCACGTGTTTGGGAGCCTTCCCCGTACACCGTGAGGGGGTGGCCGACGGCGGCCTGAATGAGGAAGCGATTGAGCGCCGTGCCGTACACCGCGTCATAGTCAAAGCGATTTACGAGGCGGGGGTCCATGCGGGTCTCATTCGTGTGGAGCCCGTAGACGATGCCCTGGTTGAGGTCGGTTGCGGCGATATTCCAGATCTTGCACGCGAACATGATGTTGTCGCTGTCGTGCACCTTGGAGAGGTGGTAGAAGCTGCCCGGCTGTTTCGGGAACGGCAGTCGGTCAGTGCGGCCGCGATGCTCGATCTCGATGAAACCTTCCTCGATGTCAATGTTGGGCTGGCCGTATTCGCCCATCGTCCCGAGCTTCACGAGGTGGCATTCGGAGGCGTAGTCGCGGATCGCCCAGAGCACGTTGAGCGTCCCCTCGACGTTCGTACGCTGCGTGTAAATGGCATGCTCGCGGTCGATCATCGAGTACGGGGCGCTTCGTTGTTCGGCGAAGTGCACGAAGGCCTCGGGTTGCACCTCGGTCACGATTGCGCTCAGAAAGTCGTAGTCGCTAAGATCGCCGATCCGAACGTCGATACGTGCGCCCGAGACTTCCTCCCATGCGGCAACGCGCTGCTCGAGAGGGAGAATCGGGGTCACTGAGTTCGAGCCGAGTTCGTCATCGATGTCGCGACGCACAAGGGAGTCAATAATCGTGACCTCGTGCCCCTGCTTCGAGAGGTACAGCGCCGTAGGCCAGCCGCAAAAACCGTCACCGCCCGCGACAATAATGCGGAGCCCTCGGTCCCTAGCCTCGTTGATGGCCTGCTGCATTGCTCGTCCTCTCGCCTCGTGTCGTCACTCCACAATAGTGACCTAATGAACACTATTGCTGTTCAGGAACGAGCTCGCGCCGCGCGAACGAGGGTGTCGTTGAGAGCGGGCCACACGCCGGCGTGCTCCTCGCCAAACGGCTTCGACGACAAAAATGCCGCGCTGAGCCCACCCGGGATCGCTTCCGGGTCAACCCAGAGGAACGACCCCGACTGCCCGAAGTGCCCGAACGTGCGGGCCGAGTTGAGCGCGCCCGTCCAGTGCGGCTCCTTCTTCCCCTTGATCTCCACACCCAGACCCCAGTCATTCGGGCTTTGACGGCCGTAACCGGGAAGCACACCGGAAAGGCCCGGGAAATGGGGGCGATGCGCTGATTCAGCGAGCTCGGAAGAAATGAGCGTGGGAGTCAAGAACTCCCGGCCAAGTACAAGAAGATCCTCGATGCTTGCGCGGTAATCCTTGGCGGGCGAGCCGGCTACCTCGACGGTCTCCATCCCGAGCGGCTCCGTCACGCTCTCGCGCACCCACCGGTCAAAGTCCGTTTCGACGGCGCGCGCGACGACGCGCCCGAGCTGCTCGATGCCCGCATTCGTGTACATGCGGCGCTTTCCCGGCGCGGCAAGGAACTCCCCGCCCTCGAACGCGTAACCGGCGGCGTGGGCGAGCAGGTGTTCGACAGTGCAGCCCTGCGGAGTCTCTTCACCTGCAGCGTCATCAAGGGCAAGGGCTCCGCGATCGATTGCGACGAGCGCGGCGTACGTCGCGATCAGCTTCGAGACACTCGCGAGCGGGAACACTCGGTCAAGATCCCCGTACGCGGTGATTAAGCGACCGTCGGAACTGATGAGGCCAACGGCCGAATCAAAACTCAAGGACGAAAGAAGCGGCTCAAGAGACTCCGGATCAACGTGGGCGGGATTCGCGTGCACATCACTCATGCACCAATCCTCCACCACATCATTACATCTGAACGAATCGTGCGTGCATGACACGCGATAGACTCGCGGCGTACGACGTTTACCCAAGGAGACCCACGTTGAGTTTTCTCGACCGAATCGAGCGCAGCCTCGACCGCGGAGTGTCGAACGTGTTCTCGCGCGGCGGCAGCATCAAGCCACTCGACCTCGCCCAAGGGCTCAAGCGCGAATGCGACGATCAGATTCAGGTCCTCGACCGTGCCCGCACGCTCGCACCCAACACGTACTCCGTGTACCTCAACTCGGTGGATTACGAACGGTTCGCCTCGTGGGAGGACACCCTCGTTGATGAACTCCAGCGGATCCTCGTCGATCACGCCGATCAGCAGAAATACCTGTTTGTGGGGAACGTAACCGTCGCGCTCAAGCGCGACGATGACGTCAAGGCCGGGCGCTTCGAAACCGAATCGAGCACCGAGCGCTCCTCGCTCGCACCGGCGACGACGGGCGGCGAAAACTTCCAGCCGATCCTCGAAATCGACGGCCAGCAGTACCTCCTCACGGGCCGCGTCACCGTGATCGGCCGCGGCGGCGATAGCGACATCATCCTCGACGACACGGGCGTGAGCCGCCACCACCTTGAACTCCGCGTTGACGGCACATCGATGACCGCAACGGACCTCGGCTCCACGAACGGCACCTTCGTGAACGGCGAGCGCATTACGACCCCCACCGGGCTCCCCGACGGCGCGACGATCCGCATCGGGCGCACGCGTCTCACCGTCATTTTGCCTACGGGCGCGCCCTCCGAGTGGTGAGGTCCGCGTGAGCGAGCTAACCCTCATCGTCCTGCGCTTCGGTTTCGTCGTTGCGCTGTGGCTTTTCGTGATCGTTGCGCTCCTCGTCCTGCGCAATGACCTCTTCGGAACCACGGTCATCACGCGCGGCGGAAGCGGGCGAAAAGCAGGCGCCGAGAGACGCACGGTGAGCGACCCTTCCGCTCTCCAGCAGGGTCAAAAAACCACCGATCCGAACGCCGTTCAAACCCAGCTGGTCGTCACCGCAGGCCCCCTTCGCGGCACCACGATCCGCCTCGCGGCCTCGCCGATCCTCATCGGCCGCGCCCCGGAATGCACCCTCGTGCTTTCCGACGAATACGCCTCTAACCGCCACGCGCGCGTATTCCCTCACGACGGCGAGTGGTACGTCGAGGACCTGGGCTCAACTAACGGCACGACCCTCGCTGGCAAGCCCCTCGAAGGAGCCTCCGCTCCCTTCAAGCCAGGCGCCGCCATCACGATCGGCAACACTCAGATTGAATTGAGGCGAGGCCCCCGATGACCATCGCGTTGCGCTACGCAGCGAAAACAGACGTCGGGCTCGTACGCTCGAACAACCAGGACTCCGGTTACGCCGGCTCCCACCTCCTCGTCGTCGCCGACGGGATGGGAGGCCACGCCGGTGGCGACGTCGCCAGCTCAGTCGCCGTGGGCACGCTTTCGGAGCTCGAAACCGACGCACCTGGAACCGACATCGTCGCCGCACTCGAGGGCGCCGTCCTTGACGCAAACGATGCCATCCTGCGGCGCGCTCGCGAAGAACCCCTTCTCGCGGGCCTCGGCACGACCGTCACCGCGCTCTTGCGCGCGGGCAATAAGTTCGCGCTCGTCCACATCGGTGACTCGCGCGCCTACCTTGTGCGCGAAGGCACGTGCACCCAGGTCACGAAAGACCACACGTTCGTGCAACGCCTCATCGACGAAGGGCGCCTCACCCCGGAAGAAGCCGAACGCCACCCGCAGCGCTCCATGATCATGCGCGTGCTCGGTGATGTCGACGCCGATCCCGAACTCGACCTGAGCCTCAAACCAGCCGTCCCAGGCGACCGCTGGATGCTGTGCTCCGATGGCCTCTCGGGACTCGTCTCGTTCGAAACCATCAGCGACGTCCTCTCAAGCATCGACGACCCCGATGAATGCGCCGAACACCTCGTCGAACTCGCCCTCAAAGCGGGTGGCCCCGACAACATCACGTGCGTCATCGCCGACGTCATTGACATCGACGACCTTCATAAGGGCGATCCCGGCCCCTCGAGTGGGAACATCGTCGTTGGTGCCGCCGCGCGCGACCGCCATCGCCCCACCGCCGCGACGGGACCCGCCGCACGCGCCGCCGCGCTCACGCGCGAAGAGGCGCCGTACGAAGACGAAGACTACGAAGAGGAGCCCCCGAGGCGCTCGAACTGGCCGGTGGCGGCACTCTTCACCCTCATCGCCGCATTTCTCGTCGGTGGTGCCTGGTTCGCCTACAACTGGACGCAAGATCAGTACTACGTCGGCACCAACGGCTCACAGGTCGTCATCTACAAGGGCATCGCGCAGGACCTCGGCCCCCTCTCGCTCTCCCACGAAGAGGCCGTCACCGATGTGGTCCTCAGCGACCTTCAGCCCGTGACTCAAACCCAGGTCACAAACACCATCAGCGCAAAGAACAGAGACGACGCCGACCGCATCGTCGCGCAGCTCGCGGCGGAGGGGCGCCTCTCGAAAGACCCGCAGGCCGGCGCAAGCGATAGTGGCGGCGGGGCCGAAACCGGCCAGGCTCCCTCGGACGGCGGGCGCTAATGGCGACGGTCATCAGCTACCAGGCACGAACACGGCGCATCTTGCACCTTGTTCTGATTCTGGCTGCCTTCGCGATCGGTCTCGGCGCGAACGTCCTCGTCGACCTCGGGCGCAATGAACAGATCGCCACATCAACCTGGTGGCAGATTGGCGGGCTCGGTGTCGGGGCGCTCATCGTGTACATCGTTGCGGCAGCGCGCATCTCGTATGCCGATCCGCTGCTCCTGCCCACCGCTCTCCTGATCAACCTCATCGGCCTCGCCACGATCAAGAGCGTGGATCTCGTCTACGAGAAATACACGTCCTGGGGGCATGGCTTCGCCTCGCGCCAGGTCATGTGGACGGCGCTCGGCCTCGCGTGCGTCGCCGTCGTGCTCATGCTCATGAGGGATCACCGCCAGCTCCGTCGCTACACCTGGATCACAGGTGCCGTCGGACTCCTGTTCCTACTCCTGCCGCTTGCCCCCGGCATTGGCGCCGCCAACTATGGCGCACGGATTTGGATCCGGATCGCGGGCTATTCATTCCAGCCCGCCGAAGTCGCGAAGATCCTCTTCGCGATGTTCTTCGCCGGCTTCCTCGTCTCGAGGCGCGACACACTGGCCCTAGCGGGACCGCGCGTCCTTGGCATTACCCTGCCCCGCTGGTCGGATCTCGGCCCGCTCCTGTTCGCGTGGGCCGGCGCGACCGCCGTTCTCGTCTTCCAAAATGACCTTGGCACGTCCCTGTTGTTCTTCGGGCTCTTCGTCGTGATGCTGTACACCGCAACGGACCGCCTGAGCTGGTTCATCATCGGCGCCCTCATGTTCGCACCCCCGGGAATCTACTACGTGCTCAAGCTCGGTCACGTGCAGCGCCGCTTCGAGTGCTGGCTCGACCCCATGGGCAGCGGAAACTTCAGCAACTGCGGGCAGATTAACAACGGCATCTTCGGCATCGCGAATGGCGGCCTGTTCGGCGTCGGCCTCGGCGAAGGCCGCCAGGACACCGTTCCGTTCGCGCAGTCTGACTTCATTTTCGCGTCGGTCGCCGAAGAGGTGGGGCTCGTGGGCGTGTTCGCGCTTCTCACGCTCTACGCGATTATCGTGCAGCGCGGGCTGCGCGCAGCGGTCGGCATTTCCGACGGTTACGGGAAACTCATCGCGGCCGGGCTCTCGTTCACTCTGGGCCTTCAAACGTTCATCGTCGTGGGTGGCGTGACGCGCGTGATTCCCCTGACCGGCCTCACGCTTCCCTTCATGGCCGCGGGCGGCTCAAGCCTCGTGGCCAACTGGATCATCGTGGGGCTCCTCATGAAACTGAGCGACGCCGCACGAAGGCCCGCGGCACGCAGCCTTGGCGAAACCGAAAAGCACGTCGCGGCCGATCAACGCGCGCCGCACGCGATGAGTGCGGAGGTCACAGCATGAACAAACCGCTTCGCCACGTCTCGCTCGTGCTCACCGTATTGCTCCTCTTCCTCTTCGGCTCCACCACCTATTTCCAGGTCATCAAAGCGGAGGAACTCAACGCGAACGGCCGCAACGCGCGCACGATCTACAACGAGTTTGGGCGGCCGCGCGGGCCGATCGTCGTCGACGGTGTTGCCGTTGCCTCCAGCACGAAAGTCAACAACCGCTACGGGCTCAAGCGTGAATACGCTGAGCCGGGCCTGTACGCACCCGTCACGGGCTACTACAGCGTCGTGTACGGCTTCGGCGGCATGGAAAAAGCCATGAACGAAGAGCTTTCGGGCAAGGCCGATTCTCTCTTCTACGACCGCCTCATGACCGTGCTTTCGGGCCACGACCCCCAGGGCGCGCAAGTCGAACTCACGATCAATGCGAAGGCGCAAAAGGCCGCCTACGAGGCTCTCGGCGACCATCGCGGCGCGGCCGTTGCAATCGACCCCGATACAGGCGCGATTCTCGCGATGGTCTCGACCCCGAGCTACGATCCGAACGCCCTGGCTTCACACGATTCGAAGTCTGTCCGCAAGGCGTGGTCCAAACTCAATGACGACCCAAATAAGCCTCTGAATAACAGGGCGATTGCGGGTAACCTCTACCCGCCGGGCTCGACGTTTAAGCTCTTCGTCGCCGCGGCAGCGCTCGAATCCGGCAGCTACACTCCCGAATCGGAAATTCCCGGGCCCGGAAGCTATCAGCTCCCGAACTCGTCCACGTCGATGTCGAACCACCCGAACGGCGATACTTCCCCGTGCGGCCCGAACGACGTGTCGAGCTTGCAGTCGGCGCTCCAGCAAAGCTGCAATACCTCGTTCGCGATGCTCGGCGTCCAGCTCGGCGAAGACGCTCTGAAGAACAAGGCCGCGGAATACGGATTCGGCACGAAAATGCAGATCCCGCTTTCGGTGACACCATCGTCGATGGCCTCCGATATGGACGATGCACAACTCGCCCTGAGCTCGATCGGGCAATACGAGGACAAGGTGACCCCCCTGCAGATGGCAATGATGGCGGGCTCGTTCGCCAACGACGGCATCGTCATGGAACCCCAGCTCGTCAAGTCTGTTCGCACGGGCGACCTCAAAGAGGTCAAGGCACTCGCTCCGCGCGAGAAGAGCCAGCCGCTGTCCGCCGCTCACGCCGCGCAGATGCGGCAAATGATGGAAGCAACGGTGACGGATGGAACGGCAAAGCGCGCTCAGATCGACGGCGCCGAGGTCGGCGGGAAAACCGGAACGGCGCAGTGGGCGAAAGGGAAAAAGCCGCACTCGTGGTTCGTTGGCTATGCCATGAAGGGCGATAAGAAGGTGGCGGTGGCCGTTGTCGTCGAGGAGGGGGGCTACGGAAGCGCCGTTGCCACCCCCATCGCGCGAGACCTCATGAAGGCAGTGATCGAGGAATAGCATGAAAACACGTAAAGGACTCGTTCTCGAAGGACGCTACGAACTCACTCGCCTCATTGCCACGGGTGGCATGGGCCAGGTCTGGGAAGGCAAGGACCAGGAGCTCGACCGCCCCGTTGCCGTCAAGGTTCTGCGCGAAGAGTTCGCGGGCGAAGAGGGCTACCTCAAGCGTTTCCGCGCCGAGGCGCGCCATACCGCCGCGCTCGCGCACGACGCGATCGCCGGCCTCTATGACTACGGAGAGCTTGACGGGCGCGCCTATATCGTCATGGAGCTCGTGAAGGGCCGCCCTCTCTCCGACATCATCGAAGAAAACCCAGACGGCCTCGACGAAGATCGCGTGATCGCCGTGCTCAAGGAACTCGCGAAAGCGCTGGATGCCGCGCACGTCAAAGGCGTCGTCCACCGCGACGTCAAGCCGGAGAACGTTCTCGTGGACGACACGAACGACTGGGCGCTCAAGATCACCGACTTCGGGATTGCCCGCTCCAACGACCAGGCGAAGCTCACGAAGACCGGTCTGGTCATGGGCACCGCCCAATACCTGTCTCCCGAGCAGGCCATGGGCAAGCAAGCTACGAGTCTTTCCGACATTTACGCGCTCGGCATCGTCGCCTACGAAATGCTGACCGGTTCACGCCCATTCACGGGCACGAGCCAAGTCGAGATTGCGATGGCCCAGGTTAAGGAGGCGCCACCGGAGCTTCCCGAGCGCATCAACCCGGACCTGCGCCGTCTCGTCATGATGATGCTCGCGAAAGCGCCCGCCAATCGCCCTAGGTCGGCAGCGGTTGTCGCCCGCATTCTCGATTCGATCGAACGAGGCGAGGAGCCCCGGTTCGGGACGAGCAGCGTGCGCGCCTCTGGCGGGCGTTCCGATGCCTCCGCCTCCGCCTCCAAGCGCGACAGCGGCCATTCGAGCCGCAAAATCACCTCGAAAGCCAACTCGCGCACGGCGAACCCGATTTCGCCCACTGGAACCCGAACGGCGGCGATGCCGCTCGCGGGCGTCGGCTCAAAGCCGGTCACCATCAGGTCCTCGTCCACGGCAGCGTCGGCACCGAGCGCGCGTTCGGCGGCGAGCGCTAACTCTGCGAGTAGCGCAAGTCGTGATCACAGGGCAGCAGCGCGGCGCGGAACATCCACGGGACAGAGTGTCGGTAGGGTCAGCTTGCCACTTCTGATCGTGATCGCCGTCGTTGCGATCGCCATTATTGTGGCGATTCTCGTGGCAACCGGAACGGTATCCCTTGGTGCGAGTACACACTCATTAGAATGGACGGGCGCTGATGTGAGCGCACTCTTGAGGAAGGCTACGGTGGCATCGTGAGCGAAGACCGCATGTTACTCAGTAACCGCTACGAGATTGGGCGTCTCCTTGGGCGTGGCGGCATGGCTGAGGTGTATCTTGCGCGCGACACGCGCTTGCATCGCACGGTCGCCCTCAAAGTGTTGCGCTCGGACCTCGCGCGCGATCCCCACTTCCAGGAACGCTTCCGCCGTGAGGCACAGTCGGCCGCGGGTCTCAACCACCCCACGATCGTGGGCGTCTACGACACTGGCGAGGACCACCGCACTGAGCCCACGGGCGAAGAGGTGACGATCCCCTACATCGTCATGGAGTACGTCGAGGGCGACACGCTTCGATCGTTCATCTCGGCGGAAAACCCCATGAGCGAGCAACGCGCGTGCGCGATTATGGGGGGTGTGCTGGGCGCCCTCCAGTACTCACATAACGCGGGAATCGTTCACCGGGACATCAAGCCCGGCAACATCATGATCACGAAGAACAACGAGGTCAAGGTCATGGACTTCGGTATCGCACGCGCGGTATCCGAAGCGACCGCGGCCATGACCCAGACGCAAGCCGTCATGGGCACTGCACAGTACCTCTCGCCGGAGCAGGCGCGTGGCCAGCAGGTGGATGCGCGCAGCGATGTGTACTCCGCGGCAGTTGTTCTCTACGAGCTCCTCACGGGTCGCCCGCCCTTCACGGGCGACTCGCCGGTGTCGATCGCGTACCAGCATGTGCGCGAAACTCCGGTGGTCCCCTCGACCTACAACCCGAACATCAGCAAATTCATGGATGCCGTCGTGCTCCACGGCCTCGCGAAGGACCGCGAGGTGCGGTATCAAAGCGCCTCTGATTTCGCGAAGGATATTAGCGACGCTGCGGCGGGCCGCGAGCCGCGGATTCTTGGCACCCTTGCCGCAGGCGCTGCGGGCCCCGCTAGTGCCGAAGCGGCAACCCAGGTGCTGAGCCCCACGGAGTTTGAGAACACGACGGCGTTCCAGGACCAGGAAACCCAGGTCATTCCCACGCATACGGCTCCGATGGCCCCGTCCGCTCCTGCAGGCGCGGCGGAAGCGTCGCCCACGCCGCAGGGGCCGAGAAGCGCGCTCGATGAGATTGCGCCGGAAGAGGAAAAGAAACGCCACGTGGGCGCGTGGGTCGCCGGATTGATCCTCCTGCTGCTTATTGTGGCGGGCGCCGCGTGGTGGTTCATCGCGCAGCAGAATCGCGAGCCCGAACAGGTGAGCGTACCGTCGGTCGTGGGCATGGCGGAAGACGATGCGAAGCGCACCCTTACCGAAGCAGGGCTCACCCCGAAGTTCACTGAAAAGGCGAGCACAGAGGTTGACGAAGGGCTCGTCATCTCAACCGATCCTGAAGCAAAGGCCCAGGTCGTCAAGGGCTCTACCGTCAACGTTGTAGTCTCGAGCGGCCCGGACTCCGCCAGCGTGCCTAAGCTCGAAGGGCTCACGAAGGATGAGGCACAGAAGGCTCTCGAGGACGCCGGCTTCACGATGACCGTTGCCGGCACCGAAGATTCAACCGAGTTCGATAAGGATGTTGTGATCCGTTCCGAGCCGGGCGACGGCGCGAGCGCCCCGCAAGGCAGCGCCGTTAAAGTCTGGATTTCGAGCGGTCAGCTCACCGTCCCGAGCGTGGTTGGGTTCACTCAGGCCGACGCCGAACAGGCTCTCAAGGATGCCGGGTTCGAGGTCACCGTGGCGAGCCGCGAGGCAAAGGATGGGGAAACCGTCGGCACCGTTCTCGAACAGACGCCCGCCGACGGCACCGCAATGAAGGGCTCGACCGTGCGCCTCGTCGTCGCGGCTGAAGCCGGCCCCGTGACCATTCCGAATGTCGTGGGTCAAACTCTCGAGGAAGCGCGCACACGCTTGAGCGTCCCTGAGCTTAATCTCGGCACGCAGGTGCAGGAGGAGTTCTCCCCGACTGTTGAAAAGGGCCGGGTGATCCGCACGAATCCGGAGGTCAACTCCGAGGTAAAGTCCGGGTCGAGCGTCACGATCATCGTGTCGAAGGGCCCTGAGCCCACGCCTACCCCCACGCCGACCGCGACGACAACCCCCGCCGCGCCTTCGGTCACTCCGGTCGACGGTGAAGGAAACGGCAATGGCAACGGCAACGGAAATGGCAATGGAAATGGAGCCGGCAACGGGCGAGGCCGCGGCAATGGCGGCAACTGACCCCACCGGCACCTCGTGCCGCATCCTCGTGGTCGATAACTACGATTCGTTCGTGTACACGATCATCGGGTATCTCGAGCAGATGGGTGCCGAGTGCATAGTTGTCCGCAACGACGCAGTATCTGAAACCTCGTCCGGCGTCCCCGATCTTTCGGGATTTGACGGCGTTCTCATCTCCCCAGGTCCTGGCAACCCCCTCACCGCCGGGCGAAGCCTCGACGTGATCGGTGAATGTGCCCGCACGTCGACTCCTATGTTTGGGGTATGCCTCGGGCTTCAGTGTCTCGGCCATTACTTCGGGGCGACCGTGACGCATGCGCCGCAGCTCATGCACGGCAAGACAAGCCTCATCCACCACGAAGGCCAAGGGCCGTTTGCGTCGCTGCCCTCACCGTTTCAGGCGACCCGCTACCACTCGCTCGCTGTCGTGCCCGACACGGTCGACGAGGCAGTTCTCGAGATCACGGCTCGCGCCGACGACGGCAGCATCCAGGGGCTTTCACACAGGAGCCTCCCGCTCCACAGTGTCCAGTTCCACCCGGAGAGCGTGCTTACTAACGGCGGGCACACGATCCTCGCGCACTTCCTCGAACTCGCAGAAGGTCGAGACGGAACGGGGGCTGGCGAGCGAGCCCGCACTCTCGCGCCGCTGCTCACCTCTGCGGCCCCTCACTGAGGGGGAGGAAAGGGAGGTAGACCCCGTAAAGCAGGGACTGCCTATGCCGTTGTCGACGCCGCGGCTACAGGGCGCCGAGCGCTGAAATCGTACCCTGGTTGACCTGGTTAAACGGCATGTACGGTGCGATCACGGGGAACACCCACCCGAAGAGCAGCACGACAATCGCCGCGAACACGATCAAAAGCACCAAGACCTTGACCCACCACGGGCCAGGAATAATCCGGTAGAGCCAGCCGTACATTACTTCTTAACCTCCGCGAGCTCTTTCGGGATTCCCTTGCTGCGATCAACCCAGTGGTCATACTTCGCGTACGTGATGTACCGCTCCGCAACCGAATACATGGGGTGGCACGCCGTCATGGTGAGCATCCGTTCCGTTGGCTCCTCCCCCGGCTTATTCGGAACCGGGGCGATCACCTGCACATCGTTCGGCTTCACAATTTCCGATCCCGTTACGTAGTACACGTAATAGGCCTTCGGCCCCTCAACGATGACCGGGTCACCGGGCTGAAGGCGCGCGATGTCGTGAAGTGGACGCCCATATGTAGAACGGTGGCCCGCAAAAGCGAAGTTCCCCACTTCACCCGGGAGGGCCGTGCCGGGGTAGTGCCCGTTGCCGATCACATTAAGGACCTTCTCCATGCTCACGCCCTCGGCCATGGGAGACGTGACCTTATCGAACTTCGGCACGTGGAGTTCCCCCCACACCTCGTTTTCTTTGACATTCTCGATCTTCGGCGGTTCGCCCTTTTCAGGTGGCGCGACCGTCTTCGGCGCAGGCCCGCCCCACTTCGACTGGAGCTCCTGGATGATCACGGCATGCTCGCGGTCAGCGATGACATCCGTCCACCACAGCTGCCACACAACAAAAAGAAGGAGGAAAGCTCCGACGGTAATCAACAGTTCACCGAGCACACCGATGATGCTCGAGGCCACGCTCCGTTTACGCTCGGGCGCTCGCCTATGGCGGGAAGAAGGCACAATGTCTCCGATTCGGCAGGGGGTTAATCGGCAGGCGTCGGAATAACACCAACCTATTCCTCCGCGCACTGTACCCTAATATATGCCGTTGCCGGCACCGCACCCACCCCTCGGGGCGGCCCGGCGCATCCGTGACTGTTGTGAAAGGTGCCCCATGGCCAAGAAAGTTCGGCGTTCCTCGACTATCCCCACCCAGCAGAACCAGCCTGCACGGGATCGAGTGACTCGCGCCGAGGCCGAAACCCGCCGCTCACGCCGCGCTCAAGAAAGCGCCGCGGAAGCCTACAAGCCAAGCCCCGCCTGGCTCGTGCCCACCGCCGTCACTCTCCTCATCCTCGGAATCCTGTACATGGTCGTGTACTACATTTCGAGCGCGCAGTACCCGCTCCCCATTGGCGACTGGAACCTCGCCGTTGGCATCGGCATCCTTCTCGCGGGCGGCGGGCTCCTGACCTTCTGGAGGTAGCATGAGCAGCATCCCAACCACCCCCCTCCATCCGTGGCGGCGATTCGTCGCCATCGGTGACTCATTCACGGAAGGCATCGGCGATCCCGATCCGAACGTGCCCGGAGGGGTTCGCGGTTGGGCAGATCGCGTCGCCGAAGAGCTCGGGCGCACATGCCCCGATTTCGCCTACGCAAACCTCGCGATCCGCGGCCGGCTCTACAAACAAATCATTGACGAGCAGCTCGAGCCCGCGATTGATCTCAAGCCGGATCTCGTGAGCTTCTTTGCGGGAGGCAACGACGTGATCCGGCGCGGCGATCCCGACGAGATCGCTTCCGAAATCGACGTCGCCGTCGCGCGCCTCGCTGAGACAGGCACCGACATCATCCTGTGGACCGGGCCCGACGTCGGCAACACCCCCGTTCTCAACCTCATCCGTGGGCGCTCCGCGATCTACAACGAAAACATGCGCACGATCGCCAAACGATACAACGCGTTCGTCGTAGATATGTGGGCTGCGCGCCAGCTCGTTCACGAAAGCATGTGGGCCGAGGACCGCCTGCATTTTTCACCTCTTGGGCACCACACGATTGCGCGCGAAGTCCTCGCCGTTCTCGACGTCCCGAATAACCTCCGCGAATTTACGCCCCACGACCCGCCGCAGCGCACGTGGCGCCAGGCAGCAGAAAAGGACCTCGTGTGGGCGCGCGATCACCTCGGCCCCTGGGTAATGCGGCGCATCCGCGGCGAAAGCTCGGGAGATGCCGTGCATCCCAAACGCCCCGAAGCCTCCCCCGTCTTCGGCGAGGGCATGCCGCCTGGCTCAGCTTCACGGGAAGGCGAAGAATAAGACCATGGTTGTGCGATAGGGTACAGCCGCGCCCGTCCCTTTACACGCAAGGTCTCCCCATGACGACGACTCAGTCGAACCCCCTGAGAAAGTTCGCTGCGCTCTTAGTGATTCCTTTTCTCCTCCTCATCGCCGGCTGCGGGGACCTCAAAGCAACCATGACAGTGGAAAGCGCCGACAAAGTTGTCCTCGAAGGCGTTGCTCGGGGGTACAGTTCGATGCTTGAAAAATACGGCATGAAACCCGCGGGTGTTTGTACCTCGAAAGATACGACGGGTGCTGGTGGACCAGCCTTCGAAGGCACACTCAAGACCAAGCTGACCGAAACAGGCGACATCTTCGAGTGCGAATTCACCACTACGATAGAGGATCCCGAACAGCTCAAGCAGATCCTCACTTACGACAAGGACTCGAACACCTACACACTGAAGGGGATCATGCCTGCCCCTGAAATCGCCGAGCGGCTCTCTCTCGGCGCCTTCATGACTAGCGTCACCATCGTCATGCCAGGCAAGGTTACTGAATCGAACGTCGGCAGGATCAGCGGCAACAAGGTTCAAATCAGCAGTATCGAGAGTTTTCTCTCGGACTACGAGATCAAGTCCGAGGGCCCCGGGTTCCCGTGGCTCATTGTCGTCATCACTATCGCGGTGGCACTTGCGCTCCTCTTCTTTGCGGCTCTCGCCATCACGGCTCTCATTGTCATCGCTCGCAAAAGGAAAAAGAGCCCTGCCGCAAACGCCCAAACGTTTCAAAACGGCTCATCTACGCAACAAAGTAGGCCAGGCCAGCAGCCCGAGATACGCGAGCCAAACTCCCGAAGTCCCGAAGGCGCCGATTCTCGACATTACAAAGGCCAGGCCAGTATCGATAGCGACCCCCAAAGCCCCGGTTCCGCAGGCCGCTGAAGTACCCACAGATTTGTCCACCACATTCCGGATTCCACGAAAGTAGAGGTTCCCTGTGACAGCACCAAAGGCCAACCCTTTGAAGAAGATCGCAGCGTTGATGCTCATCCCGTTCATGCTCGTCGTTGCGGGCTGCGGCAAACTCGACGCGACGGTCACCGTCGAGAGCCCCGAAAAGATCACCCTCGAGGGTGTCGTCTCAATAAAGAAGTCCTCACTCGAGGAAGTGGGCATGACCCCCTCGCAGTTCTGCGGCGATGAAGCTCTTGAGGAATTTACTGGTGAGACCAAGCCGGATCTCAAGCTAGAGGAGAAAGACGACGAGGTCGTGTGCACCTTCTCTGGCCAGAAGGACGAAAAGAACCCAATGGGCGATGCCTTGAAGTACGACGAGGAATCGGACACCTACACCTACCACGAAGACTCAAAGGGTTCGTTTGGCGACCAGGCAGCTGCCGCTGGCTTCAAGGTCGATTTCACCTTCGTTTTCCCCGGCAAGGTCACCGACTCTAGCGTCGGCAAGATCGACGGCAACAAGGTCCACATCACCGACACGAAAGAATACTTCTCAGAGATCAATATCAAGGCCGAGGGCAGCAGCTTCCCCTGGCTCATCGTCATCATCGTGGTCGTTGTTGTTCTTCTCCTTGTCCTTGCGGCGGTCGTCATCGGCGCCCTCGTGTTCATGAAGCGCAAGAAGAAGTCCGGTGCCGGACAGGCAGACTTCTCGCAGCAGGGCTTCAACCAGAGCCCGGCGCAAGGTTCCTTCCAGCAGCAGGGTCAGCAGGGCTACGCGCAGGGCCAGCAGAGCTTCGGCCAGCAGCCCTCGCAGGGTTCCGCGAACGACTTCCAGCAGCCGAGCTTCGACCAGCAGCCCTCGCAGGGCTCCTCGAACGCGCCCCAGCCGCCGAGCTACCAGGCTCCCCAGCAGGGCAGCTACGAAGCACCGCAGCAGGGACAGCAGCCTCCTCACCAGGGATTCCAGGAGAACCCGTTCGGCGACCCTGGCAATCAGGGCCCCCAGGACAATCCCGGCCAGACCTTCGGTAAGCAGTAACCCCTCCGCGCCCTGAGCGCATCGCAGCCGAGGGCTCGTGACTAGACTCACGGGCCCTCGGCTCGCACTTCGGGCGGTACCGGAGTAAAGTAATACAAGTCAGTTCGAGAGAACAGACAAAAAGCGCCCGTAGCTTAACGGATAGAGCATCTGACTACGGATCAGAAGGTTGGGGGTTCGAATCCCTCCGGGCGCGCCAGCAGAAAGGCCCTCCATTTCGGTGGAGGGCCTTTTTGCGCTCTCCATCGTCGATACGTGAATCTGTGCCCAACGTTTGTGGCGGAATGCGACCGGATACCGCCACAAACGTTGGGTTTAGTTTCCTAGACCAGGAAAAGGGCCGAGAAGCCCGGGCGGAAGAGGTGAGCCGGGCCGGAGGGGTGGCCAGCGGGCAAGGCGATATGTGCATGGCGGGTCCGCGGTGCCGGACCGGGATCCGACGCTTGCCCTCCCCCATCGCCCCACAAAGAAACGCCGCACCCCACCCCGTATGGGCGAAGGCGCGGCGTTTTCGTGCAGCTTCAATGGCCGCGAGGCAAGCGTCAGGAAACGATCTTGCCGGGGTTAAGGTTCTTGCCCGGGTCCTGAGTCTCGTAGAGATCACGCATCATCTTGACGCCGATCGGGCCGACCTCTTCTTCGATCCAGGGCTGGTGCTCGGTACCCACGGCGTGGTGGTGCGAGAGCGTACCAGCGTGCTTCTGGAATTCACCCTGCACGGCGTGCTTGATCGCCGTGTACTGCTCAAGCATGACCTCGTTGTTCTCGTACGGCACCGCGAAGGTGAAGTACAGGCATGCACCCTGGTGGTAGCTGTGGCTCATGTGGCAGAAGAAGAAGCCGGGAATCCCTAGCTCATCGAGCTTCGCGTAGAAGGCGTCGTACACCTTCGAGTGCATCTCGTTAATCCGTGCCCACGTCGTGCCCGTATCGGAGACGTCGCCGAACACGTTGAGCCCGAGAAGGAAGTCGCGAAGGTAGGGGGTATCGAACTTCTTCTGATCGTAGATCGCCCCGGGGCCCGCACCGAGGGTGATACCGCCGGCCTTCTTGACGATCTTCTTCACTGCGGCCTGCTCGCGGCTGATCTGGGATTTCGACCCCTCGAAGCACACGTAGCTCATGCACATCTCGTTCTCGGTGTCCCAGCCCTTCTTGCGCAGATACGCGAAAAGGGTGTCCTGGACCTTGCGGGTGATCTCGCCCTTTTTATCCTTGGGCTCTTTGAGCATCGACAGGCTGAAGGCGGTCTCCGGGCCATCGCTCAGGCGCGTGAACACGGGGTGGACTTCGCTACGGGCAATGGCGTGCATGCCGCGGATGCCGGATTCCCAATCGGGGAACATGTACGCGATGACGACGCGGTTTTCTGCCATGCGGTGCACGCGCACGGTGCATTCCGTGATGATACCGAGACGACCTTCGGAACCGAGGATCATTTCGTGGATGCTCGAACCGGAGTCGCGTCCGGGGATCGGCTTGGTCTCGACAATGCCGTCGGGGCGCACGACCCTAAGACCCCGCACGATGTCCTCAATGTCGCCGTAGCGATCCGACTGCATGCCGGTCGAGCGAGTCGCAGCCCAGCCACCGAGCGTCGAATAGGTGAACGAGTCGGGGAAGTGCCCCATCGTCCAACCGAGCTCGTTGAGCTGCTCTTCGAGATCGGGGCCGTACACGCCGGCCTCAACGCGGGCGAGGCCGGAGGTATCGTCGATCGAAATGACCTCGCGCATACGGCCGAGGTTGATCGTGATGATGGGGCGTTTTTCATCAACGTTCGGGGTGACGGATCCGGAGATCGAGGAACCGCCGCCGTACGGGATCGCCACGAGGTCGTGGTCGACGATGTAGGCGAGGATCTGCTGGACCTCATCGTCGCTCTTCGGGTAGATCACGGCGTCGACGATGCGAGCAAAGTCCCCGGTGCGCGCGCGGAACAGGTCGATTACGGAGCGGCCGAAAGAGTGAACGACGCGGTACTCGTCGTCATCGAGAAAGTTGTCTTCGCCAACGATGCCGGCGAGAGCGGCGCGGTCTTCGGCGCCAAGGCGGCTCGCGGGAACGTCGTAGTCGCTCAGCTGCGGCTCCGGTGCCGGCGTGAGCTTCTCGAGGTCCATGCCGATCTTCGACTTTGCGAAGCCGGGGAAAGCGGGCTTGTTGTCCCAGCGGAAGGTGATGTCGTCAAGACCCCACCCCCACCACTTGTGTCGTTTGACCTCGCGTGCCGAAATGGGGCTGTTCATGACGCTTGCTCCTCGGGTGGTTGGGTTCCCATGATGGCTTCGTAATTGTGGGTTTTTAGGGTTCGGACGGCCGCCTGAATCCTCGCGTTGAAGCTGAGTGCGCTCTCGCCTTCCTCAGCTCGAAGGGGCGCACCAAAGACGACCCCGACCGGGGGCCTTCCCGGCTTTGGCCAGCTGCGACCTTTGGGCATCGCTTCATGCGCACCGATCAGTGCAGCTGGAATGACGGGCACGTTTTCGCTGATGGCGAGTGACGCGGCGCCGGGTTTGAACTCGGCCATCTTCCCCGTCTTCGACCGTGTCCCCTCGGGAAAAACAAGCACGGGGATGCCCGCGGTGAGCAGTGTTCGCGTGATGCCCGAGTGCTTGCGGGAGCCGTCGCGGTCGATGGGGAAGGCATTGAAGAGCGCTCGCACGAAGATGCGGCGATACCAAATGTCAAAGAAGTACTCTCGCGCGACGCCCGTGGAGAGGTATTTTCCCTGGGTAAAGGGGAGGCCCTGCGCCAGCATGGGCGCATCGAGGTGGCTCGAGTGGTTTGCGACGAGCAGGTAGGCACCGCGTACCTTTTTCACTGCGGGATCGACGACGATCTTCTGCGTCACGGCGCTCTTCACGACGCCCTTGAATCCGACTCGCACGAGCAGCGCGCGAAGATACGCGCGCCAGGTCGAGCGGTAAAGGGAGGGGTCGTGATACCTGCTCACTTGCTTCCCTTCGTGGCGGATTGAGAAAGCGGCTTCTCGCTGTTGCGCCGTTTCGTGAACCACGCCGCGATTGAATGCATGATGTTCCGGGGAGCGATCCGGGCGAGGAAAGCGAGCACTTTAAAACGCTTTGAGGGGACCGAGATGAGCTTTCCGCGCGCCACATCCTGCAGGCACTCCCTCACGAGACGCTCTGGCGAGAGCCACAGGAAATCGGGGATCGAGGAGCCGGAGATACCCGCACGCTGGTGGAATTCGGTACGGACCCAGCCCGGCTGGAGCGAGGTCACTTGCACACCGCTGCCCGCGAGACGAACCGCGAGCGCTTCGGTGTAGGTATTGCCCCACGCCTTGATCGCGGAGTAGTTGTTTTGCGGGAGATACCCGGAAACGGAGTTCACGTTGATGATCCACCCTTTACCGCGGCGAGCCATGGCGCGGCCGGCTGCGTTAGAGAGGTGAAGGACGGCCCTGATCATCACCTCGATACCCGAGTCGTGACGCGAGAGATCCTCGCCGAGGATGTCACTACGCACGCTGAAGCCCGCGTTGTTCACGAGGATGTCGACCGCCGGGTACTCGCTGCTTTCTTGGGCCAGACGCGCTTCGACGCGATCGCGATCTGCGACAACTTCGAGATCGCACACCATTTCTTCAACATCGATGTCGTAGCGGCTGCGGAGGTCTTGTGCGAAACGCGAAAGACGATCGGCGTTGCGGGCGACCAACACGAGGTCGACACGCCGCTTGGCGAATTCGCGCGCGAAAGCGGCCCCGATACCAGAGGTGCCGCCGGTGATGAGGGCCCTATGCATGGCCTCTACGATACACTAGGCGCGCATGCCCACGCGGGCGCCCCAATACTTTCACCATTGCTCGATCGCGAGGATTTAACCGCATGTCTGTGCCCTCTACCAGCGCAAATACCAAGTATCGCGAAGTTCTTCTCACGGGGGCGACAGGCTTCCTGGGCCAGGCTGTTCTCCAGGCTTTCCTCGAGCATTTCCCCGAGGTTCGCGTGACGGCTATCGTGCGCCCGAAGGGGACGCTCACGGGTAAGAAGCGGCTTGCAACCTTGCTGCGCAAGCCATCGTTCACCTCGTGGAGTGATCGCGTAGGCGAAGACGCCGTGCGCAAAGCCTTCGAGGAACGCACCGGCGTCATCGAGGGTGACCTGACGAATCTCCCCCCGCTTGAGCGGACGTTTGATGTCGTTGTGCACTCGGCGAGCTCGGTGAGCTTCGACCCGCCCATTAACGAAGCCTTCGCCACGAATGTGGGTGGAGCGAAGAACCTGTATGAGGCTCTCCTCGAATCGAAGAAGACGTTGCCGGGCGGCCAGAATCCCCACGTCATTCACGTGTCCACCTCGTACGTGAGCGGTCTCGCCAAGGGGCTGTGCCGTGAAGGCCGCCTCACGCACGACGTGAACTGGCGCGAAGAATACGACGCCGCGTTTGCGGCGGCACGCGAAGTCGATGCACTCTCGCGCACGCCCGAACAGATCAAGAAGAACCTGCGCCTCGCCGAGCTGAAGAGCGGCAAGATGGGCCCGAAGGCAATCGCCTCGGTCGCGGAGGACGCTCGCCGCGCGTGGGTGCGCGCCCGCCTGCAGGACTACGGCCTCCAGCGCGCGAACTCGCTTGGCTGGACCGACATTTACACGTTCACGAAGGCCATGGCCGAGCGCGTCGGCGAAGAGATGTGGGCCGATTCCGGCCACCGCCTGAGTTTCGTGCGTCCCGCCATCATCGAATCTGCTGTCTCTCACCCCGTCCCCGGCTGGATCGACGGGTACAAGGTCGCCGACCCGCTCATCATGGCCTACGGCAAGGGTCGGCTCTCGGAGTTCCCGGGCCTGCCCGATTCGATCCTCGACATCATCCCCGTCGATCACATCGTCGGTGTCATCCTTGCGCTGGCAACTCAGAACGTTGAGCGCACGGGCGATGAGGCGTACTACCAGGTCGCCTCGGGCAACTCGAACCCACTCCCCCTCCACGAGATGGTGAGCATCGTCCACGACTACTTCGTGGAGAACCCTCTGACGGACGACAAGGGCGAGCCGATCGCGGTTCCCATGTGGACCTTCCCGTCGGTCGATTTGGTAGAGGCGAAGTTCTGGGCCACAAACACGGCAGTCAAGGCAGCCGAGGTTGCCGTCGGACGCCTCCCCGGCACTCGCACTACCCGCGCCTGGGCTGGCAAGCTCCACAAGAGCTCCTCCGCCCTCGACACCCTCAAGAAGTTCATGGGTCTCTACAAGGCGTACACGAAGACCGAAATGGTCTTTGACGACGCGAACACGCGCGCGCTTCGCGAATCGCTCCCCAAGGAGTTCCTCGAGAGGTACGACTTCGACATCACGGATCTCGACTGGACCTCCTACTTCCGCGATCACCACCTGCCCGCTGTCACCGAGCTTACGAACGCCTACTCACGCCAAAAGGCGGCCCGCAAGGCTCGAGCCGAACGCAAGCCGAGTGAGCTGACCGCCTCGAGCGACGCTCTCGCCGTGTTTGACCTCGACGGCACCGTGATCGCGCAGAACATCGTGCAGCAGTATCTCGCGATCGTGAAGGAGACCCGTTCAAGCGCCGATGGCGCAAAGGAAGTCGTCAAGCTCGCGGGGGCGCTCCCCCAGTACCTGCGCAATGAGCAGCACTCGCGCTCGGAGTTCATTCGAAGCGTCATGCGCCGCTACCGCGGTTTTACCACGGCGGAGCTCAAGGACGTTCTCGCGGGTGAGCTCGGCGAGAAGGTTCGCGGCCAGATTAGGGCCCAGGCACTCGAACGCCTCAAGGAACACCGCGCCGCCGGGCACCGCACGATCCTCATCACGGGAGCCCTCGACATCCTGGTGGAGCCCCTCGCGGATCTCTTCGACGAGGTCGTGGCAACCCACATGCACGAAGAAAACGGCGTCCTCACGGGCTATCTCGCCACTCCCCCGGTGGTCGGTGAAGCCCGCGCAAATTGGCTAAAGAAGTACGCGCAAAACGGGAACTACGATCTCGCTCATTCCTACGGTTACGGTGATTCGCATGCCGACGCCGCCTGGCTCGGGGTGCTCGGGAACCCCACGGCGATCTCGCCCGACCTGGGCCTCTACGCCGAGGCGAAGAAGAACCGCTGGCCAATCGTCGAGTGGAAATAGCCGCCAATTTCCACTAAAGCTGGGGCGAAGGCGTAGGCTAGACCCAAGGCGCATAATGCGCCAAAGGTCCCTTTACCCCTGATCCCTAAAGGAGACGTCCCGTGGACGACCTCGCAAACAAGATTAATATTCCGCCTGCGCCGGCCATGGCAAAGGCGGTCGAAGACGGCATGTACGCGAAGGCCACGATGCCGGCCTGGAAGATTTTCTGGCTCGGCCTCACCGGCGGCGCCTACATCGCTTTCGGCTTCATCATGTTCGTGACCACTCAGCAGGGTGCTCCCGGCGAGTGGCCGCTCGGCATCACGAAAATGATCGGTGGCGCGTTCTTCGCGACCGGCCTCATCATGGTCATCAACTCCGGTTCTGACCTCTTCACGGGTACGACGCTCAACATCATGCCGCTCCTGTCGAAGCGCATCACGGCAGGCCAGCTGTTCCGCCACTGGGGCCTCTCCTACGTCGCGAACTTCATCGGTTCGGTGACGATCGCGATCCTCGTGTTCCTCGCGAACACCCCGGCCACGAACAAGAGCGCGTGGGGTCTCATCGTCCTCAACGTTACGAAGGGCAAGCTCTCGCTTGACTGGGGCAATGCTTTCGTGCTCGGTATTCTCTGTAACTTCCTCGTGTGCATGGCCGTATGGCTCACCTTCGCGGGTCGCTCGTTCCTCGATAAGGGCCTCGCGATCGTCGTTCCGCTCGTGATCTTCGTGTCCACCGGCTTCGAGCACTCGGTCGCAAACATGTTCATGCTCCCGATGGGCTGGCTCATCAAGACCTTCGGCGCGGATTCTTTCTGGGCCGGTGAAGCCATCACTAACGCCGGCGTGACTGCCGCCGATTTCGACATGATCACCTGGGGCAAGATCATCTTCGGCAACCTTCTCCCCGTGACCCTCGGCAACATCATCGGTGGCGCCCTGTGCGTCGGCTGCTACTTCTGGGTGGCCTACCGCAAGGATGCCATCAAGGCTGAGCGCGAGGCCGCTGTCGCCGCGAAGTAACAACGGCGCGTTCCTCGCACGCTAAAGGCGAAGGCCCGGTTCCCTCACTGAACTGGCCCCCGAAAGTTGGACTGGTTTAATTCTAGGCGGTTAGGGCTTCAAGGGTCTGATTTCGATATTGCATCGGGGTCAGACCCTTGAGTCGTTGTTGGATGCGTTCGGTGTTGTACCACTGGATGTACTCGTCGATCGCCTGGTTGAACTTTGCGACGGTGTCGAAGACTTCTCCGTGGTACATCTCGCTTTTCAAGTGTCCGAAGAAATTTTCCATGACCGCGTTGTCGTAACAGTTGGCTTTACGTGACATCGACTGAACACCACCGTTGTCATGAATGAGGTTGCGCCAGGTTGAATGCTGGTACTGGAAACCTTGATCGGTGTGGATCATCCACCCAGGTTCAGGCGCACACGTGTTAATCGTCTGAGTTAGAGAATCGGCGGTCAACGCTGTCGACGGCGATGTAGCCACGGTGTGGGCAACGATTGAACGGTCGAACAGATCCATCACCGGTGACAGGTAGACCTTGCGGCCTGCGACCCTGAACTCGGTGACGTCGCTGGCAAAGACGGTATTGGGCTTATCTGGGGTGAACTTGCGGCCAAGGGTGTTGTCGGCAATGTGGCTGATTGTCCCGCTGTAGGAAACACATGGCCTGCGCTGGCGGACTTTGGCTCGAAGCCCCATCTCGCACATGAGTTTGTAGACGAGCTTGTGGTTGACCACCCACCCCTGGTTGCACAGGTCAAGTAGCACTCGTCGGTAGCCGTAGCGATGCTTGTTACGCTCGAAGCTTTCCCGGATCGCGTCTTTGAGCGCAGCGTGCTTATCCGGCTCGCTGAGTCGTTTCTGGTGGTAGAAGAACGTCGATCTCGGCATGCCTGCCGCATCCAAAAGGTATTGCAGACGATGCTGTGACTTGAGGATGACAATCGCCTGGACTTTCAGGCGCGTCCCTGATTCCTCAAGTCCCGCAATTTTTTTAGATAGGCGTTTTCCGCTTCCAACCGTGCGATTTGGCGTCGCAGCTTCTCTTCCTCCGAGAGCGGCTTCGGCGCGACCGAGCCTTTGGGTCTGCCCTTCGGCTTCGGTTTTAATGCCTCATCGCCACCTTTACGCCATTTCCACGACCACGCTCTGACTAGCTGCTCTGATGACAGGCCAAATTCGCGCGCAAGATCCATCGCTGTCTCACCAGCACGGTGGCGCTCGGCCACTTCCTTCTTGATTTCGAACGAATACTGCTGGTTAGTTGGTTTCTCCACAAGACATAGCCTGCCATGCAGCTTAAACCGACGACAGTGGGGTTACCCGCAAATCGTGGACACGTAGTGGAGCTACCTAGTGGTTAGGCAGCTATTTCTTTTCTGCTAGTGATTAGACCAATTTGGTTCTCAAAGT
>NZ_JAWFZC010000008.1:0-90970 GCF_032550575.1 Dermabacter sp. | reverse complement strand
GGCAAGAACGACGAAACCGCCACCAGCGCCCAACAACGCGCCGCCAGCGCCGTCGCCAACATCGGCTAACACCACCACACCACCAACGCCCTGCCGCCCACGCGGCGGCAGGGCTGTCGGCCATTGCTGCACCTTCTCAAGGGGACACGACCATGTCATTCGATATCCAACCTGACGCGTCCAGGCGAATCGTCCAAAACACGATCGCAGTAGTACGCGACCTAGAACTTGCATCAAAAGACACGCAAAACGCAATAGATTCAGCACCTGGAGCCTTCGAACACAGCCCCCAAAGCAAAACTGCTGTGCTCTCTTACCTCGAGCATTTCGTGACGGGTGAAGTCAACGCGACACGCAACATGACGTCGAAGTCAACAAGTGCAGCAAATGAAGCAATCAATGCTTACAGGGATGGCGACACCGAAATGAACGACGAAGCCAAACGTGCTATTGCCTCCATTCCGACCATTCACTTTCCCGGGGAGGCCGTGAAATGATTTCCGTTGCAGATCTCCCGGATATCGATAACCCGGAAAGCGTTCGGCAGCTAGGCTCAGACATCAAATTTATTGGCAGTCGCGCAGCAGACCTTATGGGCTCTGCAGTTGAAATTTGGTCCGGCTTGCACATTACGTATTCGGCACCAGAGGCTTCGAAGCTTCACAGAGCGATGCAGCAGCCCAGCGAAATTGCTTCTGAGCTCCAAAAAAGCACCTCCGAAGCCCAAAAGAACCTGGATGATTACGCGGACAAGCTGCACGGCTTCGAGAAACGCAAGGAATCACTCAAAGGAGAGATTCTAGCCGCTCTCGCCGATCTTAGCTACGCCCAGTCACTTCCGGAGACCGTCACCAAGACTGACGCTGACGGCGAAACGCAAGAAGAACCTAACGCAGAACGCGAGGCGAAGATTGCGGAAGCAGAGCGAGAACTCGATCGCCTGGCAAGGGAAGTGGAAAGGCTACGGGACGATCTAAAAACTGCAGATTCCGACCTCGCTTCGCGTTTCTTCAGTGCCGCTCAGGGAGATTTAAACTTCGCCACTGCACTTCTGGCGCTAGCCAGTCCCGAAGCTCGCGAAGCATTCGCGCGCGGTGTTGTGGACTGGACCAAGGATCTTCTTGGACTCATGCAGATTTTCAACGGCCCATTCTCTGGCCTTGGCTTGCCAGGCATCGCGCTCAACGTCGGGTTGAACGCGTGGAAAAATCAAGATCAGATTCGCGACGCAAACCGCAGCTTGCACGATTACATCAACGCAAGCCCTGAAAAGCAGAAGTACATGCGCGAGCAACAATTGCGTAGCGCAATGGCATGGGGTCGCAGCAAGTACATCGATTTTCTTTACGATCCCGGGCACTCCCTGGGCTACCTAGCACCCGACGTACTGCTCTCGGTAGCCACAGGTGGATCAGGCGGGGCCGCCCGTGCTGCCGGAGCCGGAACCGCAAGAGGTATGGCCGAGGCCGGTGCGAGAGCAGGCACTCGCGATACCGCGGAAGCTCTAGGCAATGCAGCTGCTCGAGCATCGGAAAAGCCAACCACGCGGCGGGCTCCATCCGCAGCAGGAAAGCCGGCACCGACGCACGCCGACGATGCCTTACCGGCAAATGCATCGCAGCCCAACAGTGGGAGTCGAGGCGCTGGCTCGACTGATGACGTGAAGCCGAACACTGACGTAAAGGTGCAAAACCAGACGTCCATTCCTGCTTTACCATCCATGACAGACTCAAAAGTAGTTCACAATGGAACCGAAACAATAACCGTCTACTATCCCGATACCTCAAAGCTGTGGAACAGAACCGAACTCACTCTCCAGGAGAAATCTGATCTGTTCTGGAGCGAGGCTCAAAAGCCAACAAACAAGTTGATGACTGACCTCGACTATACTAATTCGAGGCGGCGTGCCGACCTCGCGGCTGCTTATGACGCCATGGGGAACGGCCAGAATGCGGCATCTATTCGATACATTTACGGCCCAGATGCCGTAAGAGATCTTCACTCTGCAATGCTCGAGAATCCTCACGTTCTTGAGAATCTTCGACTGGGCGCCGATAAGCTTAAGTTCTCTCCGAACAATTCCATCGCCGCGCTACCTGAGACTCAGTACTCCGAAGTCATCGAGCACCTTGTCACCGACGGTCCCGTTGGACCCCGTCTCGGTCCGGTGCCGCCCCCAGAGTGGAGCGCATCTGTGGCTGCGGATTCCGACCTCATCCCGGAGGCCACGGTTATAGATGAAATCGGAACTCGATCTCGACATGGGTACCTCCAGTGGGATCACGGTGCGGAGGCACACATCCAAAGGAGTTTCCGTAATGAAGATGGGAAAGTCCTTGGCGAAGCCGATGCGAGGGGACTTACAGACCGCGCCTTTTCTTCCGATGACCCGATTCGTAAGGATGGCCACAACGGTCGTAGTTTCGTCGAGAAGAATGGGCAAATCTCGCATACCCCGGAGGAAGTGGAGGCTTATACCAAAGAACACGGGACGCGTCCGCCTCACGACGATGCCGGCCACCTGCTTCCAGGCAACCTTTTCCCGAACATCGGAGCTGCCAACTTCACCGGGCAAGACAGCAATCTAAACCGCGGCTCCTTCAAGCAGTTCGAGGACGTCCCGCGCGATATTCTCAATCATCCTGAAGATAGCTATGTCGATTACCGGATGCATGCACCGCTTGAGGAATCTGGGCGACCCGAACTCTACAGTGGCGAAGTCATTGGTGGGCACAAGGCTTCAGGTCAGGAGATTTTGCGCCTCAAACAGGAGTTCGTGAACGCCCCAGGTCGACAGTTCAGTCGCAATCCTAACGTTTTGAACGCTCTCGACCAACCGGACGTGCGAAAGCGTGCAATTGATGCTTTGTTTGACGCGATTGTGAACGATGGAAAGAGTTAGCAGGGGGCGCTTGCAACTTTCTTTTACACATTCACCCTTCATGGAGCTATAGCGCAAGTCACGCACGAGTGACAAATCAGCTGCAAATCAAGCCAGTCTCTCACCAAGATCATGCTTCGATAGCGCACAATTAGCGCCTTTGATCCAGTTAGATATTCGCTTTAAGCTGATTCTCTCAGCGCCTAGCGGAAGCATCTTCATCGCAGCGAGACCAAATAGCTTTTGATATAGCAAACGGAGGCGCCCGGCGGATTCATTCCGCCGGGCGCCCCCCTTATTCCTCAACGGTGAGAAGCTCACGCCTTGAGCAGCGCGAACTCCCATCCACCAAGTTTCTGCTCGCCGGCGCGCTCGCCTTCGGCGACGTTCGACAGCACGACTTCGGCGCCCTCGGGCCACACGTCCTCGCCAAGCTCAACCTCTTCGCGCGAGAAGTTGGCAACGGCGATGAGCGAGGAAGCGTCGGACCCCTCCCCCGCGCTGAACCTGCGCACGGCCCAGACACGCGACGGACCGGACTGGCCCGGCAGGCCTTCGCCCATGCTTTCGACCGGGCCGAGCAGCTCGAAGCCGCCCGAGACGAGGAGCGGCTCGCTCTTACGGAGCGCAATGAGGGCGCGGTAGAACTCGAACACCGAGCCCTCGACCCCAACCTGGTCGGCAGCGTTGACACCCTCAGCGGCAGAAGGGTTCACGGCGATCCACGGTTCTCCCTCGCCGAAACCGGCACCCGATTCGACGGCACTAGTCCACGGCATGGGCGTGCGAGCGTTGTCGCGGTTCATGTCGCTGATGCCGGGGAGGAGCTCCGCGAAGCTGCCGTGGCCGAACTGCTCGGATTCACGCACGTAGTTGAGGACCTCGATGTCGCGGAACTGCTCGAGACGCTCCCACGGGAAATTCACCTGGCCGAGTTCCTGGCCCTGGTACACGTACGGGGTGCCGCGGTGGGCGTGGAGCATGCCCGCAAGCGCCTTCGCGCTGCGCACACGCCATGCGGGGTCGTCGTCGCCCCAGCGGGACACGGAGCGGGGCTGGTCGTGGTTCTCGAAGTAGAGGGAGTTCCAGCCGCCTTCTTCGGCAACTTCGCGATCCCAGCGGGCAAGGTTGCCGGCGAGTTCGTGAAGGGGAAGCGGGCGCGACGGGTTGAACTTGTGCCCTTCGTGCTCGAGGCCGACGTGCTCGAACTGGAACACCATTTCGAGCTCGCCGCGTTCGGGCTTGGAGGTGAGGAGCGCGTCGTGGGCGGTGATGCCGGGGGTCTCGCCAACATTGACAAAGGTCTTCGGGTATTTCGCGAAGACCTCGCGGCGCATTTCCTGCATGAATTCGTGGAAACCTGGGCCGGTCATGACCATCGCGAAGGCAGAGCCGAGGCCGTCCTGCGTGGGCGGACCATCGGGGAGACCTTCGGGCTTCGAGATGAGGTTGATGACGTCCATGCGGAAGCCGTCGACGCCGCGGTCGAGCCACCAGCGCATCATGTCGTACACGGCCTCGCGGACTTTGGGGTTTTCCCAGTTGAGGTCGGGCTGTTTGCGGGAGAACATGTGCAGGTAGAACTGCTCGGTTTCTTCGTCCCACTGCCAGCCGGGGCCGCTGAAGGCGGAGTCCCAGTTGTTGGGTTCGGTGCCGCGTTCGCCGGGCTTCAGCCCCTCCACCTCGCGAGCGTCGCGCCAGATGTACCAATCGCGCTTGGGGTTCTCGCGCGAGGAGCGGGATTCGACGAACCATTCGTGTTCATCGCTCGAGTGGTTGACGACGAGGTCCATGACGAGGCGGATCCCGTGGGCGTGGAGTTTTTCGATGAGTTCGTCGAAGTCGTCGAGGGTGCCGAACATCGGTTCGATGTCACGGTAGTTGGCGATGTCGTAGCCGTTGTCGTCCTGCGGCGAGGGGTAGACCGGCGAGAGCCACACGGTCTGGATGCCGAGTGCGGCCAGGTAGTCGACGTGGTTGATGATGCCGCGGAGGTCTCCGATGCCGTCGCCGTTCGCGTCGGCGAACGAACGGGGGTAGATCTGATACACGACGCCGTTCTTCCACCAGTCGGGTTGGTCGGCGCCGGGTGCGTGGGCAAGCGGGGGCATGGGGCGAAGGTTGTCGTTCATGTCTCCACGGTAGTCGAGATTTTTTCTCTGCAAAAGAAAGCCTGTGGGAAAACTGGAATTTTGTCGGTGGGGTTGCGTCGGCTGGGGTTTTCCGGTGGGGTTTCGGTCCGACGCTTGCCGCGCCCGAGCGCACCTCCGCTCCCCACGGCGACCCCTCGCGCCAGCTGAGATCCTCGACGCCATCAGCAGCGGTAAAGGGCCGATTGTTACCGTGAGGCCACTAGCGCACAACGACCATAGGAGTGTTTCCGTGTCCGCGTTTTACTCAGAATCTGCATCCCCGTCGTTCTACGCACTCACCGCGATAGCTGCGGCGGCGGGTGACTCGATCGCCCTGTCGCGCGACCCGTATTTCGTGAGCGCTACGAAGCCTGCCCCGGAGCGCACGGTCGCGCTCGTGAGCGGCGGAGGCGCTGGCCACGAGCCCATGCACGCGGGATTCGTGGGGCGCGGCGGCCTCGACGCGGCAGTGCCGGGCGAGGTGTTTACGTCCCCGCATTCGCGCCAGATTTTCGAGGCGAGCCGCGCCGTGGCAAAGGACGGCGGCGTGCTCCACATCGTCAAGAACTACACGGGCGATTGCATCAACTTCAACATCGCCGCGGAGCGCCTCGCGGCCGAAGGCATCGAGTGCGCGCAGGTGCTCGTCGACGACGATCTTGGCACCGATGCGGGCGCGGTGGGCCGCCGCGGTATCGCCGGGACGACCCTCGTCGAGAAGATCCTCGGCGCAGCAGCAGACTCAGGCCTGAGCCTCGGCGAACTCAAAGAACTCGGCGATGCGCTCGTGGCAGCTACCCGCTCGCTTTCGGTCGCGCGTCGCGCCCACACCTCCCCCGGCGCTGACCAGCTCGCATTCGACGTGAACGCGGGCGAGCTCGAATACGGCGTGGGCATCCACGGAGAAAGCGCGAAAGAAACGATCGAACAGCCGACGCTTGAAAAGCTCGCGCAGCGCATGGTTTCCGAGCTGCGCGAGGCCCTCGCTGAGAAGCTCGAGACGAGCGCGGGAGCGCTGCTATTCGTCAACGGCCTCGGTGGTCTCGCCCCGCTCGAGTTGCTGCATATCCAGGCCGCGGCGCACGAGGCGCTCGCCGATGCGGGGGTCAACGTGCGCATCGCCTTCTCCGGCAGCTACACGACGGCGCTCGACATGGCCGGCTTCTCGCTCACGCTCACCGCGCTCAACGAAGAATGGATCGAGTACGTGTGCGCGCCGCACGACACGGTAGCCCTGCCCTCGCCGCGCCTCCTCCCGGACGACTTCGACGTGCGCGCGGGCCGCAAGGCCGAAAACGCGGGCGAAGGCAATGGTGAACATGAGGCTTCGGCTGGGGCAAAGCAGGCGTCGGAATGGCTGACCCGGTTTGTGGAGACGCTCGCACACTCACGCGCGGCGCTTGATGAGATCGACCAGAAGGCCGGCGATGGCGACGTGGGCACGAATCTCGCGAATGCGGCGAAGGCGACGCTTGCTCACGCGAGCGGGGCGGATGCCGATCTCGCGGCGGATCTCAATTCGATCGCGGAGGGCTTCCTCAACGACACGGGTGGCTCCTCCGGCCCGCTGTTTGGCCTCGCCTTCCAGGAAATTGCGGCGGCCGCGAAGAGCGGCACCTCGCTTGTGGAGGGCGTGAAGGAGGCCCGCGCCGCGGTGACGCGCGTGGGCGGCGCGGAGCCGGGCGATCGCACAATCGTGGATGTTCTCGAGGCGGTTGCCAGCTCGGGAGCTGAGGACCTTGACGCCGCAGCCATCGCGGCGGGCATCGATGGAGCGGAGTCGACGAAGGACATGTCCAGCGGCCGTGGCCGCTCGAGCTACCTCGGCGATCGCGTGCTCGGCACCCCCGATCCTGGGGCGCTCGGTATGGCGCTTGCTCTCGCCCTGATTGCGGAAGGCGCGGGCGCGAATGTTGAGGCTGAGCGCGAGAGGCTCGCCGCTCTCATCGGCTAGGCGCGCGGCGCGGCACACGGTGTCGCGGTGCGGCGCAGCGACACGGCGGCACACGGTGTCGCGGTGCGGCGGCCCAACCGTTCCACTTCATAAAGAAAATCGCTCCCTGCCCGCACGGCGCGGGTGGGGAGCGACTCTTTCTTCATCAAGAGTGACGATCACGAGGCGGCAGGGCGGTGCGGCAGCACTCGGTGCGGCACCCGGTACCCGGTGTCGCGGTGCCCCAACCGTTCCACTTCATAAAGAAAATCGCTCCCTGCCCGCACGGCGCGGGTGGGGAGCGACTCTTTCTTCATCAAGAGTGACGGGCTCGAGCAAAAACAGCGGGCCGAGCAAAAACAGCGGCTACAAGCAAGAGCAGCGAGCGCGAGCAAGAACAGCAGCCACGCTCGCCGCGCATGCACAAGCCCGAACTACTTGGTCGAGCCTCGCATCACGCCCGAGATGATCCACTTCTGCGCGAAGACGTACACGAGCATCATGGGCGCGATCGCCATGAGGTAGCTCGCGAAGGAGACCGGGTAGTTCGTGTTGAACTGGCCCTGGAACACGTACTGCGCGAGCGGCAGCGTCTGCGAATCGGGATCGGAGAGGATCACGAGGGGCAGCATGAAGTCGTTCCACGACCACAGGCACGTGAGGATGCCGACCGTCGCGTTCATGGGAGCCATGAGCGGGAACACGATCTTCCAGAACACGGTCCACGTGGAGGCGCCTTCGAGGCGCGCGGCCTCTTCGAGCTCTTCGGGAAGCGACTTCAAGAAGCTCACGTAGAGCAGGATGTTCATCGCGAGCCCGTACACGGTGTACAGGAGGATCAGGCCGGCCTCGTTGTCGATGCCGAGTGCGGCCGTTTGCTTGACCACGGGCAGCATGATGATCGGGAACGGCACGAAGAGCGCCGCCACGAAGAAGTAGTAGAGGAACTTGAAGCTCTTGCGGTGGAGGTTTCGCGCGATCGCGTAGGCCACCATCGAGTTCGTGAGCAGCGTGACGATCACGGCGCCGACCGTGATGATCGCGCTCGTCATGAGGCGCTTCGGAAACTCGGTGAGGCGCCAGGCCTCGACGAAGTTGTCGAGGTTCCACTGGTTCGGCAGGCCGAAGCCGCTTTCGGCGAGCTCGGGTGCCGTTTTGAACGCGGTCACCACCGCGAAGTACAGCGGCACGAGGATCGTCAGGGAAAGAACGGCCACGAGGGCGGTCGCCCACCAGTTGGTGCGGTGGAGGCGGTAGCGGCGCTTGTTGCGCGGGGGCTTTCCGACGCTTGCTCCGCCCTTCTCGATGCTTTCGTTCGTGGGTGTTTCTGCGGCACCCGGGGTGGGGATCGACTGGGTACTCATGTCAGTTGACCTCCTTCGACTGGAGGAATCGCAGCTGTGCGAACGACAGCACGATGAGGATGATGAAGTAGATGACGCCGTTCGCCGTCTGGTAGGCGAACTCGCCGCCCTGGAAGCCGTTCTTGAAGATCAAGAACGAGATGGATTGGGTGGCGGTGCCGGGACCGCCCTCGGTGAGGGCAACGACCTGGTCGAATACGCCGAGGGAGTTCTTGAAGCTCAACACGACGTTGATCGTGAAGAACGGCATGATGAGCGGGAAGGTGATTTTCCAGAACTGCTTCCACTTGTTCGCGCCGTCGAGCGAGGCCGCTTCGTAGACCTCTTCGGGCACGGTTTGCAGGCCCGAAATGTAGATGAGGGTCGTGAAGGCGACACCCTGCCACACGCCCACGAACACGATCGCGAGCCACGCGAGGCTCTCGTTGGCAAGCAGCGAGGTGCTGAGCCAGTCCCAACCGAGCCACTGGCCGATCAGCGGAATGTTGTTCGTGAAGAGGTAGCTGAAGATGTACGAGACGATCAGCACGGGGAGCATGTACGGGAGGAAGAAGATCCCGCGAAAGAGGTTCTTCGCTTTGATTGCCGAGTTCAGCAAGAGCGCGAGGACCATCGCGATGACGTTCGTCGCGAGCGTCGAGGAGATCGCGAAGAGGAACGTGAAGCCGTAGCTTCCCCAGATCACGTCGTCTTGGAACAGGAATTTGTAGTTGTCGAGGCCCACGAAGCGCCAGTCGCCGTAGCCCTGGTAGTTCGTGAACGTGTAGAAGATGCCCTGGATGAGGGGCCACACGAGCAGGGCCACGAAGATGATGATGGCGGGAATGACCATCCACACGTGTGCGGGGTCGATCCGCTTTTCCTTTGAGCGTAGTGCCGGCGCGGAGCCGGGCTTTGTGTGCGTTGTAGACACGGTGGCTTCTCCTTACGCCGTCGCGGCCATGCGCTTTGCGACCTTGTCCCACTGCGTATCGAGCGTCTTAATGAACGCGTCGATGTCGTGGTCGATCAGGAACTGCTGCATGTAGTTGTTGAGATTGACTCCCTGCGGGAAGTTGTGGTCGGAGTAGGTCGCGATGAGGTCGTTCGCGAAGTACTCCTGGAGGCCCTGGAGGGCCGGGTCGTCGGTCTCGGTGCCCTTGAGGGTCGGGAAGGCGACCTGCTCCTTGCAGTAGGCGAGCACGTTTTCTTCCTTCATGAGGTAGCGCATGAAGTCGAGGGCTTCTTCTTCGTGCTCGGGCTCGACGCCCATCGTGAGGGCCACGTCCACGCCAGAAACCACGCGCGTGTCAGCGGGGTCGTCGGCGGGCGTAGCGAAGGTGCCGAGGTTGATGTCGGGGTTGTAGGAGCGGATCGCGGGGATCGCGTACGTGCCGTGCACGTAGATCGCGGCTTTGCCTTGGGCAAAACCCTGGTTCCCGCCGTTGTAGTCGACCTCGTACTTGTTCTTATTGCCCATCTTGGCAATCTGGTTCATCTTCTCGAGCACGGGGCGAAGATCCTCGAAGGTGGTGTCGCCCTCGAGGCGCTTTTGGTACCACTCGGCAACATCCGGCAGGAAGTTGCCGGAGATCGACGAGAACATGGGGGCGCCGGTCCAGTTGTCGCGGAAGCCCCAGTAGAACGGGTCGACGCCGCCCGCGGCGAACTCTTCGGCCGCGGCGATGAGGTCGTCCCACGTCTTCGGCGGCTCGATGCCGAAGTCGTCGAAAATGTCTTTGTTGTAGATCATTCCCGAGCCGTTGGTGGAAAGCGGCAGACCGTTGACTTCGCCGTCGGCACCCGCGCCGAGGCTCGGGAGGATTGCGCCGACGCCCTCTTGCACCTTGTCGAGGAGGTCGGTTTTCGCGAAGTCGTAGAACACGCCCGAGCGGGCGATGGAGCCGAAGTTGTAGTCGCCGTTGATCGAGACGATGTCGGGCATGTTGTTCTTCACGAGCCGCACCCGCAACGCGGTCACGTTGTCGGCCTGGAAGTTTTGTCGCACGCGGACGTTCTTCGCTTGCGCGTTGTACTCCTCGCAAATCGAGTTGAACAGGTCGATCGCCTCGGATTTGAACTGGAAGTATTCGAGCGAGGTGCCGCCCGAGTTCGAGCCGCCGCATCCCGCGAGCGCGCCGAGGGTCCCGAGACCCGCCATTCCCGCGAGGAAGCCGCGACGGGTGGTGGTCGCCATGGTTTCTCCTTGAGGTGCGTCTTCAATGACCCCATTATTTTCGTTATAAAATAAATCGCCGTCAAGCGCATTCCCCGAAGTGGGAGGCATGTCGCGCTACCTCCCCGCAGCATCTGACAAAGTTGAGTACCGTGAACACCCCTTCCGTCCCCGAGCGCCTCGCTCTCGACACTCTCCCGCCCTCCGCGCGCCGCGTGTACCTCGAGCTGCTCCGCTACGGACCGCTTCCGCGCACGCAGCTCGCCGAGCGCCTCGGGCTGAGCGCTGCCTCCCTCACGCGCGTGACCGCGCCACTCGTCGACGCAAAGCTCATGCTCCAGGGCGCCCCCGTTCCGAGCGAGGTTGGTCGGCCCGCAATCCCCCTCTCGGTGAACCTCACGAGCTTCGCGCTCATCGGGGTATCGATTACCCACGAAAGCCTCGTGGCGATCGTGACCGATGCGCGCGCAACCGTGCTCGATTCGCGCACCTCTCACCTCACCGACCTTCGACCCGCCGCCGTGCTCCGCGAGGCCGCCGCGCTCATCGGCGAGTTGCGCGACGCTCTCTCGGCGAAGAATCCCGCGCTCCCCATTGCGGGCGTTGGCGTCAACATCGGCGCGCAAATCGACGGCGGCCGCATCGTCCGCGAGGCACCGTTCCTCGGTTGGGAAAACGTGCGCGCCGCCGATCGGCTCGAAGAACTCACGGGCCTTCCGGTGCTCATCGTGCATGACCTGACCTCGCTTGCCGAAGCGGAAAACTGGTTCGGCGCGGGCCTTGAGGCCTCGAGGTTCATCGTGGTGACCGTCGGAATTGGTACAGGTTTTGCCCTCGTGATGGACGGGCGGGTAATCACGGATGAGAACACGGGTTTCGGCACGATCACCGACGGTGTCCGCGGCCCGGACTGGCCGGATTTGAGCGGCGCAACCGCGCTCACCTCCGAGGAGTCGGCGCGCGCGGCCCGCAAGGTGGGCCGGCTCGTGGGCACGGCCGCCGCGTTCACGATGCCGCAGGCCGTCGTGATTTCCGGCGAGGGCGCACGGTTCCTCGCCGGCAACGAGGAGGAGCTCGACGCGGGCATCGCCGAGATCCGGCACGTGAGCGCGAGCGGCCTCGACATTCAGCTTCGCGAGCATGATTTCGCCTTCTGGGCGCGCGGTGCAGCAACCGCCGCAATCCAGTGGATCCTCGGCGTGGGCGAGGTGGCCGCTCGGTAGACTCGAGGCATGGCTACGAAGAGCACTAAGCGCACAAAGAGCACCCATGCGACCCCGAGCTCCCTCACCTCGGAACTGATTGTCATCACGGGCGCTTCCGCCGGCATTGGCGCGGCTCTCGCTCGACGGCTCAGCGATAGCGGGTGCCGCCTGATCCTGCTCGCCCGCCGCGAGGAAAAACTCGAACCTCTCGCCAATGAGACGGGCGCCGCCTACTATCCCGTTGACCTCTCCGACCTCGAAGCAGTCGCGAACGTGTGCACGAGGATTCTCGCCGAGCACGGCACGCCCGACATCCTCATTAACAACGCCGGCTCGGGGCGCTTCCTCAGCATCGAGGAAACGAGCCCGAAGGAGGCGCGCGAGCAGATGGCGCTGCCCTATTTCGCGGCATTCGACATGACGCGCGGCCTCATCGAGCCGATGCTCGCCCGCGGCAGCGGCACGATTTTCCAGATCAACTCCCCCGTCGCCCAGATCGCGTGGCCCGGCGCCGTGGGATATGCCGCCGCCCGCTACGCCGTTCGCGGCTTCACCGAAGCTCTGCGCCAGGACCTTCACGGCACCGGGATCAACGTCGGTTCACTGACCCCCACGCGCGTCCACTCCGACTACTTCAAAGCCAACCCCCACTCCGAAAAACGCGTCCCCAAAGTCGAGCTGCTCGTGGGCACGATGAGCCCCGACGAGGTTGCCGAAGCCGCCGTCCACGCCCTCGAGCACCGCCCCAACAAGGACTCGAACGCCCCGTGGCGCTGGGCACTCAGCGCCCCGATCGCGCGCGCAATCCCCGCGCCATTCCTGTGGCTTTTCCGGGCCACGGGCCACAAGCGCCCGCGCGGCCGGATCGGGGGAAGGCTTCTCGGGCGGGGCCGACGCTTGCCGCGCAAGTAATGGACGGCCCACAACTGTTCGAGGTCGCCGCAGCACGTGCCGCGGAGCTCCCCTCGACGACCGTCGGTGCGCCTTTTGGCCCGGATTGGGACGTGTGGAAGGTGCGCGGCAAGGTGTTCATGCTGCAAACCGAGGTCACGGGCGTGGAGATGGTGACGCTCAAGGCGGCACCGAGTGACGGTATCGCGCTGCGGGAGATGTATCCGGACGTTTCTCCTGGATACCACATGAATAAACGGCACTGGATTTCGCTCACGCCCGGGCCGAGCCTCGATGAGGAGCTCGTGCGCGAGCTCGTGACGGAGTCGTATCTGCTTGTCGTGGAAAAGCTGCCGAGATCCCAGCGCCCCATCGATCCATCGTAAAATTTTCTTCCAAAAACTAGGGTTTGCCCGTACGATGGTTTCACGCGCAGCGCTGCGCATCTTCTGGGAAGCGGCGCCGCGCGAAGTCCCTTGACCACCCTCCCGCACGCCCCTAGGAGTATTCATGCAGGTCATCGACATCGTGGTGGTGATCGCGTACCTCATCGCGACCGCCTGGCTGGGCCTCAAGCTCAGTGGAAAACAATCTGACGCTAAGGACTACTTCCTTGGCGGCCGCGACATCCCGTGGTGGGCGGTGTGCCTGAGCGTCGTCGCAACGGAAACGAGCGCGCTCACCGTGATCGGCATCCCCGTCATGAGTTTCGTGGGCGACATCAGCTACCTGCAGCTCGGCTTCGGCTACATCGTGGGCCGCGTGATCGTCGCCTACCTCCTGCTCCCCCGCTACTACGACGGCGAGATGGTCACGGCTTACGCCTACCTGGGTAAGCGCTTCGGCTCGGCCACGCAAACCACGGCGGGCGTCACGTTCCTGTTCACGCGCCTTCTTGCCGACGGTGTCCGCGTTCTCGCTGCGGCCATTCCTCTCAAGATCATTCTCGACGGCCTAGGGGTGCACACAAACTACTTCGTCATCATCGTCGTGCTCGCGGTCGTCACGATCCTCTATACGTTCATCGGCGGCATTCGCGCGGTCGTGTGGGTCGATGTTGTGCAGATGCTGCTGTACGTCGCAGGCGGCCTCCTCGCGATCATCGTGGTGAGCTCCTCGCTCGGTTTCTCGTGGTTCACCGATGCGGTCGAGGCCGGAAAAACGAACCTGTTCATCCTTGGCGAGAACCCCATCAGCGGCGCGTCGGGCCTCATTCCGTCCTTGCTCGGTGGCACCGTTTTCGCGATGGCCTCACACGGCTCGGACCAGCTGATCGTGCAGCGCCTGCTCGCATGCCGCACGAAGGCGGAAGCGCAAAAGGCACTCATCGCGTCGGGCTTCGTCGTGGTCGTGCAGTTCGCGATCTTCCTCGTGGTGGGGCTCGCGCTGTGGGGCTGGTACCACCATGCCACCCCCGCTGACCTCGGGCTCACGCGCGACGACGAGATCTTCCCGAAGTTCATCATTGAGGGTCTGCCTGCGGGCATCTCGGGCTTGCTCCTCGCGGGTATCCTCGCGGCGGCGATGTCCACGCTGTCCTCGTCGCTTTCGGCGCTCAGCTCGTCGACCGTCACGGATGTCGTCGCAAAGCTGCGCCGCACGCCCATGACGAAGGACGACGAGCTCAAAACGGGGCGCATCGCGACGATCGTGTGGGGCCTGCTGTTCATCCTCCCCGCGACGTTCTTCCGCAGCGATGAGGGCAGCATCGTGGTGCTCGCTCTCGGAATCGCGGGCATCACCTACGGTGGCCTGCTCGGCGCCTTCGTGCTCGGCATCGTGAACAAGCGCGCGCGAACCCTCGATGCGAACATCGCGTTCCTGTGCGCGATTGCCACGAACGCGTTCTTCTTCGTCATGGAGAAGTACGTCGTGGGCGAGGTGTGGATCGCGTGGCAGTGGTATCCGCTGCTCGGCGTGCTCGTGACGCTCGCCGTCGGCGGCCTGCTCTCGCTCAGGCATTCGAGCCCGGCCGAGGTTGAGCCCATCGGCCGGGAGGCGTAGCCCGCCGGGCGCTGCGTCGCTTACTCGTGCGCGCCGGGCAGGTGCGACTGCCAGGCGAGCGCGACCTCCACGAGCGTGAGGATCGCGAGTACGGCGCCCGCGATGAGCATCGTGGTGTAGCTGAAGATCGTGCTGAGCGCCGCGAGGAGCATCGGCACGAAGAAGCCGAGGTAGGCAATTGAGTAGAACACGGCGGTGAGGCCGGCGAGGTCGTCGGGGCCGGCGAGGCGCTGCACTTCGCTGAGGCCCGCGACGAGCGCGAGGCCGTAGCCGCAGCCGAGGGTCGCGGCGGCGATCAGGCCGATCGTGAGGCTCGTCGTGGAAGCAGCACCAGCAGCGAACACCGCGCCGGTCGCCACGATCGCCATCGCGATCACGGAGGCACGCGCACTTCGATGCGTGTCGATCTTCTTGCCAACGGTCTGGATGCCCACGCCGAAGCCAAGGGTCACGGCGGTCATGATGCCCGCGAACGCGATCGGGTAGTCACCGGCGCGGTCCTTGAGGAGTGCGGGAAGAACGGCGTAGGCGGTGCCGCATGCGCCGAACACCCACGGCGCGACGGGAAGGACGACGCGCAGGAAGCGCTTGTGTGCAGCCTTCGGCACGAGGAGCTTCGACATGAGCGTCTCGGCACCCGACACCGGCTCGTTTTCCTTGGGAAGGTGCCCGCCCGTGCGGGTTTCGGGGGCGGTAAGCAGCCACAGGCCGGTCACGACCGTGATGAGCATGTGCAGCGCGTACGAGGTGCGGGTCGGCCACGGCCCCCACTGCGCGAGGATCGCGGCCACGAGGGCACCGGCAAGGAAGCCCGTGGTGAGGGCGAGCGACGCCCTGCGGGCGCCCGCGGCGGGGCCGGCCCCGGAAGCGTCGGAAATTTCCTTGATCCACGCGGTGCCGATCGCCATGACCAGGCCGAGCGCGAGCCCGCAGAGGATGCGACCAATGCCGATCATGAGGGGCGAGCCGGGGCCAAGCATCAGCAAGAGGCTGCCGAGGAAGCTGAGCGGTGCGGCGGGAAGAAGCACGGGACGGCGGCCGTAAACGTCGGAGAGGGGGCCACCGATCATGAGGGCGGGGACGATGCCGAGAACGTAGGCGCCGAGGAGGCCGTCGACGACAAGGTCGGAGAATTGCGAGACCTCGCGGTACATGACAAGAAGCGGCGTGAATTCGTTGCCACCCCACGCGATCGCGAAAATCGACGCGGCGACCGGCCACCAGGCACCCGCGGGAAGGTCCGGCAGGGGGCGAGAGTCGGCGGGGAGGGTTTCAGGGGTCGCTTCGAGGACATGGGCGTGGTCCGACGCCGGGACGGCCGGCATCGAGGCCGTGTCAGTGGCGCTCACTGGCGTGGGTCTCCTTGGTGTGTACGACGGATGTGGATGGGGGTGCGACTTCGCCGGCGCCAGCTCACCTATCTTGACGTGCACGCCGTGCGAGGCGCTAGCCTTTCGACCCAATTTGTATGTCATTTCATAACTACCAAGCGTTGCGGAACCCCCTGTGGAGCCACCCCGCCGCACGATCCCGCCCCACCGGGGCTAGGGTTAAAGAGTCGTCTACGCCCGCCGGGCGCGCCTATGGAGGATCTCGTGAACACCGCCCCCGCATTCGTCACCGCTGCCGTGCGCGACGAAAGCCGCATCCAGACTCGACTCATCGACAGGGTGGCCGCCGCAAGCGACGCCTCCCACTACCTCTTCACCCCCGAAGCGGTCGTGCTCGCCGACACCGCGCGCGAAGTCGCCGACATCCTCAAGGGCGCAAACGCCGCCAAAAGCCCCGTCGCCTTCCGCTCGGGCGGCACGAGCCTCTCCGGCCAATCCGCAAGCCCGCACGTCCAAATCGACGTGCGCCAAAACTTCCGCCACATCGAAGTCCTCGACGAGGGCGCGCGCGTGCGAGCCGGATCGGGCGCCACAATCGCGCAGGTCAACGCGCGCCTTCGCCGCTTCAAGCGCCGCCTCGGCCCCGACCCGGCAAGCGAAGCCGCGTGCACGATCGGCGGCGTCGTCTCGAACAACTCGAGCGGCATGGCCTGCGGCACGGAGTACAACACCTACAAAACCCTCGAATCGATGGTCATGGTGCTACCGTCGGGCCTCACCCTCGACACGAGCGATCGGGACGGGGCCGACGCTCGCCTGCGCACCAACGCGCCCGACATCCACGAGGGCCTCTCGCGCCTTCGCGAAAGAGTCGTATCGAACCCCGAGAGTGTGCGCATCATTCGCGAGCGCTTCGCGCTCAAGAACACGATGGGCTACGGCATCAACGCGTTCCTCGATGCCGAGCGGCCGATCGACATCCTCGAAAAGCTCGTGATCGGAAGCGAGGGGACGCTCGCGTTCATCGCCGAAGCGACGTTCCGCACGGTCCCGATTCCGGCGCTCACGACGACCGCGCTCGCCGTGTTCCCCACGCTCGATGCGGCCACCCGCATCCTGCCCGAGCTCGTAAACTCGGGTGCGGCGACGCTCGAGGTCATGGACTCGACCTCGATCGCGGTGGGCCAGAGGCTCGCCCGCGTGCCCGAGCAAATCCAGGGCTTCGCGCCGAGCACGGAGGCGGCGCTGCTCATCGAGTACCGCGACGATGAGCACGAGAAACTCGTCGCCGCCCAGCGCGCCGGCGAAGAGATCCTGCGCGCCCACGAGCTGCGCTCCCCCGCCGTTTTCTCCGAGGATTCTCGCATGCGCGCGACTGCGTGGGCGCTGCGCAAGGGCCTGTACGCCTCCGTCGCGGGCGCGCGCGAAAGTGGCACAACCGCACTCCTCGAGGACGTCGTGGTCCCGCCCGCGAACCTCGCCGACACGTGCGGTGACCTGCACGAGCTGTTCGACCAACACGGCTACGAGAACTCCGTGATCTTCGGCCACGCGAAAGACGGCAACATCCACTTCATGCTCACCGACCACTTCGAGAGCGACGCCGCCCGCGAGCGCCTTGGCGCCTTCACCGAGTCGATGGTCGACGTGGTTCTCGCACGCGGCGGCAACCTCAAGGCCGAGCACGGCACGGGCCGCGCGATGGCGCCGTTCGTGCATCGCCAATACGGCGACGAACTCTACGAGGTCATGACGAGCATCAAGCGCCTCGTGGATCCCGCGGGGATCCTCAACCCGGGCGTGCTCATCGAGGACGACCCGAAGGCCCACCTCGAAAACTTCAAGCTCAACCCCACGATCGAGGTCGAGGCCGATCGCTGCGTCGAGTGCGGCTATTGCGAGCCGGTATGCCCGAGCAAGGACCTCACGCTCACGCCGCGCCAGCGCATCGTGGTGCGCCGCGCCGAGGAGCGTGCCCGCAACGCGGGCGATACGGCCACGGCGGATGAGCTTGCGAAGGACTACGACTACGAAGGCATCGACACGTGCGCCGTGGACGGCATGTGCGTGACGGCGTGCCCCGTGGGCATCAATACGGGACTTCTCGTCAAGCGACTGCGCCGCGAGAACACGAACGCGGTCGAGTCCGGCGCGTGGAAGGCCGCTGCAGCGTCGTGGGGTGCGATCACGCGCGGCGCAGCGGTTGGGCTCTCGGTTGCGGATAAAGTCCCGGCGCCTGCCGTGGGCGCGGCAACGAGCGTTGGCCGACGCTTGCTGGGCGAGGACACCGTGCCGAAATACACGAAGGACCTGCCCGCCGGCGGGAAGGCCCGCGGCGCCCTCGGCGAGCGCGCAGAGCATCGGGCTGTCGGCTCGAACCTGCCCGGCCGCCTGTTCGGCGCGCCCGATGGCGAGGTCGCGGGTATCTATGTTCCCGCGTGCGTCAACACGATGTTCGGCGGGGCCGCACCGGGTGGAAACGTCGTCTCCGCGTTCGAGATGCTCCTCGCGAAAGCGGGCCTTGCGCTTCTCATCCCGAAGGGCATCGACTCGACGTGTTGCGGCACCCCGTGGACGTCGAAAGGCAAAGCCAAGGGGCACGAGGTCATCTCGGCGAAGACCCGAAAGGTGGTTGACGCCGTGCGAGAGCTCGACCTGCCAATCGTGAGCGACGCCGTGAGCTGCACCGAGGGCTTCGCGGCGATCCTTGAGCGCGACGGTGCCGACGTCATCGATGCCGTGCAGTTCACCGCCGATCATCTTCTTGAGCGCCTCGACATCGACCGATCAAGCGAACACGTGATTCTCCACCCCACGTGCTCCTCGACCCAGATGGGGCTCAACCCCGCACTCCTGCAGGTTGCCGAAGCGGCATACGCGAAGGTCACCGTGCCCGACGCGTGGGGATGCTGCGCCTTCGCGGGCGATCGCGGCATGCTCCACCCCGAGCTCACAGCCTCGGCAACGGCAGCCGAAGCAGCCGAAGTGAAAGCCCTCGGCGCCGACCACCACGCCTCCCTCAACCGCACGTGCGAAATCGGCATGACCCGCGCAACGGGAAAGACCTACCGCCACGTACTCGAGCTACTCGCCGAGCGCGCGCGGTAGGCCTTCGAGGTTATTCCTTAGGCGGCGCCGCGCTCGAGCAGGAACGCGCGCAGCTCAGCGAGGTCATCGGCGCCCACGACGTCGATGCCCGCATCGAGCTGCATCTGCCACAGGATCTCGCGACGCTTGGGCAGAAGCTCGGGAACACCCCACAGGCGCGAGCGCGCGCCGATCGCGTGGGCACCGTCGGAAAACTCCTTGAGTGAACGGAACTGATCCTCCGGGCGCTCACCGAAGCCCTGCCAGCCCCACGATGCCCAATCCTCCGAGATGAGTGGCATGTCGAGCGAGCTGATCTCGCCGCCAAGGTCGCCCTTGTGACCGTCGGCCGAGCCGAACCGCACCGGGTTGTCCTTGATGAGGTCGTACGGGCGACCTCCCGTATAGACGACGCGCACGGGATTCTCGACGACGGTGCCGCAGCGATCCACGTGCCAGAACACGTCGCTGTAGGGCGCAAGCAGCTTCTCGATCGCGGGAAGCTGCTTCTCGCCCTGATCCTTGATGTCGATGAGCAGCTGGAACGGGCCGTCGTAGCCGGGGAACACGTGACCGCCGTTGGAGCGCACGAGCGCCGCGAGCGGCTTCACGTAGAACTCCTCGAGGGAGCGGCCGCTTGCCGTGCCGAGGCGGGTGTGGCCAAGCAGGATCGCGCCGCCTTCGAACCACACGTCCGCCTCAACCGAGCAAAAGCCCTGCGCGAGGGCATCCCACAGCGGGTGCGTGTGCAGGTAGTCGTTGTGGGCGTGAGCGCGCGCGAGCGGGCTCTTCGGCGCCCATCCCTCGGGCGCGGGATTCTTCAGGCGCGCATCGAAGGGGTCGTCGAGAAGGCGCGGGGTGTCGTTCTCGTCGCGCTCAAAAAGCGGTGACGCGCTCGCGGGCGCGAGGGTTGCGGCACTCGCGGCGGTCGCGGCGGCTGCGGTCAGGAAGGTCCGACGGTTGAGGGCCATGCGGGGTGTCCTTTCATGCGGTGTGTGTCCTGGGCGGGCGATGGGAAAGGGGCTCGATTCCGCGGGGCATAACCCCCGCGAAACCGAGCCCACTCGTGTTCACGAAACCGTGATCACTCGACCTCGAAGAAGATCGGGTTGGTGTACATCCACGTGTCGATCCACGGGCTTCCTGCGCCGTTCTCGCCACCGTGGGGAATCGGGCCGGCCGGGTCAACGTCGGCACCCATCGGGCCGACGCCCGAACGCTTGCCGTCGCTTCCGCGCAGGCGAATGTAGCCGTTTTCCTCGACGGCGCCGAGGTCAAACTCAACCGTGAACTCCTCAAGACCGTGGCCTGCGGTTTCCTTGCGGTCAACGACCTTGGTGTGAGGGGCCGTCGTCGTGTTGACATCCTCAACCTCGCCCGTGATGAGCCCGCGGATGAGGTCGATGTGCGCGAGCTCCGGGAGGATCCCAGCGGAGTTTTCCTTCGTCGTGGGCGTCACGCTCACGCGCAGGCCAAGCTCGGTGCCGGCCTTGACCTTGAGGGTGCCGCCGAGAGTCACGGGCTCGGCGCTGTCGTCTTTCGCGAAAAGGACGACCTCGAGACCGGAAATGAGGTGGCCGTGCTCGATCCAGATGCGACCTGCGCGCATGGCCTCCATGACCGCTTCGTAGGAGCGGCTCGTGGCACCCACGTGCGTGCGGGAGAACTGGCCGGGCCAGTAGTCGCTTCCGCCCTGAGCTTCGTTCGTGTTGACGGGAACGGGGCGGCGGCCCGCACGGTTGAAGTTGCCGAGGCTCGCGCCTTCCTCCCAGCCGTCACCCTTCGGGTAGTCGCCCACGCGGTAGGTGTCGTGGGTCTTGAGGTGGAAGTCGGAATTCGAGGTGATCCAGTAGCGGCGGCCCTCAGAGAGCAGCGAGTCCCACATGCCACCCACGACCGAGGTGAGGTAGTCGAAGCCGCCGCGCGTGCGGAAGGCTTCGTCGGGGTAGTGCGGGGACGAGTCCTTGCGGCGGCTGTTCTCGTATTCGCCGCGCTGGAACTTCGGGTCACGATTGAGGCCGAAAGCCGAGCCCTGGGCGCCGGGGGCGCCTTCCATGCCGAGGTAAATGTCGCGGTCGGCGTCGTGCCACGCGCGAAGCTCGAGCGGCGAGTCGATGCAGTAGCGGCTCGGGTGGTTCGCGATCACGATCGCGTCATCGATGAAGCCCTCCCTCTTTTGCTCGCCGAGCCACGCGATCGCCTCAACAGCCTTTTCCTGCTGGAACTTCTCTTCGGGCGAATCGAGCGCGGGCTTTTCCCAGCCGTTGAGCTTGCCGTCGAACGCGAGCTCGAACGTGCGCAGCACGCGCGCTTCGTTGATGCCGGGGGCAACGAGAACGGTGCAGTGCTCGGCCGCGGGGATGTACCACTCGATGCCCTGAAGGACCATGAGCTTGCGTTCATCGCGCGCCTTGCGGATGAGGCGGTTCGCCTCCCATACGCCGCCCTCGTTGGCGTGGCCCCAGTTCGAGTGCTCGGTGAAGGCGATGACATCCACGCCGAACTCTTCGGCCTTGTCCATGATCATTTCCATCGTGTACTTCGCGTCGTGGCTGTAGAGCGAGTGCACGTGGTGGTCAACGACGAGCCATTCAAGACCGGTCTCGGCAGGCGCGAGGTCCGTGCCCTCGGTCGTGTCGGTGGTGGTCACGGGGGTTTCTTCGGCGATAGCGGAGCCGGTGGTTGCGGCCGCGGCGGCACCGAGGGCACCGGCGGCAACGCTGCCGCGGAGCACGGTGCGTCGGCTCGGGGCGAGCGAGGAGGCGTGGGGGGAGCGGAGCTCGGTCATGGGGAATCTTTCTCTCAGGGCGTCGGGAAGACCAATCAGAACGCTAGAGGGAGGAAGTGAATGGTGAGTGACGGGAAGGAACTGGGGCCGACACCAGTCGGTTACCTGCCGTTCACTAAGGCCTGTCACAGTTGTCCTCGCTAACCCACTCCCCGCGCCCCAAGGAACGTGTAGAACCATGCAGCTCTCCCTCTCGCTCCGCCGCTCGGCTGCCCTCGCCGGCGCCGCGGCACTCCTCGCCCTCCCCCAGGTTGCCGCTGCGGCGACCGAGGTCACTCTCGACGATTCCGTGACGGCCACGATCGAGAATGCCGGGGGCGTCCAGGCACACGGCGCTCTCGATGCAGACCCCTTCACCTACACCGTGAAATCCCGCGTGAAGTGCGAAGAGCCCTACGTTGACGGCGCCCGCACCGTCTTCGTCCAGGGTGAAGGCGAGAAGGCGACCCGCGTGGTCATGTCGGGTATCGACTCACTCGAAAAAGACGGCACGGTCGTCAACCCGATCGATGCAAGCTTCGTGGACGTCGCCGCAGAGGGCACGGCAAACCTCCAGATCGAATGCGTGAAGATCGACAACGGCATTCCCCAGCCCGCGCCCAAGGCGATCGTCCAGCCGCTCACGATTACCAAGGAAGAGTGGCAGATGAAGGGCATCTCCTTCACCGAGGTCGCCGATTCCACCCCCACGCCGAGTGACAACGGCGACGCTGAGGGCAATGTGAACGACGGGGACACGGGCGCAGTCGCCCCGGCCGAACCGCCGGCTGAGGCTCCGGCAGCGTCCGACGGCGGCGAAGCCAACGCCCCAGGAAAGGCTGAACCGTCGAAGCAGGCCCCCGCGAAGCCCTCGAAGGACTCGGGTCAGGCGAGCGGCGCTCACGGCTTCATGCCCCGCACTGGCGCCGAGATCGCCGCAACGGCAGTTCTCGCTCTCGCGCTGATCGGCGGCGGCGCCTTCGCCGTGATCCGCATGCGCAAGCAGTAAGCAGCACTACGCACAAGGGAGGGCCCGGGCAACTGCCCGGGCCAGACCTTCTTCAATCAGGACCTCTCGCGAGTCGCGTGACAGCCGCTCATGCAACACGAAGATGTCAATGTTTCGGCAACTGGAGTGATCTCTAAGTGACCGAACTGCTGCAAGAACACCAGGAACATAGCGATCGTCGCAAGAAAACACCACGGCAACACTTGCAGAGTCGCGATCGTCTTTCTCTACCACAGTCCGATTTCAATCTCAGCATCACCGGCTAGATCCGCCCGGATTCCGCTAATTCGCCCTCCAACCCAAGGTAGCGACGGAGCAAAACCATCCCTGTCAACTTCGGCCAAATGAGTCGCTATCTCCAATTTCCTTAAACAGAACAGATCCTGCAGGTACTGACCACTCGGTCTAGATCTGTCTACTAGGCGGAAGTAGGTTTCTAAAGCTTCCCTCGCAGCTGTTTGGTAACCAGCCCGGACTAGCGAAGCCGCAAAAGCAACCGCATCGTACAAAGGATCGCCGACGCCGGCCGCGCCCCAGTCGATTATCGCCAACGACCCATTGTCCACCAAAATAAGATTTTCAAAATGCAGATCGCCATGTATAGGGACACATTCTGGCAGGCGACACCCATCAAATCGGGCAGCAAGGCGCTCTAACGCAACATTCCAGGCCGCATCCCCGGAAAACACACACTTTGCTCGTTCCAAAACCGCTGACGGAGTATAGGCAATCGGCCTAGCGGCTTTTACAAAAGCGACGCTACGCTGTAATTGTCTCTGCGCCTCAACCAAGGCTCGCATGGCATCTACCGCCCTGGCGGTGTCCCATCGCTCAAGATTCTGGCCAGCTATCCATCTGCTACACATCACGGTTACAGGACTATTGCCAACCACGTCATTCACATATCTGGCGCCGCAGGCAGTTCTCTTCAGCCCTATAAGCCCGCCCCCAGGATCGCCTAACATGGCGTCCATTACCTCGGCGGTAAACTCTCGGTCAGAGCGGGCAATCCGCCCGTTTTGTATCGCAACCCTGACCGTCCACGCGTGATCGGCTTCAGTAAGCTTACCGATCCAATCAGATTCGTGCTGCACAAACCTTAGCTCCGCGCCAGGGCCCAGCTCCCAATGTGTTGACAAAACGTGCCGCATTCCATCTAGAACAACCGACTTACTCATCGCCCCCTGCACCCCCTACAATTTCCCTTAATCTCCTTGAGTAGTCCGTCCACTCCGCGACAAAGCTATCGTTCGATTCGAACGCAATTGACCTTTCGAACGCCTTCTGTTGCCATACAGACCTAAGCGCCTCCCTTGTCGCGATGAGGCATACACCGCGCGCGAATGCACTTCTCAGAGGTTGGCTACATATAGCCGAGGGGACGCCTAACCCCAATACACCTCGCGGCTCGCCGGCTCCGTCTTCGCCACAAGCTTGCCGTCCCTGTAGGAGCGAACAACGGGCGCATTGAAGTTGAGCGCCTCAACCCAGTTCGGCGCATCGAGCACGATAAACCGCGCGGGGTTGCCCACCTCGATGCCGTACTTGTCGAGGTGCAGCGTGCGCGCCGCATTGTGCGTTACGAAGTTGTAGGACTCAGCGATTTGCGGGTAGCCCATCATCTGCGTGACATACAGGCCATTGAGTACAACGTCGCGAAGATTCCCCGTGCCGAGCGGGTTCCACGGGTCGCGGATATCGTCGGTCCCAAAACTCACGTTGATCCCGGCCTCCGTGAGCTCCTTGACGCGCGTCACGCCGCGGCGCTTCGGGTACGTATCCATGCGTCCCTGCAAATGCGTGTTCACCATGGGGTTTGACACGAAGTTGATGCCGCTCATCGTGAGCAGGCGAAGCAGACGCACGAAGTACGCGTTGTTGTAGGAGTGCATCGCGGTGGTGTGCGAAGCGGTGACCTTCTCCCCCATGCCGAACTCGAGGGCGCGCGTCGCGAGAGTCTCGAGGCCGCGCGAGGCCTCATCGTCGATCTCATCGCAGTGCACGTCCATGAGCAAGCCGCGATCGCGCGCCAGCTCGCACGCAAAGTTGAGCGAATCTACCGAGTACTCGCGCGTGAACTCGAAGTGAGGAATCGCGCCGATCGCATCGACTCCCATGTCAGCAGCCTTGACCATGAGATCGCGGCCATTCGGGAAGGAATCGATACCTTCCTGCGGGAACGCCACAATCTGGAGAGTAATGAGGTCGGCAAGCTCGTCGCGAAGCTCAAGCAACGCACGAAGGGCCGTGAGCTCGGGATCGGTCACATCCACGTGGGTGCGCACGTACTGAACGCCGAAGCTCGCCTGGTCACGCGCGACGCGGCGCACGCGAGTTTTGACATCCTCAACGCTCAGAGTCTTCTTCCGCTCGCTCCAGCGCTCGATGCCCTCAAAAAGCGTGCCGCTCATATTCCACTTCGGCTCGCCCGCGGTGAGAACCGAGTCGAGATGGATGTGGCTCTCCACAAACGGCGGGAGCGCGAGGCGCCCCTCGGCGTCCCATGTCTCTTCGCCCGGCTCCGCGGTGAGATGGGGTTCAATGTGGGTAAAGCAACCGTCGGAAATGCGAAGGTCAACCGAGCCCTCGCGGCCCGGAAGGGAAACGTTCTGAATGAGCACAGCGAAGCCTTTCTGTTGGAGCGGGGGAACTGGGGTGAGGGAACGGGGTGACCCGAGCGGGTGAAAACCGCCGAGCACCCCGCACGCAAAGCCGCCCACGTGAGCGACCCTCCGGGGAACTAGTGCGGCACGGCCCACCTGAGAGAGGCGACCGCGCCGCACCCACAAGTGTTTTTAGCGGCGCTTCGTCAAGGCTACGCCCACGAGGTGAATGGCGATCGCGACCGCAACCGCGTTGATCGCCGAGATGCCCCACGGCACGAAGTAGCCCACGAGACCGCCGGCAATGACGCCGAGAACCGCGTGCCACGCTACGGTCTGCTCCGTTTCGCTCGAGTCCACGTACGCGTGCTTGCGCACCAGGAAGTCAGCGATGAGGATCGCACCGATCGGCGGAAGTGCCGCGTTGAGGAAGCTCAGCCAGCCCACGAAGTTCTCGTACAGCCACAGCGCGCTCACCGTACCGAAAATGCCCGCGATGAGAGTCATGGGGCGGGTGCGCACGCGCGTGATGTTCGAAAAGCCCAGGCCGGAGGTATACAGGGCATTGTTGTTGGTCGTCCAAATATTCGCACCCAGCACGAGAATCGCAGGAATCGCGAGACCCTGGGCGATCATGACGTAGAAGATGTCGTCCTTGCCGGTGAACGCGCCACCCACCGCACCGAAGCTGAACATGAGGGTGTTGCCAAGGAAGAACGCGATCACCGTCGTGATGACGGCAACCTTCGCCGAGCGAGCAAAGCGCGTGAAGTTCGGGGTCGCCGTGCCGCCCGAAATGAAGGAACCCACGACCATTCCGATGCCGGTCACGATCGGCATCGACCCGCCACCGAACACCTCGACAAGACCGCCGGCCTTGCTGGTTGCCGTGACCATCGAGTACGTGCCGAGGATCGCGATAAGGGGAACGGAAATGAAGGAGACGACCTCGATCGCTTTCATCCCGAAGTAGGCGGAAGCAGTCATGGCGGCGCCGGCCACGATCACGATCCACCAGGGGCTGATGTGGAGGAGGTCGGCGACGGGGATACCCAGCATCGCCACACCCACGCCGAACCATCCCATCTGGGTCAGGCCCACAAGGGCGGAGGCCAAAAGCGAGCCGCGACGGCCGAAGGCGCGGCGGGCGAGGAGGTCAAGCCCCATGCCGGTCTTCGCGCCAAGGTAGGCGAGGCCACCGGTGTAGATCGCGAGCACGAGCCCACCGAGCGTCGTGGCCCAGACGAAGCCACCAAGATCGAGACCGTTGCCGATCTTCGCGCCGACGCTCATGGACGCGGAGAAGAAAGTAAATCCGAGCATCACGAAGCCCACGGCCCAAAAACCGTGGCGCGCGGAAGGGGGAACGGGGGTGAAGCTGAAGTCGGCGTCGTGGCCGTTTGCTTCGATCGGGGCCGGCCCCGAGGCCGTCACTACGGTCTCGTCGATTGAGGGGCTGGCAATAATGGGGGTGGTTGCGGGGCGCTCAGGCGCTGTGGTGCTCATGCACATTCCTCACGTGAAAACGGGACAAAGGCATGGCTGTACCCGGATCACATGAAGTGCTCGCATGGCTCTCTGTCCATGTCCGTGCACAACCGTTGGAAGGCTAGCACCCATCCCGCGCCCTCGGGAGCGATTCGAGGCTTCTAGTGGCGCGACTCGCGTTTGCGGGGCAGCAATTTTTCATGCGGCCCGACTCCCCCAGCTCCCCCTTCCCCCAGTCACAGGGCTCCACCAGCCGTCTTTTCCCCCAGTCACCGTCGCACTTCATGAAAGAACTGAGCCACCCCCGGCACCACAGCCAGCCAACAGCCCAGTTCCTTCATAAACCGGAACGGCAGCACCTCAATGCTGCCCGGCTCCGCCAGCCGTCTTTCCCCCAGTCACCGTCGCATTTCATGAAAAAACTGAGCCGCCCCCGGCCCGACAGCCAGCCAACAGCCCAGTTTCTTCATAAACCGGAACGGCAGCGCGTCAGTGCTGCGCCGCCGCCGAGTCCCCATCGCCTCCATCGCCGAGTTCGTGGGCCTTATCTTGGGCAGCACCCGCGACGTCAACGACCTTGTCGGTAACACCCTTGGCTTGCGGGAACTTCTCCTCGGCCTTCGCGGCGAGGTCAACAACGGCGTCCGCTGCAGCATCAACGCCTGCGGGAATCTTGTCTTTCGCCGTGTCCGCGAGGGACTGCGCGGCACCTTTAACCTTGTCGAGGGGGCTGCTGTCGTTCATTGGTGCTCCTTAGGAGAGGGGGCGCCCCGCGAGGGCGCCACTTTTTTAGCGTTCAATAATTTTACGAACACTTTGTGCGAGCAAACAGAGAGCACCAAAACTGCTGTTCGATAAACTCAAGCGCCGGATGTTTCCCAGCGAAAGGCGTTTCACGTGGCTATCTCGAACCTCACTGTCTCCCAGCCCGGCCCCACACCGGGGATCAGCAAAGGCGGCACGGAGTTCGATGTCGTGATCCTCGGCGCGGGCCTCAACTCACTCAATGTCTCGATTGCTTTTCACAAGGCCTACGGCATGCGTTCACTCACCGTGATGCGCACCCCTGTCGCGATGAACGAACGCACTGTCACAAGCGCTCACGTCGCTATCGGAGCTGGGGCAAGCGAGTGCGATCTCAAGGATGCGCTCGTTCAGCTTGCGAAAGACAAGCCCGTCAAGCGACCGACGCTCTTGCTCGCGAATGCCGATTCGTTCATTTCCTTCATCGACACGTACCGGGCCGAACTCGAGGAGCACTACCTTCTCGCGCAAATTGATTCCGCTTCCCTCGCGAAGCTGGCCGACAAGGCCCACTTCCAAGAAGCGTGCAACGAGCTCGACATTCCGACGATCCCCACGGCCGTCGTTGACTTCTCCCGGTACGGAAAGACCGATTTTGACGCGCCCGAGCAGCTTCCGTGGGCCTACCCGATCATCGGCAAACCCGCGAACACCGCCGATTATTCGCGCGTCAAGTTCCCCGGCAAGCGCAAAGTATTCGTGCTCAAGTCCCTGGCCGAATACAAGGAACTCGTGGCAAATCTCGGGGACGCTGGCTTCACAGGACGGTTCCTCTTCCAGGAGCTCATCGAGGGTGACGACACATCCGAATACTCCATCACCGGCTACCGCTCGCGCTCGGGCGAAGTGACGCTCACATGCGCTGCGCAGGTGCTGCTAGGCGAGCACACACCCGATGCGCTCGGCCGCCCCGCAGCGATGCTCACCGGTCCTCACCGGGCGATCGTCGCGCAGTTCGAAAAACTGCTCGACCACGTGGACTACGTCGGCTTCGCCAATGTTGATCTCAAGGTCGACCCGCGTAACGGAACGGCCTACTTCCTCGAGCTCAATCCGCGGCTCGGACGCAACAACCACTACGTCACCGCGGCAGGCGGCTCCTACCCCGAGCACATTGTCGCGGACCTCATCGACAACGCACCCCTTGAGCGTGTGCGCGCCGAGGAGCAGCACCTCTATTCGATCCTCCCCATGCGTCTCGTGAAGCACTACGTCACCGAACCCGAACTGCGCGCTCAGCTCGATTCCGCCGTTCGTGCCCACGGCGTGGACAACCCCTACCGCTACGCCCCGGAGGGTGCGTGGATGAAGGGCTTCGCTCTCGTTTCGGGTGTGCGCCAGGTGCAGAAGTTCCGGAAGTACTACCCGAAGGCTACGCGCACCGGGTTCTAACCGCGCGTGAACCTCGTGGACGGTCCGGGAAAGCCGCAGGGCTTCCCCGGACCGTTTCGTCTGAGCAAAGAATGAGGGACGGCCGTGAGGCAAGAATGAGGAACGCCCGTTGAGACCTAGTCTCGAGTGGGTGCGGCCTCGCTCTCACTGGGCTGATCGCTGAGCTCACCGTCATCCACGAGGTCGCCGAGGTTCACGACGTCGAGGCCTCCCGAGAGCGCGTACTCCTCTTCGGGACTCATAATGAGCCGGTGGCGGCCCCACAGCCAGAAGGTGATGAGCATGACCGCGTAGATCACGATGATCGCGATGATCGCGGGCAGGTAGTCAGGGTTGAGGAGGAAGCCCAGGAAGATGAGCGCGGAGATAAAGGCGGCGATGATCGCACCAAAGTTTCCCCACGGCGATTTATAGGGACGCTTCGCGTTCGGGAACCGCTTGCGCAGCACGAGGAACGACACCATTTGCATGAGGTAGGCGACGACGGCACCCCAGGCAGCGATGTTGAGGACAACCGCTCCGGCGATTCCGCCCTCACCACCGGCAAGATCGACGCCCACAAGGGCACAAAAACCGATGACGGCACCGGCGATAAGGGCAACCCACGGCGTCTGTGTGCGCCCCGTGAGCGAGAGGAACTTCGGGTAGTAGCCCGCTCGCGAGAGCGAATACATGTTGCGCCCGTAGGCGAACATGATGCCTTGAAGTGAGGCAAGCAGGCCCACGAGCGCGAAGAGTGCGAGGACGGCAGCGAGGCCGTCGCCGACGATCGCGCGGAAGCCGTCGAGGAGGGGTTCGCTTGCCCCGGCGGTCGTTTCCGCGCCGAGCACGCCGGTGTTCAGAACGAGCACGAGAAGACCGGTGACGACGAGCGTGAAGCGCGCCCACAGTGCCGCCTTGGGAATATCGCGTACGGGGTTGTGGGCCTCTTCGGCTGCGAGCGGCAGCTCTTCGATACCGAGGAAGAACCACATCGCAAAGGGCAGCGCGAACAGGATCGGGAGGAAACCGTGAGGCAAGAAGGCCGAACCGCCCGCGTCGGGAACGATGTTGAAGAGTGAATCCCATGAGAAAGCGCCGGAGAACAGCGCCATCGCACTAAAGACGAGCAGGATCATGATCGAAATGATCGACACCAGAATGGCGAACCTGAACGATACCGCTGCGCCCGAGGAGTTCAGCGCCACGAAGATCGTGTAAAGGATGAGCCACCACACGGGTTTTGGCAGGTCAACGCCAAGGAGTTGCGATACCACCGCGTCGGCGTAACCCGAGGAGAAGTAGACGATCACGGCGGTTGTCGCGACGTACTCGATCGTTTCGGCAAGGCCCGTCACGAAGCCTGCATAGGGCCCCATGGCCGCTCTCGCGAACGAGTACGCGCCTCCGGTGTGGGGCATGGCGGCGGCCATTTCGTTGATCGAGAAGATGAGGCCGTAGTACATGACGATGAGAATCGCGTAGGCGATGAGCATCCCGCCGAAGCCCGCGAAATCCACGCCGAAGTTCCAGCCGGAAAAGTTACCGGAAACGACCGCGCCGACCGCGAGGCCCCAGAGTCCGAAAATGCCGGCCGCGCGCTTGAGCTGACGTTTTTCAAAATATTCGGTATCCGCCGTTCGATAGGTGACGCCACCGACCTTGGTGACTTCCCCCGATTGCGTGGAGGGTGAGGCGGGTGATGCTGCCGTGCGTTGAGGAGATTGACGATCGTTTTGATCAGCCATTGCATACCTTCCGTAGTGACGAGACCACGTTGACTCGTGTGTGCTGCCCCACACTACTCGCCTAATGGTTGGATTTCCACGCTTTTGTAGAAATTCATTGGCATGAGTTGTAGACAATCGACCCGGAACACCCAGCACTTTGCCAGACTTTCGGGTTGCATAGCTCACATCGTGTGGTCTAATGGTTGCCAGACCGATGTTTAGTCAATGGCTTGCATCGCCACGTAAGGGCCCCGCCAGGCCACACCGAAGCACAATGAGGAGCTTCCATGTCAGGCAACGAAGGAATGCTGACGTTCTCAGAACTCACCAACCGCATCCACGCCGGCGATATCGACACCGTGATTCTCGGATTCACGGACATGCAAGGCCGACTCGTAGGCAAGCGCATCTCCGCTCGCCTCTTTCTCGACTCCGTCGCCGAACACGGAGCCGAGTGCTGCAACTACCTCCTCGCCGTCGACATCGACAACAACACTGTGGACGGCTACAAGATCTCCAGCTGGAAGAGCGGCTACGGCGACATGGTCATGAAGCCAGACTTGGCCACGCTGCGCCAGGTCCCGTGGATCGAGGGCTCCGCACAGGTCACCGCGGACCTCCTCACGACCTCGGGCGAGGAAGTCGGCCCCGCCCCGCGCAGCGTCCTCAAGAAGCAGCGCGCTCGCCTCGAGGAGCGCGGCTGGACATGCATGGGCGCGACGGAACTCGAATTCCTGATTTTCGACGACACCTACCGTGAAGCGTGGGCCAAGGGCTACAACGACCTCACCCCCGCAAGCGACTACAACACCGACTACGACATTCAGGCCTCCACTCGTCTCGAACCGCTTCTTCGCGACATCCGCAATTCCATGGACGCGGCCGGCATGTACTGCGAGGGCGTCAAAGGCGAATGCAACCCCGGCCAGCAAGAGATCGCTTTCCTTTACGACGACGTGCTTACCACGTGCGACAACCACAGCCTCTACCGCACGGGCGCCAAGGAGATCGCCGAAAGGCACGGCAAGTCCATCACCTTCATGGCGAAGTTCAACCAGCGCGAAGGCAACTCGTGCCACATTCACATGAGCCTGCGCGACAAGGACGACAACCCCGTGTTCGCCGATGAATCCCGCGAAGGCGGGCGCAGCGTCATCATGGATCAGTTCCTCGCGGGGCAGATCGCCGCTGCGCGCGAACTCGCCCTCATGTTCGCTCCCAACATCAACTCGTACAAGCGCTATCAGCCCGGCACATTCGCACCGACCACTCTCGCGTGGGGCCTCGACAACCGCTCGTGTGCCTTCCGAGTCGTGGGCCACGGCAAATCGCTGCGCTTCGAGAACCGCATTCCCGGCGGCGACGTCAATCAATATCTCGCGATGGCCGCGATGATCGCCGCGGGTCTCCACGGCATCGACAACGAGCTCTCCCTCGAGGAGGAGCTCGTGGGCAACGGCTACGAAAGTGACAAGCCGAGGGTGCCGACGACGCTCCGCGAAGCCGCCGACCTGTTCGAGAACTCCGAGATTGCCCATGCCGCCTTTGGCGAGGACGTCGTTGAGCACTACACGCGGGCTGCCCGGGTCGAACTCGAGGCGTTCGATGCCGCCGTCACGGATTGGGAGCGCGTGAGGGGCTTCGAACGTGGCTAGCGCACCCATCATCGGTATCTCGACATACCTCGAACCTGCCACGTGCGGGGTATGGGATACGCGCGCATCCTTCCTGCACGAGGCCTACCTTCAGGCGGTCCTCGATGCCGGAGGCGTGCCAGTCCTGTTGCCTCCGCAACCGTCGGAACATGAACGCGCTGCCCAGGTCCTCGCCCGCCTAGACGGGCTCATCCTCGCGGGCGGGGCCGACGTCAACCCGGCCCGGTATGGCGAGCAGCCGCACGAGAGGACCGGGGCGCCGCGCGATGATCGCGACGAGTGGGAAATCGCTCTATACGAGGCGGCACGCAGCACCGGGTTGCCCGTGCTCGCGATCTGTCGCGGCATGCAGATCGTCAACACCGTCCACTCGGGCACGCTAATCCAGCACCTGCCCGACGTCGTGGGCTCGGATCGATACCAGCCCGCCCCGGGCGTGTTCGGCTCGGTGGACATCGAGATCACCGAAGGCTCGACGCTCGCGAGCATCCTCGGCAGCAGCGCGCACGACATCCCCGTGTACCACCATCAGGCGGTCGCGAAGGTCGGCAGCGGTCTCACGGTCACCGCTCGCACGTCCGACGGCACCATCCAGGCCCTCGAGTCACCATCAGCCCGGGGCTTCTTCCTTGCCGTCCAATGGCATCCCGAACAACAAAGCGACGACCGCAGACTCTTCGAAGCCCTCGTCAATGCCACGCCCCACACCTCTAAGGAGCGCCCATGACTACGTTCGACATCATCAACCCCGCGACCGAGGAGTTCATTCGCAGCATCGAGCTCGTCGACGTCGAGGCAACTGACGACGCCATCGCCAAGGCCGTCGTTGCACAAAAGCGCTGGGCGGCCACCGCTCCAGCCTCGCGAGCACAGGTTCTACGGAGTTTTGCCCGCATCGTCGCCGAGCGCAACGAGGAGCTCGCCCAGATCGAGGTTGCCAATGCCGGCCACCCCATTGGGCAAGCCCGGTGGGAAGCGCAAAACGTTGCGAATGTCCTCGAGTACTACGCAGCAGCGCCCGAACGGCTCATCGGCGAGCAGATTCCCGTCGAGGGCGGCGTGAACGTGACGTTCCATGAGGCGGTAGGCGTCGTCGGCATCATCACCCCGTGGAACTTCCCCATGCCAATCGCCGCGTGGGGCTTCGCACCCGCGCTCGCGGCGGGCTGCGCCGTGGTTCTCAAGCCTGCCGAATGGACACCGCTCACGGCGATCCGCATTGCCGAGCTCGCCCTCGAGGCCGGCCTTCCCGACGACCTTCTCACGGTTCTTCCCGGCAAAGGGTCGGTCGTCGGCAACCGGTTCGTCACGCATCCCGACGTGCGAAAAGTCGTGTTCACCGGCTCAACGGCAACGGGAAAGACGATCATGCGTGGCTGCGCCGAACAGGTCAAGACCCTCACGCTCGAACTCGGCGGAAAGAACGCGAACATCGTGTTTGCCGATTCCGACCTCGAAAAGGCAGCCGCGGCAGCCCCCGCCGGGGTTTTCGACAACGCCGGGCAGGATTGCTGCTCGCGCTCACGGATCCTCGTCGAGAAATCCGTGTACGAGAAGTTCATGGAGCTCTTTGAACCCGCCGTCAAAGCGTTCCGGGTTGGTGACCCCGCGAAGGACGACACCGAAATGGGGCCGCTCGTGGCGAAAGCCCACCTCGACAAGGTCACCGGATACGTGGACGACGAATCGCTTGTCGCCTTTAGAGGGAGTGCACCGTCGGGCCCCGGCTTCTGGTTCCCGCCCACCGTGCTCACGCCCGAGCGCACGCACCGGACGGTGCATGAGGAGATTTTCGGCCCCGTCGTCACCGTGCTGCCATTCGAGGACGAGGCCGATGCACTCGCCCTCGCAAACGACACGGAATACGGGCTTTCGGGGTCGATCTGGACTCGCGACATCGGCCGCGCGCTTCGCGTGTCGCGTGGCGTCGAGGCGGGAAACCTCTCTGTCAACTCCCACTCATCGGTGCGGTATTCCACGCCGTTCGGCGGGTTCAAGCAGTCCGGTCTAGGCAGGGAACAGGGGCCCGACGCTCCCCTCGCCTTCACCGAAACCAAGAATGTCTTTTTCGCGCAGGACTAGCCATCATCCACCCCTTGTAGAAAGGTTTTGACATGTCAGAGACGACTATCGACAAGATTGATCTCACCCAACGCCTGAAGGGCAAGGTCGCCGTGATTACGGGCGGCAGCTCCGGTATTGGGCTTGCGACCGCGCGCCGATTCGCGGCCGAAGGCGCCACGGTCGTCATCGGCGATCTCGATGCGACAAACGGCGAGGCGGCTGCCAAGGAGGTCGGCGGCCTCTTCGTCGAAACGAACGTCACGAGCGAAGAGCAGGTCAACCACCTGTTCGACGAAGCAGCTCGCGTGTACGGCTCGGTCGATATTGCCTTCAACAACGCCGGGATTTCGCCCGCGGATGACGATTCGATTGAGACGACCGAGCTTCCCGCGTGGGAGAAGGTGCAGGACGTCAACCTGAAATCGGTCTACCTGTGCTCGCGCGCAGCGCTTCGCCACATGACGAAGCAGCAGTCCGGTTCGATCATCAACACGGCTAGCTTCGTGGCAGTGATGGGCTCGGCGACCTCGCAGATTTCCTACACGGCCTCCAAGGGTGGGGTGCTTGCGATGACGCGCGAGCTCGGCGTGCAGTTCGCCCGTCAAGGCATTCGCGTCAACGCCCTGTGCCCGGGGCCCGTCGCCACTCCCCTGCTTCAGGAGCTTTTCGCCAAGGACCCCGAGCGTGCTCAGCGCCGGCTCGTGCACGTTCCCGTTGGGCGATTCGGTGACGCAAAGGAGCTTGCGGCAGCCGTCGCGTTCCTGGCGAGTGACGACGCTTCCTTCATCACGGCGTCCACGTTCCTCGTCGACGGTGGCCTCAGCGCCGCCTACGTCACGCCGCTCTGAGCCGCGACGCTTGTGACAAGATGTTGAGCGATGACTGAGCTGCCTGATCCCGCCCCCGTGCTGAACTCCTGGGTTCTGTTGAAGCCAGGAGCGGCATCGAACGCTTTCGAGGGGACCGTGCACAGGCTTGTCCAATCGCTCAAACTTGGGCTCGTTGCTCCGGGGGAAAAGCTTCCTCCGGAGCGCGAGCTCGCATCGATGCTCGGGGTTTCGCGCGACACCGTTCGCGAGGCGATCTCGGCTCTCGTTGAGGCGGGTTACCTCGAAGCGAAACGGGGCCGTTACGGCGGGACGTTCGCAAAGAATCCGCTTCCCACCTCGAGCGCGCTTTCGGAAACCTCGAGCCGCGTCGCGTCCATCATCGACACTCTCGCCCTTCGGGCGGTTGTCGAGGTGGGGATCGTGCGCAGGCTCGCCCGCCAGGAGCTTTCACGCGAAAGCCGCGAACGGCTGTGGCGCGCCCACGAGGAATGCCAGGGTGCCGACCTGGCTGACTACCGCAAGTACGACACGCGCCTGCATCTACTCATGGGGGAACTCGTTGACGCTCCCTCCCTCGTTCCGGTTCTCGCCGATATCCGCATGCGGGTCAACGAGCTTCTTGACCAGATCCCTCTGCTCCAGCCCAATATTGAGCATTCGTGCGAGCAGCATCAAAGGATTGTCCAGGCCATTCTTCGCGGACGGCCGGATGTGGCCTCGGTCGAGATGGAGGAACATCTCGCGGGAACCGAGGCGCTTCTGCGAGGCTTCCTCGACTAGTCGCAGCTCACTCCCCCGCGGCGTTTTAGGGGATTGATCCGGGATTTCCGGCGTTCTCGCAGAAAACGAGTAACTTTCGGGACTTTTTACCCGTTTCGATCCCGGAGTTTTCCCCGAGGAGCTGCCGCTCTCACCGGGCTTTCCCACCCCAAGCTGGGAACCATTCCAGACTGCTTCGTTAGGTTCTTTCGTCGTTGCCGCACGCTGTTATGCGGCGGCTCAAACACCTAATGTTGCCTTCTGGAAAGGATCGTTCCGTGTCGTCTTTCGGCCGGGCCTGGCGCTACGTTTCACGTCAACGCGTCAAGTCGTTCATTATTTTGGGAATTTTCGCGGCGATGATGTCGGCGCTCATGGTGACCGGTTCGGTGACGCGCGCCGCCGATGCGGCGGGAGCGCAGGTTGATCGGCGCACGGGCGCGGGCTTCGTTCTGCAAAACAACCCGCAGTTCAATCAGGGAACACCCCGCGGCGCAGGCACCGTGAAGGGTGCGGATATCGAGAAGATCGCGAAGCTCAAGCGCGTCGAGAGCTACGTCGCGCGCCAGAACGTCACGGCGGACCTCGTGGGCGCGAACGTCAAGAAGCTCGACCACAACGAGTACGACGAGCAAAAGGAAAAGCAGTTCGGCAACGCCGCCAACGTGTGGGGCGTGAACGGCTCTGAGCTGGAAAACAGCTTCCGCGGTGGGGCTCTCACCCTCACGCAAGGCCGCCACCTGCGCAGTGGGGACTCGCACAAGGCCCTCATTCACGAGGATCTCGCGAAAGCAAATGGCCTCAAGGTGGGCGATGAGATCACCGTGAAGGGCAACCAATTCGATGTGGATAACCAGAACAAGTCCACGACCGAGGTCAAAACGGAAATCGTCGGCCTTTTTTCGGGCAATAACCCGAGGCCAGTTGCCCAGCGCAGCGAGCTTTTCGCTAATACGCTATTCACGGATCTTAACACGACTCGCGAGCTCTACGGATGGACGGCAAAGACCGAGATTTATCAGGACGCTAACTTCTTCGTGAAGAAGGGCGCCGAACTCAAGACGGTCGCGGAGGAAGCGAGCCATCTTGGGATCGACTGGCGCAACTATCAGCTTGCCCCGTCGACGCAGTATCTCGCGGGCATCACCGGTGCGGTTGATGGCGTTCGCTCGATCATGAACGGCGCGAAAATCGCAACGTTCGTCCTGGCCATCGCGCTTTTGAGCCTCATGCTGTTCCTCTGGCTCGGGGAACGCAAGAAGGAAACGGGTGTGCTCCTTTCGGTGGGCACCACCAAGGGTGGAATGCTGCGCCAGTACTGGATGGAGCTTGGGCTCATCGCCATTCCAGCGATTGGGATCTCGTATCTTGTGAGCACGTTTATCGCGCAATCTATTGGCTCTTCGGTGCTGGGAAGCGTCAATTCTTCTGCGAAGAATGGTTTTGCTCCCGGGCAGCAGGCCGGCGCCGATCTCGAATCGTCGAGCGCACTTAAGACTCTCGATTCATTGCACGTTAGCCTCGGCAATCAGGATGTTGCATACGTCGCGATCGCGGCGGCCGTCGTCATTATCGTGTGCGTGCTGCTCGCCGCACTCCCGATGCTTCGCACGGCCCCGAAGAAGCTTTTGGTGGCACTCAAATGAGAGGCCTTTCTTCGGTGCGCCTCGCCGTGCTTTCACTGCGCAGGCGCCCCGCACGCAGCATCATTCTTCTCCTGCTCATGACCTTGATTTTCACGGGGCTTGTGGCGCAATCAGGCGTGCGCGCCACGATGGGCGATATTAGTGGCGCGATCGATCGGAACGTTGGGGCTGGTTTCACGGCGCAGAATTCCGACGCCAGCCTCGCCCGCACCGATGCCGACGCTCTCGCGAAACTTCCCGGCGTAACCTCAAGTGCGTACGAGACAGATCTTCTCGTGAAACCAAAAGGTCACCGTCCCGTCACGGCGGCCGGAGCAGTGCAGCTTGACCCGGAGTTCGCGAATGAAATGACGGCGACGGCGACGACTAATTCGCAGTTGAATCCGCTGTTTCAAGGCAAGCTTTTCACGCTTGAGCAGGGCGAGCACCTCAAGTCTTCGTCGCACGGCGCCCTCGTTCACAAGGACTTTGCCGCGAAGAACCACCTGTCGGTGGGAAGCGCGCTCACGCTCGTGCGTGACGGCAAGCTCGTGCGACTCGTCGTGACCGGCATCTTTAGCGGTCGCGCTGAGAATCCGTCCGGCCTTCCTGCGGGCGCCGCCGAGAACCGTATTTTCGCCGCGGCCGAAGACATGTCGCCCCTGACCGACCCGGCGTCGATGACCCTCGCACGATACAGCACCGCGAGCGCTGAGGCGCTTCCCGCTGTCCTCGCGAAGGCGCATAAGGCCCGCCCTCACCTGAGCCTCGAGGATAATTCGGCGCAGTTTCGTACCGTCCTTGCCTCGATCGCCGGCGTAGAACGCCTTCTCACGTGGCTCGTTCTTGGACTGAGCGCAGTGAGCATTGCGGTGCTCGTGCTCGTGCTCGCCTTTTGGGCGCGCGGCCGCCTTCACGAGATCGGGATTCTGCTCTCCCTTGGCAGGTCGAAGGGGAGCATCCTTCGCCAGTTCCTCACGGAGATTTGCGCGCTCGTGGCCGTCGCGGCGGTGCTCGCACTCGGGCTGGGGCTCCTCGCGACGACTACCGTGAGCGAGGCTCTCCTGGCCCGCTCTCACGACCCGGTTCTCGAAGTCCTCTCCCCTTCCGCGAGTCCACTCGCGGCCCTGGCTGCGCTTGGCGTGGGCGCCCTCATCGTCGCCATCGCTGTCGCAGCGGTTCTTATTCCTGTTTTTCGGCGCAGCCCGAAGTCAATTCTCGCCTCTATGAGCTAGGAGCACATCATGAGCATTCTTCACCTCGATCACGTCAGCTACACCTACGAACAGTCTCGCGGCCGGGTTCTCGAGGACGTCTCGACAACCTTTGAGCTCGGGAAGCTCTACGCGATCGTCGGCGCATCCGGTGCGGGCAAATCCACTCTGTTGAGCCTCCTTGCGGGCCTTGAAGCGCCCACCGGTGGCACGGTGCGGTTCAACGGAACCGATATTGCACAGACGGGGTATTCGAAGCATCGCCGCGAGCAGATCTCTCTCGTGTTTCAGAACTACAACCTGATTGACTACCTCACTCCGCTCGAAAACCTTCGTCTCGTGGATAAGAAGGCAGGCGTCGAAAGCCTCGAAAATCTCGGTCTCACGAAGGACGAAGCGACCCGCAATGTGCTTCGCCTTTCGGGTGGGCAGCAGCAGCGCGTTGCGATCGCGCGTGCGCTCGTGTCGAAGGCGCCGGTGATTCTCGCGGACGAGCCGACGGGCAACCTCGACGAGGACACGGCAGAAGAGGTGATCGAGATTCTGCGGGGCGCGGCGAAAGCCGGTAAGTGCGTGATCGTTGTGACCCACTCGAGGCGGGTCGCGGAATGTGCCGACGTGCAGCTGCGACTAACGAAGCGGACCCTCGTCTAGAGCCGACCCTCTTCTCCATGCCCCAGGTGGCGCCGCCTTCCAACTCCCCCAGGTGGCGCCACCTTCTCGTTTCCCAAAAAGCCGTCATCTTCCAACTCCCCGAAAAGCCGTCACTCTTTATGAAGATTCGACGGCGCTCCCGGCCCGGCACAGCGCCGAAGCCCGATTTTCTTCATGATCTGAGACGGGAAGAGGCAGCATGAAGGGCCCGCCCCCGAAACACCGCCACCTCCTCGACTCCCCCAAAAGCCGTCACTCTTTATGAAGATTCGACGGCGCCCCCCCCCGGCCCGACACAGCACCAAACCCCACTTTTCTTCATGATCTGCGACGGGAAGAAGCAGCATGCACGATGTGAAATGGGGAAAGTGAGACGGGGAGGGAAAGTGAGACGGAGAGAGGCAGTATGAAGGGCCCGCGCCCCCGAAAAACCCTCACCTTGTCGATCCCCGAAAGGCCGTCGCTCTTTATGAAGATTCGACGACGCTCCCGGCCCGGCACAGCGCCAAGGCCCGCTTTCTTCATGATGTGGGACGGGGAGGGAAAGTGGGACGGAGAGAGTGGGACGGGGAAAGGGGGACGAGGAAAGGGGGACGAGGAATGCGGGACGAGGAAAGGGGGACGAGGAATGCGGGACGAGGAAAGCGGGACGGGAAGAAGCAGTATGAAGGGCCCGCGCCTCCCTGGAGAAGCGCGAGCCCTTTTCTGCAGCTGTGAGCGTTTAGCTGTTCTTGCGACGCCTTGTGAGTGCCGCACCGCCGGCCGCGAGCGCGCTCGCAGCAGCAACGGTCAGGCCAACGCTCGCGCCGGTGCGCGGGAGGCCGCTCAGCTGATCGTCGCCGCCTGCATCGGATGCGCCGGCGTCGGACGCCGCGGGAGCACTGCCACCGGCATCAGAGGCACCGGCACCCGCAGAACCGCCTTCAGCTCCGGTCCCATCGGCGTCACCGGCATCGCCAGCGGGGTTAGCTGGCTGGGCCGGGTTTTCGCTTGACGGCACCTGGCCCTCCGCATCGCCCTGGTCGCCGCCCGGCTGCTCGCCCACAACGAAGGTGAGACGCTGGGTTTTGGCGGTAGCCTCGCCGTCACCGGCACTGCGCTCGCCGGTACTCGCCTGCTTCGCGCGCGCCGTGACGTCGATCGTGTACGTCCCCGGCTTCGTGAAGGCCCACGCGGTGTGCATGTGGGTGCCGGGCGGAAGCGGGATGTCGGAAGCCTTCTCGCTCGTGGCGTACATCTTCTGGATCGTGCCGAGGTTCTCGGTGTACGCGAACCACTTACCGCCTTCGGGGGCGCTGACGGGCGTGAGCGTCATCGTTGCACCCTCAGGGTATTTGTCGCGATCGAGTTCTTCGCTCGAGAAGCCCGGCCACACGCGCCCCTGCTGCTGGGCCTGCGGGAGAACGTACAGTTCGGTGCCTTCGGGGCCGAGCACGTCGTAGCTCTTGTCGGCAAGGATGTTGCCGCCGCGCGTCGCCTTCGCGAGCTTCGTGACCTCGAGCGTCACCGAGTCGATTGTGCGAGTGACGGACTTCTTCGCGTGCTGGCGCGAGTCGTCGCCGAGGGCAACGGAGAAGTTTTCGTCGACGTCCATGACGCGCAGGTCAACGTGCCCGTTGTTGATGGTCACGGGGGTGTTGAGGAGGGAACCGTCGGCCCCTTCATCTCCGGCGCCCGGGTCCGACGCATCTCCGCCTTCCGGCGCGTCCGGGGTGCCCGTTGCTCCGTTCTCGGAGAACTGGGTCGAGATTTCCTTGCCCTTGGCGCTGACGGGGCCGAAGTCTGCGACTTCGGTGTTGCCGATGGCGGCACGCGGAAGCGGCTCGAGGGTCAGGCGGAGGTCATACGCGTCACCCATGCAAGCCTCATGGTCGATATCGAAGCTGCGGCGGCCGGGGCCGCTGACAACATCAACGTCGCACGTCGCGTACTGGGAGCCCTTTTCGTAGAACCCGCCCGAGACGTGATAGGTGAGGGAATCGTCGGCAGGTTTCGTGGAGAGCTTCATCAGGGTGTCGTTCTTGCCAGCCTTCGCGCTCACCGAAACGTCGCGTGAGCTGACCTTCACCTCCCCCTTGGGGAAGCCGGTTGCGACAGTGTCGGGGGTTTCCGTGGGAAAGTCGCCCGCGTCCTTCGTTGACGTGGCCGCTTGGCCAGTGCTCGAGGTGAGCGGCGCGCTGATCCAGCGAGCAGCGCCCTTCGTGGGCACGAACACGGCCTGGAAGGTCGACTTTTGCGAGCCGATCATCTCGCTCCACGTGGCCTTGCCGCCCTTCACGGGCACTTCGGCGAGGTGGTAGCCGTCGATGAAGAACACGACTGTGCCTTCAGCTTCGGCGTTGCCTGCATCGAAGGTGAGGTCGGTGAGGCGCTCGTCGCCGTCCTTCTTCTTGCCGGTGTGCGGGGCGATGGTGAAGGTCGGGGCAGATTCGCCGGTCACTCCAGCAGCCTTGTCGTAGGCCGTCTTGACGTCGCCGAGCTTTTCGTCGGCGGGGTTGGTGCCACCCACGCGCCACACGAGCGTGGTGGGCTTCGAGGAGGTGAAGGTGCCGTCGGACTTCCGGGCACTCGCCTCGTAGGTGACCTCGTACCGGCCAGGTTTCGTGAAGGTCGTGAAGTTGTGGGTGTGCGTGCCCGGGTCGAGCCACACGGCGCGCGAGTTGTGATCGTGCGAGGAGAACAGATGCGTGACCGGCAGGTTGCCGTAGCTCGAGTAGTTGAACATGTTCATCTCGCCGGGGCCGTTGAAGCCCGTCAGCTCGATGGTGAAGTTCTCGTCCTGGAACTCTTCGATGGGCACTGCCGTGTCGGCGCCGAACCCTGACCAGATCGGGGTGTTGCCCGGCCCGGGACTGTGAGGCGCCATGTAGAGGTGGTCGCCTTCCTTTCCGAGGAACGCGAGGCGCGGATCCTTCGTCACGTCAAAGATGTAGCTTTGCGTGCCGTCGTCCTGGTAGCCACGTCCAACCCAGTTGGTGGTCTTGTCCAGCGGGAGTGTTTTCCCGTTGGATTGGGAGTTGATCTGGAATGTCTTGGCGTCTTTGTCCCAAAAGACCTTGGGCGCGTCGATATGCGCGTTCGTCTGGACCGTACGGTCGTCGTCGGGCCCCGCAAAGGCGGGCGCGAGGGCGAGCGTGAAAGCCGCGAGCGTGGCGCAGGTGGAGCGGAGAATCCGCATGAACCCCTCCTCGAATGGTAACTGTTCTCATTTACAGTACAGCTACCGGCGCCCCGCCGCCACCCTGCCCCCCCTTCTCGAGTAGAGAAAACTTCCTAGGCGCCACTGAAACAGAGGGGTCTCACGCCGTTATTTCCACCTTCATTCGGGACCTGCGGCGCGGGTCCGAGCACTACACTGGAAGTACTACCGCAACCTCCAGGGGGACCAATGCTCTGGCGCCTCTTGCGCGCCGATCTCCGGCGCAACCGTGTAGTTTCGCTCGTGCTCTTTGCGATCGTTGCCGTCGCTTCCCTCCTCGCGTGCACAAGCGCCGTTCTTCTCTCCCGCACTGCCGTTGCCCTCGAGAGCTTCTGGGCCGATTCCCGCCCTCCCGACATCGTTCAAATGCACGCCGGTCCCCTCAATCCTCACGACATCACCGCGTGGGCGCGCACCCAATCGGGCATCGCCGACACCGACGTCATGGAAACCCTTCCGGTTCCCACAGCACGCCTCACGATCGCGGGCGAGAACCAGGCCAATTCCGTACTCGAGCCCGCCCTCGTCACCTCCCCCGAGCGCTTCGACCTGCTCCTCGACGAACACGGCAACCGCGTGGCCCCCTCCCCCGGCGACGTGTGGCTTCCCGTGTACTACGAGGCGGAGAATCTCGCGAAAAAGGGAGACACGGTCACGCTTGAGCTCGGGGGCACACAACAAGTTCTGACGGTTGCCGGGTTTGCACGCGATGCCCAAATGAACCCATCGATGGTCACCTCGAAGCGCCTGGTCGTCAACGAAAGCGACTTCGAGGCCGCCCGCGCACACCTCGAGCCCGAATACCTCATCGAATTCCAGCTCAAGGAAGGCGCGAGCCTCCAGGAGGTCAAAGACGCCTACATCCACGCGGGACTTCCCGCACAAGGCGTCATGGTTGATTCCACGATCTTCGCGCTCATGAATGCGCTCAGCGCACTGCTCCTCGCGATCGTCGCCACCCTCATCGCGGGGCTGCTGATCGTGATTGCCCTCCTCGCCCTGCGCTTCGCTTTCCTCGCGGCCTTCCACACCGATATGGCGGAGATCGCGACGCTCAAAGCAATCGGCGCACCGATCGGAAAACTCAAGGGTCTTTTCATTCTCAAGTACGCGGCTCTCACCGCGGCGGGTGCGCTCGCGGGCCTTCTCATTTCGTTCCCGCTTGGAACCCTCGCAAGCCGGGGCGTGCTCATGTACATCGGTAAACCTCACTTCCACGTGGCGCTCGTGGCGGCCCCGGTAGGCGTAGCAACCTTGGGAACCCTCGCGATCGTGGCTTCATGCTGGCTGCTCATGCGTCGCATCGCCACAATGTCGGCCGCAGAAGCGCTGCGCACGGGAAACACGCGCCGGCGAGTTCGACACGCGCCGCGGTGGCAGCTTGCCCGCACACGCCTCACAGTTCCCGATTTTCTTGGCGTACGCGGCGCGCTCAATCCTCAAAATCTGCTGCTCATCGCCGTGATCGCCCTCAGCGCTTTCGCGATCATCGTGCCCGCAAACATTGCCGCGACCTTCGCGAACCCGCAGTTCGCCACCTATCTCGGCGTGGGCTCTGCGGACTTGCGGATCGATGTGCGTGAGAACGCCGAATCTCCCGCATCCCTCCTCTCGCGCCTCGCAACCGATCCCGCGGTCACCGAGACCGCGCATCTCACCACGGGCCGCTTCGAGGCCCAAAACCCCGAAGGCGAGTGGGAAAGCGTGCTCGTTGAGGTAGGTGACCACGCGGCCTTTCCGCTCACCTATCAGGAGGGCGCCGCGCCCGCGAGCGCATCGGAGATCTCTCTTTCCGTGAACGAAGCGAAGGCGCTCGACGCGAGCGTGGGCGAAACGGTCACGCTTCGCGGCGAGGGTGAGGTCCGACGGCTGCGGATCTCCGGGGTGTACCAAGACATCACGAATGGCGGCATGACCGCAAAGGCGGCATTTGCTGCCCCCACCAGGCCCCTCGCGGAGCTCGTGTACGTGCGCCTCGCCCCCGGTGAGGATGCCAACGCCGTTGCCGCGAGGCTCTCGCACGAGTTCCCCGGGGCACGGGTCACGCACATGGCGGATTACGCCTCGCAAACGATGGGCGGCGCGATCGCACAGCTGCGCACCGTTACGTGGATCGCGGCGGCGATCGCTCTTGGGCAAACATTCCTCATCGTGGCCCTTTTCGTGGTGCTTCTCATCGCGCGCAGCGGGCGTGAACTCGCGTCGCTCAAGGCTCTGGGGATGAGAAACACTGCCCTCACGCGCGTGCACATGGTGCAGCTGGCGAGCGTCGGAATTGTGGGCGTTGCCGCGGGCGTGGCCCTCGCCTCTCTCGCCACCCAGCCCCTGTTCCGGCTAGTCATGGGGCAGATGGGTGCCCCAGGAATCTCCCTCATGCCCAATCCGTGGGTTGCGTGGATGCTCGTTCCAGCGGCAGTTTTCGCGTGCGTGCTGCTCGCGACTCGCACGTCCACCCTTCGCCTTCACACCCTCACCCTTCGCGACTAGGAGGATCTCATGCTGAGCGCGTCAGGAATCATCAAGGATTACAGCCAACGCGTGCTGCACGGCATTGATCTCGACGTTGCCGCCGGGGAGTTCGTGGTGATCATGGGCCCCTCGGGCTCGGGGAAAACCACCCTTCTCCACATGCTTTCGGGAATGGACCGGCCCACGGCAGGCACGGTCACGCTCGGCGGGCGGGAACTCACGGGGCTTGGTGAGCGGGAGCTTGCCGACGTTCGCTTGCGCCACATCGGCTTCGTTTTTCAAGAACCGCATCTTCTGCAGAGTCTCGACCTGCGCGACAACATCGTGCTGCCCGGGCTCCTCGCGGGTGAGCGGCCGCGCGGTGAAATCGTGGCGCGTGCCGAAGAACTCATGACCGACATCGGGATCGCGTCGATCGCCGATCATCTGCCCGGGCAGGCTTCCGGCGGGCAATTGCAGCGGGCGGGGATTTGCCGCGCACTCATTAACGGCGCGAGCGTGGTGTTTGGTGATGAGCCCACGGGCGCGCTCAATCAGGCAATGAGTCAGCAGATTCTCGATGTGCTTTCGCGCCTCAATGACGCCGGCACAACGCTCATTCTCGTGACGCATGATCCGCAGGTCGCAGCGCGTGCGAGCCGCCTCGTGATGCTCGTGGATGGTCGCCTCACGGATGATCTGAAGCTCGGCGCGTATAGCGCTCGCGAGCACGAGGAGCGCATGAGCCGCGTGCGCGAGGTGATGGCGGCGCGGGGCATCTAGGCGCTGCTGCCCCGGTCTTGGGTTTTAGGCGCGCGAGGCCTTGCGCTTCCGCCTCTTTTCGCGGTCCTTCTTGCGGCGCTCCACGACCCAGCGGGGCGCAAACGGCCACGGCAGCGGCACACCGACGCCGCCGAGAATGCCAATGGGGATCATGAATACGGTGATGATCCCGAGGATCCGCAGCGGCTCAGCCACGAATGCGCCTCCCGGAGCTCCCAGCTCCTCGTGGAGAATGAGCAACGCCCCGACGCTGAAAACCGGCGTGCAATAGGGCAGGATCCACAGGTTCGGAATCTCGCGGTAGTCGTCGTACCACTCGGCGTTTTCCTGGTAGCGCACATGAAACATGTAGAACGCAAAGATCGCCGTGGTGACAACGAAGATGAGGGTCCACAGAAGAATCTTCATGCGTCCATCCCCCTCTCACGCCACCGCCGAGCGGCGGTACTCCTCACCACGCGGAGATCTGCTGCTGGGAGGGGAGCTGATGGGCGGCCATCATATACAGCACCCACGCATCGGTTGGCTGAAGGTAGTGGGAGCTACCGAAGATCTTGCGCGGCTCGGAGTAGAAGGACAGGTAGCCGTGCGGGGTCGAGACCCACGCGGTCGCGATCGGCTTCGGGCCATTCTCGGTCTGCTTCTCCGAGGCCACAACGACCTGCTCGTAGAGGCCCTGGGTTACGTCGCCGGCCACGCCCGGTGAGACCTCGCGCACGGCCGCGGCGGCATCCTGCTGGGCCTTATGGAGCTTGTCTTCCTCCCCGGGCTCGAGAACGAGGTTCTCCCACGTTTCCGCGTCGATCTTCACCGAGTCATTCGACGTGAAGTCTTTGTCGGCGACGGGCGTGAGATCCGAGAGATCAAACAGCACGGCATACCTGCTCGAGAGCTGATGCGACTTGAGCACGAAACTCGGCGCAGCAGAGACCTCGCCCGTCAAAACGGTCTGGGCGCTCACGCAGCCGTCCGGCCCGAGCCACAGGAAGCGGTTGTCTTCCGCTCCGTTGCCGGCAACCGACGTGATCGTAAGCTGGTAGCGATAGTCCTTGAGGGTGCGCCAGATGCCCTCGGTGCCGTCGGCAACGCGACCATCACTTGCCACGACCTGATCGTTCACGTCAACGACTCGAAGGCCCTCGTTGGGAATTCCCTTTTCGAGCAGCATCATGAAGCTCTCGAAGCCGAGTTCCACCGCTGTGCCGTCGCTGCCCGTGTTGATCTGCTCAGTCACTGTGCCGACTCCTTCCACAGCAGGCTGTGCCCCATGTTCAAGATCAGCTGCGCTCTCTCGCCCAGCAGCTCGGTGGGGTACGTGATGGTGAGGTCAACGTGGACGCCGTTGTGCACCGCGGTCCACTGGAACATCACCAGCGGGATGCCGTCGGGGTTGGTGTACGTCGCAATGCGTTGCAGCCCCGGCACGCCCTGAACGCCGACGGTGTCCGCATCAAGATGCATGAGCCGGTATTCGTCGAGCGTATCCGCGTAGGAATCCTCGACCTCGTCCTGGATCGCCGCGAGCCCTTCCAGGGTCTCGATGCCCGCCTCGGCCTTCCTCTGGATGAGCACGATGTTCGGGCGGAACTGCTCGTTCCAGATTTCATCCGAAAGGTAAATGAAGACGCCTCGGTCAGCTCCCGACGTGTCTTCTTCCCACCCGCGAGGTGCGAACACATCGACGACCATGTCCGGGTGCGTATAGGTCGTCATCTCTGCGGGTACTGCCTTACCCGAATCGGGCATTGCCTCTCCTCACATCCTCGTTTTCGACTTACGCGAACTATGCACACCGCCGTAGCTCGGCGCTTTTTGCGCGTCAGTCGAAAAGATTGCCAATGGGATCCTTCACCTTGTTCGCAAGCCAACCACCTGCCGCTCCGCCAGCGACGCCGCCGATGATCCCGCCGGCAACACCGCCCACCACGGTACCAACCGGGCCACCGAAGGAACCGATCGCAGCGCCCATGGCCGCACCGGCCTTGCCGCCGGCCCAGCCGCCTGCGGTAGCGCCCGCAGCGGACACGCCAGCGCGCGCGCCCTTTTCCACGTTGCCCATGTTCGGGTGAACCTTGGAGTCGGTTTGCCACGAGTCCATCGCGGTAGTCGCAGCCGAGATCCCTGTGCCTGCCCGGGATACCCATTTCGCGCCCGTAGCGACCTTGCCCCACTTGGCTTTCGTCAGCCCCTGACTGTGCGCGTGCGGCACTCGAGAATGCTTGCCTTCAAGCTTGAGCATGCTGCGGCCGATGACCGCCTGGAGCGCGCCACCGAACGAATTGGGCTTGGCCAGGGGGTTCATCGGCGAGTTCTTCGCGAGGAACTGACCACCATTGGTAACGGCATCCGCGTCCCAGCCGGTCAGGCCCTTGACAAGCCCCTTGCCGAACTCGCCCTTTTTAGCGATATTTTGCAGAAGCTTAGGTGCCCACCCCTGCCGAATCTTGATGCTGCCGTTCGTATAGAAAAAGTACGTGCTGTAGTACTTGACGAAGTCTGTACCGAGCTTCCCGAACTGGAGCAGCGCCCCCATGGCACCTTCAACATTGTTCCCGCGGGTGATGGCCCCCAGGAGCTTTTTCCCGATCACGGCGCCGGCGCTCTCGGTCGTGTTTCTGATCGAGTTCGCGCACGCCGAATCCGCCGCATCACGGTCAATCCGCAGCTGGGTGCACTTATTCTGCAATCTCAGTTCCCACGCGGCAAGCGAGGCCTGAGCAGCAGCGTCAGTGGGGTCCGCTAGCGCCTTCGCCGCTTCGTACTCCTTGATCTCGTTTTCGAGGTCAGTCTTTCGCGTCCTGAGCGGCCCCAGTTTGTCCGCGTAGGTATCCAAACCGTCGGCAACCTTGCCGGCCGACTTCATAATTTCGTCAGCCATTTCTTCGGGGGTCCTCATGGCGCGGTGCACCTGACCCTCCTCAGGAGCGTGGTACTGCCCGCTGATGGGCTGCCAGGCATTCGAGGTGTCCCTCATCTTCTGTTGGACATTCTCGCCAGCGGTGCGGATCTCCGAGGCACCACCGGTCACGATCGACGGGTCTTCGATTTCCGGTACGTCAAAAGTCATTGCAGTTCCTCACTCGTCGATCATTTTCACTGCATGCCGGGCATATCGCTCACATGGGCCTGCTGGTTACCAGCATTAGCCGCCGTGCACATGAGCTGATCGCCCTGGGTGTACTTCTGCACCGCATCGTCCGTGGAATCGATGTTGTTGTTCACCATTTCCACGAGCGCCTGGCCCGCTGATTCGAAAGCTGACGCAACGTCCCCCGCGAGCGCAGCCGACGTTTGTTTGCTGCGCAGCAGCGATCCCCCCAAGTCCGACGCGCCGTTCTTGAGATCTCTGTTGGATGATTCGATCGCGGGGACGGTTCCCCTGGTATTCGAAATCGTGCCGCGCACGGCCTTGTCGTCGATGTCGTAAAACATCTAGCTCTCCCGAATCGTCAAGTTCGTGGCCTACAAGCTGTTCGAGCTCCCCTTGCGGGACCCAGTTAACATCACGAACAGATAACAAACCTGAGTGCTCCGTCACGGCGCGGGCGCACAGCGTTTCCGCGGCCGCTGGATGGTGGTCCAGTTGGGTGGGCAGGCAACCATGTCGTTCGCAGTTTTGTTTCCGACGCTTGCCGGGCCTTAACCGGATGCCTCGACATGCACGTGACTCTCCCGCAATTCTCCCACCAACGTTTTCCACATTTTCCACCTGTGCATTGATACCTCTCTGCCTGCACAAGATGATTGAGATATCGGCTGGGCAATGGTTGTCGTCCACTTCTTTCAAATTTAAGCTGAGGCTGAGGCCGCCCACGCGTCCTAAGCGAAAAGGGTCGTCCGTGCTCAATCGGAGTGACTTCTGGATGGTGATTCACGCAATGCCGGTTCGAAAGGTGCACATGCCAAGGAGGAAGCGATGAGCTACGAAGTCGTTGACACTGTACCCGGATTTACACCCGAGGGAATCGCCGAACTCCAAGCTAAAGCCGAAGCTGGCTTCTCGCCCGAAGAACTTGGACCAGAAAGACTTGGACCCGGCGCGTTCCTGGAAGTGCTGGCGCCCGACGTTCGTCAGGCCATCATTGACCGCTTGGATCTCCATTCGAGCACGCCCATCAACGAGCAGATTTCGAATCTTTTACGACCATTGCTCGCGGCCTGAGGCAAGGAGCGGGGATGGTAGCGACTCCGCCCCGCGAAGCTCCCTGGTCGTCAACTTTCTAATCAGGAAAGAAGAAGCTCTTGGTGATCCCGCACGACGCAATGCGGAGTCTTTCGAAGCCGCATGAGGTCGATGAAGAGACGCCGCGGCATGCCGCCTCTCAGAACCGGTGCGAAGGTTCGAGCTAGGCCGGAACCTCGTGATGATGGCTTTCCGCTTCTCTCACTTCGGTATCACCTGCAACCTCGCTTCGGCAACCTTTACGATCACGGCTAAACCTCTTGTTCAAAGAAGCCACTCCCTTTTTACTCTGCACACAAGCCCGAGGCGTAGCGTGGAGTGAGTCGAAGACGAAGGAGTGCCTGATGACGACCATCGCTTTAGTAGGAACGCTCGACACGAAGGCCGAGGATTATGCCTGGTTGAAGGAGCACCTTGCGGAACTTGGGGTGGGAGTACTCGCCGTCGATGTCGGCTCATTTTCCACGGCCGATTTCGCGGATGTTTCTTCCGACGAGGTTATCGACGCTGCCGGCGAGGATGCCGCGAAACTTCGGGAGCGCCGCGACCGCGGCGAAATGATGGCTGTCATGGGCCGCGGCGCCGCAAAGATCGTGCAGAAGCTCGCGGAAGAGGGGCGTATTCACGGCATTCTTGCTGTCGGCGGCTCGGGCGGTTCGTCTGTGGCGGCACCCGCGATGCAGGCGGTGCCGGTGGGCTTTCCGAAGTTGCTTGTGTCGACCATGGCCTCGGGCGACGTTTCTCCGTATGTCGGCGAAACTGACACGACCATCATGTATTCGGTCGTGGATGTCGCGGGGGTGAATCGGATTTCGGCGATGGTGTTCGGTAACGCCGCGGCGGGCATCGCAGGAATGGCGAAGGCTTACGAAGCTCGCCTCACGAGCACCTCCGGCGAGCACCGCCCACTCGTGGGGCTTTCGATGTTTGGACTCACGACGCCGGCCGCGGATGAAGCCCGCAAGACCCTCACTGAGCTGGGGTATGAGGTGCTCGTCTTCCATGCGACAGGAGCGGGCGGCCGCGCGATGGAGAAGCTTATTGAGTCTGGGTTGCTTGCCGGTGTTTGTGACCTGACGACAACAGAGCTTGCCGATGATCTCGTGGGCGGGGTGCTCAGCGCTGGCCCTGAGCGACTTGAGATGGCGGGGCGGATGGGCACGCCTCAGGTGGTGAGCCTTGGCGCTCTCGACATGGTGAACTTTGGGCCGAAGGACACGGTCTCGAGTAAGTTCGATGGGCGCACGTTCGTCGTGCACAACCCTACGGTGACTCTTATGCGCACGTCCCGCAGTGAAACGGAAGAGCTCGGTCGGCGCATTGGAACAAAGCTCGCTGCCGCAACGGGGCCTAGCGAGCTGTTTATTCCCACGAAAGGCTTGAGCGGCATCGATGTTGAGGGCGGTCCCTTTTATGACCCCGAGGCAGATGCCGCCCTTTTTGACGCTGTGAAAACAAACCTCGAGGGCAGCGGTGTCCCCATTCATGAGTACGAATGCGCTGTCAACGACGAGGGCTTTGGTCGAGCAATGGCAGAGCGCCTCCATGAACTTATTCGCAACAATTCGGGAAAGAAGGAGAACTGACATGTCCCGCAAGGAAATTCTTGAGCAGCTGCGCGCGAAAGTCTCAAGCGGAAAACCCATCATCGGCGGCGGTGCCGGAACGGGTATTTCGGCGAAGTCGGCGGAGGCCGGCGGGATTGATCTTCTCGTCATTTACAACTCGGGACGTTTCCGCATGGCTGGCCGCGGCTCACTTTCCGGGCTCCTCGCCTATGGAGACGCGAATGGCATCGTCATGGAGATGGCGAACGAGGTGCTTCCCGTCGTAAAGCACACTCCCGTTCTCGCCGGTGTGAACGGCACAGACCCGTTTCGCGTAATGCCGCATTTCTTGAAGCAGGTCAAAGAGATCGGTTTCGCGGGCGTACAGAATTTTCCGACGGTTGGCCTCATCGACGGTGTTTTCCGTGCCAATCTTGAGGAGACCGGCATGGGTTTTGGCCCTGAGATCGACATGATTCGCATGGCGAATGAGCTTGATCTCCTCACCTCGCCCTACGTCTTCGACATCGAACAGGCGAAAGAAATGGCCGCCGCAGGCGCCGATATTCTCGTGCCCCATATGGGCCTCACGACCTCCGGCACGATCGGGGCGCAGACCGCGCTCAGCCTCGAAGAGGCAGCGACAAAGGTCCAGGAACTTGCCGACGCTGCACGAAGCGTGAACCCGGACATCCTGTGCCTCTGCCACGGCGGCCCGATCGCCAATCCCGAGGATGCTCAATACATTCTCGATAACACCGACGGCATCGTCGGCTTCTACGGCGCTTCCTCCATCGAGCGGTTCCCCACCGAAACGGGCATCCGCGAGCAGACGGAGAAGTTCACGCAGATCACGTTCTCCAAGTAAGAGCTCTGCCCTTGCCTCTCGGCCCGCTGCGCGGCAACGCTTGGCGGGCCTTTCTACTGCATGTCTTCTTCGAAGTAGTCCTCGTCCACGGAATAGAGCGTGAACTCGTGGGCCTTCTCGACGCCGACGCCGTAGGCGAGCATCAGCTTCGTGAGGCGCAAGCCGTCGATCAGCACGATCCGCCCGTGACGGTAACCGGCAGCGGTAACTTTCGCTCGGTCTAGAAATGTTGAGGTCGTGATGAATACGCCGAGGTTTGCGCCCTGCGCATCGAGAGAGCCGATGAAGTTACGGATCTCGGGTTCTCCCACCCTGTTGGTGTCGGCATAGCGTTTCGCCTGGATATACACGTTCGTGAGGCCGAGTGCATCCTGGTGGATGATGCCATCAATCCCGCCATCGCCCGAGCGCCCAACATGCTGCTTCTCGCCATAATCGCCGCCGTAGCCCATTGCCCACAACAAGTCGATGACGGCTTTTTCGAAGAACTCAGGGGAGTTTTCCTGAAGACGCTTGCGCAGATCGGTTTCCACCTGAGCGTTAAAGTCCCGCGACCGCGCAGCGATGGCCTCGACCGGATCGGCATCTTGTTCGATCTCCGGAACCGCACCGGCAGGGGTGTCATCGGCCGATCGCCGCGCCGCGACCTCGCTTTGATACTCGCGCCAGGCCTCCCATTCCGCGAGATCCTTGCCGGTATAAATAGGAAGATTGCGACGCGCAACCGTCAGACCGTCGGGTGTAATTTGATACATCGCCTGCTTAGGGCGATCAAGCAATCGAGCTTTAGTCATGGTTGAGCATGCCCACCCGATTCGGTGTCGATAGCGCATCTGACCGGAATCAAGCCGCTCACCTCGTGTTTCAGCTGTAAGCCCAGCGGCGTCAGCGACAAGTTCACATAGTTCTCGAAAACCACGAACTTTGCCGTCAGCAAGAACGGCTAAAACCACCGGCCGAAACTCATCGATTGTGGGGGTATTGTCGGTAGTCATGGTGGACGTCCTAACGATTTCAAAACCAGTCCTCTCCAACGCTACCCTCAGAGCCAACTAACTGAAGAACTAATCTCGAGGGATTCGTCAGTGGATTACCAAATCTTCGACTTAATGCGCACGCGCTACGGGCTGTGTGGGAGTTGGACCGTGTGGAATGAATCTCCGTGGAGCCCCGACTCCATCCGCGCTCCACTATTGAAGCTCGATTCTGTAGTTCGCACGTTTGGAGAAGTGCGAAGCCAGCAACAGTTGGATACCGAGCTCCCCTCGCTACGCACAGATCTTGTACTCGTCGCCCTCAACTTTGCCGAGAGAGCTGCGGGCATCACCGCCGTCACTGATCGCTTAAGCTTCGCCAGTTTTCATGAAGAGTGTGGTCGCACAAGCGATAGGCGTCTCCGTGATGCATGCAAAGCCAATGGACTCGAAGGTGCTTACATCACCGATCTCGTAAAAATGCAGGGAGGTAAAGTCGCTCCGTTCCGAAGCAGCGAGTCAACGCCCATCAGCAAGCTTTTACGGGATACCAACTTCGTCAGCGAGCAGGTGGACGGGTTTTGCGAGGAACCCCAAACTCTAGGTAGCCGGAACCCGCTCATCGTTGGGCTCGGCGCCCAGGTCTACAAGGCCCTCTATGCTCCCGCATCCCTGCGCGCACTTCGGGAGTGTTGCGGAGATGGCACTCAGGTCGCTCGGATCACTCACTACTCGTCAATGACAGGCATGGCGCTGCCGACGTACATCTCTCGCGTCGGCCAGGAGCTGGCGGACTTTTGCGATTATCTATAGAGCCCAGGCACTCAAGTTCACGCTCATCTCGTTCGCCAAGGAGGAACTTTGCTTGCAGGCACCCCTTCCGTTGCTCGGGAGAGTGCCGGATCAGTGCTCCTTGCCGGCTCAAGGGTGAACGGAGAGTTCTTTTGACCCGTGATGAGGCGGCTCGAACTGGAAGGTGGAGTGTTCAACGTCGAAATGTCCCGCGACGCAATGCTGCACTTGGCCGAGTAATTCGGGAATATGTCCGTCGGTAAAGCACTCGTCGTCGACAACAATGTGGGCTGATAGTGCCGGCAGGTCGCTCGCGACGCTCCACACATGCAGGTCATGCACGCGCTGCACGTGGGGAAGTTCAAGAAAGTGGGTGGTGACTTCCTCGAGGTCAATTCCTTCCGGGGCTGCTTCGAGCAGAATTCGGCCGACGGCGCGCAAGAGATTCCACGCTGCGTGCACCATGAGGGCACACACCAGAAGGGACGCAAGGACATCGGCAAAAGTCCACCCGGTCACCATGATGATGAGCGCGGCAACAATGGTTCCGAGGAAGCCGTAGAGGTCGGTGAGAATGTGTTGGTAAGCACCTTCGATATTGAGGCTTGAGCGATTGGCGCGAGCAACCAACCACGCGACGACGATGTTCACGACCACCCCGACCAGGGCAACGATGAGCACGGGGCCACCGTCGACCTCGGGTGGTTCGAACAGACGCCGGACTGCCTCCACAGCGATGACTCCAGCCACGATCAGGAGCGTAATGCCGTTGACCGCGGCGGAGATGGTTTCCACGCGTTTGAGGCCCCAGGTCCACGCCCCTTGGGCAGGCCGAGCGGCGAGGCGAATGGTCCATAGCGCTAGCCCGATCGCTCCGACGTCGGACAGCATGTGCCCGGCATCCGACAGCAGTGCGAGGGAGCCAGTCAGAAGGCTGACGATGACTTCGGCGACCATAAAGACGCTCAGCACAATCAAGGCCACCCACAGAGTCGTGCGGTCGGCGTCGGCAGAGATGCTGTGGTCGTGTGCCTCGTGAGAGTGCTTGCGCCTGCGCGACATGGATGGTTTAGTCATGGCTCGTGCTCTCCGGCTGCGAGGTTTGCCTCAGTTTTTCGGTGCCGTCGAAGAAGGCCTTTGCCGCCGCGAGAAGCGTCTTCGTTTCCTCGGGATGCGCCAAGGTGTAGTACGTCGCGCGGCCATGCGTGTGGCTTGCGAAGAGCCCACTTTTTCGTAGCGAGGCCACGTGCGTTGACACTGTCGATTGCGCAAGACCCACGTGCTCGACGAGGTCCGTCACGCGGTGTTCGCCTAACAGCAAATGCTGGATGATCTGAAGCCGATGACTATCGGCGAGACTCTTAAAGAGAGTCACCCAGTTCTCACGTTCTTCGAGGGAGGTTTCTTCACCCATATACATCGCCATAGATCGATAATATCGCCTTTAGTCGATGTTAGCCATGCAGGGTCGATCGGCAGAAGCCGCCGCGACCGCCAAAGTCGCGCTTTGACGCCCGCAAAAGCACTACCACCGCGAGCCTTCGTTTTCGGCGGCGGTCATCTCGGCGTAGCGGTCGAAGAGGAGCGCGAGGCGTTCCTCGTTCGAGTGGAGCGGCTTCTTTGCGCCGAAGGCTTTGTCCACAACACGGTCGAGGGCGGCGTGGGCCTTGAGAAGCGCCGGGCTCATCGCGAGGGGGTTGTAGTGCTCGGCGAGAGAGCGCTCGGGGTGCAGCTCACGCGCCGCAATCACGCCCTTGCCCGCCTCAATGATCTTTTCGCGCAGTTCCGGTTCGACGGTGGGAAGCGGAAGGTTGTTCCACACGAGCGTGTTCGAGAACCGTAAATCTGATTTAAGCTGGCCACCTACTGCACGCTGCCAGGTAATGAACATCGACGAGGAGATCACTCCGAAGAGGAAACCATCGGGATCCTCGGCAGTAAAAAGCTGGTTCCCGGCTATAACTGTCTCCGGGAGATGGTGCACGGTGTAAAAATTTCTGGTTTCCGAAACCACAGCGGGGATCCCCACGTACGGAACCAGCGGGCGATGCTTGTTCCCTCGGAACAAATGTGGAGTATCACGAAGCTTGTACGCATCACCGCCCGTAGATTGCTGTGACCGCCACGCTCGGCAGGCTTCAACCCGTTCCTTCAGTATCGGCGAACGTTGGATATCGCTCGGCTCGAAGTCTTCATCGGCCATCCACAGGCACCAACGATCAAGACCTCGAACGACTTCCCGACCTTGACGAAACTCCCGTAGATATTTCGCTGCGATGGGATCTCCCACGACCGCGGCGTACTCGGCAGGCTCAACGATAAGGTTGCCCCCGTCAGCTGGTTTAGAGCCGAAAACAACTTTCGGAAGCTGCGGGCTCAACGCCTTTGATCGCTTCCACACGAGCAGATTCGGCCCATCCACGAGATAGGCATTAATCTGCTTCACGGGAACCTGCTGCGGTTCGCCCTTGACGTTGTCGTACGTGAACAGTTGCGGGGCGCTGCGTTCGTGCTTGTCGTAGCCGGTAATGACACAGTGAACGGCGGCACTTCCGGGTACTTCGCTCTGCCACGCGAAGGTTTGGTGGGCGAAACGGATACGCCAGCCCACGTCGAAAAGCGGGCCAAACAGCGCGGGAACGGGCTGGCCCTGCGCAATGGAGTTTGTGGACACGAACGCGAAGCGGCCGCCAGTGACGGAACGGAAGAAATCGCTCGACTTTTGAACCAAGCGGTCACGTACTCGAGGTAACCGTCGTAAAGCTCGCCCCACACGAGCTTCATATCCTCCGTTTGATCCGCTGCCTTCGTGTACTGCCCAATGAACGGCGGATTGCCCATGATGAACGTGTTCGGGCCCGCCGGCACGAGCTCGCGCCAATCGAGGCGCAATGCGTTGCCCACGGTGATCTGGGCGGAATCCTGGAGGGGAAGCATCGGCTTCGAATAGCCGAGAGTGAGGTTCATGGCCTGGTTTGCCTGATGCTCCACGAGGAACATCGCGGTGCGGGCAATTGTCGCGGGCCACTCCTCGATCTCGATGCCGTGGAACTGGCGAAGGCGCACGTGCACAAGATCTTCCGCCATGAGGTCCAGCTGAACGCCGCCACTGTTCAATTCCTGGAGCCGCTCGTGGATCTTCAGCTCGAGGGCGCGAAGCTCGCGGTAGGCGATGATAAGGAAGTTGCCGCAGCCACACGCCGGATCGCACAACCGGTCACGATGGATACAAGACCCCAGTGCGGAGTGGCGCTATCGGATAGCGTCATTACCGGCTATGAACTGGGAATTCCGGCTGCCGCGGACGTTTGGAGATTAGCCTGCTGTACCGCTGAGTATCTGGCACGTCACTACCCGGCTGGCGTCCGTAGAGGGGGTGAACCAGTCGGGATCTCGCGCGCAAGAATAGACGCGGGGTCTCGACAAATGATGCGGGTAGCACCTCTACCTGTAGACGATACCGCTTGCTATTCGTTCTTGCAGGTGGGCCGACGACCATCTGCACTCCTAGTCAACTACAAAGCTTTTAGCAAGTTGGGGGTCAAGTCCCTTGTAGTGGTGTAACGGCGTTTTCCTCTCGTTTGGGGTTTTAGCCTGCGAGTGCGGGCATGTCGGCATCGGTCGTGGTTGTGGGTGTGGTGATCAGGTTGAGGCGGCTCTTGGCGAGGACTTCCAGGCCGAGGTAGCGGCGGCCTTCTGCCCATTCATCGGTTTGCTCGGCCAGGACGGCGCCGACGAGCCGGACAATCGCTTCCCGGTTTGGGAAGATCCCAACCGCATCGGTGCGGCGCCGGATCTCGCGGTTCAGCCGTTCGGTGGGGTTGTTCGACCAGATCTGTTGCCAGACCTCGGTCGGGAAGCTGGTGAACGCGAGAATGTCAGCGCGGGCGGCATCGAGGTGGTCTGCGACGTCGGGGAGTTTCTCGGCGGTGTAGTCCAGTAGCCGGTCGAACTGGGCGTGAACAGCATCGGCGTCAGGCTGGTCATAGACGGAGTGGAGCATGACCTTGACCGCCGGCCACAAGCTCTTGGGAGTGATGCTCATCAGGTTCGCGGCGTAGTGAGTGCGGCAACGCTGCCAGACGGCACCGGGCAGGTTCGCCGCGATCGCTTCCACGATGCCTCGGTGGGCGTCGGAGGTGACCAGCCGGACCCCGGACAGTCCTCGGGCGACCGGATCGGCGAAAAACTCGTTCCAGGCCGGGCCGGTCTCGCTCGTGGCGACCCGCATCCCTAAGACTTCGCGATGCCCGTCGGCGTTGACCCCGGTCGCGAGCATGACGACCGCGTTGACCACACGACCTCCCTCGCGAACTTTCATCGTCAACGCGTCGGCGGTCACGAACGTGAACGGCCCAGCATCGCCTAGTGGGCGGTGTCGAAACTCGGCGACGTGCTCGTCCAACTCGGCGGCCATGCGAGAGACCTGGGACTTCGACAGCCGGTCGATTCCCAACGTCTTGACCAACTTGTCCATCCGGCGAGTACTGACTCCAGCGAGATAGCAGTCGGCAACAACAGTGATCAATGCGGACTCGGCGCGCTTGCGACGCTCCAGCAGCCACTCAGGGAAATAGGTGCCCTGGCGTAGTTTCGGGACCGCGATGTCCAAGGTCTCAACACGGGTATCGAGAAGCCGGTGGCGGTAGCCGTTGCGCTGGGCCCGTCGGTCAGGATCTGGGCGGCCGTACTCGGCACCTGCAACCGCATCAGCATCCGCAGACAGCAACTCGTTGATCACAGTCTGCAACAGGTGACGCCTCGGCAAGCAGTTCGCCAAGCAGCCCGGCAGGGTCGACAATATGGGTAGCGGTCATCGTGTGGCCTTTCGCGAGTGAGTTGTAGGGGACGAAACTCGAGGATCACGCGGTGACCGCCCTGCTGTCCAGCACGACCACCCCGCTACACCACTATGAGGGACTCAACTCCCTTGGTGATTAGTAGCGCCCTCGCTCATCAGCGAGATGCTGTTCGCACATGATCCCACTAGCGCCATGTTCGCGACAGCACCACGTGTGCCAAACGTGTCGAGGTACTCCGATTCGAGCTGTGGGTTTAGGGCTTGGCGCCTGGCACCGGGACCGCGTCCGCTAATCTGAGGTGTGTCTCAGCTGCCAACGAGACGACGCATCGGCGGCAGCCACGAAATCGTGGAACCGTCCGGGCCGACTAGACAATTCCTTAGGCGTGCCGGTTTCGGCGACGATAGCACCGTCCGCTAAGGGTTCGAGGAAGACCACCTGATCGGCGCTATCTATGGTGGATAGTCTGTGCGCTACCACGATCACAGTGCGGCCCTCAGATAGTTGACTGATGACGTCGCTAATCGCCGATTCATTCTCGCCGTCCAGCGCCGAGGTAATCTCGTCGAGCAGCAGTATCGGAGCATCCTTGATGAATGCCCGAGCGATTGCCACTCGTTGGCGCTCACCTCCAGACAGGCTCTGCCCGGCAGGCCCCACTTCGGTATCCCAACCGTGAGGCAGCGCCTCAATCACCCGATCAAGTCTCGCCTTGCGAGCTGCCTCTTCCAACTCGGCGTCCGTCGCATTGGGGCGCGCAATCCGCAGATTCTCCCGGATCGTGGTGTCAAACAGGTAGGTGTCCTGGAACACCATCGAGGTCAGCTCCATGATCCGCGTGGTTGGAATCTCGCGCACGTCCACCCCGCCGATGGTCACGCTACCGGCGTCGACATCCCAAAACCTTGCGGTGAGACGCAAGATCGTTGACTTCCCGGCCCCTGACGGCCCCACTAGTGCGGTGACTGCTCCCTGCGGGGCGGTGAGCGAGACATCGTCTAGGACAGGCCGGCCTGACTCGTAGGAAAACGACACTCCTCGGAATTCAATCGACGTCCCACGCGGTTCCCGTGCCTGCTCGGAATCAGGTTCGGCAAGTGGCGCGGCATCAAGGATTATTCCCATCTGGCGCAACGCCACTGCGGCGTTATCGACCTCAGATGCGTAGAGCGCGGCTTTTGTGAGCGGCAGCAGCATGCGCGCACTGACCGCCGCGATCACCAGATACGCAATCGGGTCCAGACGCGCTCCGGTCACGAACGACAGCCCCAAGGCGAGCACCACCGCGAAAGTCACGTTAGCGATGAGGTTGAATCCTTGGGCAGGTCGGCCCTTGATCCGAAGCCCGGCCAACGTCGCCTCAGAGTCGGCTTGCAGAGTCTCTTGTACGGGGTCCCACGACGTCGAGGCACCCGTGGCTCGAAGCACCGGTTGTAGCCTGGCGAACTCAATCAACCGGCCGGCTGCGGCGGCCGAGGTACGGTCTTCCATGTCATTGGCTCTGGTTGTTGCCGCCGACATTTTCCGCCACGTGAGAATAAACGGCAAGATCGACACTGCCATGACCACAGCTAACGGCCACTCAATGAATGCGGTGGCAACGAGCATCACCAACGGCACGATGAAGGCGTTGCACAGGTTCGGGATCACCATTGATGCCAGATGCGACAGGGTGTTGATCTCCTTGGATGTCGCATTAGCCACGTCCGCTTCGCGTTTAGCATTAAACCACCCAAGCGGCAGCTGCAAGACATGATCTGCTACGCGATCAATTAAGGTATCGCATACTTCATAGACGCTGATCCGATAGGAGCGGTACATCGCGAAGGTGTCGACCGTCACCGTGATCGCGCCGAGGATGGCAACGACGACGAGCCAGGTGCCAAGGGTTTCAGAGCGGGAGAATAATGCCCGAAGGAAGGGGATCATCAACGCCAGTGTGATGCCTTGTAGGACAGCGGAGAAGGCGAACCAGCCCACCAACGTACGCAACTCGGCCCTGTTGACGACCCTGATCATTAGTTTCCACATGAGCGTGTCTCTCCTTAGGCCATGTAATGGAGTTCTTGGGCCCGCCACATCTCGCTATAGGTCCCCGCTTGGTCGACCAAGTCCTCGTGCCTACCACGCTGAGTGATGTGGCCGTCCTCAATCACGAGGATCTGGTCGGCGTCTCGGATGGTGGCGAGTCGATGCGCGATGATGATCACCGTGCGCCCGGATGCCAAGGTGCTGAGCGCTTCGTGGATCGCACGCTCCGACTGGGGGTCTGCTTGCGCGGTGGCCTCGTCGAGAATCAAGATCGGCGCATCCTGCAAGTATGCTCGCGCCAGGGTGATGCGTTGCCGCTCACCGCCCGAGAGGAAGCCACCAACCTCGCCAAGCACGGTGTCATACCCCTCGGGCAGACGCATAATGCGATCGTGGATGCATGCCGCACGGGCTGCTGCCTCGACCTCGGCGCGCGTTGCCGACGGTTTCGACAGCGCGATATTGGTATGGACCGAATCGTTCGACAACGTTACGTCCTGTAGGACGATCGCGACGCGGGAAAGTAGCCACGAAAAACTCGCCTCGCGTACATCCACACCGCTGATGCGTACCACGCCATCATTGACGTCGTAAAAGCGCGCAATCAGCCGGGCCAGTGTGGACTTCCCTCCGCCCGACGGGCCCACCAGAGCCGTGACCGTTCCGGGCTCAGCCGTAAAGGAGACACCGTGCACAACGGGCACGTCAGGCTCGTAGGAGAAGGAAACCTCACAGACCTCAACTTGGCCGGGGTTTGGGCCCTCTTCTTGGGTGCGGCTGCCTTCGGGCATGGGTTTCTCGGAAAGCAGCTCTGCCGTGGTGCGAGCCGCCAGCTGCGACTCATAGATATGCTGCATCAGACCGACTAGCACCGTGAACCCCTCCGGGATGCCGGGAGCGATCAGGAAGAATGGCAGCGTCGCCGACAGCGTGCTCCAATCCTGCGCGACGAATAGCGCCGCCAGTAACGCGACCGTGACGAAGACCGTGGCTGGACGCAGTAGCGAACCGAGCAGACTAATCGCTCTGCCGGAGCGACGAACCCAGTCGAAGGAGATGGCAGAAAATTGCTGGCGGGCGGCGTTAAAGCGCGTTCGGGTCGCATCGGTGGCCTGGAAATTCTTGATCTCCTTAATGCCCTCAAGCATTTCGACGGTGGCTGCGGCCAGTGCGGTCTGGGCATGTCCGAATCGCTCGGTGATATCGCTATAGCCGCGCATGGTCGTGCTGACGATGATCATGATCGCTACGGCCCACGTTCCAAAGAGCGCGAGCGCCAGTCGCCAATCGACCCACACGAGATACCCGAGGCCTACGACCATCGAGACCACGGCGTTGGTGACATCACCGGGAACATGCGCAACGAGAGTATGGATAGCTGCGGTATCGTCACACACCATCTTGCGGATGGCCCCGTGCGGCACCTGCGAGACCCTACCCAAGGGCAAACTGCCCAGCGCTTGGACCACATTGCCGCGCAACCGATGTCGGAGCTTGGCTTCTGCCTCGTGGGTGACACCCAATCCAAACAGGTAGAGCAATTGGCCCACGAACAGCGAAAGCACCGCTATCACGGCCCAAACCCACGGCTTTCCGGTCCAGCCGGTGCGCACCTGCCCGTCAAGCCAGATCGCGGCCATGTTGTGTAAGGCGACGAACGGCACCAGCGTGACGATAGCGCCGAAGGCTGTGAGGACTGCGGAAAGGACCATCGCGCCCTTGGCCGGGCGGATTAGTGCGGCGACGGAAATACTCACATCGGGCTCCTGTCGAGTCGAGTCTTTCGAAACGTTCATTGGCGCCACCACCACAGCAACGCAGTAACGGCCCAAAGGAGGCCCACCAGGCACCAATCTCGCACCTGCCACGGTGTGTGTTGGAGTTCCGTGCGCCGCGGATAGGCGCTAAAGCCACGTGAATCCATCGACAGGGCAACCCGTTCGCCGTGCTGGACGGCGAGGATCGCCAGCGGCACGAGGGAACCCACCCATCGAATTGCGGGCGCTAACGGCCCCCATGATGCCCCAATACCCCGCAATGCCCGCGCTGTGCGCAACAGCTGGAAATCTTGCCGGAAACGAGTGACGAAGGCGACAGCCGCAGCTCCCGCCGCAGTGACCCGATAGGGAAGCTTGAACGTCGTCGTCAACGTGCGAAGCAGCGCTTCCGGATGAGTGCTGATGCCTGAAAGCAGCATGAGGGACAACGTTGCCCCGATACCGCTCGCTGCCGCAGGCTCGCCACCGTAATTGTAGAGTGGGCTGACCTCTTCAATGGTGTAGTTGTAGCGGAACACCGGCAGTAGCACAGCTGCGATGACCCAGGGTGCTAGCAGTGACATGACCGTTCGAGCGCGACTCGCTCTCGCGGCTACCATGGCCAGGCTCGCTGCGATGAGCACTCCAACATTGACGGCCGGGTCCTTGCATACGAACACCATGACCATCGCCGGGATTAGCGCCAATAGCAACGTCACAGGATTGAACGATGAGAAGAGTCCACGGGGCACGGACGGCGAAGGCGGGTTCGCTGGTGCTGCGGATGCGGCGTTTTCACGAGTTTCGCTAACGGCAGCAGGTAGCGCGATGATGTGGCTGCAGCGTGATAGGGCAAGTTCTAGGTCGTGGGTGGCCATGATGACGGTTCTGCCCTCAGCGCGCAGTTCGTCGATGAAGGCCATGAGTTCGCAGGTATTCGCCCAGTCCTGGCCGTACGTGGGCTCGTCAAGGACAATCACATCGCGGCTCTCGGCGACCATCGTAGCCACCGATAGTCTACGAATCTGGCCGCCTGAGAGAGTCAACGGGTGTTGGTCTCGATACTGGGAGAGATGGAATTGCTCCACAATAGCCTCGGCTTTAGACGCGGAAACATCCCCCGTGGAGATTTCGCCAGCCACGGTGGAACAAACCATCTGATGTTCCGGGTTTTGAAACACGTAGCCGACCTGGTGCCGCCCTCGCCGCACAACCTCTCCGCAGACCGTAGCGCGTTGTGCCTTTGATGGTATGAGACCCGCCAGCGCCGCGAGCAGGGATGTTTTGCCTGCGCCATTCGGCCCTATAAGCGCGATAAACTCGCCACCCCGTAGCCGCATAGAGATAGCTGGGGAACGTCCGGGAACACAGAAATCTGCCAGCTCTACCGTGGCGCTGCCTCCACCGTCGAGCGTGTCAATCGCATCGATGGTTTCCCATCCTGCTTCGGTGCGCCGCTGATATTGCACCGAATCACCACAGATATCCGTGATGCGGGGAACTCGAATGCCCGCCTGCTCGCAGGTCAAGGCGTGGTGCGGGGATTCGTCGCGTAACGCACGGGGCAGCCACACTCCGCACGCCTCAAGTTCCGCGGTATGGCTGAGAAAAACCTCATGTGGAGTTCCCTGCGCGATCACCGCGCCCTGCGCGTTGAGCGCTATGACGTGATCGCACAGGGGTAGGACCGGGTCGAGGTCATGGTCGATCACCACGATGCCCACGCCATCGCTAACCAGCTGTTGGATGACGCTGTAAAACTCGTCCGTGCCTTGCGTGTCAATAGTCGATGTTGGCTCATCGAGGACTAATAAGCGGGGCTGCATAGCCAGTGCTACCGCGATCGCTAGGCGCTGGCGTTGGCCGCCCGATAATCTCCATGGGCTCTCCCACAGCTTGGTCTCCAGACCAACCGCAGCCAATGCCTCGCGTACCCGTCGATCAATCTCAGGAACAGGCAGGCAGAGGTTCTGCAGCGCAAACGCGACATCGTCATACACCGTACGGGTAATGACTGCGGCATCCGGATTTTGTCCCACGTAGGCGACATTGGTAGCGATCAACTGGACCGTGGCGTCGGCGATTTCGGCGCCGGCAATTTGAACGCTGCCGGAGTATTCGGACGGCAGACAGTGGGGCACAAGGCCGCACACGGCTCGGACGAAGGTAGTTTTACCGCATCCAGAGGGCCCAATGACGGCCGTTACCTGACCGCTCAGGTGGACCAGGCTTGGACGTTGCAGCACCCACCGGTCCTGACCCAAGTAGTGAACGGAAAGATCCTCAACCGCCAGGAGCGCCCGCGCGGACTCGCTCACAGACCGTTGCTCGCTGCTCAAAGTGGAGGCCAGCGTTTCACTCACGATGGTCTACCCCTACGCCTGCATTGTTGAGCAAACGGGTTAGTCCGACGACGGCCAAACCGCCAATGACGGACGACGTGACTCCCACCAGCACGATCAGTCCCGATACCGAGATTCCCACCGCGTGCTTGAGCAGCGTGAGGTACAACAGGCTGTTAAATGCCCCGAAGAATGCGGCGGAGATCAGATACGCCCACCACGTCCACTTCCGGTACAGCATCAACGCCATGGGAAACTCAACCAGGAGCCCGCCAATGACGTTACCGACAATCGCGGCAGGCCCAGTGGGAGTAGTAAATACGCTCACAACTCCGATGATCAGCGCGGCCAGCAGCGAAGCGCCCGGCCTTCGCACAACGGTCAGAGGAAGGAGGTAGGGAATGATCCAAAGTCCGAGAAGGGACACCCCGAGCCAGACTGCGCTCTGCGAAGCCGCACCCGCCGGCGCGATGTAGCTCAGTGGGATGAGGATGATGAGGCCGACCACCGACAGGGAGGCCACCATCATGAGATTTCGGGTACCTAGAATTGAGTCGGTTAATCCTCCGCGAGCTGAGCGTCGAACTGTACCGGATCGGTCTGTCACAACAAACCCCCCTTTCACTTAGGTTAGCCTAACCTAACTCCCGACTGGGGTCAATTCCCTTGAGCTAGACGTTGAGCCTACGCAGAGACGCAGCCCACGCATCGACCCCAGTTCCAAGAAATGCTGGCCCTTGCCCGGGAAGGGGCAATCGACCTGATCCTCACCAAGTCGATCTCGCGATTCGCTCGCAACACCGTCGACCTGCTCGAAACCGTCCGCGAGCTCAAAGACCTCGAGGTGGAGGTGCGATTCGATAAAGAGAACATCTCCTCAACCAGCGCTGACGGAGAACTCATGCTCACCCTGCTGGCCTCTTTCGCGCAGGCAGAATCAGAGCAAATCAGCCAAAACGTGAAGTGGCGCATTTGGAAAGGCTTCGAAGAAGGAAAAGCGAACGGCTTCCACCTGTACGGTTACACCGACTCCGCTGACGGCACCGACGTCCAGATCATCGAAGAAGAAGCAGCCGTGGTGTGCTGGATATTCGACCAGTACATGAAGAAGATCTCGTGCGAAAAGATGGCCGCGCAGCTCATCGCCGACGGCAGGGTTCCACACCTGGCTGACAACAAGTTGCCCGGCGAATGGGTCCGTCACATCCTGAAGAACCCGCACTACACCGGCGACCTCCTGTTAGGGCGATGGTCCACTCCGGAGGGTAAGCCTGGACGAGCAGTGCGCAACACCGGCCAGTTGCCGCAATACCTGGTGGAAAACGCGATCCCCGCCATCATCGACCGCGACACCTTCGTCGCGGTTCAAACCGAGATTGCACGCCGACGCGAACTCGGGGCCCGGGCGAACTGGTCCATAGAAACTGTGGCGTTGACGTCGAAGATCAAATGCGTGTCCTGCAACTGCTCGTTCGTGCGCAACGTACGCAATCCGAAAACCCAAAACTCGATCTCCACCGAGCACTGGATCTGCACCGAACGGAAGAAAGGCCGGAAAACCGGATGCGGCACCTGCGAGATCTCTGACACGGCACTCAAAGGCTTCATCGCCCGAGTCCTGGGTATCGAGGCCTTCGACGAGGACGTGTTCACCGAGCGTATCGACCACATCGACGTGCAGGGAAAAGACCGCTACACGTTCCACGACACCGATGGCACCAGCAGCTCGCACACGTGGCGACCAAACCTGAAGAAGAGCTCGTGGACCCCAGTAAGAAAAGCCGCCTGGGGTGAACTCGTGCGTGCTCGCTGGGCCGAAGCCAAAAGGCTCGGGTTGGACAACCCACGGCAAGCACCAACACCACCAGAAGCGCTGGCGAAGTACCGGGCCGTGGCCAAGGCAGAGGCTGAGCGGCTGCGCGCCGAGCGAGGCGAACGCTAAATGGCCCGCACCGTCACAGCAATCCCCGCCACCCGAGCGCTCCACACTGGTGCTCCACTTGGACAAACAACCCTGCGCAGGGTCGCCGGGTATGCCCGCGTGTCCACCGACCACGACGATCAGGTCACGTCCTACGAAGCCCAAGTCGACTACTACACCCGCTACATCAGCGACCACGCAGGCTGGCAGTTCGTCAAGGTCTATACCGATGAAGGCATCACCGGCACCTCAACCAAACACCGCGCCGGATTCCAGCAGATGGTGACCGACGCGCTCGACGGCAAGATCGACCTGATCATCACCAAGAGCGTGTCCCGTTTCGCCCGCAACACCGTCGACTCGCTCACCACCGTTCGAGCGCTCAAAGACAAAGGCGTGGAGGTCTTCTTCGAAAAAGAAGGCATCTGGACCTTCGACGCAAAGGGCGAGCTCCTCATCACCATCATGAGCTCGCTGGCGCAAGAAGAAGCCCGCTCCATCTCCGAAAACGTCACCTGGGGGCACCGCAAACGCTTCGCCGACGGCAAGGTCACCGTCCCATACTCTCGGTTCCTCGGATACGACAAAGGTGAAGACGGCAGCCTCGTCATCAACCCCGAGCAAGCCAAAACTGTGCGCCGGATCTACGGCATGTACCTGGAAGGCCACTCCATCAGGCATATCGCGCACACCCTGACAGACGAGCCAGCAACCTACACGGCAGCAGGGAATAAAACCTGGCATTACCAGTCCGTGCGCTCCATTCTCACCAACGAGAAATACAAAGGAGACGCACTCCTGCAAAAGAGCTACACCGCAGACGTCCTCACTAAGAAGCAAGTCATCAACGAGGGCGAAGTACCCCAGTACTACGTCACCGGAAACCACGAGGCCATCATCAGCCCCGCAGTGTGGGACTTCGTCCAAGCAGAACTCGCCAAAGGCACCGCGAATCAGCGAGCCCAACACCGCACCCGACCTTTCTCATCCACCCTTGTCTGCGGCCAGTGCGGGCACTTCTTCGGCTCGAAAACCTGGCACGCAGGCAGCAAATACGAAAAGGTCATCTGGCGCTGCGGCCACAAATACAAAGGCGACACCATGTGCACTACTGGGCACATCAACGATGAACGACTCAAGTACATGTTCCTCGAGGCTATCCGCCTCCGCTTCGGCTCACCTGCCGATGACACCGTCAACCACGCCGTACTCGACGCGCTCGACACCAGCGACCTCGAAGTCGAAGCAGCCGGACTGATCGCCCAGATCGACCAGGTAGCGAAAAAGCTCGAATCACTAATCGCCCACAACGCACGCGTCGCGCAAGACCAACAGGTTTACGAGAAGGCGTTCAACGCTAGCCAAGAACAGCACCAGGCGCTGTTAGCTGAGCACGCTGCCGTGGTCGACGAAATCCACAACAAGCACAACCGGCTGGCCACCTACCACTACTACAGGCAAGAGACCGCCAACCTTGAACTTGAACAGTTGGTCTTCAGCCCATACCTCTGCGTAGCTTTGCTCGACAAAGGCACCGTCGATGTCGACGGCAGGGTCACCTTTCAATTCCGCGACGGCAGCACCCAAGTAGTAGCCATCAAACAGTAACCCAGTATCTATGTCTAAGCGCCCGCCTCTACTTGGTGGGCGCTTGCGTATTCTCGGAATGGTGGATCGCTTACAACTGAGGGTTCTTCAGCAAGTTGAGGACTACGTGACGCCGTTCCAGGTGGTCGAGGGATTCGATGACTGCTGGTGGCACGACAGGGCTGGAAGAGTCGGCGAAGACTCCCCGGAGGGCAAGGAGTACATCCAGTTTCTTGCCGATGGTGTGGAAGTCGGGCGCGCTGAGGTGACAGATTGGCCACTCTCCGATAGCTACATCGGGATCGACTCGGAAGTGCTGACCAAAGAAATCTGGTTCTTTGAAATCCGCCGTGATCTTCGCCGACATCACTATGGGGCTGCGTTTGCAAGGCATCTGATCAGCCACTACTCAGGCTTTCCCTTGATCGCTTTCTCCGAAGGCGCTGACGAATTTTGGTCAGGAATCGGCTGGCACTATTACCCGCGTAAAGACGGGGATCCCCACTACCGCAAGCTCTTCGTTTCCCAGAAGATTGGCAAGTGATCTTCACCCGCTGGAAGTGAACCAATCAAGCGACTAAATCGTAGTTCCCGCTTGTTTGTACCCGTCGTGCCATGAAAGTTTCGCACAAGCACTCACGTTGGATACAAGAACCCGGTTCGAAGAACCACCACAATCAGGCGCCGACAGCCGTGATGACTACCGATTTTGCACTCGATAAACGGATTTAGAGCTGGGTTATCAAGCTGGGGAAACGCCCCTGCAAAGTCCGAGTTTGCCTCCGTGTCGAAGTGAACCAGTCAAAATTTCCGCGCATCGATGGTGAGACGACAGCTACCTACATCACTACTTACGGACACAACCTCCAGCCGCCACTGGATACAGGAGCACACTCGGCAGGAGCGTCGAGGGATCCGCTAACGTTCAAAGTGTCAAGTTGAAAAACTTCGCTGAGTTCGATTCTAATCGCTGGAATTATCAACTTTCGATCCATTGCTTGAGGGCAGCCCTAATAGCCATTGCACAAGTAGAGCAGACACAGATGGCCGCAGGGCATCAAACGCTTTCACAGATTCCACACCCTGTAATACAGGGCGAATTTCTCGAATCTCTTTGGTGGCACCTTTCAAGTAATTTTATGGCGATGCCTACATACATTTACCGCAGGTTTTGGATTCTTAGCTGCCCAGGTTGGACAATTTTCACATTGCCATGATTTGGCTCGATTACACAAAGGGCACAGCGACATTAACTCAGCAAGAACATGGGGTATGTTTACCCGTCAATCTCAAAAGGGATGCGATGATCAACTTGTAACACTCCACCAGCAACGCCGCATACTTCACATCTCCCAGAGCTCTTTACTGCATCCGATACATTCTTCGAAAATGCTCGGGACTGCTGAGGGTTTGGTTGACGTTTGGGTTGCTTCGCGGTTGCGGGGCGGGAAGGATGTTGATCATGCCGAAGGTCTATAGTGAGCAGTTCAAAGCTGATGCGGTGACGGACGCGCGTCTGCAGGCTCATGGGATGAGCCCGTCAAATGATCCCGTGGTGGCCAAAGAGATGAGTGCTGTCCTGAAACGGATCCGTGAACTAGAAATGGAAAACGAGGTTCTTAGGGCTGCAGCAGCTTATTTGAGCCAGGAAACAATCCAACCAAAAGGATCTTCCCGACCATGGAAGCACAGGTCGCAAAGGGTAAGGCAACCTTGACGATCGCGACTCGGGTGTTAAAGTTTTCTCGCCAAGCATTCTACAAGTGGCTGGCTAAGCCGCTCTCGGACAGACGATGGAGGGGACGAGGAGCTTATAGCTAAGATTCGTCTGATCCACCACAATGATCCTGAGTTCGGTTACCGGTTGATCGCTGATGAACTCCATGCTCAAGGGGTAAAGATTTCTGAGCGACGAGTGTGGCGATTGTACTCGAGTGCTGAGATCTTCTTCGGTGATCTCCAGGCGCAAACCACGTAGGAAGAAGCCGGTGGGCCGGTCCACGATGATCTGCCTGCCAGGCACTTCCATGCCGATACCCCAAATACTGCGTGGGTGACCGACATTACTGAGCATTGGACAGGCGAAGGAAAACTGTCTCGGTGTGCGATCAAAGACCTGCACTCGCGTAAAATCGTGGGCTACGCCACTAGTGCGCGGATAAAATCAGGTTTGGCTGTGGCCGCGTTAGATGACGCAAGGAGGAAACGAGGACATCCCCGTGGCGTGATCGTCCACTTCGATCGAGGCTCACAACCTTGCTCTAGGAGTTTTCGTGCCGCATTGAAGACCTACCATGCCAAGGGCCCCATGGGCAGGGCCGGAGCCTATGGGGATAACGCGGCCATAGAGTCATTCTGCGCCCTTGTGCAAAAGAATGTCCCTAACCGTCAATCCTGGGCCAACCGCCAAGAGCTCTTCGTAGCGATCGCCACTGGATCGAAAGCACCTAGCACCGCAAGAGACGCCAACGCGCGCCCGGTAAATTGACACGCATTGAATACGGAACCATCACGGGAGCAGCCGCACCACTCACGGCCTAAAAAACAGAAGGAAAACTGTCAACCAAACCTTCAGCAGTCCCTCCAGCACAACATGACATCCGGCAAAGCCAAGTGGGCCATAGTCTTCACCGCCAACGACGTCTTGCCCACCGTGGCCTGCGGTCTCACCGACCGCGCGTTGGAAGAGAACGGCGTTGCCTGGAGCAAGAAAACGTCCCCAGACGTGCTGAGCAAGAAAGCATGGCGCCTGAAGGACGTTGAAGAAAACCTCGACGCGATCCGCCTTGAAGCGTTCGTCACCGCTGCTGACCGCAACGGAAAACAGATCCAGAACGGAACCCTCGCAGAGCTTCTGCCACCAAAGTATTGGATCGAGAAAGTCACCGAACGCGGCGACGCGGAAGAAGGCACCATCTTGATCTCCGGCGCCATCCCTATAGATGGCGAGGTCAACCAGTTCGCGAACGCATGGCGCGTGGCGATGACCAACCCAGACACCGACGACACCATCGCGATCGCCTACACCATCAAACCAATGCTAGAACCAATCGGCTAACAACGAAATGGGCTGGGCATAGATTTTGAAGTCCATGCCCAGCCCTTTTGTAGCCTGCAGAGGTATACTCGTCAGTTCGTTTTATTCCTCCAGGTTCTCACCACAGCAGTTTCACTGCTTACGTGGTCGCCTCCTGAGGAACAATCCAACACCGAGCAACGTGGTCGCGATCGCGAGGAAGCCTGCAACTTCCACACCAGTTCGAGGCAGCCCCTTCTCAGGAACCCCCGGTTTCTCCGGCGTCGGCTCCGGCGTTGGTTCCTCACCTGGTTCCGGTGTTGGCTCCGGGGTTGGTTCTGGCGCCGGCTCAGGAGTCGGATCCGGTGTCGGCTCAGGAGTCGGCTCAGGAGTCGGATCCGGTGTCGGATCCGGTGTCGGCTCAGGAGTCGGATCCGGTGTCGGATCCGGTGTTGGCTCCGGTTCACGTGTATTCGTGACCGTCACCTCGAAGACGCTACCGGCGTCCGCCACCTTGACCTGCGAGGTGTAGCCCTCAACCGAGTCTTCCTGCACCGTATAACTGACCGGCTCATCATCGACCGTGGCTGGTAGCGATTCGAACGTGTGCTTCCAACCATTTGCGGCCGAAAGCACAACCTTCTCGCCCACCGGGGTGCTTTTATCTCCCTGCTGGCGCATCAACTGCACCTGCACCGAGTCCGGAGTCTCCGTAAGAGTCTCGCCGTTCTCGTCCTTCCACACCTTCTCAACGCTGACGTCGACAGGCGTACGCACCGTGAACTGCGCAGACGTACGCATCCGCAGTTTCGTGTTCTCAGCACGACCCACGGCCTTGTTGACAACAACATCGCCATGCTGGGCTTGATGCAGCTCAGTCTTCACAGTAATCGTTTGACTATCCCCAAATGCCAGCGGGGCTTTGGTGATAACGCGGAGCGCGGTTGCGTCCTCCTTCACGCCTTCTTCCCAGATGTCAGACGGCGTTCCGGTGCCACCATTGACCTTGGCATTCGGGTCTTCATCAATCTCAGCTGGGTCCACAGTGGTGCTGTAGACCTTCGCGCCTTCAGCACCTTCAACTCCGGTCACCTTGAGTGTGCCATCAAACTTCGAACCCTGGGAATCATCGTTTGACGGAAGCACATCGATCACGTCAGTGAGGTTCGAACGTGTCGGGTCATTCGACGTCAGGCTAAGCGTCCATTCGTTAGCCGCAACACCGTTCCGAGTCGTCTCAACAACAGGCGTTTCAACGTTTTTCTTCAGCGACGTGTAGCCGGCCCGCGGCACCGTCACCTTAGCTGTCGCCTTGCGGGTCTGGCCCTGGCTCGATGCCGCGACCTCGTTGGTGTAAACCGCTCCAGGCTTTGCGTCCTTAGGCAACTTCGCCTTGTAGTTAATGACGTAAGCGTTGCCGTCCTCAAAGACGCGGATATTAGGCTCAACGCCATCCTTCGTCCACGTCAAAACCTGCTGGCCGTTAGCGTTGGTCTTCACGTCAGGCTCAACGTCAGCGCTACCCGGAACATACTCCATGCCCGCCGGCAGGGTGTCTTCGATAACCACCTGATCCTTAGGCATGTTCGCAACCTCGGATTCGAGGCCGTAACGAATCGTATAGTCAGCTTCCTCACCCGGACCATACTCCGGCTGGGCGACGTCCTTGACTACAACAGGCAGCGAGGGAACCACGCGCAAAAGGTCACGCCCCGGGCCTGCATATGGATAGCGGACCCCGTCGGTGATAACGCCAGGGGATGCGAACCCAGGAGTGATCTCCCGTTCGTTAGTGACGCGGTCATAAGCAATCTTCGCGTCAAGACCCATCGTCCAGTCGGTTCGTGTCTCGTTGAGAACAGAAGTCCACGCCCACACGTCTGCGCCAATCTCTACGTCATCGTGAATCTTCTGTTCGATAACCAGGTAGAAGTATGACTGCGGGAGCTTCGACAGGTGCCCCTTATCGCGAGGCACACGCAACTTGACAGCCTTCACTGTGGAGAGATCTGCAGGCTTGGTGTAGCTCCAGCCGTCTTTTTCATCTTTACCTTCATCAAACGGGGTTTCTTCAGTTCCGCATTTGAAAAGGTTAGGGTCCTCAACCTCACCCGTGTAGTAGAGGATCTTGAGGTCCTCCACGTTTTCGCCATAGTAGACGTTCGGCTTCGCGTAGGGGTCAGCAACAACGCGGGCGTTGACGAAATCGACGCGCTCGGTATCCAGGGTGTTGCAAATCCAGTTGTCAGAGAAGCCCTCAACACGCGGAGGAGCGATTCCGGAAACCGACATCACAGTAGAGCCCACCGGAGCACGCGACGTATCAGACCATCCGATACCTGGGTATGCCTTCGGATGCTGGGACCCGACAACCCATGCACCCGTCCAGTTGCCGCGAATCATCGGGGCGCGGTTCTGGTTGTTCGATGGGTCGTCTTCACTCGTTGAGCCATCGACGGCGGTGTACGTCGGCGTCGATGCTTTCAGCGTCACGTTGGTGTTTCGGTTCGAACCAGGCCCGGTGGCCTTATACGGAACCTTGATGCGCAGCTCTCCAGCGGCGATAACTTCGCGCGGATGCTTCGGCTGAACCTGCGGCAAACGAACACCATTCGAGTCAAGCTCCGGCCGCTTCGAAACATAGTCCAGATCAGACAACGTCAATCGGAAGGTGTTCGTCTCAGGGTCAACCAGAGTGAACTCGCATGTAGGGAAGTTAGCGGTCTGCTCTTGCGGCTTACCCGGAGCTGAGTACGGATAACCAGAATGCACGCGATCAATAGGCGCGCACGCTACATCCTGCGTAGTGATTCTTTCGCCGCGGACACCATTGATCGTGATGTCATAACTCACGCTTTCCGGGCCCGCCGCGGATCCCGTTGAATGCGCCAACGAGAACGGGAAAGACATGACCTGGTACGTGTCTGGCTGACCAGTCAATGAGCTCGGCGCACCAGCATCAAACTTAGCGTCCATGATGAACGGCGCGACGATCGGGATCTCTGGCAGCTCAGCTTCAAGACCCCGGAAGGTTGCCTTCGCAGAGACCTTCGACTCAGCCGGGCCATCAACCTTGACACCCGATAGCACCATCTGAGCTGTACCCTCATCGCGCTCACCGATGTCACAAGTCAGAGTGCGCTTATCTTCTGAAATCTTTGAAGCACCCTTATCTCCACTGAGACACTCAGCGGGGATCTCGCCAAAGTGCGCATTCTTCACCGTGACAGACAGGAGGTTGTCAGCAGTGGGCTTGTTGCCTGGCGCTGGCGCCGAATCGTTGATGTCCAGGTGCCACACCATCGAAAGAACATCGAGACCCGAGGTAACAACCTCTGGCTGGTTCTTCCATACACCTTCTAGCTCATAAGCCTTGGTGTCGCCGTTTGTATCGCCACTACCTAAGGCGTATACCACTTGCGAACAGAAAACCATGATGACCGCGATGAACGCGGCAAGAACCGTGAGCGCGATTCTACGCGTTGGAGACTGCTGAAGTTTTGTCGAGATTGACCGTACCACTCAGCATCCCCCCCTTTCAGTTGTCCGTCAACCGTCAAGAAGCGTACTGGAGAGGACCGCCAAAAAGGTTCGACAACGCAACCCCATCAACGCATAACAAATGATAGTCACCCAACAAGGGGTACTGCAAAAAAACTAACTAGGGTCTGCTGAAGGTTTGGTTGACTCGGGTTTCCACTATTAGGCAGCCAAACCGACTACATCTCTCTTTATACCCTCACACTCGACCGGTGTCAACTTTCCCAGGCCCCGTGGTTTGCGTTTACGGTGAGACTTCGCTTCAACCCAGTGCACGATGGCGAGCCTGAGCTCTTGCCGGGTACGCCACGGCTGCCGATCAAGCACGTTCTTCTGCAACAAACTGAAAAATAACTCCATGGCTGCGTTATCCCCACACGCTCCATCGAACCTTTCAACTTGTGCTTCTTAAGCGCCTTCTGGAACTCCCGACTCCGAAATTGGCTTTCCCTATCGCTACGCGCCACCACGCCTTCTACCCAGCCACGCTGCATGAGCGCGTTCTCCAACGCTCGAACCGCGAGCGACGCTTTCATGCGGGAATCGATCGCGCACCCGGCACCCGCCCTCGGGGTCGTCCTCGTGGAGTTCACCCAATACTTGAATGATCTGCGCGTCAGCAATCTTTCGGGCAGACAACGGCTGTTTCAGCCATTGGTAATGCGCCTGCTTCGTAAACCCCAGCACCCGGCACGCCACCGCCACCGGCACTCGAATGCGGGCACCGGGCGCGGCCATCTCTTGGACGAGTGGGAACACTATTTTGGGGGCGTGATATGAATCTGCGACAAATACGCCGCCGCACGCCTGAGTACCTCGTTCTCCTGCTCGAGGAGCCGGTTCCGACGCATCAATTCACGAATCTGCGCATCCTCGCCCCGGGGTCACGTCTTTTGCTACCGGCAGGCCAGCGTCACGTCTGTCAGCATCAGCGACCCATTTCGACATTGCTGATCTCGAGATACCAAGATCGCGACACACCTCGCGTTGCGTGGCACTTGCCCGCACCAACGCGACGACGTCTTACTTGAACTCTTCTGCGTACTTCATCACTAATCATTCTCCTTCACCCCACCCGCATGCACGAGTGGACAGGAGTCAACCAACCCCTCAGCAGACCCCACCTTCTCCGGCAAAATCAGGTGCGCCTAGTGCGGGGTCTGGTACGGGTCGAAAACCTGGCATGCCGGCACCAAATACGAAAAACACATCTGGCAGTGCAACCACAAATACGCAGGTGGAACCCCGTGTGCGACCCCTCACGTCAGCGACGAACAAATCACCACCGCGTTCCTCGACGCCGTCCACCACTTCCTCGCCAGCCGGGACCAGGTCGACGAGCTGGTCGACAAGGCCGTACGAGCCGAACTGGACTCCACCGACCTTCATATCGAAACCGACCAACTCTTCGCGCGCGTCGGTGCGACCGCCAAGACGATCGACGCGCTGATAGCCCGCAACGCCCGCATCGCCCAAGACCAGGCCGAATACCAGAGCCGCTTCGACAAACTCACCAGCAAACACGCCACCCTCCTAGAGGAGTACCACCGGCTCCTCGACCAGATCAGCGACCTCGACAACCGGCAAGCCGCCTACTGCCACTACCAGGAAGAACTCGACAAACTCGACATCGACCACATCGAGTTCACGCCATACCTATGGCACACCCTCGTCGACCACGCCAAAATCAGCGTCGACGGCACCATCACGTTCACGTTCAGGGATGGAAGTTCGCAAGCAATCTCGCTCAAGAAATGATCGTCTCAGCAATAACTGCGACATTGTGTACAGGGTTTTGGGCGCCGGAGTACACGGTGATTTCACGGTAGTTCGGGTGTGCGATGTTCAGCGAAGGGAGTGGGGCTTCACGGAGTCGAACAACAAGGAACCCGTCTGCTAGGAGATCTACGGTCTTGACGCGATCAACGTCCGCTTTGTCGCGATGCCATTACGAGCCGCCATATTCGATGGCGAATCGTTTCCCGGATGGAAGATCCACGCAAATATCAACAGTCCAGCAGGAGTGAGTCTGGAACTTTGCGGAATGAATGCGGGAACCAGATTTCGCGTTTCCCCAGTGCGCAAGAGCTGCTGAATAGTACTCGGTCTCGATCCGTGATTTTCCTGTTTCGATGCACTCCGGGCATTGCGACCCATTGACTCGCGCTGCGGGCATGGCTCGCCACACATGAGCCGGATCGTTTTTGCATACCCAAAGGGGTGGCTCAGCCAGTTGCGAGGTGTTCGGACGGATCTCCCACGGCGAGAGCGGATTGTCTGGCGACCATTCCTCGGCAACCTCTGGATAGTGGTATGCCAGCGAATCAAGGATTGTATGGCACACCGGGCAGCGCCACCGCTCATATTTATCGCGTTCTCGGGGAGTGGCTTAGAACTCATGTCCGCAGACAGGGTCACGCCACCAGACCATGCGACGGGACTCGGGAGAGACGTCCGCAAGGCGCAAATTGCCATTCTTGGTGGGTGCCACTGGCTGCTGATCTCTGGTGTCAACCTACTCGCGGAGGGATCGGCTGCCGCAGCATCCGCATTTGCTTTCCTGGTCTTAATTGCCTTGCAAGCAGAACAGCCCCCACACAGATAGCTGAGAGGTTGACGCGTGTTTCGGTGACCAGCAGGACACCGGAATCTATAACCCGAACCCCAGCGGTTCTCGTCGACTCGAACACTCTCAGGAGGGAGGTCGTCGTCCCAAGCGGCCAACAGCTCGGGTACATCAGCAATAGTCTTACCTGCAAAAGAGGCTCTTTTCTCTTCCCAGGCAACCCGCCGAATCTCCTGACACTCAGGACAGGAGAAATGGTCATTCGTGACATCTAGAATGCGAGCCTTGAACGAATGCCCTTCAGGGCAGGTCCACCGCGCTTCTCGTATACGGCGGCCGTGCGGCCGCTGATGCCGAAGCATCGAAGGAGGCCGCGCACAAACTCTTGTGCCTCGCCCTTTTCATAACCTTCCGCATCGCGCCATTCCGCCATGAACGCGCCCGCGCGATTGCGGATATCAGAAAGAACGAGAGGCTTCGGCATGGCGGCTCCTGGACGCGGTAACGATGGTGTCTGTATCCACGTTACCGGGCAGCTTCGCTCGCCCTAGTGCGCGTCGAGAAGAGCCTCAGCCGTGTCGCGGTCGGTGACAAGGCCCGTGATGAGTCCGGTGCGGGCCGCGCCGAGAATGGCCGACACTTTCTTCACCCCCGCGGCGACCGCAATGACGCGGGGGGTTTGGCTCAAGTGGTGAGTTTCGAGAGTCATGCACATTCTGGTGACTTCGGGAGCGAGGACCCTGCCGGTCTCGTCAAACCAGATGCCTGCGAGTTCGCCGGCGGGCTTGACCTGATCGAGCCGCGCCCTCACCGAGGGCGGGAATTCGCGATAGAGCTGTGTTTCTTTGTGTTCCCATGAGCCGATCGACACGAGGGCCGTGTCAAGGTGTTCGAATTGCCCACGCACATAGGAGTGGGTTTCGAAGAGCTGGCGGCGCATTTCGGGCGAGCGCACGTAGAAGGGAACCGGGAGGTCATGGATGTAGCCGTTGGCGCTGAGAACAGCCTCGCGGATGTTGTCGATTGGCGACGACGCATGTGCGGCCGCTGGGGCGCCAGAAATCTGGATGACGGTGATGGGAGGAAGGTGTCGGAGGTTCTTCGCGACCTCGGCCACCGTCCGCCCCCACCCGAGGCCCAGGTTGTCCCCGGGTTTCACGAGTTCGCCGAGCAGTTGCGCTCCCATTGATCCGAGCTGCGTGCGCACATCGGTGTCTGTCCCGTTGGAACCGATCACCCGCACGTAGCGAAGGCCGAGGTGGCTCGCGAGGGGCTCGGAGAGCATGGGCAGATCAGTGGAAGGATCGATGATCTCAAGGCGAATGATGCCTTCTTCGCGGCCCTTTGCTAGGAGCCGCGCAATGCGAAAACGGGAGATTCCGAACTCTTTGGCGAGCTGCACCTTGGAGACGTCTTCGAGGTAGTGGCGGCGCGCGAGAGACGCAATCAATTGCGGCTCGGGCAACTCGGCATCCATCGGTGCCTCTCTCCTCAAATGTCCTGGTCTCCTCAGACGCTTGGCCTGCTCCACGCACTCTACCGTGATTGACATGGATCACACTAAGGGCTAATGTGCTCATGTGAGCGGCATAGAGCGCTCATTTGAGCATACGTCACGCTGGGGTAGCGGGCCACCCGCCCGAGGCTCTCGCATACACCCACTCGAAGAGGAGTGACATGGCAGAAAGCAGCACATACGCGATTGGCGTCGACTTCGGAACCGAATCCGCACGTTCAGTCTTGGTGCGGCTTGCCGACCGCGCAGAGATCGAAACCGCGACCCACCTCTACGAACACGGCGTGATGACCGAAACGCTCGCCGCCTCGGGGGAAAAGCTCGCCCCCAACACCGCACTGCAGGATCCCGACGATTACCTCGTCGCCCTCGAAAAGGTCGTGCGCGCCGTTGTCGACCGAAGCGGGGTGGATCCTCAACAGATCGTTGGCCTCGGTGTTGACACCACCGCCTGCACAATCGTGCTGACAGACGACGATCTCGTTCCGCTCCCGCGCTCCCCGCGCTGGAAAAAGCATCCGCTGGCCTACGCGAGGCTGTGGAAGCATCACGCCGCGCAAAGCCACGCCGAAGACATCAACCGCGCCGCCGAAGCCGAAGGCGGCCTCTTCCTGCCGCAATACGGAGGGCGTCTTTCATCCGAATGGGTGCTGCCGAAAGCCCTGCAAACCCTCCGCGAGGATCGGGAGGTGTACGACGCTACCTCACGCATCATCGAGCAAGAGGATTGGATCGTCTCGACGCTCGTGGGCACGGAGGTGCGCGGAGCGTCCGTCGCAGGCTTCAAGGGCAACTATCGCGAAGAAGCAGGGGGCTACCCCTCCCCCGATTTCCTCGATTCGCTGGAACCCGGCTTCGCGGGCGTTCTCGACAAACTGGGACACGAATTCCTCACTCCAGGCGAAAGCGCAGGGACTCTCACCTCTGAGTGGGCCACGCGGCTCGGGCTCGACACTCACGTCACCGTCGCCGCGGGCAACATCGATGCGCATGCCGCCTTCCTCGGTGCTGGCGCCGCCCAGCCCGGAACCATGGTCGCCGTCATGGGCACGAGCGTGTGCAATCTCGTCGTTTCGAAAGAGCACCGAACCCCGCGCGGAATCCAGGGAGTCGTCAAAAACGGCATCCTCCCCGACCACTGGGCGTACGAAGCGGGCCAAGCGGGCTTCGGGGACACCTTCGGGTGGTTCGCCCACAACATGACCTCGGCCGACATCGCCGATCTCGCCTCCATTTCCGCGACCTCCACCTTCGAGGTCCTTGAGTCGAAAGCCCAGGCCCTGCAACCCGGCGGCTCTGGTCTCATCGTGCTCGATTGGATGAACGGCAACCGTTCCACGCTCATTGACTCGAACCTCTCCGGAGCTATCGTCGGGCTCACCCTCGAGACGCGCGACTACCACATTTACCGCGCACTCCTCGAAGGTGCCGCCTTCGGTCAACGGATCATCCTCGAAGCATTCGAAGAGGCCGAGGTTCCGATCAACCGCTTCATCGTGTGCGGCGGAATCCCCGCCAAGAGCCCCCTGCTCATGCAGATCTTGGCCGACGTCATCGGAATGCCGGTCGAGGTGTCTTCCTCCGCGAACACCTCCGCCCTGGGCGCGGCCCTCCACGGCGCGATCGCCGCAGGAGAGCTGACCTGGGAGAGCGCCGGCAAAGCCGAGTCAGCGATCGCGACCGTTTACCGGCCCAACCCCACCGCCCACGAGGCCTACAACGAGATCTACACCCACTACCGCGCAATTCACGACACCTTCGGGATTGACCAACGCTCCCTCATGCACAGCTTGCGAGAAATCCAGGCCAACTCCACCCACTAACCGCGCCCACACCACAAGGCAAAGGAGCCGACATGCGAAAGATCATCAACTCACCCGAGAACTTCGTCGATGAGGTCATCGACGGCATCCTGCTCGCCCACGGCGACAAGCTCCGGGCAGCCGACCCCAACCGCCGTGCGATCGTTCGCACAGATGCGGGCACGGGCGGCAAGGTCGGCATCGTCACGGGCGGCGGCTCCGGCCACCTCCCCCTCTTCCTCGGCTACGTCGGGCAGGGCCTCGCCTCGGGCGTTGCCGTCGGCAATGTCTTTTCCTCGCCCTCGCCAGAGCAGATCCATGCCGCAACCGTGGCAAGTGACGACGGCGCCGGCGTGCTCTACCTCTACGGCAACTACGGCGGCGACGTATACACGTTCGACCTCGCGGCCGACATGTGTGAAGGCGACGGGATTCGCACGCGCACCGTACTCGGGACCGACGATCTCCTCTCCGCGCCGCCCGAGCGCGCCGAAACCCGCCGCGGCGTCGCGGGTCTCTTCTTCGCCTACAAAACCGCGGGTGCCGCTGCCGAACGCGGCGACAATCTCGACCAGGTTGCCGAGATCGCCCAACGCACATGCGACCGTACACGCACAATGGGCGTCGGCCTCTCCCCCACAATCTTGCCGGCCGCCGGTGAACCCACCTTCACCCTCGACGAAGGCGAAATGGAAATTGGAATCGGCATCCACGGTGAACCTGGCCAGCACCGCGGTCCCCTCGAAACCGCCGACGAAATTACCGACCGCTTCACCACGGAGCTGCTTCGCGAGCTTCCCGTGGGCGAAGGGGACGAACTTGCCGTGCTGGTCAACGGACTCGGCGCAACTCCGCTCGAAGAGCTCTACGTGATTTATCGCCGTCTCCACGCGACCATCACCGAGCGCGGCGCACGCCTCACCCACGTCTACATCGGCGAGTACGCCACAAGCCTCGAAATGGCGGGCGCCTCCGTTTCACTGTGCCACCTCGACGATGAGCTATCCGAACTTCTCTCGGCTCCCGCCGATTCTCCCTTCTTCGAGCAAGCCGCCGGCTCGGCCCACGGTGCTCACGCGGAGCCTACGGAAGCACAAGCAAAGGATGTGCCCGTCGCGCGCGCGACCACTGCACGCGACATCACGACGGTCGATAATCCCGGTCCCGCACGAGAGCTCCTTCTCGGCGTCACAGCGACGCTGCCTTCCCATGCGGAGGAGCTTCGCGAACTCGATGCCGCACTCGGCGACGGTGACCTTGGTATCACCGTATCCTCCGGCGCACGCGCCGTTCACGAAGCTCTGACCGCGCTTCCCGAAAATGCGGCAGTACACGAAGTCCTCCGCACCGCAGGAACGGCCTTCGCCTCCGCGAACCCCTCGACCTTTGCGGCGCTTCTCGGCGGAGGAACACTCGCTGCTGCCACGGCAGTCGCCAAAGATGATGAAGAGGGCGATACACCCGTTGTTGCCCTCTCGGCCCTTATCTCGCGCATCGCAGAGCGCGGCGGTGCCGACATCGGTGACAAGACAGTCCTCGACGTTCTCGATGCAGTGCTGCACAGTTTCGAAGACTCCGCGGGCCAGACGCTCCAGGAGCGCGTTGACCAGGCCGTTAGCCTCGCGCGTGATGTCGTTGAAAAGTCTGCCTCCCTACCCTCGCGACGCGGCCGTGCCGCCTGGGTAGGCGAGCGCTCCATCGGCCATAAAGATCCAGGCCAGGTTGCGGCATTGCGTTTCCTCGAAGCCCTTGCCGCAACAGTCCACGACAACTAACCCCCTTTCCTGATCCCCACCATTTTCAAAGGAGAAAACAATGAACGCTGAATTCGCCCCAAGTCGCCGCGCCATGCTTTTCGCATCGCTCGGTATCCTCGCAATCCCCTCCCTCGCCGCGTGTGGAACCACCCAGGGCGGAACGAGCGGCGGTGAGGGCGGTGGCAATGCCGCCGGCGCCATGGTCACCGTTCCCAAACTCACCGGTATCGCGTGGTTCAACCGCATGGAAGAAGGCGTCAAGGAATACGCCAAGAAAACGAGCGAAAACGCCTACTACCAGGGTTCATCCGAAGCCGATGCCGCGGCACAGGTTAAGGTTCTTGAAGACCTCATCGCCTCGAAGGTCGCTGCGATTTGCGTGACGCCTTTCCAGCCCGATGCTGTCGAGCAAACGCTCAAGAAGGCAATGGACGCTGGCATTAAGGTCGTGACCCACGAAGCTCCGTCCATCAAAAACGCTGACTATGACGTTGAAGCGTTCAAGAACGCTGATTACGGCATCAACCTCATGAAGCTCCTCGCGGAAAAGATGGGCAACAAGGGCGAATACGCGATCATGGTGGGCTCGCTCTCCTCCACCACGCACATGGAGTGGGTCAACGCCGCCAAGGAGTACCAGGAGAAGAACTTCCCGGAGATGAAGCAGGTTGGCGATTTCGTCGAAACAAGCGACGATTCCCAAAAGGCCTACGAGGCCATGCAAGAGCTCCTTTCGGCTCACCCGAACCTCGCAGGTGTGCAGGGTTCCGCCTCGACTGACGTCGTTGGCGTGGGCCAGGCAGTAGATGAGGCAGGACTTCAGGACAAAATCGCCGTGGTTGGTACATCCACCCCGAAGGACACCAAAGACCTTCTTGAAAGTGGCGCGATCGACGTGATCCAGTTCTGGGATCCGGGCCACGCTGCGTGGGCTCAAAACGCCATCGCCAAGCTTCTCCTCGACGACAAGAAAGTTGAAGAAGGCACTGACCTCGGCATCGACGGTTACGGCAAGATCACCATCGAAGACAAGGTCGTGTACGGCGACAATGCCTGGATCAACGTGACCAAGGACAACGCCGGCGACTATGACTACTAAACCCGTACACGCTACTGACGCGAACGGTGAGGCTGCCGTTCGCGTCAGCGGCATCTCAAAAACGTTCGGAACCGTCAAGGCCCTCAACGACGTTTCACTCACCCTGCGCCAGGGAACCGTGCACGCGCTCGTCGGTGAAAACGGATCCGGAAAGTCCACCCTGACCAAAATTATTGCGGGGGCCTACTCCCCGGATTCAGGAACGATCGAACTCGAAGGCAACGTCATCGAGTCCGTCACCCCGCGCGATGCTTTGGCTCACGGCGTTCGCGTGATCTACCAGGATTTCGCCCTTTTCCCGAACATGACCGTCGCTGAGAACATCAGTTTCGACGGATCGAAAGCCCCCGTCGGAATTGTTCCCTCTCGCGAAGCCCGCGCACGCGCGAAAAAAGCACTGGCCACGCTCGGGATGACCATTTCGCCGAACACGCGTCTCGGCGACCTTTCGACGGCTGAACGTCAGCTCGTTGCAATTGCCCGCGCCGTTTCTGCGGACGGCCGCATCATCCTCATGGACGAGCCCACTGCGGCTCTGACCCAAGATGAGATCGACTCCTTCCTCGAAACTGTGCGTCACCTCGCGACGCAAGGCATGAGCTTCATCTTCATTTCGCACAAGCTGCGCGAGGTAGTCGAGATTGCTGATGACGTTACGGTAATCCGCGACGGCAACCTCATCGCAACAGGCCCCGCGGCTGATTACGATCTGGAACGTATTTCGAAACTCATGACGGGAACCGACGTTCTCAATGAGCGCCGCGAGAGCGCATGGGAGCGCGCCGAACAACCGATTGTGGCAGCTCGAGGGATAAGCCTTGGCCACGAGTTCCACGATATTAATCTCGAGCTTCACCCCGGCAGGATCCTCGGGCTTTCAGGACTCGTCGGCTGCGGAAAGATCGAGATTGGCCTCGCCCTCGCCGGTCTCATCAGCTGCGATAAAGGCACTATTGAGCTCAACGGCAAGCCAACGAAGGATCTTCGCTCAAAGAAGGAGATCCAATACGTGCCCGACGACAGGCTCACTGAAGGGCTCTTCCTCGACTGGTCGATCGCCGACAACATGACTGTCAACAACCTGCACAACGTGCGTGGAAAAAGCGGTCTCATCTCTGCGCGCTCAATCATGGCGAGTGCGAAAGAGTGGCGTTCGCGATTGCGCATCAAAGCCCCGAGCGTGAGCGCACCAGCCTCGTCGCTCTCCGGTGGTAACCAACAGCGAGTGCTGCTTGCCCGCACTCTCGCGCCACGGCCCAAAGTCGTCATCATCAATAATCCGACCGTAGGTGTCGATGTGGGTTCTCGCGCCGACATTCACGATCTCATCCGGTCGGTTGCTGATGAGGGAACCGCCGTTCTTCTCGTATCCGATGAACCTGCGGAGCTCATGAGCCTGTGCGACGAAATCGCCTTCGTGGTGCAGGGCAAGATCGTGAAACAAGCGGAGGCTACCGAGCTCACCGAGGAAAACATCATCGATATCAATGGTCAAAGGAGTCAGGTATGAGTTCTGTGGCTGAAACTCAGGCAACGCAGTCACCAGACAGGTCGTGGCTCGCAACCCTGCTCGCTAAGCGTGAACTGCTCCTCGGCATCGTCATCGTGGTGACATGCATCGTGTTTGCTCTCGGAAACCCCACGTTCCTCTCTGCCGCGCATCTTTTCGGCATCGGCCGATCCGCAGTTGTCGTTGGAATCATGGCGCTTGGGGTTCTTCTGGTGCTGCTCACCGGCGGCATCGACGTGTCGGTCTCAGCGATCGCTGTGTCATCCATGTACCTGACGACGGTGACACTTCAAGCCATCGACTTTCAGGGCACATTCCTCGTGGCAATCGCCCTCGCCGTTCTCATCGGGGCCATCCTCGGTCTCATCAACGGCGTCCTTGTCGCGTGGCTCAAGCTCCCCTCGATGATCGTCACGATCGGCACGCTCACCCTGTACCGAGGCGGGCTTTTGGCGTTCGTCGGAACCGAACGAATCCGCAGCCTGCCCGCGCAAATGTCTGATTTCGCGCGCGCCCAGCTCTTCACCACGCAAAGTGCTGGGCGCACGGTTTCGCTCCACGCGAGTGTCCTCATTCTCATCGTGCTCGCGGTCGTGCTTGCGTTCTTGCTGCACCGTCTGTGGTGGGGCCGCTATATCTACGCGATCGGTGACGATGAAGAGGCGGCAAAGCGCATGGGGGTTAAGGTCAACCTCATTCGCACCTCCGCGTTCATCGTGTCGGGTGCCACCGCGGGATTGGCAGGCCTGTTCTATGCCGCCATGAACCGCGCCGCGGACCCTTCGACATTCACGGGGCTGGAGATGACGGTACTTGCCGCCGTGGTTCTCGGTGGTGCCGCAGTCACGGGAGGTCGCGGCAGCGTTCTCGGCACGATGCTCGGCGTCCTCCTCATCACCGTCGTAGGCTCGAGCCTCGTGCTCGTTGGAATTCCCGCGGCGTGGCAAGACCTTTTCATCGGTGCGTTCTTGCTCTTCGGAGTGTGCGTGCCGGCAATTCGCGACCGCCGTGTTGAACGCCGGCGAGGAATGGTGGTGACAGAATGAACGACGCTCGTCTCGGGCCTCGCGCCCAAGTGTGGACTCTCATCGCACTCGTCGTTGTACTCGCAGTGTCGCTCAGCATCATGGCGCCACACACCTTCCCGACGATTCTCAACATGCAGAGCATGATGGGACAGATCGCGCCGCTGGGGATGCTCGCGATCTGCATCGGGATCACCTTCCTTATTGGCGGCATTGACCTGTCAGTTGTGGCAGTAGCAAATACGGCTGCGATCACTGCCGCGCTCGTAGGCGAGGCCCTCCTGCCGTCAATGGGCTCGACGCTGGCGACTGTCCTCGCCAGTATCGCCGCCCTCGTCGTCGGAGCCGCTGCAGGTGCGATCAACGGGTTCCTTATCGCCACGCTGCGCGTGCACCCGATCCCTATCACGCTCGGCACCATGAGCGTGTACCTCGGCATCAGCACGGGTCTCACGAAAGGCGCGACCGTGTACGGAAGCGGGAACGCGGGGATTATCGCAACAACAACAGTGGCGCTCATGCCCATGTCATTCGTGATCTTCCTGCTGCTGCTTGCCGGTTTCACCCTCGTGACGTTGAAAACCCGCTTCGGTTTCCACATGTACACGATCGGTGAATCAAACAAGGTGGCACGCTTCGCCCGCATCCCCGTGGACCGCACGATCCTCGTGGTCTATGCCTCCTCAGGGGTGCTTGCTTCGATCGCGGGACTTCTCATGTTCGCGTCAACCAACGCAGCGAACGTGTCGTTCGCCAGCTCCTACCTCATGCAAGCCATCTTGATTGCCGTGATCGCCGGTATGGACCCCTACGGCGGCGCCGGCCGTCTGTGGATGATCGCCATCGGAGCGATCGCCATGCAAGAACTCCAAACCGGTATCAACATGGTCCTTGGCTCCTGGTCAGGTTCAGCCTTCGCCTCCAACTTCGTATGGGGCGTACTTCTGATTGCTGTTCTCGGCTTCAGCACCTGGCTCAGTCACCGTAAACGTTATGCGCGTGAGGAAGAGGCGGAGAAGGCTCTCGACACCGATACGTCAGCACCAGCCCCCGCTTAGACGCTAGCGGCGCTAATTTCTCGAAGGGTCTTGCCTCAGTCTTGAGGTGAGGCCCTTCGGCCGTCAGGTCCACGACATCGACTGCGCAACACCTTGAGTAGCCGGTCGAAGCCCTACCCGGCTCGCGCCACCGCTCATGGCTCGCAGATCAGGCGCCGTGCGTGACGCGCGGTAGCGTCGGATCCCCCGGGAAGAGGCGGGGCCCCACGGCGCGCATCACGTACACGAGCGCAACCAGCACGGGAATCTCCACCATCGGCCCGATCGTGCCCGCGAGAGCCTCGGACGATGCCGCCCCGAAAGTTCCGATTGTCACGGCGATCGCGAGCTCAAAATTGTTTCCGGCAGCGGTGAAAGCTGTGGAGGCACTCTGCGCATAGTTCATTCCCGAAGCGCGGGCGACGATAAGCGAGATTCCAAACATGAGCACGAAATAGGCGAGCAGTGGCAAGGCAACACTTGCGACGCTCCAGGGGTACTGCAGGATCTGCCGGCCCTGGAGGCAAAACAGCACCACGATCGTGTAAAGCAACCCGATCATCGCGAGTGGCGAGACCTTCGGGAGGAAGGAGTGCTCGAACCATTCCCGGCCTTTGTATCGCTCACCGAGGATGCGTGAAAGCACGCCGAGGGCGAGCGGGATGCCGAGGAAAATGAGCACGCTTTTCGCGATCGCCGCGAAGGAGAAGTGCACACTGGTGGTATCAAGCCCCAGCCATCCCGGGAGGACCTGCAGGTAAAACCAGCCGAGCACCGAGAACATGAGGAGCTGGAACACGGAATTGATCGCCACGAGAACGGCCGTTGCTTCACGGTCCGCGCACGAAAGATCGCTCCACACAAGCACCATGGCGATACAGCGCGCGAGACCCACGATCACAAGACCGGTTCTTAGCTCTGGCTCATTCGGCAGAAACACCCACGCGAGGGTGAACATCAGGAGTGGACCCAGGATCCAGTTGAGAAGCAGCGAGAGGATCATGAGCCGCCTGTCGCGCACGATTTCCCTCGCTTTTTCAAACCGCACCTTCGCCAAAGGCGGGTACATCATGACGAGGAGGCCGAGAGCGATCGGCAGCGAAATGTCGCTAATTTTTACGTGGTTGAGCACTTCCGCGGTTTGCGGAACCCATACGCTCAGCGCAATTCCCACGCCCATCGCCACAAGGATGAAAAGCGGCAAAAGGCGGTCAAGAATGGACAGCCGAGGTGCGGCAGTATCCTGCACAATTGTCCTTTCGCTTACTCGGCGCTTGCGGTCAGCTCTGCAAGCAGGGCCTGCACGCGTCGGTCAATATCGTCGCGGATAAGAGCCATGCGCTCCTCCCCTTCGACTCCGCGCAGGGATGGTTCGTCGATATCCCATTTTTCAATAGTGCCGCGCATTCCTTCGATCGGTTCGACGTGCGCGTCTCCACCCACAATGATGGTGCGGTTTGCGGTGCGCAGGATGTTTGGGTCGATCGGCTTCGGGAATTCCCCGTCAAAATTTCCTCCGACGGTTGCCACGCTTGCGCGAGAAGCTTCATTGAGCGCCGTTCCCGGCTTCGTACCCGCTGAATGCACCTCGATCGCACCGTGTGCATGGTGACGCATGAGTGCTGCTGCCATTTGGCTCTTGCCGCCGTTTTTCACGCACACGAACAGCACGCTTGGTGCATTCATGCTTTCCCTCCTCGCAGTAGTGACCGGGCTCCGATCATTCTAGGAGGTGTCGTTCGGTCTCGACGAGCGGCCGGCCCGGTGCGCGTCGGGGCGCACCACCCTGCGAGGCTCCGACGCTTTCTTCACTTCAGCTGCGTTCGTGGGTGAATCCTCGTGCCGGCAATGGGCTCGATTATGGCGACCTTCCAGGGAATGCTTCTGGTCGCTGTCCGCAGCTTCAGCACCTGACTGGGCTGCGCTCTCCGGAGTACCCGCGCGTTTCGGTGGTGGCTATGGGTGGTCGGTTTTCTTCGTGTTAATGATTAGTGAGGGTGAGATCGCGATGCGATCTCACCCTCACTAGTTATGCCGGTCTATTACCGGTTAGGCGATCAGTTCTCTTCGCCTTCGCGGCGGCGGCGCGAGAACACGAGGCCGAGGCCTGCTGCGATGAGAGCAGCCGCAGCACCAGCCACACCTGCAACCTCAGCACCGGTCCTGGGCAGCGGCACCCTCTTCACAGGGCCGTTGCCGTTCGAAGTGCCAGGCTTCGGCTGAGCAGTGCCGTTGTCGTTGCCTCCGGGCGCGGGCTGTTCCGCAGGAGCCTCAGGCTTCTCAACAGTCACCGTGACCGTATCGATTACCTTGCCGTCCTTGTCCTTGACGACAACAGTGACCTTGTCACCGGGCTTAGCGTCATCGTTGATGTCGACAACCAGGTTGCCGTCCTCATCGATTTCAGCCTTACCGGGGCCTTCGGTCTCAACGGTCGAGCCCTCCGGAACCTTGCCACCCTCGTTCGGGATCACAACGTTCTCGCCAGGCTTACCGCTGTTGTCCTTCCAGTCCGGCTTTTCGGCCGGCTTGTCTGCAGGCTTCTCAACCTCGACGACCACACGGTCGATCTCGTTGCCGTCCTTGTCCTTCACAACAACGACGATCTTGTCACCAGGCTTGGCATCCTTATCGATGTCGACAGTGATCTTGCCGTCCTCATCGATCTCAGCCTTACCAGGGCCTTCCGTCTCAACGGTAGTGCCGTCTTCAACGGGGCCACCGGTGTTCGGAATCTCGACCTTATCGCCAGGCTGACCCTTGTCGTCATTCCAGTCCGGCTTCTCAGCAGGAGCCTCAGGTTCTTCAACCGTGACGGTGACGTCAACGGTGTCCTTCGAACCATCCGGGTAAGTCACCACAACCGGAACGGTGATCTTGTCACCAGGCTTCGCATCCTCAGGAACCTTAACGGTGATCTCACCAGTGTTCTCATCGATGGTCACACCATCAGGAGCATTCTCGCCAGGGGTGAACTTGGTGCCCTCAGGAGCCTTAGTGTCCTTACCGTCCTTGTCCTTGAACCCAGGAGCAGGAACCTTGACGTCCTCGCCAGGCTTACCCGAACCATCCTCGTAGCCGGGCTCGAACTCTTCGTTCTGCTTGGGCGCAGGAGCGTCAGGCTGTTCAACCGTGACGGTGACGTCGACGTTGTCCTTCGTGCCATCCGGGTAAGTCACAACAACCGGAACAGTGATCTTGTCACCAGGCTTAGCATCCCCAGGGATGGTAACCGTGATCTCACCAGTGTCCTTGTCGATGGTCACACCACCAGGAGCATTCTCGCCAGGGGTGAACTTCGTGCCCTCAGGA
>NZ_JAWFZC010000007.1:0-100534 GCF_032550575.1 Dermabacter sp. | reverse complement strand
GGCGTGTACTTCTTGCGCTGTTGACTCACAATGAACATCCTCTCCTACGGACACAAGATCCGCACTAATAGGGTGTCCACTAAACGAGGGTAACCTCAGCTCTGGCAGGTGATGGTTGGTGCGGCAGGCTTCGCCTGGGCGGTCTTGATCGTTTTCCAGCCCGACCACGACGCGCTCCACACGCCCAGCTCATCCACGACCTTCGCACGCACATACAGCGTCTTGTTATCAGGTAGATCAGCCGGAAGCGTGCACGAGAGCGTGGAACCTGACGCCCCAAGACCAGTCGCACACTTTGTCACAAACGAATCCGTCGTGCCCGCAGTCGAGGTATGCACCTCGATATTCGCTCGCATCGAATTCCCATCCGGATCCGTCCCTACCGTCGACACAACCGGGCGTTTCGAGGCCACATACGTGTCTGCACCATAGGTGGTGGTTCCGGCAACCGTTGGCACTGCTGCCACGTTCGGTTTGCGGTCGTAGGTGAACACGATCGAGGGAGGTGTGGTCGATTCCATCGACGCGAAACGCTTCCACCCGTTCACATCTGTCTCGGACGCAGCCTTCAACGCCAACGATGCGCTACCTGCGCTCGAGGTTGCCCATGACTGCGCGAGACCAGTGATCGGAATACTCACCCAGCCCGCAGCACACGACGAACTATGCCCCTTCGCAACTGTCACGCTGCCCTGCTTAGCTACCAGGCCCGGCTGCGCACGCCACCGCACCGCCGAAGTTGCGACCGCGTTCGTCGACCACACCTCCAACGCCGTCGGCCTGCACGAATACGACCACGACTCATACAACTTCAACGACGCCGACTGAACCTTCAACCCTTTAAACGATGCCGTCGAAAACGTGAGAAACGATCGAGCTTTCGCAGACCCGTCATACGTGCCAGCCTTCAACTCTCGCTCACTCGAACGATCCGACGAAACATTCGACTGCACGAACGCGTCAAACGTCGGCCGCGTGGTCGCAGACGCATACACCGGATCCACCGTCACCGGAAACACACGTGCCTCATCGAGCAGCCACTCCCGCGACAGTGACAACCGAAGCGTCACCGCCGTCGCTTCTTGCTCCACGAGCTGCACACTCACACCCGTGTGCTGTGTGTGCTCGCGACTCTTCACGTCCACGAACGCGTCCCATGCCATCGGGGCCTCGAAACGAGACACCACGTTCCCAGCCGCATCAACGAATTCGACACGCTCACCTGTGATTTCGCGGGCCGTCACACCCTCTGGGATCGACAACGGCACATCCCATGTCACCAGCGAACCCGATTGGTCCGCAGCATAAGACTCGGCAGCGGTGCGGTCCGCAATAATGAACGACTGCTCGAACCCATCGCGCGTCGCTGTTACCTGAAGATCAATCCCCGGCCACGCTTTCGCATACGTTGCCGTCGGCCCCTCCACACGCGGTGCACCAAGCGAATCCGGCCACGTCACCGCGATCTGCGAATCCGCTGCCCCACCTGACAGCGACGCTACCTCAGCCGGTTGAGCATCTGTGCCCTTCACCTCACCCGCCAACACAACCCCCTCGGGCACTGACGTGGGAGCAAGCGAACCATCCGCCTTCTCAACCAGATCAGTATTGAATGAGGTCCATTCACCCTTATCGTTCTTGAACCGCACCGGGGCCGCGAACTGCTCTGTCGTCACCGACCCATCCGCATTCACCCACGTGCTCGAGGACTCCGACCGTTCCGCCGTCACCTCCACACGCTTGCCCGTCGCTCGGGCCTGGATCACAGCCGACGGAAAATCAACCACACCACCCGAGGTGGGAGTGGCCTGCTCCACAGGCGAAGGAGAAGGGGCAGGAGTGGTATCAGCCCAGGCCTGCGATGCAGGCACCAAACCCGCCGACACCAACGCCGCCGACACCCCATACGCCGTCAACAAAACAGCACGACGAAACACACGATTACTAGACCAGCCACCCACGCGAGAATCCTCTACTCACTTGCAGCATCACTGCTGCTCCCGTAACGCCCCGAAGAGGGAGTCAGAGAAACTTTACTGCCACGTAAAAGGAGCGAGAAGCGGACTTAAGTCCCCTCAAGGTTGAATGACGTCAGCTCTTTGGGTGGGCTTCGATGATGATGTTGTCGGTGCTGTGTCTGCTGGCGGGTTGGCAGCAGGCGGAGAGGGGCGTTTGCCAGCTGGATTTTGTGATGGTCTCCGTGGTGCCGTTGCCGTCGACGTAGGCAGTGTCGCCAGTTTCCACGGTTGCCGTTACCTGGTTGAGGTGACGGGTGTCGAGACCGGGATGCTCGGGGCATGATTTCTATCCTGAACTCGACAAACAGTGCCGAGCTCAGGCTAGAAATCGAGTCCTCACAGAGTCTTGCCCGTCGGTGAATTTCAGGCTGCGCCAGCGGCAACACCTGAGTTCACGGATCGTTCACCACGGCTGCGCGAGCGCAGCACGAGGGCCGCGGCGACGAGCACAAGAAGCATCACGGCGAAGCCCGCGAGCGCCATCCCCGTTGCGGCGAATACGACGTAACCCACGAGCGAGGATCCGGCCGCGACGAGCGCGTAGGGAAGCTGGGTGTTCACGTGCGTACTCACCTTGCAGCCGGCGCCCGTGCTCGACAGGATCGTCGTGTCGGAAATCGGCGAGCAGTGATCGCCGAACACACTGCCGGCGATGACCGCGCCGAACGCCGCGACCAGAAGCTCATTGCCTCCGGGAGAAGCATTCATGAGCTGGCCCGCGAGCGGCAGCAGAATGCCGAAGGCACCCCACGAGGAGCCGGTCGCGAACGCCATGAGACCGGCCATCACAAACAGGATCGGGACGAGCCAGTGGGCCGGGAGGTTCACGTTCGCGACGACGTCGGCGAGGAAGCTGCCCGTGCCGAGATCGCCGATGACTGCGCCGAGCATCCACGCGAGAAGAAGAATCGAAATCGCGGGAAGCATCGACTTCGCACCCTGGAAAGCGCCACCGAAACGCACGGTCGAGGAGAAGACCGGGTTGGAGAGGGTGTAGCGGTACAGGTAGTAGAACGCGACGACGAGGCCGATGATGCCGCCGACGTTGAGGGACAGCGCCACGTTGGCGTTGGCCATCGTCGAGAAGAGATCCCACGCGCCGGCCTCGATGCCGCCGGTGACGTACATTCCGCCCACGACACCGAGAATGAGCAGCACGAACGGAACGAGCAGCGCGCGCTTCGCGCCCGGTTCGTGACGCGGGAGCTTGTCGGTCGCCTGACTGGGCGCATCCTTCTCATCGGCGTGCACGCCGTCGCCGGCGAAGGCCCGCTCCTCTTCCTTACGCATGGGCCCGAAATTGAGCTGCCAGGCGATCACGAGCCACAGAAATACGAGCGCAGCAACCGCGTAAAAGTTCATGAGTGCGGCGCGCACGAAGGCCTCGACCTCGCTCATCTGCAGTGCGGAGGCCGCGAGGATCGGGGCCATGATGCCGATGAGGGAGGCACCCCAGCTCGAGAACGGGATGAGCACGACGACGGGGGCCGCGCCCGAATCGATCAGGTACGAGAGCTTGGCGCGCGAGACGCGTTGCCGATCCGAGATGGGCCGTGCGATCTGCCCCACCGAAAGAGCGTTGAAGTAGTCGTCGATAAAGAACGAAAGGCTCAAAAGGCCAGTGAGAATTTGGGCCCCGCGCCGTGTCTTCACGCGCTTTTCCACCCAGTCCGAGAACGCCGACGTCCCGCCGGCCATGAGGACGAGAGACGTGATCGTGCCGAGTTCGAGCAGGAAGGCGATGATGAGGATCGTGTACCAGTTCAGCCCGCCGTCTTCCCACACGAGTCCGAGGGCAGCCTTACCGACCTCGCCAAGCGAGCCGAGCGGAGAAAAGTCAGCGATCAGTATCGCGCCGGCCACGACGCCTGCGAAGAGCGATATGAGCACACGTTTCGTCACGATCACGAGGAGAATCGCGAGGATCGGCGGAACGAGGGTGAGGATCGGGTAGGTCTCTACCACTGGGACCTCCTAGGCGTGTCGCAAACGCAGGAACACCCCCACAGTAAACGCCGTTGTCCCGAGGGGAAAGTGGAAAGGTCCCCGAGGTGATCCATACGTGGTGAAGGATACGAATGCTCACGCAGTCGCGAGCGTCAGCACCCCGACGCCCGCGAGGAGCACCGCGAAAAGTGCCGTGAGACTCGAGGGCCGCGCCTTCGCCGAGAGGGGCCCACCGGCCATCCCCCCGAGCACCGTTCCGGCCGCAAATATGAGTACCGACGGCCAATCGATATGCGTGGGGGTTCCGATCCTCGCGAGCAGCGCCGCGGCGGACGTCATGATCATGACGAGCAGGCTCGTGCCCGACGCCGCACGCATCGGCAGACCGAGCGCGATCACGAGCATCGGCACGGCAAGAAACCCTCCACCGACGCCGAAAAAGCCCGTGAGCAGCCCCGTGGCGCTCGCGGCAAGCACAAGGGCAAGCCGAGACGGTTGGGATTCGGGTTCCGACGGTTGCCCAGCAAGCGTCGGCCCCCTCTCTTTCACGTTCTCTTCGAGCCTCGTCGTGTAGGCGCGGCGCGCCATGACGATAGCGACGATGAGTAAGAGTGCACCGAAGCTGAGCATCAGGGTTCGCTCGGGCACGAAAAGGGAGAGTCGCGAGGCGAGGGCGGCGCCGACGATGGCAACGGCGCCGAAGGTGAGCCCCTCCCTCCAGCGGACATTGCCCTGCTGTGCGGGGTGGCGGAGCGCGACGATGGCGGTGAGGCCCACGACGACGAGCGAGGCACCGGTCGCGTCGTGGGGCGCCATGCCGAGCACGAACACGAGCACGGGGACAGAAAGGATGCCTCCACCCGCGCCGAGGGCACCGACCACGAGGCCGATGCCCACACCGATCACCGCCGCGAAGGCGACGGCGTTCATCGCGCCACCGCGAACTGCACGCCTAGATCACACCAAAATCGAGCATCGCGTCAGCAACCTTCACGAAGCCCGCAATGTTGGCGCCCACAACGTAGTCACCGGGGCGTCCGTACTCTTCGGCTGTCGCGGCGCACGTGTCGTGGATGTTCACCATGATGTCGGTGAGGCGCTTTTCGGTGTCCTCGAACGTCCACGAGTCCCGCGCGGCATTTTGCTGCATTTCGAGGGCCGAGGTTGCCACGCCTCCCGCATTGGCGGCCTTGCCAGGGCCGAAAGCAATGGTGGCCTCCTGGAAAAGGTCCACGGCTTCAGGGGTCGAGGGCATGTTCGCGCCCTCGGAGACCGCGATGAGGCCGTTCTTGAGGAGCGTCTTTGCGCTCGCGGCGTCGAGCTCGTTCTGGGTGGCGGAGGGGATGGCGATCTCGCCGGGGACGTCCCACACGTTGCCACCTTCGACGAACCGCGCTTTGCCGCCACGACGTTCGGCGTACTCGCGGATGCGGCCGCGCTCGACCTCCTTGATCTGCTTGAGCAGGTCGAGGTCGATGCCCTCCTCGTCGACGACGTAGCCGCTCGAATCAGACGCCGTGATAGCCACGCCGCCGAGCTGCTGGGCCTTCTCAATGGCATAGAGCGCGACGTTGCCGGAGCCGGACACGAGCACGCGGCGACCTTCGAAGTCGAGACCTTTCGCCTTGAGCATCTCGTTCGCGAAGATCGCGGCGCCGTAGCCGGTCGCCTCCGTGCGCACGAGCGAGCCACCCCAGTTGAGGCCCTTGCCGGTGAGGGTGCCGGCATCGAAGCGGTTCGCAAGCCGCTTGTACTGGCCAAAGAGGTAGCCGATCTCGCGGCCGCCCACGCCGATGTCGCCCGCGGGGACGTCGGTATCGGGGCCGATGTGGCGGAAGAGTTCGGTCATAAACGACTGGCAAAAGCGCATGATTTCGGCGTCAGACTTGCCGTGCGGGTCGAAATCGGAGCCGCCCTTGCCGCCGCCGATCGGGAGGCCGGTGAGGGAGTTCTTAAAGATCTGCTCGAAGCCAAGAAACTTCACGATGCCGAGGTTGACGCTGCGGTGGAAGCGCAATCCCCCTTTGTAGGGGCCCAGTGCCGAGTTGAACTCGATGCGAAAGCCGCGGTTGACCCGCACCTTGCCCTCATCGTCAACCCAGGGGACGCGGAAGATGATCTGCCGTTCCGGTTCGGCGATGCGCTCGAGGATCGCGGCTTCGGCGTATTCGGGGCGCCGAGCGTGGAGCAGTTCGAGCGATTCGAACACCTCCCTGACCGCCTGGTGGAATTCGCTTTCGCCGGGATTGCGGCGCAAAACGGCGTCAAGGGTCGCATCAAGTGAAGTGGCCATCGATCATCCTTTGTCGTGAGTGTATGCAGTCGTCTTCGTACACCTCTGTCGATACTGAGTGGTAAAGGCGCTCTTGAAAACTTACACGCCGCGGCCATCTTTCGGGAAGTCGCGGTCTCAGGATGAGAGACGCGACGCTTTAGCGGGCCGCGAGCTGTTCGATCGCCCAGCGGGGATCATCCGTGGAGATCGACTCGGGGCGGAGCTCGACGGCCTTTGCGAGCTGCTCCTCCGTGTTCACCGTCCACACGTTGATCTTGTAGCCACGCGCGTGCGCTTCCTTCGCGGCCTCGGGGGTGAGACCGTCCACGCTGCAACTCAGCCACGTGCAGCCGAGCTCCTCGAGCGTGTCCCACGTCGACTCCTCGACCGCATTCACGAGGAGACCGAGGCCCACGTGCGGGGCAACCTCGTGCACAGCCGCGAGAGCCTCGGGGACGAACGAAATGACCGTGTCGCGCTCGCCGTGCCCCGGGCGTTTATCGTGGATGAGCTGCGCCGAAGCCGTGGCGGCCGACGCGACCTTGACCTCGACATAGAGTTCGAGGTCCTCCATCGCGAGAAGCTCCGTGAGGAGCGGAACGCCGTGGCCACCCTGGAGTGACACCTGTGCGAGCTCGGCGTTCGTGAGGTCCTTGATCGCGCCTTTTGCGGGAATAGAAGCTGGATCGGCCATGCGGTCGATCGTCTCGTCGTGCATGATGATCGGCGTGCCGTCGGCGCTCAGGTGCACGTCGCATTCGACGACGCCAGCGCCGTCCGTCTTTGCCTGGCGGAAGCCCGCGAGCGTGTTCTCGGTCGTCACGAGCGCTGCTCCGCGGTGGCCAACGATCACGGGTCGGTAGCCCTCGACCGCCGCGACCTCGACGCCTTCGGCATGCGATGCTTGCGGCGGGCGCACGGCGGGCGCTTCCGTGACCAGAGCAGGGGCACCGGTTCCAGAACCCTGCGCGGGGACGAAATGGTCGATGCTCGCGAGAACGGTACGGAGGCCGTGGTCGGCATCCTCCGTCATCGCGCGGACCTCCTCGCCCCTGCTGAGCCCGCTCATGACGGTCGGGTCGATGCACTCAACGATGCTCTGCTCGTAGCTCTCCCCCGCGCGCACGACGACGTTGCACGGCAAAAGCGCCCCCATCGACGGATCGGCGTTAAGAGCGCGCCTCGCGAGCGCCGGGATGCACGCACCGAGAATCACATATGGGCCGAGCTCGGCGCCAGCTTCAGCGCCGATCTTGTTGGAGAGGGTGCCCTGCATGTTCAGTTCGTACACCACCCCGAAGCCTTCCTCGGCGAGGGCGTGGCGAACCGCCTCAAGGGCAACATCGAAGGGCGCCGAGACCTGCACTCGGTGCGTGTACTTCACGGGAAACTCCTTTTTCGTGGGGCGTGTTCACGCATGTCGACCGCGCGTGATCGGGCCAGGCTAAGGTGGCAATTCCACGGGCGGTTGACGCGACGGTGGCCTACAGGTGAACGAGCCGCGTTACATTATGGGGCGCAGCGGAACGAGCAGCTTCTCGGTAACTTTCTCGATTCCTGCGCGCGCCTTCCACTTCTCGGGATCCACCTCGAAGCAATCCTTGAAGTCGGCCTCAAACACTTTCTCGAGAGCCTCGGCGAATGCCGGATCGGCAACCTCGAGGTTGGTTTCGTAGTTAAGCGCAAGTGAGAGCCGGTCAAGGTTGGCGGTTCCGACGGTTGCCCACATCCCGTCGATCGTCGCGATCTTCGAGTGGTTCATCGCGGGCGTGTAGAGGAAGATGCGCACGCCAGCGTCGAGTAGATCCTGGTAGAAACCCCGCGCGACCCAGTCGACGACGACGTGGTTGGACTGTTCGGGGAGCATGAGACGCACATCGACCCCGCGCGCGGCAGCGGCACGAAGCGGCTCAAGGAGCTTACCGTCGGGAACGAAGTACGGGGTCGAGAGCCAGATGTTCTTCTGGGCGCGCTCGATGGCCGCGAGGTACATGCGGCGAATCGGGTAGACGGCCTGGAGCGGGAGGTTGGGGTGGACCTCGACGCGCGTATTCCATGCGTTTGGCGCGATCCAGTCAATGCGTTCATCGGCGCGACGATCCTCGTTCCACACGTTGACGAACGCCTGGCGCAGCTCCCACACGGCGGGCCCCACCTCGCGCACGTGGGTGTCGCGCCATTCACTCTCGTAGGCATCGCCGATGTTGAAGCCGCCCACGTACCCCACCTCGTCGTCGACGACGAGGACCTTGGAGTGGAGCAGGCCGGTCGAGCGAACCGGAGCACGCCAAAACGACCCCGAAATGGGGTACATGCGGTGAACGTTGATGCGCTCATCAAGTTGCTCGAAGAACTGGCGAGGAACCACGAGATTCGCGAAGACGTCCCAAATGAGGAACACATCGACTCCGCGCGCAGCCGCGTTGTTCACGGCGTCCATGAAGCGCTGGCCTACGCGGTCTCCCTTCCAGATGAAGGTCGCGAGCATAACCGTGTGCTCGGCATTGTCGATCGACTCGATCATCGAATCGTAAAGTTCCTCGCCGCTCGTGAAGATCCTGATGTCGGACTTCTCAACACTCGAATCGAACGTCCCGGGCTTGGGCGCACGGCGCTTCTTGCGCCCGCGTTTTGTGTAGGCGTCCATGGCGAGGAGGGTGCCCACGGCGACTGCTTGAGATGCGGCAATACCGGCAGTCGTCGCGAGTGCAGCCCGCCTGGCGATGCGCTTGCTGCGCTCAATAACGCTCAGCTGTGCGGTGGTTTCACTCATGCCTCAATCCTCGCAACTCTTCCTGAAGCCTGCGTTCCCTTCCGCGTGTCGGGCTACCGCGGCGGCCACGACGAGATCCTGCCAGCTCATACCCACGGTCGTCACGACCGTGGGGGCACTCGGAGCGTTCGTCTCAACCTTCGCGGCGGCCTCATCTCCGAGAAGCGACTTCATGCTTATGGGCGCGCCTTCGGTGAGGGATCCGTCGGCGATCGCGCGCACGACATCCCCGTTCTCGCGCAAGGCGACCGCCTGATCCTCGACGATCACGCGGGCACGTCCCATCGTCTCGGCGGGAACCTCGCGGGTCTGCGGTGTATGGGCGCCGACGGCGAGCACGGCCGCGTGCGGCTGCACCCACGCATCGTCAAACACCGCCTCCTTTGCCGCGCTCGCGCACACGATCACGTCGGCGGCCTCGACGGCAGCGCGGCAGGCGTCGGAACCTGCCTTCACCGTTCCAACGTCGCCTGCACTCCCGCCCGCGCCCACCGCGAGCGCGCTTTCACTCACGTTTTCCGGGCTGCGCACGGCGTAGGTGACAGACCCGAGAGCGTCGAAGCCCACGCCCCCGCTGCCGCACTCATCGGCGAGCGCCCGCACGAGCCCCTCCCCCTGAACTCCCGCGCCGAAGGCGACGACGTTCGGCCTGAGCGTGACGTGCGCGGCGATCGCGCGTAATGCCGGGCGTGCCGCGGCGATGGCCACCGCGGGCGTGCGAAGCGCGGTGAGGGCGATCCCGTCGACGAGCGAGCGCGGCGTCAGCGTCTGCGCGTCGCACAGCAGATACGTGCCCTGGATGAACGGGAGAGACTTGTCCGGGTTGTGCGGCGCAAGGGTCAGTATTTTGATGCCGGCATCGTCACCGACCCTTGAGGGCATCGTGAGGAATTCGCCGGTCCCGACACTCGTGAAGGTGCGTTCAGGGTCGCCTGCCGGATCGAAGCCCGAGGCGAGAGCTGCCGTCAGGGCGTCAGCGGCAGCGCGATACCCGAGGGCGAAAACGTGCTCTGCGGTGTAGTTCTTCATGTTCTCACTGTGTCATGCGTGACTTAGCACGGGCCGAATTGAGAGGTTGAGGCGTAACCTCGACACATGCCCACGTTATTGATAATTCACGGAACTACGCGTCCATCGCGCTCGGGGATCCTCGTGTCACGCGCACTCGAAAGCCTTGCGAAGGAGACCACGACCTTCGACGTCGAGTTCGCGGATCTCAAGGACGTTAACCTTCCCTTCCTCGACGAGCTCGACCACCCCCGATCCGGGAACTACGAGCGCCCGCACACGCGTGCGTGGGCGGCCACCGTCGCGCGTGCTGACGCGATCGTCTGGGCAACGCCCCAGTACAACGGCTCGTTCTCGGCGCCACTCGAGAACGCGATCGACTACCTCGCGGCGGAATGGGAAGGCAAGCCACTCGGCATCATTGCGTGGGGCTACTCCAACGGCGGGCTCGATGCGGCACGCGCGCTCACCCCCGTCGCCGCATCGCTCCGGATGGACCTCGTGGAGCCACTGCTCGGCTACACGAGCTACGGCGCTGACCTGAAAGACGGAAGCCTCACCGTGAGCGAGGAATGGAAGCGCAACGCGACAACTCTCCTCAAAGGGCTCGAAGAACGCGCGGCGTAGGATGCTCCGCATGCCCACTTCACCCCTTCGCCTCGCCGGCGACTTCGTCGTCCTCGAACCGCTCTCACTCGACCATCTCGAGGGACTCAAGGACGCGGTGAACGACGGCGAACTATGGAAGCTCTGGTACGCAAACATCGCAAAGCCCGCAGAAATGCGCCAGGACATCGAGAGGCGTCTCGACCTGTGCGAAGCAGGCTCGATGCTCCCCTATACCGTGATCCGTAAAGTCGACGAGGATTCCGGCTACATTGCCGGGATGACGAACGTCATCAACATCGACCGGGCGAACCGGGTCGCCGAGATCGGCGCAACCTGGTACGCGCAGAGCGTGCAGGGCACCGCGGTGAATCCGGAAGCGAAGTTCCTTCTTCTCCGGTATCTCTTCGAGGTCGAGAAGCTTCAGCGCGTTGAGCTGCGCACCCACACCTTCAACAGGCACTCACGCGCGGCGATCGAAAAACTCGGCGCCACCTTTGAAGGGGTCATGCGGCGCCACCGAGTTCTCAAAAACGGCACCACACGCGACACGGCGCTGTACTCGATCCTCGACCACGAGTGGCCCACCGTGCGCGCACACCTCGAATACCGGCTCCAGCGCGCAGCGCAGTAGCCCGCCCGGGAAGAGTGGCCGACGCCTGCCTTAGAGCCATTCGCGACAAGGAGAAGGGAACTACGCTCCTTTACGCGACATCCACCAGCGCTCGACGATGAGCCCGACGATGACGACGACAATGCCGACGCCCGCACCAATCGATGTTTCGACGATGCGGGGAACGAGCATCTCGTAATGCCTCGCGGGGTTCGCAAGATGCACCATGAGCAAGGCGAGCGGCGTGACGAATACGAGCCCAAATGAATAATTGCGCGTCACGAACATCTCCGCGAGGAACTGCATCGCGACGATCCACACGACTGTCTGCCACGGCTGACTCGGAAACGACATGAGGAACGCCGCGATGGCGACGCCAAGGACGGTCCCCACAACGCGGTGAAGGGCACGGTTGACCTGCCCCACGCGGCGGGTTTCTGAAAGAGGAGCCACGGCCGCCACTTGCGCCCAATATGGCGAAGGAATCATGAGCGCCGTTGAGATCGACCCCGCAATCAATGCCGCGCTCGCGAAGCGGCCCGCATCCTGTGCGTAATCGGCAACGCTCACGCGCTCCGGCACCGGCACCGGGCGGCCCGTGTTGGCCTCGCCGAGCACGTGAAAGAGCACGCTGAACGCTAAGGAAATCAGCACGCTTCCGCCGCCGAATACAAGCGGTATCCACAGCGGGAACACGTGCGGGCTCGTCGCGATAGCCGTCGCCGCAAAAACGAAGAAGAGCACGCCCCGCGGCCTCAGCGAAAAGCGAGGCACGAGGCCCGACGTCAGGGCCGCCACCATCGTGCCGACGATGACGACGATCCAGGCCCCAGGAAACGTCGGAACCAGCATCTCCGCGTGGCGCGCAGCGGTCGCGAAAACCTCGCACGCTACCAGGGCGCCTCCCGCAATGGCCTGTTGCCGCACGCGCTCGCGCGTGGGAACGAATCGGCCATAAAGCGAGCTGAAGGTGCCAAATGACGCAAAGAGTGAAAGATCAAGGCGTCCCAAGAAAAGGAGAATCACGAGGGGGACCGCAACCGAAAAGGAGATGCGCACCGCGGGGACGAACTCGCCTCGCGCCTCGCCGAGGGTCACAAAGGTCCGGGCGCTCGAGCCGACATGAACCCTCGCCTCGGCGGGAATCGCGTGCAGAAATGTCCGGCGATGACGAGAGACGCGGGGAGAAGGCACGTGCCTCAGGATAAAACCATTCGCGAGGCGCGCGCATCATCGCCCGCATCAACTCACGTTGTGAGGTGTTCGATCAAGATCTTGGCGCCCAGAGCGATGAGGACAAGGCCGCCCGCTACCGCGGCGGGAGTTCGGAATCGGGCCCCGACACGATGACCAATGATGACCGCAACGAACGACAGGGCGAAGGTGACGAGGGCGATGATCGCAGCCGCCTCAACGATGTTGACGGCGAGCATCGCGAAGGACACGCCGATCGCGGCGGCGTCGACGCTCGTGCCGATGCCCAGAAGAAGAAGTGTTTTGAGGTTGATCGCCGCTTGCTCGCCGCTAGCGTCTTCCTCCTCGACCACGAAAGCCTCACGGATCATGTGCGCGCCGATGAGCGCGAGCAGCGCGAAGGCGATCCAGTGGTCGATGGGGGCGAGCACCTGGGAGAACTGGGATGCGAGTGCCCACCCGAGCACGGGCATGAGGCCCTGAAACGCCCCGAACACGACGGCGATGAGGAGCGCCACGCGGTAGGACAACTGGCGCATGTGCACACCCTGCGTGAGAGCGGCGGCGAAGGCATCGGCGGCAAGCCCGACGCCCACGAGCAGGAGTGCGATGATGTCCACGTCTGTCAACACTTTCGCCTCGACATGCGGTGTGTCTAGAGGAAAACGAAAGTGAGGACGTCCAAACAATTTGACGGAGAATAGCGCGCGGGCGATTCTTGACACGGGCCGTAGGGCCCTTCGCCGCCCGCCCACGAGAGGCTCACCCCGCATGAACGCCACGCCCGAACCAACCAGGGTCACCGAGGACTACCTCGCCGTCATCTGGAAGGCGAGCGAGTGGCCCGACGACGGGCACACCCCCGCAACGAGTGCGATCGCCTCCGCACTCGGGGTTTCGCTCTCGACGGTGTCAGCGCAGCTCAAACGCCTCGCGACCGACGGCCTTATCGACTACCACCCCTACGGCGCGATCGCCCTCACCGCCGAGGGCGAGACGATCGCGCGTCAGGTCGTGCGGCGACACCGGATCCTCGAAACCTTCCTCGTCGACCACCTCGGCCTCGCGTGGGACGAGGTTCACGAGGAGGCAGACAAGCTCGAGCACGCGACAAGCGACCGACTGATTGGGCGCATGGACGACATGCTCGGGCACCCCGCAGTCGACCCCCACGGCGATCCGATCCCGTGCGATATTCACGATGCGCCCGACCCCGGCGTTCCGCTCACGCGCTGCGAACGGGGCGAGAGCGTAGTTATTTCACGCGTCTCCGACGAAAACCCGGACATCCTTCGCTACTGCGCGAAGCGCACGCTCGCCCCGGGCACCCGAATCACGATCCTCGAGGAAATGGATTCGACGGGCCTCATGAGCATCGAAGGTGGCGGGCAGCGCGTCGAGTTGAGCGCTCAGATCGCGAACGCGATCAGGGCGGTTCCCGAATCCGCTTAGGCGCGCAACCCGCGCACTTCGGCTCGCGCTACCAGTCGCGCGACGAGCTTCGCCCTGTTCCTTTCGGAAATCGGGCGCCCGCTGAGGTGGTTATACACCCAAAGCCCAGCACTGAGAACGTGATCCTCAAGTCGCTCTAAGTCGTCGTCGCTCTCGACATCCTCACTCGGGTTGAGAAGCCAGCGTTCATCAATCTCGTCCCAAGCCCGCTCATGGTCACGGTGGCTCAGCGCCTGGATATTGAGAAGAATTTCTACGAGGGGCTCTTCGCGCTCGAGGGCGACTACAAGGGCACGCTCGCGTTCGGCCGGCGTGAGGTCTTCGGGGGCCTTCCCGCCGCTCACGCGGGTGACCTCACGCTCCCACAGTTTCGCGGCGTAGTGGTGAAGATCGACGAGGAGATCGTGACGAGAAGGGAAGTGATAGATGAGGCCCGACTTCGACATACCTGTGGCTGCCGCGAGCGAATCGAAGGTAAGGCCGTCAACGCAACCGGTCTCGGTGACGAGGTGGTACGCCACCTTAAGGGCGTACTCTTTCTTGCTGGATCTGGGCACAGGGGTCCTAGGGGGAAAGGTTCAGCATTGAGGGGATGACAATAAAGTAACAGTGTTCTGCACCGATAAAGGCTAGGAACTACCTAACGCGAGGTATGACACATTTCTTACAAACGTAAGCCAGCGCTCTTTACATCTGTAAATCAGTGCTTTATGTTTGACCCGGTCGAAAAGACTGACACCTGTAAGAAAGAGCAGAGTCGAGGCCCCATGTCTGTCCTGTATGCCGCACGGCGTGCCCTCAGCCATCACGTCGAGGAGACGCCGACCGATCCGCGTGCTCAAAAATCGCGCGAATCGCTCGTCCGCGTCATGGTCGACGCCCTCGACGAAAACCCGCAGCCCCCGAGCGTCTCCGAACTTGTTCGACGCGCCGGCGCGAGCCGCCCCACCTTCTACCAGCACTTCGGGGACATTCCCACGCTCATGCACGCCGCGGCTATGGCTCGCCTCGAAGAGGCCTTCGCGACGCTCCCCCAGCAGGCGTCGGACAACCCCGACCACCCCGAAAACTGGACCCGCTTCGCAGCCGAAAGCTTTACGGCGCTCTTCACGCACCTGAGCGAGAACCGCACGTTTTACCTCGCGGTTCTCGACGGCCCGAGCGGGCGCGCCGCCGAAAGCGAACTCACGCGCTTCCTTGCAGGGCGCATGCTAGGCATCGGCACGCTCCGCGACGCACTGACCCGTCTCACCGGTCCCCGCGCCGCGCGCTACGCCGAGTTCCTCTCGGCGGGTCTCATTTCGCAAGCCACCAAGGACCTCCGCGACGACCTCCCGGTCTCAGCGATGGTCGAAACGACAACCGACTTCCTCGCGGCCGCGACTGGCCACAAGGCCGCCTAAGGAGAACGTTTTATGTCACAGAACAATCTGAAGGCCATGCGCACGGCCAAGGCCAATTCCATCGCGCGACGCCTCCGCAGTTCCGGAAACAGCCTTTCCATCATTCGCGTCATGATCCTCGTGATCGGCGTTTCGCTCGTTCCGCTCGTTTACGCGGCACTTCTCACGTGGTCGAACGTCGACCCCATCAACAGGCTCCACCAGGTGCCCGCCGCCGTCGTCAACCTCGACAAGGGCAACACCGACCCCGACCTCGACCTCGGCGACGAGCTGACCGATGAACTCCTCGATTCGACCTCGAACAACAACCTCGACTGGACGGAAATGTCCGAGTCGCGCGCCAACAAGGCGCTCCAGGACGGCGAGATCTACGCGGTCTTGAGAATCCCCGAGAACTTCAGCACCAACGTCGCCTCTGTTGGAAACGACGACCCCTCGACGGCCGCGAAAGCCGAACTCTCAATCACGACCAACGACGCGAAAAATATGATCTCGGGCAACCTCGCCCAGAGCATCCTCACGAAGGTCACGGATTCGCTCAACGAAAAGGTGAGCGACGAGTACCTCCACAACATCTACGCGGGCTTCAACGATATGCACGACTCGCTCTCGGATGCCGAGGACGGCGCCGGGCAGCTCGCCGACGGCTCTTCTGACGCAAAAGACGGCGCCGACAAGCTCGCCGACGGCACCGCGAACGCGAAGGATGGTTCCGGTCAGCTCGTGGACGGAACGGCTGCAGCGAAGGACGGCACTGCCCAGCTTGCCGACGGCACCACGACCGCGAAAGACGGCTCCGGCAAGCTCGTCGTGGGTCTCGGCGACCTCAAGGACGGCACCGTCACCCTCGCGAACGGCGCGAACACCCTCGCGAATGGCACAACTCAGCTCAAGGATGCGACGGGGCGCGCCGCGGTTGGCGCAGGCGATCTCGCGAACGGCGTGGGCCGGCTGGATTCGGCCGCGGGTCAACTTTCCGACGGTGCCTCGCAGGTCAACAACGGCGCGATTCGCCTGCGTGACGGCCTCACGGACGCCCAGGATGGCTCCGCGAAACTTGCCGAGGGCTTGAACGAACTGAACTCAAAGACTTCGATCCTCCCCGGAGCGGTCGCGGAGCTCAAGAAGGGCTCGGCGGCCCTCGCCGATGGCTCCGAGCTCATCGCCGAACGCATGGAGGACCTGAGCGATCGTGGGCCCGCGATCGTTGATGACCTGCACAAGGTCAAGGACAAGACTCGCGGCGCGCACGACGAGGCCGTCGAACTCAAGAAACTCACGGTCGAAGACGTCGAGGGCACCGAAGACTACGCGGAATCGCTCGCGGACATTCAAGAACACTGGGACGAGATGGATCCCGAGCAGCAAAAGCTCGCGATCGATGGTCTCAAGAGCGGCGCCGATCAGATTGCGGAACGCTCTCGCAAGATCAACGCTGGCGTGAGCGACCTCGACCTCAAGATCATCGTTCCCCTCGACGTTGCCGCGCACGCACTCGATAACAAGGTCAACGAACTTCCCGCACTCTTCGACCACGCGGCTGAGAAGTCCCGAGAAGTCGCCGACAAATTCAAGAGACTCGACGACGGAGTAGGCGAGCTCGACGCGAAATCGACCGAGCTCGTGGATGGCATCAACCAGCTCGCGACCGGCGCAAACACGCTCGATGACGGCCTCGGGAAGCTCTCGAATGGTGCCGGCGACCTGACAAACGGCACGGGTCGTTTGGCGGATGGCACGAGCCAACTCAAGGACGGAACGGGCACGGCGTACGCGGGCGCTTCGACCCTCGCCGACGGCGCCTCGAAGCTCGACGCCGCGAGCGGAAAACTCAACGACGGCGCACAGCGCCTCGCGACGGGCTCGAGTGACCTCACAACCGGCGCAGGCAAGCTTCAGGACGGCGCCATAAAGCTCGATGGCGGCATCGGCAAGCTCAACGATGGCGCCGTGAAGCTCCACGACGGCTCCATAAAACTCAATGACGGCGCCGTGAAGCTCAACGATGGCCTCGGCAAACTCAATGACGGCGCGACCGAACTCGGCGGCGGCCTCGGCAAACTCAAGGACGGCGCGAATGAGCTCCACGACGGCCTTGCCGATGGTGTCGAGCAAGTACCGAATTACTCCACGTCTGAGAAGGATCATCTCGCGAGCGTTGCCTCTCAGCAGGTAGACCTGTCGAAGCACCGCCTGCACGAGGTTGAAAGCTACGGCTACGGCCTTGGCCCGTACTTCATGACGCTTTCGCTATGGATCGGCGCGCTCGCGTTCTTCCTGGTGTTCCCGGCCCTGAGCGGTCGCCGCGTGGGCAGCAACATGCCTGCCGCAATGGTCGCCCTCGCGAGCTACCTTCCGGGTGCCTTGGTGAGCGTGCTTCAGTCGGTGCTCATGGTTTCGACCGTGCACTTCCTCGTGGGGATCGACATGATGCGTCTTGGCCAGGCGTTCCTTATTTCGTTCATCGCCTCGCTCACGTTCATGGCTCTCAACCAGGCACTCGTCGCGTGCTTTGGCCCCGTGGGGCGCTTCATGTCGCTCATCTTCACGGTGCTTCAGCTCGCGTCGGCGGGTGCTACGTACCCGATTGAGACGACTCCGAAGTTCTTCCAGATCATCAGCCCGTACTTGCCCTTCACGTCGGTCGTGAACGCACTGAGGGTCGCGATCGCGGGCGGCTCGATCAACTTCGCCCACCTCATTTGGATCATGGTTGCCTATTCGGCGGTCGCCTTCGTGATGCTCTTGTTCGGTATCCGTGCGAAGCGCCGGGTGGAGAAAATCAAGAAGAAGCTTCACGACCGTGTCGAGAACGCGGCTCAGGACGAAGCGTCGACTGGAGAGGGTGCAGAAGGCGCTGAGGAGTCCGACGGTTCTTCGGATACGGAGGATGCTCCGCAGCCCGGTGATGCTGAGGGCGCCGAGGACACGGAGGACACCGAGGAGTCCGCGGTTGCTGAAGAGCAGCAGGACGCTGGCGAGGCGGCCGAATCCGAAACGCCCGAGAGCGGTGAGGGTTCGGCACCCGGGGAGAAGGCCTGACGGGCACCGGGCGCGAGTTATCCACAATCGAGGGTCCGACGACTGCCAAGGCTCACCTGTTTCCGTAGGATCGAGGCATGACGCTTCCCTCCCATCCGTTTCAGGTCAACCTTCACGCGGTCGTCGAGCTTCTGAGCACGCACATCTACTCGAATCCGCGCGTGTTCCTGCGCGAGCTCATTCAGAACGCTCGCGATGCGATCATGACGCGCATCGAGGCGGGCACGCTGACCCTCGATGATGCCCTCATCCAGGTGACGCCCGTGGGCCCCGAATCTGGCGAGCTCGTTGTCACCGATAACGGCGCGGGCATGCACCGCGAGGAAATGGCGGAGCTCCTCTCGACCGTCGGCCAATCGAGCAAGCGGGACATTTTCGACTTGCCTCGCACGGATCGGCTGGGGCAGTTCGGCATCGGGCTGCTGAGCTGCTTCATGGTGAGCGATGAAATCGTGGTCGAGACCCGCCCCGCCTCCGGTGGGGAGGCGAGCCGTTGGGTGGGCCGCAGCGACGGCACGTTCACGCTCGAATCTCTCGAGGGTTCGGCCGGCTCTCACGTTGCAGTCGGCACGAGCGTGCGGCTCACCCCCCGGCCGGATGCTCGCGAGCTCACGTCATACGTTCGCGTGTGGGAGCTCGCGACCACGTTCGCGGAGTTCCTCCCCGTGACGCTCGAGGTCTGCGGGCCGCGTGGAACCGAGCGTTTCGTCAACCGCACCCCGTTTTTTACCCGTCACCTCTCCCCCGGGGTGCTCCCCTCGGCGGCAGATGCTCCCGTGGAGGGCAGCGAAGATGACCTTCACGCTTGGGCCCTCGAGCGGGATCTCGAGCACCTCGCCGAGTACGGAACTGAACTTCTCGGTGCACAACCCCTCGACATAATCGACATTTCCGTTCCCGAAACGGGCACGCGAGGAACCGCTTTCGTTCTTCCGGCCTCCCCCTCTCCAGGCGCGCGGCAGGCCACGCGCGCCTACATGGGCGGGCTTCTCGTCTCCGAAGCCCTCCCCGATCTCCTGCCCGAATGGGCATTTTTCGTGCGAGTCGTTCTCGATTCCACGGGGCTCACCCCCACCGCCTCGCGCGAAGGTTTCGTCAACGATGAGGCGCTCGCGGTCACGAAGCGCGCGATTGCCTCGACCTTGCGGTCCTGGATCCTCTCGCTTGCTGAGAGCGATCCGCGCGGCCTCCAGCGTTTCCTTGCCATTCACGACTTGGCCCTGCGCTCCCTCGCCGTTCACGATGTGGAGCTCGCGCGGATCGTGCTGCCTCATTTCACGTTCGAGACGAACCAGGGGCGCATGCTCGTGAGCGAGATCGTCGAGGCGAACCCGCGTGTGCGCTACGCCGAAACAACGGAGGAATTCCGCCAGCTCGCGGGCGTAGTCCCGAGCGACCAGGTCGTCGTCAATGCCGGCTACGTGTACGAAAAAGACCTCATGCGGATGCTCGGCGAGACTATTGCGTCCGCGAGCGCCGCGCCCATCACCCTTGGCGATGTGATTGCGCAGTTCGGGGCGGTGTTCGGTCCAGACAAAGAGGCCGCCGAACGCGTGCGCGCATTCGCCGAAACCGCGCTGTTTGGGCTCGATTGCGACGTCCAGGTGCGCGCATTTACTCCCGAGGATGTCCCGGCCCTCTACGTCGTTGATCCCGATGTTTTGAGGAGCATGGAGCTGCGCCGCCTTGAGGAATCGACGAGCGGCTTCTGGGGCGACCTCATGCGTGAGGTCACGGCCTCCTCACCGGAAACGGAGCGTGCGCCGGAAGGCCCAGACTCGAGCCTGCCCACCCTTGCCACACTCGTTCTCAACTGGAATAGCCCCCTCGTGAAAATGCTCGCGGGCATCGAGAGCGAGGATCAGGTGGTGGCCTCGCGAACGGTGCGGCTCATCTACGTGCAGGCGATGCTCGCGGGGCACAACCCGCTGCGGCCCGCGGATCGCGCGATCCTCAACGAGTCCCTTTCCGACATGCTCGCGCTTTCCACGAATCTCATGCGGCGCGATCTCTCGATCGAGGATTTTCTCGAACCGGGCGAAGGCACCGAAAGTTAGGCTGGGACCATGCGTGAACTCCAAGCATCGATTATCAACGAGATGGGCGTGAAGCCCCAGATCGACCCTGCGGCAGAGGTCGAGCGCCGCGTCGCTTTCCTGACCGAGTACCTGCGTTCGACCGGCGCGAACGGCTTTGTGCTCGGCATTAGCGGCGGCGTCGATTCGACTCTCGCGGGCCGCCTCGCTCAGCTCGCGGTTCAGAAGGTGCGTGCCGAGGGCGGCGACGCTCATTTCGTCGCGGTGCGCCTTCCACACGGGGTGCAGCACGATGAGGCCGATGCGGCCGCGGCAATGGCGTGGATCGGCGCGGACCGCGAGATGACCATCAACATCAAGGGCGCTGCGGATGCACTTCGCCACGAGTTTGCGTCTGCGGCGGGGCATGAGACAAGCGATTTCAACGCGGGCAACATCAAGGCGCGCCTGCGCATGGTCGCTCAGTACGCGATCGGCGGTGACGAAGGGCTCCTCGTGATCGGCACGGATCACGCCGCCGAGTCCACGGTCGGGTTCTTTACGAAGTTTGGCGACGGTGGCGCGGACATCCTCCCTCTCTACGGGCTCAACAAGCGCCAGATCCGCTCGCTTCTCGAACATCTGGGCGCACCGGATCCGCTCTGGACCAAGGTGCCGACCGCCGACCTGCTCGATGGCAACCCCGGGCGCACGGACGAGGACGAGCTCGGCGTGAGCTACGACGACATCGACGACTACCTCGAAGGCCGAGACATCCCCGCGCCCTCCGCAGAGAACATTGAGCGCCGCTATCTCTCGTCGCGACACAAGCGCACAACGCCCGTGACCATCACCGACACGTGGTGGAAGGGCACCCCGGAGTCGCGATGAGCGAAACAGAGACCGTCGAAAGCCTCGCGCGCCGCTTCGACTCCCCTGCGCCGATGCCGCCGCGGGAGCGGTGGGAGATCGGCAAGCGCGCCGAGCGACTCGCAGAGGAGCGAGGCGATAAGCGAGCCCTCTACGAGATCCGCATGCGGCTCGTAGGTTTCGCCTTCCAGGCAGCCGAGGCCACGGAGCAGCTCACGCTGTTCCTGTGGTGCGCGCACATGCACGATTCCGATCCCTCTCGCTACCCCGTGCGTCCTCTCGAGACTCAGCCGGACGTCGACCTCCTGTGGTGGTACAAGTGGCTCACGGTCATGCTTCTGAGCTACCCCCAGTACTCGCTTTCCCAGGTGCGTTCCGCGCTCGACATGATGCGCGCCGCCTATCAACGCGAAGGAGCCGGGGAAGCCGGAATCCTGTGGGCTGAACTCTCTTTCGCGCTCGAGACGGGCAATGTCGACGAAGCCCGCGAGGTTCTCACTCGCATCAAGGCGTGCCCTCCCGACGAATACTCCAATTGCGACGCGTGCGCGAGGGCGCAGGAAGCCACGATTTTGTGGCAGATCGACGAGCCGGAGGCAGCGCTTCGCCTCGTGGACGAAATCCTCGACCGGGGCTACGAGTGCGCGGAAGAGCCTCAGTCGATCGCCTCAGAGGCCTTGTTCGCCTTTGCGCGCGCCGGGAGGCTTCCCGAGGCCGCGGCGCTCGCGGAGTTTTCGTACCCGCTGATCATGTCCTCACCGATGCATCTCAGCCACCAGATCGACCACATGCTGTTCCTTCTCGCAACGGGCAATGTGCGCATGGCGGCGATGCTCTTCGTGCGCCACTTGCCGAACGTACGCCACGAGGGTCTCGCCCCGAGCATGTACCTTGCGGCGCTCAAGCAGCTAATCGTGGTGGCGAGCGAGCTTACGCGCGCCGGGTACGGCGCGATGACGATCGAGGGCCTCAACGGCGAAGACACAACCGTCGAGAAGTTCATTGAAGCGGCGCGCAGCACGGCGCTTCCCCTTGCGGAAGCGTTCGATAAGCGCGATGGCACGAATGACCGCGCCGTCTCGGTCACCGAGGCAGGCCGCACTCCGCTCGAGCGCTTCTCGTTCGAACTCGGCGGCTGAATCGATCCTCGGGAAAGCGGCTCACGTCCCGCAGAAGCTCGTGAAGAATCGAGCGTGAGCCGGTGGCGCCTCGAGGTCCTCGAATCCGTCGCGGCGCGTCCACGGGTCGCGAATCGCGGCAAGGAGGCGCTCGAATTTTCCCCGCTCGCCGCGCTCGACGTCGCGCAGTGCTGCCTCGACGTGGTGGTTGCGGGGAATGTAGATCGGGTTCGTCTCGCGCATGAGCGCCTCGGCGCGCTCGAGGCTCGTTCCTCCGCGCGAGCGAAGCTCCTCGAGTTCAGCTCGCCACGCGCTGCCCGCAGCGAACTCTCCGTCGATGCTTTTTCCTTCGGCGAGGGCCCTGAAAAACAGGGTGAAGTCCATGTGCTCGCGTTCGAGGGACTCGAGGGTGTTCGCAACGAACTGCGCCAACGCGACGTCCGGTTCCGCCTCGATTCCGAGCTTTCGCGCGAACACTCGCGTGAAGACAGCGCGGTACTCCTCCTCAAACTCCGCTAGTACCGCACTCGCGTCGTCGATCGCGCGCTGCGGATCCGGGTCGATGAGGTCGAGAAGGGCTTCGGCGAAGCGCGCGAGGTTCCACTGCGTAATGGCCGGCTGCTGGTCGTAGGCGTAGCGGCCGCCGGTGTCGATCGAGCTGAAGCACGCCCCGGCCTCGTACCGATCGAGGAAGGCACACGGCCCAAAGTCGATCGATTCGCCCGCAACGCTGACGTTGTCGGTATTGAGCACGCCGTGCACGAACCCCACCCCCATCCACTGCGCCACGAGCCGCGCCTGGCGCGCGGCGACGCCGCGAAGAAGAGCAAGGGCAGGCCGCCGGCGAGCGTCGGCACTCTCTTCCCATCCGGGGTAGTGCCGATCGAGGACGAATCGTACGAGCGTGTCGCGCGTATCCGCCGCGATTGTTCCCTGATCGCCCGCGACCCTCGCGAACTGGAAGGTGCCCACGCGAACGTGGCTTACAGCCGTGCGCACGAGGATCCCCGCGGGTTCCGGCTCGGGTGCGCGGCGCCTGATCCGCTCCCCCGTCTCGAGAACCGCGAGCGCGCGGCTCGCGGGAATGCCGAGGGCGTCAAGCGCCTCCGAGATGAGGTATTCGCGATACATCGCGCTGAGCGGCGCTTTGCCGTCCGATCCAGGACGCGAGAACGGCGTGAGCCCGCTGCCCTTGAGGTGCACATCCACGATAGCATCGCCGCAGGTCAGCTCGCCCATGAGGTGAGCGCGGCCGTCGCCGAGGACGGGCGAGAAGGTGCCAAACTGGTGGCCCGAATACGCCATGGCGTGCGCGCTGTGCGCATTCGCAAGGCTGCGCGCGAGGCCCTCGACCGCCTCGATTTCCGCCCCGGAATCAATCCCGAGCTCCCTCACGAGCGGCGCATTCGCGGCCCCCACGCGCGTATCGGCGGGGATGCTGGGCGCGCACTCGCGCACGAGATCGGGAAACTCGCGCGCGAACTGGGTGGTCAGTGGCGGAAACTGGGAAGGCACACCACCACGCTACAGGGTCCGTTCCGACGCTTGCTCACCTAGCGTCGCACCCACATCCGTGAGCGCTTGACCACTACACTTTCGGTATGCCGCGCTTTTCTCGCGCCGACGTCTATCGGCTCCAATACAAAGCGATCGTCGCCATCTTCGCCGCGTCCTGCATGCTCGTCTCGATTGGCACGCTCGTGAGCACCATTGCGGCCGGGCAACCGTCGGACCAACGGGCGATCCCCGCTGCGCCCGCACCCGTGAAGGCGCGCGTGATGACCATCCCGGACACCCCCGCGGATGCCTCCGCTCTCACAAATCTGTCGCGCGGGGTGGATCTGCGCGAGGGCGAAAGCCTCGGCATCGATGTGTCTTCGCATCAAAAGACGATTGACTGGGGCGCTGTCGCCGATGCGGGCGTGAGCTTTGCGTACATCAAGGCGACCGAGGGCACTGGTTATACCGACCCGAAGTTTGCCGCGAACTGGGAGGGCGCCACGAAAAACGGCATCACCCCGGGCGCCTACCACTACTTCACGCTGTGCTCCCCCGGCGCGGATCAGGCACGCGATTTCTTGAAGGCAGCCCCGCCGGATTCGGGGGCGCTTCCACCCGCCCTCGACCTCGAGTTTGATGGCGCGTGCGAAAAGCGCCCCGAAGCTGAGCACGCCAATGCCGAGGTCGAGGCCTTCGTGAACGCGGTTGAGAAGGCGTGGGGGCGAAAGCTCGTGATCTACTCGAGTGCCGAGTGGCGGCGCCACTACGACCTCCCGCACGCCGAAGGCCGCCCAACCTGGCTCTTCTCCGAGTCGTCGCGACCCAAGGAGGATCGCTGGGCGGTATGGCAGCTGCGTTTTGACGGCACAGTCGACGGAATTTCCACTAAGGTCGATATTGACGTGATTCGGCCAGCGCATCTCAAAGGAGAGTAATCGATGACGAGACAAGTAAGCGTCGTACTCTTTGACGCATTCGAGCTGCTTGATGTGTGCGGGCCGGTTGAGCTTTTGAGCCACGTCGAGGGCATCACGCTCGACTTTGTGGGACCCGAGGCGGGTCTCGTCTCGAGCGCGCAGGGCCTTCGCGTGGAGTGTGGCCGTTCGTTTCGGGAGCTCTCCAAGGAGCCGATCGACATCCTTCTCGTCCCGGGTGGGCCCGGCACGCGAACGCTCGTCGACGATGCGCCGTTTCTCGCGTGGCTTACCGAGGCCGGCGCGCGTGCCCGGCTCCTCGCGTCCGTGTGCACGGGCTCGGCGCTCCTCGCGTCGGCCGGGCTGCTCGAAGGCTACCGGGCAACGAGCAATAAAGCCGCGTTCGAGTGGGCGCGCACCTTCGGTCAGACGATTGCCTGGCAGAGGGAGGCTCGCTGGGTTGAGGATCGTGATCGCTGGACGTCCTCGGGCGTGGCCGCTGGGATGGACATGACCGCCGCCCTCATTGCCTCCCTGTGCGGCACCGAGGCCCGTGATCGGGCCCTTGCGAAGGCCGAATACACGGCCACCACCGATAGCGATTCGGATCCCTTCGCCGCCGCGCCCCCTCTGCCCTGAGGGCGTGCACAGCGGGGCGGCAGGCCCTCACAACTGGCGGAGGCGGTGCCAGCGAGAGACCCAGTTTTCGACATCGACGAGGGGCACGAGAAGCGGAGGCTCCTCGCTTGCGGCGGGCCGCAGCGAAGCGTCACGGACCGCCGCGCTGTTTTCGCGGCGCGCCCGAGCGTTGTAGTCCTCGAGGTATTCGCGCACCGCGTCTTGTGATGGGAGCGAGCGAAGAGTGTGCGCGAGCATATCGTGTTCCTTGCGCAGCACCACAGCGGCGGGCAGTAGCGCCTCGCGATCGAATTCGCCGGAGGAAATGCGCGATTTAATCCACCAGTCGGGATCGTGCACGTCCGGAAGCTCGAGCTGCGCACCCGCGAGGGGAAGGTTGTCAAAAACGCCGGCAGCGGCGGCCCGATCGGCAGCCGTCGGAATGAACCCCGCGCCCTCCCCCACGGCACCGAGCCATGCGTTTGTGTGCGAGCCCGAGGGCGTCTCCTCACTCATGCTGCTCAACCCCTCACCCGAGTACACGCGTGCAGATACGCGAAAGCCCCTCCCGTAGGAGGGGCCCGCATGGGGTGCGCAAGGGGGGACTTGAACCCCCACGCCCGCAAAGGCACACGGACCTGAACCGTGCGCGTCTACCAATTCCGCCACTTGCGCGGGAACTTCGACACCGGGTTTCACGGCACACCGAGATCGAAGCGCTCCCTAATATAGCCCCACCGCCTCGCGCGCGCGAATCCGCGCACGGGCCAGGTGGGCAACGCCACGGGGCGAACTAGTCGTCGGTAGGCACCTGTGTCACGACGAGCACGCCCGAATCCTGGGAATTGAGGATCGTCGCTGCGATGACCGTGGCCTCTGCCTTGCCCCATTCCGCCTCTATCGGGCATACCTGGGAGTTGCGACCTTCAGCGATCGACATCTCACCCGCGCACTCGAACTTCGAGATGGGCATTTCGAGGGACTGCATCGCCTTGAGCGCCTTTTCGGACACCGTCGCGCCGTCCACGGGAGAATCGACGGCCCACATGTCACCGATGCCGTAGGCAAGAACCTCGGTTCCGGGTTCGGTGAACTTCCCGCTGAGCGAGGCATCAAAGTCGTTGTCAAAGGCGACGAGAAGGCCCGGGCCCTGCACATTCGAGAAGGTGCCGTAGGCGTAGGCCTCGCGGGTCCTGTCCCCTGTCGTCACCGTGCAGTGGGTCTTCGGCTTGCCCGCGGTGATGTCAATATCGCCATCGCACTCCACGGTTGCCTCACCGCCATCATCGAAGACGCTCGAGATGGACGTAGCGATCACGTCACGGCTGAAGGGGAAGTCGCCGATATCCGGATTGGTGTCCTCAGTGAAGTGAGCGATTATCGCGGGAGCCGCGCCCACCTTCGCTTCAGGTTCGGAAGAAGCGGTTGGGCTCGAGCTCTCGCTCGGCGTTGCGCTCGCATCCTCGCTCGCGCTCGGCTCCGCACTCGGCTTGTCGCTTTCTTCGGCCGAGGGAATCTGGGTGGGGCTCGGCTTCGCCGTTTCGGGTGCGTGGGTGGGGGTCTCGGTTGGCGTGGACACCTCACCACCCGTAGCCCCGCACGAAGCGAGCACAAGCGCGGCGGCGAACGCGGCGGATGCGCCGCGGAACGTAGACCTCATCGACATGGAAATCTCCTCTAGACATGGGCACGAGGGAAGTGCGTGCTGACATATCTTCCCGCGCCCCACGCAAAAAGTAAAGACTTTGCAAAGTGTGGAGGTTGTGAAGGAAAGGCCGCACGCTCGAGCGGCAGGCAGGGTCCGACGGCTACCAGGCGCCTTACGAGGCCGCGACGCTAAAACACCGCTCGCACATAAGGGATTCGCGCCGCGACAAGCGACACTGCCCACGAAAGCCCGAGCACGAGCACCCATGCGCCCACGCACGCGAGTGTTCCGCTCGAGTCGAGCCCGGGCACTAGGAGGCGCACACCTATGAGCACAACGAAATGGCACAGGAACACGCCGAACGACGCATCGCCGAGGCGCCGCAACACACCCTGCACGCGATCGGAAACCACCCACTCGCGGCTCACGGCAAGAAGGCCCGCCACAAGCGCGAACGACGCACCGACATTCAAGGGTGAGCGGTAGTTGCCGCTGACGAGCTTGCCCCATCCCTCGTTCTCAATACCGAGACCGCCACACACGCCGAGAACCGCGAGCAGCGCGATACCGAGGGCGAGCACGGCGGGCGCAAGGCGCCGTCGGACCGGGTGGGCGAACGCGACGTGACCAGCGAGGTAGTGCCCTACGTAGAAAATCCAGTAGGTGAGCACCGCCCCGGAAATCACGCCCGTGGGTTGCCCGACCGCCTCAAACGCGTTCGGAGCGAGATATACCGACAAACCCCACGCGAGGCTCACACCGGTGGCAGCCCACGCACGTGCTTTCGAATGCGCAACGAACGAGCCGAGCACGGGGGTAATGATGGACAGTCCCATGATGAGCCACAGAAAGTACAGCTGCGGGGACTGATCCCCCATGAGCGCTTCCTTGCCGAGCCGCTCCGCGGTCAGGTCGCGACCCAGAACCACGCCATTGATCACAACGCCATACACGAGCGTCCACACGATGGTCGCGGGAATGAGCCGCGCGAAACGCGAACGTAGAAACGGCCATGCTCCATTGCGCATCGCCACCGGGGCGAGGTTCAGGGCGCCGGAGATCATGATGAACACGGGCACCGCGACGTTCATCATCGAGCGGAACACCACGAGTGCCCAGGGGGCGTTTTCGGCAGTGGCGGCAGGCGCGAGACAGTGGATGCCTACGACAGCGACGATCGCCGAAATACGCACAACATCGAGCATTGGCACATAGCGCCGCTGAGGTGTCGAAGGCATGGGACCAAGGTTACGAGAATTCGGCGCGCGCCTTTTCAGCCTCCGCGAAGCTCGCGTCGATTGCCTCAACGCTAATGCGGTGGCGGAACACGAGCACGTACGCGAGGGTCACGAGCAGCACGAACGGGATGCCCACCATGGCCGCGAGCTGCATGCGCTCAACGGCGATCACCGTCGAGAACACGAAAAGGAGGCCGGCAATGCCCGCGATCGCCGTCACCACGCCACCGGGCATGCGGAATAATTCGCGGCCGTCGCGCGTGCGGTGATAGACCACGTAGGTCACCAGGATCAAAACCCACACGATGACCGCCGAGAAGATCACGGTCGACATGATGAGGGGGAACAGACCGCCGATACCCGTCATCGCAAGCACCACGACGACGAGGATCCCGCATGCGTGCACGATGATGCCGGGCAGCGGAATGCCGCGCCTGGTCGTGCGCTCGAGCATTTGCGGGGCGAGCGAATCCGCGGCGAGCGAGTGAAGAAAGCGCGAGCCCGCATACACGTTGGCGTTTGCGGCGGACAGCGCGGTGATCACCACGATGAGGTTCGTGAGGCCCGCCGCCGCAGGAATCCCGAGTTCGTGGAACACCATGACGAACGGCGACAGGCGCACGTCACCAGCGGCACCCGAGGCTTCTTTCCACGGCACGAGCGCGACGATGATCCCTATCGCCGCGACGTAAAAGAAGCTCAATCGAATCACGGTCGACTGCGCGGCCGTGCGGATCGACCGTGCGGGATCCTTCGCCTCAGCGGCCGAGATCGACAGCATCTCGATGCCGCCGAAGGAAAACATCACGAGCGCCATCGAGACCCACACGCCTTTGAAACCAAAGGGCATGAAGCCACCGTCGTTCGTCCAGTTCGAGACCCCGGCAGCAGGTGTTCCCGGGAGCCCGAAGAACACGAGACACAGCCCCACGAGAATGAAGACGACGACCGCGATGACCTTGATGCTCGAAAGCCAAAACTCGATCGTGCCGAAGCTCTTGACGCTCACCACGTTGATCGCAACGACGATCGCGCCGAGGATCGCGACCCCCGCCCACTGAGGAAGATCCGGAGCCCAGAACTGGAGATACAGGCTGCACGCATACAGTTCAGCGGCGGTCACCCCGACCGTCACGATCCAGTAGAGCCACCGCACGAGGTATCCCCAAAAAGGCGAGAGATAGCGCGCGGCGAGTGTGCCAAATCCGCCCTGGACGGGGTGACGCGAGGCCATCTCGCCCATCGCGAGGGCGATGGTCATGGCAATGGCGGAGCCGATCGCAAAGCTGATGATCACGGCGGGACCGGCCACGGCGATCGCATCTCCGGAACCGAGGAAAAGGCCTGTGCCGAGCGCGGAACCCATCGCGATCATGGCCATCTGCCGATGCGTGAGCGATCGGGAAAGGTGGCCGTGTTCGTGGGGATCGCTGGCTGTAGACGGGTGTGAGGATGGGGAGGTCATTGCATAAATGTATTCAATTTTTTGGCAGGGCGCGCGAAAGACCACCAGATGACACGAAAAAGCGGCGGGTGTGGACCCGCCGCTTCCTCGTTCGCTCTCATTCGAGCGTTTACGCTATGCCGTTCAGGCGCGCGCACCCTTCGCGGCAACGACCTGGACAACGAGGTTTGCGTAAACCTCTTCGTGCAGGCGCACCGTCACGGTGTACTCGCCGAGCGACTTGATCGGCGCGGTGAACTCGACCTTGCGGCGATCGATCTCGCGATCGAAGCCAGCCTTAACGGCCTCGGCAACCTCGGCGGCGGTCACGGCGCCGAAGAGGCGGCCGTTCTGGCCCGCACGCTCGGCCACGACGACCGGCTTGGTCTGGAGGAGGTCACGCAGTGCCTGCGCATCCTCGAGCGACGCCACGGCGCGCTTCGAGTTTGCGGCAGCCATCTGCTCGAGCTGGCGCTCAGCGCCCTTGGTCCACGGCGTGGCAAGGCCGCGCGGCAGAAGGTAGTTGCGCGCGTAGCCGGCCTTGACCTCGACGACATCGCCGGGGCCGCCGAGCTTGGAAACCTCGTTGGTGAGGATGAGCTTGGTAGTAGCCATTTTTCTCTATCCTTCCTTGGCTCAGCGACCGGAGGTCGAGTAGGGAAGGAGGGCGATCTCGCGGGCGTTCTTGACGGCCTTCGCGATCTTGCGCTGCTCCTGGACACTGACGCCGGTCACGCGGCGTGCACGGATCTTTCCGCGATCCGAAATGAACTTACGCAGAACCGCGGGGTCCTTGTAGTCGATGTTCTCGATACCGGCGCTCTTGAGCGGGTTCTGCTTCTTCTTGGGCTTACGAAGCTCTGGCTTCGCCATCGTGGTGCTCCTTTGAGTGAGGGGAGCCCGGGCTTTCTACCCGGGATGGAATGGATAAATTGAGGATGTGTGCCGAGTGGCGCGGCGCGATTTAGAAGGGCGGTGGCTCTTCAGCGCCGCCGTTGCTCCAGGGGTCAACATCGGCGGGGTTCTGGCCGCCCTGCGGTCCACCCTGGGCGCCACCGCGGTTACCGCCGTAGCCTCCCTGGTTGGAGTAGCCGCCTTGGCCGCCACCATAGTTGCCGCCACCGCTGTTACCACCGTTGAAACCGCCACCGAAGTTTCCGCTGCCGCCGCGCTGAGTGCGGGTCGGCTTCGCGGTCGCGTAGCGAAGCGAAGGACCGATCTCGTCGACCTGGAGTTCGATCGAGGTGCGGTTATTGCCTTCGCGGTCGGTGTAGGAGCGCTGCTGGAGGCGGCCCTGAACGATCACGCGGGTGCCCTTCGTGAGGGACTCGGCGACATTCTCGGCTGCATCGCGCCAGATGGAGCAGCGCAGGAAGAGAGCTTCGCCGTCCTTCCATTCGCCCGACTGGCGGTCGAACGTGCGGGGGGTCGACGCGACGGTGAACGACGCGACGGGAATCCCCGAGTTCGTAAAGCGCAGCTCGGGATCGGCGGTCAGGTTTCCGACGACGGTGATGACGGTATCGTTCGCCATGACTCTCCTTCAGCTGATGGTGCGGTGTGGCTTGTAAACGAGGTTTTTACTTCTCGTCGACGCGCATGAGCTTCGTGCGCAGAACGGACTCGTTGAGGCCGAGCTGGCGATCGAGCTCCTTGGCGGTCTCGGGCTTCGAGGTGAAGTTAAGAACGACGTAGATGCCTTCCTGCTTCTTGTCGATCTCGTACGCAAACTTGCGCTTGCCCCACACGTCGGTGTTGTCGACGGTGCCGCCCTCAGCAGGAACAACCTTGATGAGCTTCTCAAAAGTAGTGTCCACGGTACGCTCGTCGATCGACGGGTCCAGGATCACAACCATTTCGTACTTACGCATGTGTAAATCCCCACCTCCTGTGGTCTATCGCGGCCACGGTCCTTCCGTGGCAGGAGGGTCATGCATGCGCCTGCGGTTTTCCACAGACTTCCCAAGTCTAGCGGCTCGCCCGGGTTCGGGGAAGGGGGTCCGACGGTGGCCTGGACCTCACCGCTACCGAGGTTCTTTCGGCGTCGCGGTCGGCTCAACGGGTTTGTCGTTGCCGCGCGTCGGCTGTACCTTCGGCGTCTCCGGCTTTTCGCTCGGTTCAGGCTTCGGTTCGGGCTTCGGCTTCGGCGCTGGCGATGCCGGCTTCTCCTCGGACGGAGAAGGAGACGGCTCGGGCGCCTCCTGCGACGGCTCCTCGGTTGCGGGCGGCTCCTCACTCGGCTCTTCCGATGGTGCCTCGGTCACCTCGGGTTCCTTGGTCACGCGCGGCGCAGGCGCCTGCGTCCGTTTTGTCCTCTTCCGCTTCTTCTTGCCATCGGTATCGACTTCGTCCGGGAAGTCGAGTTCGTCCTGCCCGTCGAGGGCGCTCGTCATGATGTCGGCGAAGATACTCGCGGGCGCGCCGCCACCGGTCATGTCCTCCCACGGGCCGAACGGGGTGAGTGGCTCTTCAGTGCGGCCGTCGGAACTTGGTTGGAACATGCCCACCGCTGTGACCAGCTGGGGGGTGTAACCCACGAAAAGCGCCGAGCGGAACGAGCTTGAAGTACCCGTCTTGCCCGCGACCGGGCGGCCATCCATTTTTTTGTTGACGATTCGTGCCGAGCCGCGAGAGCTCGTGGGTTCCTGGAGGGCTACGGTCGCGTTGATCGCCGTGGACTCCTTGAGAACTCGCTCGCCGTCATCCTTATAGGCGTACTTGCTCGAACCGTCAGCATTCGTCACTTTTTCGACGATGTGCGGCGTGCGCTTAATCCCGCCCGAGGCGATCACGGAATACGACCCCGCGAGCTCGAGAACCGTGAGCGATGAAGAGCCAAGGACGTTGCTCGGACTGTCGTCGAGACCGGGTGTCTTCTCGGAAAGCCCCATCTTGACGGCCGCTTCGCGCGTCTTCTCGGCGCCCATGTCAACGTTGAGTGCCGCATAGGGCGTGTTGTAGGAGTGCCGCGTCGCGGTCAGGAGATCGACGCTGCCACGCGAGACATTGCCGAAGTTCTTGACGGTCCACCCCTTGAAGGTCCTAGGCGAAGAGGCGTCCCAGTTGGAGTGGAGGCTATAGCCCTCCTCGAGCGCGGCAACAAGCGTGAACGCCTTGAACGTTGAACCGGCCTGCATGCGCGACTGGGTAGCGTCGTTCCGCTGCTGCTTGAGGTAGTCCTCGCCGCCGTAGAGCGCCCGGATCGCACCGGTTGACGGGTCGATGCTCACGGTTCCCACGCGGTTATTCTCGGGGCGGTCCTCGGGGAGATTCGCGATCGCTTCGACGGTCGATTCTTGCGTGTGCTTGTCGATCGTCGAGACGATCGTGTAGCCGCCCGTGTCGATGTCGTCCTCGTCGAAGCCTCGCGCCTCGAGTTCCTTGCGCACCGTCGTCATGAGGTAGCCATTTGTGCCGCGCAAGGAGTTTTGACGTTTGTATTCGATCGTCTCGGGGAAGCTGAGCTTGTCGGCTTCCTCCTTCGTGAGGCTTCCCGTCTCGTTGACCTCTCGGTCGATGACCCGCTGCCAGAGCGCTTTCGCTTTATCGGGATTCTTCGCCGGGTCGTAGGCGCTCGGTGCGGGAATGACGGCGACGAGAAGTGCGGCCTCGGCGTCATCGAGCTCGCTCGCACTCTTACCGAAGTAGGCCTGCGCCGCCTCTTCGATTCCGTAGGCGGAACGGCCAAAGTAGATCGTGTTGAGGTAGCGCGAAAGGATCTCGTTCTTGTCGAGCTCCTCATCGATTTTGACGGCCATGATCATTTCGCGCACCTTGCCGGTATACGACGTGACCTTGCCCGTGTAGTAGTTCTCGACATACTGCTGGGTGATCGTCGAAGCCCCCTGGCGGGAGCCGCCAGAAAGGTTGTTCACGAGAGCGCGCACGATACCCTTCGGCGAAATGCCGCGGTTCTCGTAGAACGTGGAGTCCTCCGAGGCGACGACAGCCTCCTTGACGTTGTCCGGGATCTCGTCGGCGGGCAGGATCGTGCGATTGAGGTCGCTGAACTCGCCGAGGAGAGTCTTTCCGTCCGAGTAGTACACGCGGGTCGTTTGAGCAACGGCGATATCGGTCGGCTCGGGTACTTCGGTAGTCGCATACAGCCACGCACCGAAGCCCACGCCAGCACAGAAGAGGACGAGGACGGCCGCGGAAAGGAGGCGCCACGAGGGAAGCCACCGCAAAAAACCCTCCTTTCCGGCGCGCGGGTAGTTGAGAAAGTTCGTGGGCTTGGGTTTGGGCTTGGGCTTAGACGCAGCCGTGCCTGCTCCCGCTACAGCGTGCCGGCCTTTCGTGGGCGCGGCGTTTTCGGGGCGCGGTTTCGTGCGGCTGCGACCAATGCTCGCTGCCGCGGGAGTGGTCGCAGGGCGCGCTGCACGCTTTCCGCTCGAGCGGGTACGGCTCGTCCCCTTTGGGCTCTTGTCGCTCACTTCGAGGTTCCTCTCGTCGCCGGCGCGCTTTCGTGCGCCCCATTATGCGCCCACCATTCCTGAAGGCGCCTCGAGGCTTCCTCCTCGCCGAGAGGTCCCTCCTCCATGCGCAGCTCAAGAAGGTAGGCGTATGCCTTGCCGACTGCCGGGCCGGGCTTGAGATCAAGAATCTGCATGATCGCGCGGCCATCCAGATCGGGCCGGATTTTGGAGATCTCTTCTTGTTCCGCGAGCTCGGCGATGCGTTTTTCGAGGTCATCGTAGGCTTCGCGAAGACGCTGGGCCTTGCGCTTGTTACGCGTCGTGCAATCGGCGCGCGTGAGGCGGTGAAGGCGTTCGAGCTGATCGCCCGCGTCCGTCACGTAGCGGCGCACGGCCGAGTCTGTCCATTCGCTATCCGCGTAGCCGTGAAAGCGAAGATGCAGTTCGATGAGGTGTGCGACCGCCTTGGTCGTCTCCTTATCGAACTTGAGTGCCTTCATTCGGGCCTTCGCCATGCGCGCCCCCACGACTTCGTGGAACCGGAAGGTCACGACTCCGCCTTCTTCGTAGCGGCGCGTATTAGGCTTCGCGCAATCGTGCATGAGCGCCGCGAATCGCAAAATGAAGTCGGGGCCGGGAACCGGTCCTTCGGGGCCTGTTTCAAGGTCAATCGCCTGCTCAAGCACCGTGAGCGAATGCGTGTAGACATCCTTGTGCCTGTGGTGCTCATCGATCTCGAGCCGCATCGCGGGAAGCTCGGGAAGGATGATCTCGGCAAGGCCAAGATCGACCATCTGCTCGAGGGCACGCCTCGGGTGATCGCCGAGCATGAGCTTGACGAGTTCCTCGCGCACACGCTCGGCGCTCACGATCTCGAGGCGGCCGGCGAGGGCCGCGATTGCGCGCGCGGTTCCCTCCTCGATGTCGAATCCAAGGGTCGAGGCGAAGCGCACGGCGCGCATCATGCGAAGCGGGTCGTCGCTGAAGGACTGTTCGGGAGCGACCGGTGTGCGAAGAAGCCCCGCAGCAAGATCCTCGAGACCGCCGAACGGATCGATGAACTCGAGAGAGGGAAGACGAACGGCCATCGCGTTCACGGTGAAGTCGCGTCGCGAGAGATCGCCATCGATCGTGTCACCGTACGCGACCTGCGGCTTTCGAGACTGCGGATCGTATTCCTCCGTGCGGTACGTCGTGATCTCGACCTTGACGCCGTCGAGCTGCGCGCCGAGCGTGCCAAACTCGCGCCCCATGTCCCAGATCGCGCCCCGTTTGCCGACCCACTGCCGAAGAATCTGCTCCGTCGACTCGGGCCGCGCCGACGTCGTGAAATCAAGGTCATCGCTACTGCGGCCAAGAAGGGCATCGCGCACGGGCCCGCCGACGAGTGCCAATTCCTCGCCCGCAGTCTCGAACATGTGGCCGAGCTCGTGAACGGAGGCTGGAAGCGCCTGGAACATGCTCCGCGCGCGGATGCGAACGGTCTCGATCCCCATCCGGTGTGCTTCACGCTTGTCGCCGTTAGTCACGTCGTTCATTCCTCACCTTGATCTGTGATGTGCGGATCGCTCCGCGCGCGCCACCCGTGTTTGGCACGTGGCACGAAGCTGCGCCCTCTACAGTGGTTCCATGCTTCGATCCGTGACGCGGCGCGTTTGTCGCGCCCTCTTCGTCATGGTCGCACTGTATTCGATCCTGTGTGCGGCTCTCGTGCCCGCCGGCGCGCTCGCCCAGCGGGACACCGCAGCGTACCAGTTTACCGGCCAGCAACCGCCCACGAATGTGGCACTGACCGCACCCGCCCTACCGTCGGAACCCGCCCCGTCACCGGAACCTGACGCCCGCGCGCCCCTCACGCTCGATCTTCGCGCGCTCTCCCCCGGGGCGGTGAAGCCGGGCGGTACGGTCGAAGCCCGCGTGAACATTACCAACACGGGAAGCACCCCGCTTGAGGGCGTGGCCCTGGAGCTCTCGGGGCTCACGTCGCGAGTCACGGATCGCACGGTTGCCGACGAATGGGCGGCGATGGATGCGGCGGATACATCGCACCGAGGAACGGTGCGCGGAACTTCGGCCACGCGCACGCTCGGGCCGGGCGAGGCCGCCGAGTTCACGGTGCGCGTCCCGACGGACTCTCTCGGCTACACGCGAGACGAATCACTGTGGGGGCCGCGCCGCATCGCCCTTACGGCGGTTACGGGGGCGCAGGCGTCGGCCGACGCCACCCAGTCCTCCACCGGGGGCACCGCCGCCGCAACTCTCCGCACGTTTCTCGTGTGGCAGCCCACCGCCGAAACGCCCCGGATTTCCCTCGCCTACCTCGCGCCTCTCGCAAGTGCCGATCCCGCACTCGCGGCGACCGACCCCGACGCCTTCGCCAAGGACGTTCGCGAGGGTGCCTTCGCCGCGCAGTGGGACATTGCCCAGCGTGCTGACGTGAGCTGGTGGCTCGACCCCTCCATGCTCACTGACCTCAAGGTTCCCAAAGGGATGAGTACGCTCGACGAAGCGCTGTCTAAGCTCGATCCCGCACCTTCCGACTCCACGCCGAGCCCGAGCCCTTCCCCTCCCACGACCCCCGCTGCCTCCGACGCGGGCGGCGCCGATGAACCCGCGAGCGCACCCGCCCCCGGCACAACGTGGGGGCAGGATCACACCTGGGATGAGCGCCGCTCGGCGCTCATCGACGCGGCTTCGAGTCACGACGTCACGCTCGCGCCTTTCGCCCTCGCGAGCCCGGCAACTGCCCGCTCGACCGCGAAGTTGCTGGAGAAAGAGGCCTCCGCCGCTGCGACAAGCGCGGGCCTCAGCACGGCGCCGACAGTCGTCCGCATGGAACCCGAGGCGGTCTCCGCGAAAGCGATACGCGCATCGGGCGCGAAAGTCGCTCTTGTCCCCGCCGAATCCTTCTTCTCCTCCACGAACCCCAACGTCACACCGAGCGGTTACGCGCAGCTTGCACGCAAGGGTGAATCCACGGTCGCGCTCGTCGGCTACGACACGCGTCTGACCGAACTTTCAGAGCACCTCGCTGACGCACGCGACCCCGAACTGTCCTACCAGCGGGCCCTCGCGGACACGGCACTCATCGCGGGCCAGCCGGCGTCGGCCCCGCGCACCCTCCTGCTCGCCCCGTCCGCGACCTCTTCACTGAATCCCGAGCGCACGTCGCACCTGCTCGATACCTTGAGCGCCGCGCCGTGGGTCGCCCACGCCCCTGCATCCACGCTTCTCGACGCGGCGAAGGCAGGAAAAGGCACGACCTCGATCATCGGCGAGAGTGGAAACTACTGGGTTGGCACGGTGAAGTCCGTGCGCGCGATCGGTGAGGGTTCCGACGCCAGCCCCGCCCACATCGACGCCTCGCCCGAAAAGGTGCCGGCGGGCGCAAGCGAACGGGTCGAGAAGAGCCTCACGTCGCTCACCGACGTGCGCGCGACGCTCAAGGACCCGAGCTACCTTTCCGGAGCGGTTCTTCTGGCGGCCTCGGGGGTGAGCAGCCCGTTTTTCGCGGACGCGAACGCGCACGTTCGACGGCTTTCTAGCATCGCGACGGTGACGGAAGCGAACACCCGGCGAATCTCGCTCACGCTCGCGGGAACCTACAACCTCGTCTCCAACGAAGCATCGATCCCATTTACCGTCCACAACGGATTCCCCACCCCGGCAACGCTCCAGCCCACGGTGTCGTTTTCTGACCGCATCGCAAAGACGGGCGGGAAGCTCTCACCGATCACTCTCCCCGCCCTCACGACGAGCGATCACTCCGTTCCCGTGCAAGCAGTGAAAAGCGGGAACGGCACGTTCACGGTGATGATCGCGAGCGAAAACGGGGTCATCCTCGATTCTCGCGAGAGCCAACTGAGCGTCAATCCGGAGTGGGAGAACTGGACGACCCTCGTCGCGATGGTGCTTCTTGCCGCGCTCGTCGCCATGGGCGTGATCCGCGCGGGCCGCACGAAGTCGGATGCCCGCAGCCCGGCCATCACGGCGCCCGAGGATCTTGAGAGCGTCGACGACCCCGACGCCTCCCCGCACCATTCGTGACACAGGAATTAAGGACCCGAACCGAACTATGAACAAACCGAGCACCTCCTCCGCGCGGGGCAAAGCTATGCGAGCGAGCGCCGTTATGGCTGTTGCCTCCGCGTCGACCCGACTCCTGGGTTTCGTGCGCACCTTTTTGCTCGGCATGGTGCTCGGCGGCTCGGCATCGATCGCGGCGAACGCCTATTCGGCAGCGCAAATTCTGCCGAACTCGCTGTGGATCCTCATCGGCGGCGGCACGCTCAACGCGATCCTCGTACCGGCGGTCGTGCGCGCAGCGAAGCTCCCGGATCGGGGCGAGGATTTCTGTTCGCGCCTGTTCACCCTGTTCTTCGTTGTCGCGGCGGCCATCACGACCCTGTGCACGCTTGCCGTTCCTCTCCTCACGGTCGTGGCGAACTCAAAGCTCGACCCGGGAACGGCGCAGGCCGCGACGGTTCTCGGCTATTTCATGATGCCGCAGATGATTTTCTCGTGCATCTACATCATGTTCGGGCAGATCCTCAACGCACACGAGAGTTTCGGCCCGTTCACGTGGGCCCCCGCGCTCAACAACATCATGAACATTGCAGGCTCGATCCTGTTCCTCGTTTTGTGGGGCACGCAGCCTGATGGCACGCAGTGGACGTGGGGCATGGTGCTCGTGCTCGCGTTTTCCCAAGTGGGGGGCAGCGCCGCGCAGGCCCTGCTCGTGTGGGCCTGGACGAGGAAGATCGGCCTCAAGATCAGGTTTAAGTGGGGTTTTCGCGGTCTGGGCCTACGCAAGCTCGGCACGATGGGCCTGTGGACGTTCGCCATGATGGTTATCGGCCAGATCGCGGTGTTCGCACGTCGCTGGTCAACGGGCGGTGCGGTCTCGGCGGTGGAAAAAGCGCAAGCGAGCGGGGTCGGCGCTTCCCGCGAGCTTTACCCCGCTCTCGCGGCCCTCGACTGGTCCTACACGGTTTTTATGCTCCCGCAGGGCATCATCGCCGTATCGCTCGTGACGAGTATCTTCCCGCGGATGTCGAAGCGCGTGACCGAACACGACCACCTCGGGGCCTACCGCACGTATTCGTCGATGAACAGGATTCTGTTCGTGCCGATGATCCTCGCGACCGCCGTGCTCGTTGTTCTCGCGGCGCCGATCATGTGGGTCGTTGTGGGCGGCACGAGTCCCACGGGCGCGGGTGCAAATGGGCTCGTGCTTATCGGCTACACGCTGGGACTTCCCGCGTTCGCGGCAACCTACCTCGTGACTCGCTACTTCTACGCCTATGAGGACACCCGCACGGCCTTCCTGATGCGCGTTCCCCCAACGGTGCTCTCGCTCATCGCGATCCCCGTGATCCTCTTCTGGGTCGATCCTCGCTATGCCGCTGCGGCGGGCGCTTTCGTAAGCTCGGTCGGGATTCTGATCGGGTGGCTCGAGGGCGTGTGGCACATGCGGCGCAATCTCGCCCGCAAGGGCGTCGACATGAGTCAGGTGAACTCGCTCGGTGCCGTGTCGATGGTTGCCCGTCTTCTCGTTGCCGGCCTGGTCTCAATGGCCGCGGGCTGGGGTCTCCTCGCACTTCTCGGCGATCTCACGTGGAAGGGGCGCCTCATCGCGATCGTCGTGGGCGTCATCGTTGCGGCGGTCATGACAGGGGTGTTTGCTCTTGTCGCGTGGGCGCTTCGCGTGTCTGAGATCCGCGACGCGGCAACGATGATCGCCTCCCGAGTCATGCGCAAGCGTGGCCGCGGGAAACCAGCAGAAAAGCCGCAGGAGGAGACTCCCGCCGCCGTGGAGGAAACCTCGAGCGTGCCAGAGGCACCCCGCTACGATGGTCAAACATCGGATCGAACTGTTCAAGCGAACCAAAGGATGACCGTGACCGATATTCGCAGCCTCGAGGAGCTTTTTTCCTCCCTCTCGCTGAGCCCTGCCCTGGACGGTTCGGGGCGCGGAGAATCTGGCCGCGTGCCATCGTCCACCACCGAAGGGGCGTCGTGGCATCGCGGTGTGAAGGAGAGCGGCGAGCCGATTCTCGTCTTCCTCGTGCGCGGGGAGTTTGCCGCCGATGTTCTCGATGCGGCCCGCCGCGTGTCTCTCGTGAGCGTTCCCGGCCTCGAGGCCGTCCATGACGTGCTTGAGCCGAGCGACGGCGAGTCGAAGGCGACCGCGGTGGTGTATACGGATCCGGGCCTTCCCACCCTCGCTGACCTCACCCGCGACGGCGCGCTTCGCGCAGAAACGGCCCGCACGATCGCGGGTCGCGTGACGACGACGCTCCAGGAGGCCCGTAGCAAGGGCATTCGCCACCACCACCTTGACGAGGATCGCGTGTTCGTGGATCTTGAGCACGATCAGGTGACGATCCTCGGCGCAGGTGTCGAAGATGCGGGCGACGAGGGTCTTTTGCACCTCACCGAACCCTTCACTCTCAGCCCGGACGTGCGAGCCGTGGGCCGGGTTTTGTATGTCGGGCTCGCGGGGCGCGGGCCGGAGTTTTTCGGTTCCGACGCCTCCTTCGATCCGTCGACAACGTCTCCGCGCACGGTTCCCGCCGAGCTGGGTGCGCTCACTGCGGCTCTTCTGACGCCGCTCACGCCGAATGCGCCCGCGGATGGACCGCGTCCGTTGTCGATTGAGGACGTACGCGAGGAGCTTTCACCGTGGCAATCGCTTCCGGTCACTCTCGAGGCGTACGATCCCGAGCAACACGCGGGGGCGCCTGTCCCACTCGCGGTGCGCAAGGCCGCGGGACCCATTGTCGCGGGGCCGTTTGAGCGCCAGGCGGAAGCACAGAGCAAAGCTGCGGTAAGCGATTCCGAATCGCCTGCTCCCGCCGAGAACCCCGAGGCCAATGAGAATGTCGAGGCCGAAGAGAACGCTGAGCACACAGAAACTCCCGCAAACAGCGAAGGCCCCGAAATCACCGAGGGCTCCGAGGCCCCTGAAGCCACACTGACGGGCACGGCCGAGACGGTCGACAGGCCCCTTACGGATTCTGAAAAGCCGTGGTCCGAGGTCATCGACGCCCCTCAGAACCCAAGCGCGGCAAGCACCTTCCCCGGCCACATCGACCCGAGTACGCACTACGCCCCGGCTGCGCCTGCGGAGGAACCCACGGCGCCGGTGGCGCCCGTCGCCCCTGCCGCACCCGCCCCTATTCCGGTCGCGGGTCGCGAGGAGTCCCTCGCCGAATCTCCGCGCACACCAAACACGAACGATGAACCCCACTCAGCTCCCGGCCGCCCGGCCGTGGCGCCTCCCTCGGCAGTGCAGCACGCTGCCCCTCGCGTGCGCCAAAACGCTCCCGGAGCGGGTGTCGTCATCCCCGTGCAGGGCCGCGACGCGAGCGCCTTCGACGCGAACGCTCCCGCCCCGCAAAGCCCACAGCACGCTTCAGCATTCCGCGACGTCATGGACATCGCACTCGCCTCCGACGCATCGGGGAGCACCCCGGCTTCCGGCGCCAGCACAGTGTCTCGCTCGACAACGGCGCGCGTCATTCTCGTTGCTGCCCTCCTCGCCGTCATCCTCGGCCTCGTCTGGGCGGTAACGTCCGTGACGTCGGTGGGCCGCCACAATCGAGATGTCGCCACGAGCCCGACCACGCAGGCGTCGGAAGAAAAAGCCCCGAAAGAAACCGAGGCCCCGGCTGAAAAGCCGAGCGAAAAACCAACCGAGACGCCCAAGCCCCTCGCGCCGCTCAACCAGGTGAGCATCGTGTACCCGCCGGACCCCACGAAGGCTGATAAGCCCGAGAGGGCGGGGAACATGCTTGACGGCGATCCGGGTACCGTGTGGAAGACCCAGCGGTACAACGGCGCCGATTTCGGCAAGCTTCGCGACGGGATGGGCGTCAAGCTCGACCTCGGCGAAGGTGAAGTCAAGAACGTCCGCGTCACGCCCGGCGCGCAGCAGGGCGGCACGATCGAGCTGCGCACCCTGACTGAGGACGGCCAGCTCGGCGACGTGCTCGCCTCGGGCGAGGTCGCCGCCGGCCAAGACCTCACCCTCACGCCCGAGAAGCCCGTCGACGCGCGGGCGCTTGTGCTGTGGGCCCCGAACCTCGGCGCTGTCGACGGTGGGTTCCGCCTCGAAATCGCCGAAGTGAAGGTCAATCAGGAATGATGTTCTTTCGTCGCGGCTCGCGTCGCCGCTCACGCGCGCGAGGCGAATTGAAAAGCTGGACGGGCTTCCCACCCGGGGTGTTCGCCGCTTTTCTCGTCGTGACGATTCTCCTTGGCGTCATGCTGTCGTGGGCGCTCAACCTCAGCGTGACGATGGACGCACCTGCCTCGCAAAGCATCGCCGATTCGAACTCGGCCCCTGGAACCGATAATGCCGGCCTTCCGGTACTCACCGAGTACACGCTCGGCGCCGAGGTCCAAAACCTTCTCGATACCGGAAGCCTGCAAACGCCCGCGACGTTCGACGTCACGCAGTGCCTGAAGTCCCTGTCGTCGAAAGAGTCGGTGCTTATGCTCGAGCAGGTGTCGTGGGGCGCCGACGAAAACGCGTGGCTCCTTGTGCTCGATGAGCATAACCTCACGCAAGTTCGCCGCGAGGGTGGGGAAGTTTCCGCGTCCGTCGTGCGTTCCACATGCGGAAGAAATGCCGACGGCGCCTCCGATCTCCTGTTTTCCGCACGGGTACTCGTGGATCCGAAGAGCTGACCGCGGATCTCAGCCTTCCCACCTACCCTTGTTCTGTTTGACCGTTGCGAGCTTTCGCTGTGAAAGGACATCATGACCACCTCTGAGCCTCAGACCCCGATCCTCAACACCCTCGGCGGTGGCTTCGGCATCAGCCTTGCGGGAGCGCAGACCGAGGCGGCTGAAACTGCTTCGCCTGCCGACGCTTCGGACGCCCCCGTGCGTGACATTGTGATCGTCGGTTCGGGCCCGGCGGGCTACACCGCCGCCGTTTACGCGGCGCGCGCTGGGCTGAAGCCCGTGGTCATCGCTGGCTCGCTTGATGCTGGCGGCGCCCTCATGACGACCACCGAGGTCGAGAACTTCCCCGGTTTTCCGGAGGGCATCATGGGCCCGGACCTCATGGGCAACATGCAGGAACAAGCGGAGCGTTTCGGCGCCGAGATCCTGTTCGAGGACGCTACCGACGTTGAGCTCGCAGGCGAGATCAAGACTATCCGCACCGAAAGCGGTGACGTGTTCCGCGCAAAGGCCGTCATCATCGCGACCGGTTCCGCCTACCGCAAGCTCGGCGTCGACGGCGAAGAGCGTCTTTCCGGCAAGGGCGTGAGCTGGTGTGCAACGTGCGACGGCTTCTTCTTCAAGGACAAGGACATCTTCGTCGTTGGCGGCGGCGATTCCGCTGTTGAAGAGGCAACCTTCCTCACCCGTTTCGGCAAGTCCGTTACCCTGCTTCACCGCCGTGACGCCCTGCGTGCCTCGAAGATCATGGCGAAGCGCGCGGAAGATGATCCCAAGCTTCAAATCCGTTGGAATACCCAGGTCGTTGGCATCGAGGGCGATAACGAGCTCTCGCACCTCGTGCTTGAAAATACCGTCACCGGTGAGCGTGAAACGGTTCCTGCCGATGGTCTTTTCGAGGCGATCGGGCACCTGCCCCGCTCCGATCTTTTCAAGGGCCAGATCGATATTGACGACGAGGGGTACATCCTCTGCGAGGGTCGCACGACCCACACATCCCTCGAGGGTGTTTTCGCGTGCGGCGATGTCGTCGATCACCGCTACCGCCAGGCCATCACTGCTGCCGGTTCGGGTTGCTCGGCCGCTCTCGACGCAGAGAAGTACCTCGCCACGCTCGAGTGAGCGAGCGCGAATCCGACGGTTCGCTTTCGAGCCCAGCCGTCACGTTTCACATCCATCTCTATTGGGCCTCGTGGGCGGCGCCGTCTCTTCCTGCGCCGCTCACGGCCCGAGAATTGCGCGATCTTGATCTGCCGTCCGTAAGCGTTGATGCTCATGACGTTTCGGTTGCGGAAGATTCTGAGCAGCCTGGGCCGCAATTCTCGCCTCGCGTTCTTCCCACGTGGCGCATCGTTGCGCTTCGCGGTTCCGAAGTAGTGGACGAACGAGTGCTCGAAGGTGCGTGCCCAAAGTTTGCCGTCCGCGGTGCGCTCGAAGATTTGCGGCGCGATATTGCCACCTAACACGGCGCGAACCGCCGGGACTGACGGTCGAAACGCTCTCACCGTGCAGGGCGTTACGCCGTTATGCCCAGACTTATCCACATGGTTATCCACAGCAGCTCAACTTGTCGTGGGCATTCCGGGTATGCGTGTCTGACCAGGACTTTTGTCTATGATTGCGGCCTGTGCCGGACCGCCATCGGCGCCCGGATTCCTTGGGTGGGCTTTCTCCATCGCACGTTATCCACACACCTCTTCACATATGTGAGTTAACCACCGCAACTTCACGTGGAACCCCTCTTTCCCGTCTAGCACGTCGCCCCACGCCGCCGTCCTTACCTCGCCGAGGCGGTTCGTACGGTCCGCGGAACGCATCAGTTGTGGATAGATTCCAGAAGCGGTGGTAGCACTCGAAGGGCTGTTTCCCGTGAAACCCGACAGTGTACGAACAAACACAATTAGCGATCCCTCATGCGTCAAGAACATTTCTGAAGCTAGGGTTGCTTGCCCATAGCCTCGAACACCCTTCTAAGCACGCCTTGACTCCTATACACGACATTTCACGTGAAACATCGCCAACCGACTCTTTCTTCAGCCGCACCGCAACAGCGTTGAAAATGACTTGGGCTACCAACTACCGACAGGCGTCTGCGCGACGAATCACTGTGACGAACTCGTGGCTTGCTTTTCACCACGGTTCCACGTGAAACAAATGCGTCCGCACAAGTGCTCTTAATCGACATTGTGAAAACTGGCGACAACAACATAAGCCCGCACTTTGTGCTCCAGAAACGTTATCTAAAGGGCATAAAGCGGCGTTTCACGTGGAACACCGTTAATTGGAAATACGAATATAGACTATTCCGGAAACATCCGGCTGGAGCTAATCACGTACGCGCTTCTATCTCGCGTGTTTCACGTGAAACGGTTGCAAGTAGCCGTGCCGATACAGCCCAACTCGCAAATCGTCGTATCAAAAGGTTCTATGCCAATCCAGGCCATGTTTCACGTGAAACTTGTGCCAACAAATACTCGTCGTAGAGCCGACGATTCGTACGCTTCATGATGTTTCACGTGAAACAGCGAACCTGTCTGCGCCCACCGAACGCGTTCTAGCGTGCAGGCTCCATTTGCGGTACAAAGCGAGTTTTGATTGCTAGACACGTTTAGAGAGTTTGATGTGAACCTAACTTCCCGCAAGTGCACAGCTCTCATGAGCACCAACGGCACGGGAGCGCGTAGCCGAATTGATAGGCGCAACAGCCTCGCGGCCCAGCAGTAGGGTTCCACGTGAAACAACCAGACGTACACGAATCGACGAGTACCCGCTACATTATCAGCTTTACGCTTGCGAGGGTCTCTCGGTCTTAGTGGTTTCACGTGAAACGCACGCTCGCAGCTTTGCTCGAACACGTAACCCCGGCTTTACTAGAGAATATGTTCCACGTGAAACACCGGGGGTTGCAGCCGACGGTTGAAGCCTTGAAGTAGAACGGTGCGGCCAATCTACAGGTCAGAGCAGTGCGGGAACAGCTTGGGAGTTTGGCGGTAGTGCAGTGCCACCAGAGAAATCCAGCTAAGCGCAGTCGGCCACGAATCGCATAGGGTTCCGCGAATACGGCACAGTTTCACGTGAAACTAAAAAAGGACGCACTGAGGGCCAAAAAGGGTACGTCAAATAAAACTTCCGCACATATGCGACGATGCGGCAATCTGCCACGGCCAAAAACGTTACCGACGGTTCCCGGAAAACACTTCCGCAAATATTTGACGTCTACGAGTAGGCGTCTGGGACCTGAATTGTTCAGTCCTGCGGGAGATCGACGTCCTCGAGGCCGAGCTTCGCCACGATCCGTTCGAGATCGTCGAGGTTCGTGAACTCGAGCGTAACTTTACCTTTGCGCTTACCGACATCGATGCGCACCGGTGCCTCAAGTTTCGTTGACAGCTGCGAGGTCAGGGATACCACGCGCGGGTTGTACGAGCTACGGCGGGTCACCGTGCGGGTTGCAGACGAGGACTCAACACCGTTCGCGATAAGGCGCTCAACAGCGCGAACACTCAGGCCTTCACTCACGATCCGCTGCGCGAGCTCCTCCTGGAGCTGGACATCATCGAGTCCCAAAAGCGCGCGGGCGTGGCCCGCAGAAAGCGCGCCGGACTGGAGTCGACGCTGCACGAGGGGAGGGAGGCGAAGCAAGCGCAGGGTATTAGAAATCTGCGGGCGCGAGCGCCCGATACGATCAGCGAGCTCGTCCTGGGTGCAGTTAAAGTCCTCGAGGAGCTGGCCATAGGCGGCTGCCTCCTCCAGGGGATTCAGCTGCGAGCGGTGCAGGTTTTCGAGGAGCGCATCGCGAAGAAGGTCGTCGTCGGCGGTCGAACGCACGATCGCGGGAATCGACTTGAGACCAGCGCGTTTCGCGGCCCGCCAACGGCGCTCGCCCATGACGATCTCAAAGGATTCGCCATCGACGGAGTCGGTAACGGGACGAACAACAATCGGCTGAAGAACGCCGACTTCACGGAGCGAATAAGCGAGTTCGTCCAGTTCATCCTCGTCAAAAACCGTTCGCGGGTTGCGGGGATTTTCGCGGATCTCGGCGATCGGAACCTCGACAAATTCGGCGCCCGGCACGGGCACGAGACCGTCGTGAGACGTCTGTGGGGGCGCAGCGGTAACCTGCGCATCTGATTCCGACGGCACTTCGACCGGTGCGGTCGCAGCAGCTTTCGCTGCCTTTTCGTCGTCGGCCTTACGCGCTGCCGCTGCGGACTTCGCTGTGGCCTTCTTGCCATTTCGGCGCTTCGAGCGTGCATCCCGCGCCCACGAGTCAGCGAGCTCAAGATCGGCTGCGCGCCGACGCTCGCTCGACTTATCAGTGGATTCAGATTCGGAGCTAAAGAACATGTCGGCGCCGCGTGTGCCGGCTGGCTTCGACGCGGAAGCCTTGGGCTCAGCAGGGGCGGGAGTAGCGTCGGACGCCTTCTTCGAGGGTGAGGAGGACGCGGCAGGCTTGGGCGCAGCAGACTTCGAGGAGGCGCCGGAGCGCTGTGCCGAGGTGGGCGCCTTCGTGCCGGCCGACTTCGCGGAAGGCTCGGGCGTGGGCGTGCTCTGCGCCTCGGGCTTCTCGGTTGCGGCAGGCTCGGAGCTGGGGATCAGTGCACCGATACCCCGACCAAGGCCACGTTTCTTCGCCATGATCTCCTCGTTTCAGTTCTTAGGCTCGGGGCGACGGGAAATCTCGTGCGCAGCGGCGCGGTACGCGAGAGCACCCGTGCTGTTGGGATCGTAATTCAAGACGGTTTGCGCGTAGCTCGGGGCTTCCGAAATGCGCACCGACCGGGGGATGACGGTATCGAGGGTTTGCGTGGGGAAGTGCGCACGCACATCCTCGGCCACCTGGGCCGCGAGGCGGGTGCGGGCGTCATACATCGTGAGCAGGATCGTCGAGACCACAAGGTCAGGGTTGAGGTGCTTGCGGATGAGGTCGATGTTCTTCCACAGCATCGCGATGCCCTCGAGCGCGTAGTACTCGGCCTGGATCGGCATGAACACCTCGCGCGCGGCCACAAGGGCATTAATCGTCAAAAGCCCAAGCGAAGGCGGGCAATCGATGAGAACGTACTCGAGGCGAGGAAGGCCCTTTTGCTCGCGTTCCTCGAAGTAGTCGGCAAGCGCGTTCTTGAGCCTGGATTCGCGCGCCACCATCGGAACAAGTTCGATCTCGGCACCCGAAAGATCGATCGTCGCGGGGGCGCACTCGAGAGTGTCCGCCTCGGGAGAGGGGGTCACGATCGCCGAAAGCGGCTCATCCTCGATGAGCACGTCATAAAGCGAGGCGATTTCCGGATCGTGCGGGATGCCGAGAGCCGTCGACGCGTTGCCCTGAGGGTCCGAATCGATTACGAGAACATTGAGACCGCCCTTGGCGAGCGCGACCGCAACGTTGACGGCGCTCGACGTTTTACCGACGCCGCCCTTCTGATTCGCGACGGCCATAATGCGGGTGTGTTCCGGCGCGGCGAAGGTCGCCTTCTCGAGGCGCTTGCGAAGCTCCATGTCGTTACGAAGCTGCCGCATGAGCGGTGTTTCATCGAGAGAGTTCTTCTTCTCAGCCACGACGCGGCCCCTTTCGCCCCGATACCTCACGAACGTGTGCTCGTACCACTGTAGTAGGAACCTCCACGGATGGATCTCCGAATTCCTCAACGCGAACATCGCATGCGCCAAGACGGGCGAGGGTCTTTTCTGCCTTCACAACTTCGTCGCGCGCGCTCTTGCCCTTCATCACCACGAGCTCGCCGCCGATGCGCACAAGCGGAACGGTCCACTTCGCGAGCTTATCGAGCGCCGCAACGGCACGGGCCGTCACCGCATCGAACTCCCGCTCGCCATGAAGGTCCTCAGCGCGAGCGCGCACAACCTCAACATTGACAAGATCCAGCTCCTCGACCGCTCGCTCAAGGAAGTCCACGCGGCGCTGCATCGTCTCGATGAGGGTCACGTCAATATCCTCGCGGGCAATCGCGATGACGAGCCCCGGGAGGCCGGCACCCGAACCTACATCCGCGAGCGATTCGACGAGGCCCGCGGGCCCGAGGGCACGCACCATGAGGGCGCAATTGATGACGTGCCGCTCCCAAATGCGATCGACTTCGCGGGGCCCAATGAGGCCCTCTTCCGCTCCGCGGGTACGCAGAATTTCCGCGTACTGCTCAGCGAGTACATGACGCTCACCAAAAAGGTCGCGAGCGAGAGAGTCGAGGTGTGCGGGAGCAGGAAGCATCAGTTTTCGGGGTAGATCACGACGTGGCGGGTCTTGCCCTCACCGTCGGATTCCGAGTGCAGGCCGTGGCGCTTCGCAACATCGTGCACAACCTTGCGTTCAAACGGATTCATGGGTCGAAGGGGAACGGGAACCTCGCCGTTCTTGGCCTGTTCGACGGCCTTCTCGGCAAGTTCCTCAAGCTCACTCTTGTGGCTTGCGCGGAAACCACCGATGTCCAACATGAGGCGCGAGCGCACGCCCGTCTTCGTTTGAACGGCGAGCCGCGTGAGCTCCTGGAGGGCTTCGAGGAGTTCACCCTTCGGTTCGTTGAGGGCACTCAGCTCGGCGGCGCCGCGGATCTCCACGGATGCGCGATCGCCGTCGACGTCAATGTCGATATCGCCATCGAGATCGGCGATATCCATGAGTTCTTCGAGGTAGTCGGCGGCGAAGTCGCCCTCCTCTTCGAGGCGCGCGAGGCGCTCGTCGGCGGACGTCTGAGTGTCCACCGCGTCGTTGTCAAAAGTGTCGTTCTCGCTCATCGGGAATCCTTACTTCTTCTTGCGCTTCTTGCCGAGGGCGTTGCTCTGCTTCGAGCCGCCCGCCTTCTGTGCACCGTTTTGAGCGGCCTTCTTGCGTCGCTCTTCGATCGCCTTCGCTCGCTTCTCGCGGGCACGCTGGAGCATTTCTTCATCGCTCAGCTTCCGGCCGTTTTCGTACCGCTTCGGCTGCACGCGGATGCTCTCGGCTTTGGCCGCTTCCATCTCCTGCACGCGCTTGGACTTCTTCGGCGTGAAGTCAAGCGGCTCAAGACCCTGCTTCTCACGCTTCTTGTTGATGCGCTCGTGGCGAGCCTTTTCAGCGGCGGAACCGGGGGTCGGGTTCTTCGAGATCATCCACCACTGCTGGCCAAACGTCCACACGTTGGTCGTGAGCCAGTACCCGAGCACACCGATCGGCATACCGGGACCCGAGATCACGTAGATGAACGGGAGCATATAGAGCATCATCTTCTGCGTGGACGCCATCGGGCCTTCGAGAGCCGACGGCGGCATGTTGCGCATCGTCAGCTCCTTCTGCGTCAGGAACGTCACGAGCACCATGAGTGCGATGATGACGCCCGCGATGACCTTCGCGGACATGTCGCCGGTGAGGAACGAATCGGAGATCGTCGTACCACCGAAAATGCGCGCGTTGTGGGCGCTGTCGGCTAGCTCGGGCGTGAGGATGCCGAAGCTCTTATTGCTCTTTGCGGCTTCCGGCAACTTGTAGAAAAGCACACGGAAAAGCGCGAAGAAGATCGGCATCTGAATGAGGACAGGAAGGCACGAGCCCACGGGGTTGGCGTCGTGCTCCTTGTAGACCTGCATCGTCTCGTTGGCCATGGCCTGACGGGACTCGGGATCGGTCTTGCCCTTGTACTTCTGCTGGATCGCCTTGAGCTCGGGGGCTGCCATTTGCATGCCGCGCGAGCTCTTAATCTGCTTCACGAAGAGCGGGAAAATGATGATGCGGACCACGACCGTGAGCAGCACGATCGAGAGCAGCCAGGTCCAGCCCGAATCCGGGTCCATCACGAAGGACAGGAGCTTGTGGGCCTGGACCATGATCCAGACGACGACCCACTCGATGGGGTAAAGAATGTTCAACTTCGGCCTTTTCTTCCTGCCGCTCGCATGCGCATGACGGTCATGCGATGAGCGGCGTGAGGTCGGGTGTTCGGGTCAAGCCTAGTGGGTGTGGGCGAACTCGGGGCTTTCAGTGTCCCGCCCTGTGACGGGTTTCGGGTTTGTCCACATGCCCGGTGCGGGGGTCGGGTCGATCCCGCCTCGGCCCAGAGGATTGCAGCGAAGGATCCTCCATGCGGTGAGGAGAATCCCCTTGAAAGTTCCGTGGCGGCGGATCGAGTCGAGAGCATATTGCGAGCACACAGGCGTAAACATGCACGCGGCCGGCAGGTACGGGGAAATCCCTCGCTGGTACGCGCGAATGATTCCGACGGTTGCCTTCATCCCCGTGTCCCCTCGTGCGTAGAGCTGCGCTTGGCGAGCTTGCCGAGGGCGGAGGTGAGTGCGGAATCGACTTCACTGACGAGAGTGTCGTGCCCAATGTCGTTGATGCCGGCGCGCGTGCGCACAACCACGGTTGCGTACGCGGGTAGGCGATCGAGGCGGGCTCTCATGATTTCCCGCAGCCGGCGCTTGGTGCGGCTGCGGACGACAGAGTTGCCGACCTTTTTTGACACGACAAATCCCACGCGCGGCTCCTCCTGGATCCTTTTGACCTCCGGGGAGGAAAGGACCGCGAGGTGCACGACCACGTGGGATCGGGCCGCTGACACTCCCTGGCGGGTGGTCAGGCGGAAGTCGTCGTTGTGACGTAGGCGGCTCGCTGCCCGCACGTCACGCCGCGGCTCAGGCCGAGAGGGACGCGCGGCCCTTCGAGCGGCGCGCATTGATGATGGCGCGGCCCGCGCGGGTGCTCATGCGTGCGCGGAAACCGTGCTTCTTGGCGCGGCGGCGGTTGTTCGGCTGGAACGTACGCTTGGTCATCTTTTCTCTCCAAATAAATCGGGGCCCTCGTCTCCGGGAAGGAACCGCGTGGCGGCCGGAGGGCCCGGTTAAAGACGGCCCGTGGGGCCGGTGGTTTCGGGTGTGTGCGCGAAACCGAACGCGTCGGTTCCGTGAACACAGACTGATCGAGTCTAGAATCGCGCGGCTACCCGGTCAATGGAACGAGCCTCGATTCAGCGAAGTGTGCCTAGAATCTCATGGTTATCCCCAACGATTTAACAGAGTGTGCGCCTTCTTCCACGTCATTGGGCATAAATGTGGAAAACATGGTGGATAATTATGGACGTCCGCCGCACCCCCGATTCCCACGAGGAGCCCCCGAATGGACGAGACCGCACTCGATCGCGACGCGCTGTGGGCCGAGTGCCAACAGATCCTGCGCGCCGATGACTCGGTGTCGAATCGCCACCTCGCCTACGTCACCCTCTCCAGTTTGCGAGGGTTTCTCGAGGATACGGCCCTCATTGCGGTGCCAAATGCAACGGTCAAGGACCTTTTCGAGATGCGGATCCCCGATCAGCTTCGTTCGGCGCTCTCGCAGGCGATGGGCAAGCCCGTGACGTTCGCGGTGACGATCGACCCCACGCTGGGCCTCGACGACGAGCCAGAACCGAGCGCCCCATCGAGCACCGCCCCGGTGGACAACGTTGTGGATAACTCTGTGAATTCATCGGGATCAATCCCCGTCACCCCACGTCACGATGGGGATAACTCTGTGAATGTGGCATCGCCGTGGTCCCAGCAACCGTCGGACCCCACGCCCTATTCCCCCTACACGCCCGCCGAGGGAACCGACCGAGCCGAGGCACCGGCCAGCTCCAGCGACCTCCCCACCTCCTCGTCACTCGGAAACGATTCGCGGCTCAACCCGAAGTACACGTTCGCCACGTTCGTCGTGGGCGCCTCAAACCGCTTCGCTCAGGCTGCCGCCTACGCGGTCGCCGAACAGCCCGCACTCGCCTACAACCCCCTGTTCATCTATGGCGGATCAGGCCTCGGCAAAACCCACCTCCTGCACGCGACAGGTCACTACGCCAAGCAGCTACACCCAAACATCCAGGTCAGGTACGTAAATTCCGAGGAATTCACGAACGACTTCATCAACTCGGTGCAGTCGGGCCAGTTCGGTAAGGCCCAGGAGTTCCAGCGACGCTACCGCGACATCGACATCCTGTTGATCGACGACATCCAGTTCTTGCAGCGCGCACCCGAGACCCTCGAGGCCTTCTTCCACACGTTCAACACCCTGCACAACGCGAACAAGCAGATCGTCATCACCTCGGATCTCCCACCGAAACTCCTCGGCGGCCTCGAAGATCGCATGCGCTCGCGATTCGAGATGGGGCTCATGACGGACGTGCAGCCGCCGGACCTCGAAACCCGCATCGCGATTTTGCGTAAAAAGGTCGCAGCGGAGAACAACGAGGAGGTTCCTCGCGAGGTGCTCGAGTACATCGCGGAGAACATCTCCTCGAACATCCGCGAGCTCGAAGGTGCGCTTATTCGCGTACAGGCCCTGCACTCGCTCTCGAAGCAGCCCATGGACGTTGAGCTCGCGCAGAACGTGCTGAAAGACCTGCTTACGCACGATGGGGGTGCGGAGATCACGCCGAATCTCATCATCGCGGAAACGGCGGCGTACTTCGGTTTCGGCATCGATGAAATCAAGGGCACCGCCCGCACCCGTGCGCTCGTCACGGCTCGCCAGTGTGCGATGTATCTGTGTCGTGAGCTCACCGAGATGCCGCTCATGGCGATCGGTGATGCGTTTGGCGGGCGCGATCACACGACTGTGATCCATGCCTACAAGAAAGTTTCGACCCTCATGAAAGAGCGTCGCGCCCTGTTTAACCAGGTCACGGAACTTACAGCGCGAGTGAAGGCGAACGCGCAGGAACAGGGGAGGCGCTGAGGTCCGACGGTTGCGGGCCGTGCAACGCTCCTGGTCAGGCCCGTAGTTTCCAGAATTGTGGATAACTTTGTGGAGAATGTGCACGCACGGCTCGCCTTTTGTGAGTTGCCAGCACACACGCACTCGCGAAAATGACAGTTATGCCCAATGCATCAACAGTTCCTCGTCGATCCTCACACCGAATCCGAAAGGTGTAGTTCTCGCTCTGACCAGCAATAATAGTGGTTATCCACAGCGTCAACAGGCGTAATTAAGACGGTTGTTTAAACTTGAGATGCGGGTAATGGGGAAAAGTCACGTGACAGCGCACGCTCGAGCCTCGACGATGTGGAATCCTTGGGGATGAGAATGACAAGCGTGTAATTTTGACCCGGGCGCGAAGCCAAGAATTTGGCTAAAGTTGGGAAGTACGCGCGAAGGCGCGAGAAGCTTTTTCGTAAAGGAGCCGAGGCGTGAAATTTCATCTTGATCGGGACGTGCTGAGCGATGCCGTTTCGTGGGCAACCCGCACACTCCCGCAGCGCCCCGCAATGCCCATCCTCCAGGGCGTGAGGATCGTTGCCGAAGAGGGCGAACTGAAGTTTTCGACCTTCGACTACGAAGTCAGTGCCCACATTTCCGTCGAAGCTGACATCGACGAACCAGGTGAGGTTCTCGTCCAGGGCAAGATGCTCAACGACATCGTGCGGGCGCTGCCCCACAAAACTGTGTCCGTCACGCACGAGGGCCCCAAGGTCGAAATCCTGTGTGGTTCCTCGCGGTTCTCACTCGCGACGCTCCCCGTTGCGGAATACCCCGTGCTTCCGGAGATGCCACCCGTTGTGGGCACCGTGGACTCGGGAACTTTCGCGCGGGCCATCTCGCAGGTGTCAATCGCCGCGAGCAAAGACGACGTCGTTCCCCTGCTCACCGGCGTCAAGGTCACGATCGACGGCGAAAAAGTCATGATGGCCGCGACCGACCGCTACCGCCTCGCCGTGCGCGAGTTCACGTGGAACCCCGCGAGCCCTTCAAGCGAACTGAGTGCCCTCGTACGGTCACGAACCCTTACCGAGGTGGCGCGATCGCTCAGCGGCGGCAACGTCGAGATTGCGCTCAATGAAGGCGAGACGGCAAACCTTATCGGTTTCGAATCCTCTGGCCGCCGCACGACCTCGACCCTCGTCGACGGCGATTACCCGCCCGTGCTGCGCCTGTTCCCGGACGTCACGCCGTACACCGTGAGTGTCGCGACAGCGCCCCTGATCGAGGCCGTCAAGCGCGTGAGCCTCGTCGCCGAGCGCAACACCCCCGTTCGCCTCACCTTCAGCGAGGGGCAAGTTGCCCTCGAAGCGGGCGACGGCGACGACGCACAGGCGAGCGAAGTCCTCGAAGCACAGGTCGATGGCGGCGATTTGGTCGTCGGCTACAACTCTGGCTTCCTTCTCGATGGCCTCGGTGCGCTCGGCACCGACTTCACGCATTTCTCGCTTCCCGATTCGGTCAAGCCAACCGTGCTGCGTGGCCAAGAGTCGCTCGAAGCGGCGCCGGAGGAGCACTACCGCTACCTCCTCATGCCCATGCGCATCTGAGTTCCTGATTCTCGATGCACCTCAAGGCGCTCGAACTCCTCAACTACCGCTCCTACGCACACACCCTCCTTCGCTTCACGCCCGGGATCACCGTGTTCGTGGGTGCGAACGGCCAGGGCAAAACGAACATCGTCGAGGCCCTCTGGTACCTCGCGACCCTCTCCTCGCACCGAGTCGCCCATGACGCGGCCCTCGTGCGGCGAGGCGAGAAGAGCGCAATCATCCGCGCGATGTGCGAACGCTCCGGCCGCGACGTGCGCATCGACATGCAGATCGCCCCCGGCCGCCCCAACGAAGTGCGCCTACATTCGCAACCGCTCGCACGCGCCCGCGAGGTCCTCGGGCAGGTTCGCGCCGTGATGTTCTCTCCCGAAGATCTCGCCCTCGTCAAGGGCGAGCCCGAAGGCCGCCGGCGCTTCCTCGACGAGATTCTCTTCGAAATCGCCCCGCGCTTTGCGAGCATCAAATCGGATTACGACAAGGTTCTGCGCCAGCGCAACCACCTTTTGAAGCAGATGCGGGCGATGAACAGAGGGCGCGGCGGCACATACGGGCCCTCCGACATTGGCGGCATGGACCCGCGCGAAGCTGCCGAATCGACCCTTGCCGTTTGGGATGAGCAGCTTGCGCGTCGCGGTGCCGAACTCATGCGCGCACGCCTCCACCTCGTGAATCGCTTGCGACCCCACGTTGGATACTCCTACCTGCGGGTTTCAAGCGACGAAGGCGCCGATCCTAACCTCGGTCTCGGCCCCGACGGCCGCGGCGCCGTCACGAGCCCCGCGAACATCCGCTACGCCTCGAGCATTCTCGAGGGTGACCTCGCCGCCGCGAGCGACGCTGAAACGACGCGCGACGAACCTCCGCTGCCGAGCCTCCAGCAGCTCCACGACGCCCTCCTCGCCCACATCGTCGAACGCCGCGACGACGAAATCGAGCGAGGCGTAAGCCTCGTGGGCCCCCACCGCGACGACCTCGAGATCCGCCTCAGCGACTTCCCCGCCAAGGGGTACGCGAGCCACGGCGAATCATGGTCGCTCGCCCTCGCGCTCCGCCTCGGCTCCTACGACCTCCTCACGATCGAAGAAGGCGACCTCGGCGACGGTGAACCGATCCTCATCCTTGACGATGTCTTCAGTGAACTCGATACTCACCGCCGCGAACGCCTCGGGCGCATCATCAAAGGCGCCGCGCAGGTGCTCATCACAACCGCCAACGACGCCGACATCCCCCGTTCCATCGGCGACGACGTGCACGTCATTGACGTAGTCAAGGGTTCCGCTACCGCGCGTGACGACGGACCTCGAGGGGCGAGTGGTCAGGGGGCCACGTGGTGAACGGCGATAACCGTGCATCCCTCAACCCCTACGCGCTTGGGACGTGGCAACGCCGCCCCGAGCAGGGCTACCCCGGGCAGGGTTGGCTTGAGCAGGGTTGCCCTGATGAACAAGGCGGTCACCCAGTTCCTTTAGGCGGCGCGGCGAGCAACGGCAGTGAAGCGCAGCCGCACCATGAGAAACGTGGGATCCCGGAGGGCGAGGAAAGCGTCGGAACGGAGCTGAGCGAGGACCTCGCGCCCGACCCTGATGCGCGGCCCCGTGACTTCGCGCGCCCCGAAGAGCTCGGCCGGCGCGCCCTCAACCAGGCTCGCGCCGCCGCCAAGAAGCACGGATACCGGCCGCGTGCGAGTAGGCTGACGCGCCCCAAGGGCGATCCGCGCGGCGAGCGATCGCATGGGGCGGGGTATTCGGGGGCGCGGCCCGATCCGCGCGATCCGCAGCGCCTGAACACCGTGCTCGAAAAGATGCTCGTGAACCTCGGGTGGGATCGAGGTTTGAGCGCGGGCCGTGTGCTCGCCGAATGGGACGACATCGTGGGGCCCGCTATCGCGCAGCACTGCCACATCGAGAGTTTCGAGGAGGGCGTGCTCGTGGTGAGCACCGACTCCTCCGCATGGGCGGCGCAGCTTCGAATGCTCGGCCCGCAGATCATTACGCGAATCCACGAACGGGTGGATGCCCAGGTCGTGAGCGAAATCAAGGTTGCTGGACCGAGTACGCAGTCGTGGAAAAAGGGGCGCCGCACGGTGACGTGGCGCGGCCCGCGCGACACCTACGGGTAGTGCAGCTGCGAGGGCGGTTGACTCTCGCATATAACCTCCCCGTTCCCTTTCATCACCTAAGTTCGAGCTCTTGCCGCGCTCGCCGGCCGCGCGCCGCGGTGAAAGTGGTGAAAAATCGCCCCCTCACGTAGGTAGATGGCGCTTTTTGGCCCTTTTTCACCACTTTCGTGATCGGGGGTGGTGGTGGGAGGGGGTGAGGGGTGGTGTGGGGTGTGGTTCGGGGCGCAAAGGAGGGCCGAAGCCACCCGGCTCCCGCCCTCCTTTTACAGGGCACCTATGGGATCAGGCCCGACGCCTGCGAGCGATCATCGCGCCACCCGCCGTGAGCAGCGCGAAGGCAAGGCCTGCAACGGCGAGGCTTTCCGCACCAGTGCGCGGGAGGTGGCCCGAGCCGCGACCCGCAGCAGGCTTACCGGGAGCAGCCTTACCCGGAGTCGAAGGCTCGGCCGTGCCACCGTTGCCGTCACCTGGTGTCGTGTCACCGCCATCGGCGTCGCCACTGTCGCCACCGTCGGTGGAGTCTTCCGACGGACCCTCAGCCGGATCGCCGCCCTGATCCGAGGGCTCCTCGGCACCGTCGTCGATGGGAAGATCAACCGCGGGCGCGGCCGACGTGCCCACGGTCCAGTTCTTCACGAAGAAGTTCGCCGGGTCGATCGTCTTGTTCTTGGTCGCCCAGTCGATCATGAGATCGCGGATCGCCATCTGCTCGTCGTAGACAACCTCGGCCTCCTTGACGGCCGGATAACCAGAGCCGCCCGATTGGCGATAGTTGTTGAGCGCGAGGATGAACTCGTCGTTATCCTTCACGGGGGTGCCGTCGGGCCACGTGAGGTTCTCGATGCGCTCCCCCACGGGCTTGGAAATGTTGATGTGGTAGTTCACGCCCGAGAGCACGTCGTAGGAGTAGTCGGGAATGCCGCGCGTCATGCCGTCATACTGGGCGTTCGTGACGGTCGACCAATCGTCGATCTTCGCGCCCTCCTCCTGCTGCTTGTAGTAGCGAGCCGAGTGCTCGAGGTATTCCTTGAGCTGCGCGCCGTTCATCTTCACGCCGAAGAGGGTGTTGTCGTAGATGTAGAGCGCGGCCATATCGGCGATCGTGACATCGCCCTTCTTGAACACGGCCTCGCGTGAGAACGGCGAGGCTTCAGCAACGATCGGCAGGCCTTCGTTCTCGGTGCCCTTCATCGCGCGCTTGATCTCTTCGGTCTGCACGTAGTTGATGAAGTCGAGGATCGCGGTGTCCTCCCATGCCGAAGTGGCGGCGGGCATGTCCTCGGTGGCCTTGGCGACGACGGTCTCGACCCATTTCTTGGTCTTCTCGTGCCAATCGGAAATGAGCTTTTCAATCTCCGGATCAGCCGCGTAATCCGCGGCTTTGACGGCTTCGGCGCTCGGCTTCTCCTTCTCGTTCCAGTCGACAACAACCTTGCCATTGTCGAGGCTCAGTGGGATCGTCACGTTCGAAAGGAAACGCCCGTGGTAGCCGGGCTGCGTGAAGAGAACCTCGTGACCGTCCTTGTTGGTGTAGTAGTTCTGCACCTGGTCGGTCTGGTGCGAGTGGCCACCGATCACGACGTCGACACCGGAGGTGTTTTCGGCGATCGAGCGCGCGGCATTCTCTTGAAGGTCAGCGGCGTTCCACTCGTAGCCCTCCGGGTCGAGGCCAGTGTGAGCGAGAACGACGACGATGTCTGCACCCTTCTCCTTGACCTCGGGAACGTACTTCTGGACGGCCTCGACCTGGTCGCCGAAGTTAAGGGACTCAACCTTCTTGCCGTCCCAGCCGGGGATGCCGGGCGTGACGACGCCGATCACGGCGATCTTCACGTCGTGGCCGTCGGCAGTGGTCTTGTTGATGAAGGTGTAGGGATCGAGGTAGGACTTGCCGGTCTTTTTATCGGTGACGTTAGCGCCGAGGAGAGGGAATTCGAGGGCGCCCTTGTAGTCCTGGAGTTCGTCGAGGCCGTAGTTGAACTCATGGTTGCCCACGACGCCAGCGTCGTACTTGAGGTGGTTGTAGATCGTCGCGATCGGGTCAACGTCGCCCTTGGCGTGGTCGCGCTTGTAGACCGTCTCGAGGGAGGAACCCTGGTTGGCGTCGCCGTTGTCGAGGAGAGCAACGGCGTTCTCGCCCTTGTCCTTGCGGATCTCCGTGATCGCGGTTGCGAGGTGGTCCATGCCGCGAAGGTTCTTCGGATTCTCCTTCGTGCCGAAGGGCTCGCCCGTGAAGTAGTTGTAGTTCAGCGCCGTGCCGTGAGTGTCGGTCGTCGCAAGAATCGTGATGTCTTTGATGTCGGTTCGGTCGCCGTCGGTCGCGAACGCGGGGGCGCCCGCGGTCAAAAAGAGTAGGCCTGTGAGCGCAGCTGCCGTTGCTTTGCGCATGGGATCTCCTGGTGAGGGTGGGGGACAATAACGGGCTTTTCGGAATTTAAGCGCAGAAAGTTACGGGTGGGTGAACGGCGGGGCCGGCACGGAGTCGCCTTGGCAGGGCCGGAAAGTTCCGACGGATGACCAGGTCTTTCGTTTTTTCCGTGTCATTTTTTGAGCAACCGGTCACTTAAGTCCCGCAATGTGTCTAGGCTTCTGTGATAACTGAGTCACAGAGCCGCTTCTCGTTCTTCCCTTGGCCCCGGCCCGGCGCGTTGCAGATCCCGGTGTTCTCGGTTTGATTCCTCGCAGTTTTATTCAAAGGAGAACAGCGTGTCCCCAGGCTTTATGCGCAAGGTGCTTGCCGCGTTGTCGGTGAGTGCTGTCGCCGCGGGTTTTGCCGTCCCGGCAGCGCTCGCTGCACCTACCGATGACCACGAATCAGCGCCGGCGATCTCGCAGATTCAGCGCGCGGCGATTCAGAAACAGCGTGAGAAGCGGGGCACCCGCCCCGTGTCTAACGAACGTGTGCGCGTCGTCGTCATGCTGAAGGAGCAGCCGTCGGCCCCGAGCGAATCCGGCGAGAAGATCCGCCTTTCGAGTCAGGCAAAGTTGCTTGAGTCGTGGAAGGCGAAGTACGACCTGAAGGTGGATCGACAGTTCGGGTATCTCGTCAATGGCTTCAGCGCCGAAATGCCCGAGGGCAAGATCCAAAACCTCGCGACCGAGAAGCAGGTCGCCTCGGTGCGCCGCGAGCGCGTGTACTACCAGAGCGAGTATTCGGCGCGTGAGCTCCAGGGTGTTGCCCAGGCATATAAGGACTTCGGCGTTGACGGCGAAGGCACTGTAATCTCGATCATCGACTCGGGCGTGTACGCCCAGCACCCGGATATGCGCCTTGACGACGGTGTCTTCAAGAACGCAAAGATCACGAGCATCAATCCCGAAGCGGCCGGCAAGTTCAATGAGAAGGTGCCGACGGGCTACAACTACGCGGACGACAACTTCGAGGTCATGGACCTCACCGATTCGCAGCACGGTCAGCACGTTGCGGGTATTACCGCAGCGAATGGCTCCGAGGGGGACACCCCTGACTTTGCCTCCACGGGCCGTATCGATGGCGCAGCACCAAACGCGCAGTTGCTGGCGATGAAGGTCTTTTCGAACGACCCGAAGAAGTCCTCGGGGGCGAATGATGGCGACATCATCGCCGCGATCGAAGACTCGGTGAAGCTCAAGGCCGATGTCATCAACATGTCCCTCGGCAGCCCGAACGGTGTTCCGGATCTTTCCGACGGCGCCTATGAGGCCATGAAGAAGGCCCGCGAAGAGGGCGTGATCACGCTCGTGGCAGCCGGGAATGAGGGGCAGAACTTTTCACTCGAGGGTGGGCCGGACGACGTGCTCGGTCGCCTCGATGACGGTACGGCGGGCAGCCCCTCGACGAACGATTCCGCGTTCTCGATTGCCTCGGTGAATAACTCGACGCTGAGTGTGCCGCTCGCCTATTTCGAGGCGAACGGCGAGCGCACCGATATCGGCTACCTCGAGGGCGTGGGTGAGCCCGACGCCAAGCCTCACCCGTATCAGTACGTGGGTCTCGGCCGCCCGGAGGACTACAAGGACGGCATCGACCTCAAGGGCAAGTACGCGCTCATTTCGCGCGGCGAGATCTCGTTCGCGGAAAAGTTCCAGTACGCCCTTGACCACGGCGCGGAAGGCGTCATGGTGTTCAACAGCGATGGCGAAGAGGGCTACCGCGGCATGGCGGGCATCGACAAGTTCAAGACCTTCGGTGCGGCCCTCACGAACGAGCAGGGCCACCAGCTTCTCGATGCGCTCAAGGCTGACCCGAACGCGACGATCACCTTCACGGACCAGATCAAGCAGGATCCGGCACCCGACGGCCTTGAGCCCAGCTCCTTTACGTCGTGGGGTACCCCGAACGACCTGTCGTTTAAGCCTCAGCTCGCGGGTATCGGCGGCAACGTGTACTCGACCGTCGGCGAAAACGAGTACGAGAACATGAGCGGCACGTCGATGGCGACTCCGAATGTCGCGGGCCTCAGCGCGCTTCTCACGCAGAAGTTCGAGGAGCGCTTCCCGGACATCACGGGTAAGGAACGCGTCGAGCTCATCGAAACCTCACTCATGAACACCGCGAAGATCCTCGAAAATGAGGACGGCGTTCCGTACCTCCCGCGCCAGATCGGTGCGGGTCTCGCGGAGGTCGATCGCGCGCTCGCAACTGACGTCACCGCTACCGTTGACGGCGAGGCAGCCGTCGCACTCAAGCAGATCAACGGGCCGACGACCTTCACGGTCACGCTCACGAACCGCGGCGATCAGGACCGCACGTTCAGCATCCCCGCACAAAAGGTGCTCGGGGAAACGAATGAGGCGGGAAAGCCCACTCTTGCCACGGTCTCGAATGAGACGCTGGCGGCGTCGGCCTCGAACGTGACCGTGCCCGCGGGCGGAACCGCCACGGTGCAGTTCACCCTCACCCCGCACACCGCTGCGGGCAATCACTTCATCGAGGGCTGGGCCCAGTTCAAGGGCGAGAATGGCGCGCTTGACATTGCCGTTCCCTACCTCGGTTTCGTGGGTGACTGGAATGAGGAGAACATCATCCAGGAGCCAGGTAAGCCATGGATCGAGGATGGTCCCGCCGACAACACGAACCTCGTGGGCTCCCTCGGTGAGGCCACGACCCAGTTCAACAACCCTGATGAGAAGCCGCTCGCGCTCTCGCCGAACGGCGATGGCGTTCTCGACACGGTGGCCCCGGGCATGCTGCTCATGCGCAACGCGGATGAGGTCGAATACGAGATCCTCGACGCGCACGGCACGGTCATCGCGAGCCTCGGCAAGGATGAGATGCTGCGACGCATGATCGGCTCGAAGGTGCCGACCGCGTTCGACGGCGACCTCACGTTCATGGGCCGTTCGTTCGACGGCACGCTGTGGGATAAGTCGACGGGCGAGCAAACGCCGCTTGCCGACGGCTCCTATACGTTCCGCCTCAAGGCACGCATCGCCGAGGGCTACGAGCCGCAGATCACGGACCTGCCGTTGACGGTGGACACCGCGGCGCCCACGATCGACATTCTCGACAAGGAGCCGGGCCGCGTGCATTTCACGGCCGTCGATAATCAGGGCGGCACGGGCATCCTCGACGATCCGATCGTGCTCGACGCGAGCGGAGAGAAGGTCACGGTCGAGAAGCAGGCCGACGGCAGCTTCGTCGCCACGTTCGATCCGGCAACCCCGTACGTCACGGTGGGCGCCGTCGATCGCGGCTTCAACGAGGCCTCCATCATCGTCACGTTCAGCGATGCGCCTTTGTTCGTCAACGTGAATGGGCACAGCATCCCCGAGGGGGAGAGCGCGTACGTGGGTAAGGATTCCGACGGTGCCCTCGAAGTGTCGGGCGTTGTCCAGGGCGAGGTTTCCCGCGTCACCGTGAATGGTGAGGAAGCGAAGATTACCGATGGCACGTTCGAGTACGTCGATAAGGCCTACAAGGGCCCGAATCCGTACACGCTCGAGGTCATCGCCTACGACGCTTCCGGCAAGGAGGTCGCACGGCGCACGATCATGGTCGAGCAGGACGCGCAAGCGCCCACCATCACGATCGACAAGAGCGCGCTCAACGACAATGGCAAGCTCGTTGTGGGCGAGGACGGCAGCTTCACGCTCTCCGGCACGATTACCGATGAGCGCGAGAATGCCAACCTGAAGGCGTGGATCTTCAACGAACCTGTCGAGGTCAAGCCGGATGGCACCTTCACGTACACCGGGAAGGTCGATCCGAGTGTTCCCGTCGTGACCGTGGTGGCGAGCGATGGCGCCACTGAGGGCACCCTCGATGTCGAGATCGAGGGCCGCGAGGCGCCCGCCCCCGAGGAGAAGCCCGAGGACAACGGTTTTGCTCGCCCGACCTACGACATCGAGACATGCGATGCGGAAGAGAACTGGTGCGATATCAGCTCGAAGAGCGAGGGCGTAAGTGAGGATGGAAAGACTCTCCACCTCACCGGCAAGATCCAGGATCCCGTGAGCTCGATCGAATTCATCCCGACGTCGCGTGCGAAGGACGGCACGATCACGAGGAACGAACCGATTGCGGCAACGATCGAGGGCGACACGTTCAGCGTTGACCTCCCGATCGACGTGGGAATCATCGATTTCCACCAGATCGTGAAGGACGACAAGGGCAAGGAGCAGTTCAGTGGCTCGTTCCGCCTATGGGTGGATATCAAGCCGCCGAGCCTCCACTTCACGGAGCCTGGCCTCGTCGGCGGCACGCTCTACACGAACACCGACGACGTGACCTTTAAGGGATCGATCAGCGATGACGGCTGGGGTCACTACCTTGCGATCAACAACGAGTACCTGACCGACTTCGTGCGGCACAACCACCCCGGTGAGGAGGTTAATCGCCAGGAGTTCGAGCACCTCGTGACGGTGCGCGACGGCGACAAGCTCCTCGTGTACTCGAACGACTCGATGGGCAATGAGCTCGTTGCGATCATTCCCGTTGTTGTCGATAAAGAGGCGCCCACCGTCGGCATCGACACCGTCAAGGACATGGAGGTGATCCGCGACCAGCGCGAGCTCGAAGCGTGGGGCGAGGATCCAAACCTCGCCAACGTCGCGGTGAGCCTCAACGGGAAGGAGATCTACAACGAGGACACCGAGCTGACGAGCAAGGCCGCAACGATCGACGGCGTGCTCGCGCCGCCCGAGACGACCGACGGCGATAATGCTGGCGAGGTCGCCCCGAACAGCGTGAATGCTGAAGAGGCGGCTTCCGATGCAGGCGATAGGAGCGTGCCTGAGCCGACGACCGTCGTGGATGGCTCCGAGACAAGCACCGCGCAAACTCGGCTCGGCACGCGGATCAAGACGGCCGATCTTCCGGCTGGTTTCTACACGGCAAGCGTGAAGGCGACGGATCTTGCCGGCAACGTCACGACCCACACCACGACGTTTATCGTCGACGACGATGCCGTGATCGACGGACCCGACACGGTGGCCTTCGAGGTCGAGCACGGTGCGCTCGCTGACCAGGCAGCCGCCGCGAAGACGGTGCTCAGCCACTTCACGGTGACCGACGACGGCTCGGCGTTCAAGGACGGCGACACGACTCTCGCGCTCGCGCCCGGCACGGTCCTCGTGCCCGGCGAGCAAAAGGTCACTCTCGTCGCGACGGATGCCGATGGCCGCGCGGTTGTGCGTGTCGTGACGGTGACCATTACCGAGAAGCAGAAGGCGCCCGAGTCCAGCACTCCGGAGAACCCGGCGAACCCGGGCGATGATGCTCCCGAGCGCCCCGCGAATCCGGATACCGATGGCGGGATGAACCCCGGTAAGCCGCCCGTGAAGGGTGGCGGCGAGGGTTCTCAGGCCCCGGGTAAGTCCGACGGTTCCTCGGCCGAACGCCCGTCGAGGATTCCGTCGAAGGATGCCTCCTCTCATCGCGGTTCGCATATGCCGCGCACGGGTGCGGAGATCGCGGCTACCGCGGGTGTTGCGGCGCTCATCGTGCTCGGTGGCGTGGTGGCCGTCGTTGTTGCTCGCCGGAGAGGCGGCAAGTAGCAAGCGGCGAATAGAGAACAGGGCTGTGATGTTGTAAGGCCCTGATGTGGCTCGGAAACGGGCCGAGAAATGGTGGGGTGCTGGAGGCCGGCAAGCGTCGGACTCCGCACCCCACCTTTTTCCCTTTGAATTGCATAGGGGTTGTGGGGGTTATTCCGCCCCGCCCCTTTGGATTGCATAGGGGTTGTGGGGGTTATTTCGGTCTGGCCCGGTCCGCTCCGCCCCGTCCTGCTCCGGTCCGCCCCGGCCCACTCCGCACCGCCGGGTGGTTCAAACCCCCGTTAGCCCTATGCAATTCGAAGTTGTCGGTCGCCCAAACCCCCACAACCCCTATGCAATTCAAGGGGGGAGGGGTTGTGCCGCCCGACACACGCCACCTCGATCTGTACGCATGAACGCACTTTCACCGATGCTGTGCGGTAAAATTTGAGGGTTGAGAGTGGTCGAGACTCGCTCAGCGGCCCGCAAACGGCCCTGAGAGGCCACGGGCCCCCACGGTGGGCCTGGTCCCCTACACAGGGGTCGTCGTGGTTTACGGGCCCTCGATCCTCACACCCGGGCTCAACCGACCCGGCGTTGACCATCAAGGAGATTCCTTCGTGAGCGAAGCCCAGGAAAACGCACCGCATTACGACGCCTCGGACATCACCGTCCTCGAAGGCCTCGAGGCGGTTCGTAAACGCCCAGGCATGTACATCGGTTCGACTGGCGAGCGCGGCCTGCACCACCTCGTGTACGAAATCGTCGACAACTCGGTTGATGAGGCGCTCGCGGGCTACGCGAGTGAGATCACCGTGGACGTCCTCGAGGACGGCGGCGTGCGCGTGATCGACGATGGTCGCGGTATTCCCGTGGCGATGCACCCCACCGAGAAGAAGCCCGCCGTTGAGCTCGTGCTGACGGTGCTCCACGCGGGCGGCAAGTTCGGTGGCGGCGGCTACGCGGTCTCGGGCGGTCTGCACGGCGTGGGCTCGTCCGTCGTGAACGCGCTTTCGAAGCGCCTCGAGGTCGAAATTAAGCGTGACGGTTACGTGTGGCGCCAGCAGTACACGCACGGCGTGCCGAACGCCCCGCTCGAAAAGGGTGAGGAAACCACCGAGACCGGCACGAGCGTGACGTTCTGGGCCGACGGTGACATTTTCGAGACCACCGAGTACGAGTTCGAGACGCTGCGTAAGCGTTTCCAGCAGATGGCCTTCCTCAACAAGGGCCTCAAGATCACGCTCACCGATCACCGCCCGGTCGAGGATCCCGTTGACGATGATCTTCCTGATCTCGACAATCTCGACCAGGATGTCGACGAAAACGATGGCATCAACGATGCGGCGCGCCCCACCGAGGCTGGCGCCGACACCGCGGAGAAGCCCAAGACGAAGTCCGTGACGTTCCTGTACGAGCAGGGCCTTGAGGATTTCGTCAAGTACATCAACAAGCAGAAGCGTGCCGAGGTGATCCACCCGGAGATCATCAGCTTCGAGAGCGAAGACACCGACCACATGATCTCCGTGGAGATCGCGATGCAGTGGACCTCCGCGTATTCGGAATCGGTGCACACGTACGCGAACACGATTAACACGCACGAGGGTGGCACGCACGAAGAAGGCTTCCGCAGCGCGCTCACCGGCGTGATCAACCGCTACGCGCGAGCGAACAACCTCATGAAGGAAAAGGACGCGAACCTCACGGGCGAAGACATCCGCGAGGGCCTCACGGCCGTTGTGTCCGTCAAGCTCGGCGAGCCTCAGTTCGAGGGCCAGACGAAGACCAAGCTCGGTAACACGATCGCGCGCACGTTCGTGTCGAAGGTGATGACCGACAAGCTCGCGGACTGGGCGTCGGCCCACCCGAATGAGATGAAGACGATCGTCACGAAGGCGCAGTCGGCGGCCGCGGCCCGCGAGGCAGCCCGCAAGGCGCGCGATGCGACCCGCCGCAAGTCGCCGCTTGAAACGGGCGGGATGCCCGGCAAGCTTCGCGACTGCTCGAGCCGCAACCCCGCGATCAGCGAAATCTTTATCGTCGAGGGTGACTCGGCAGGCGGTTCGGCGGTTTCGGGCCGCGACCCGAAGACCCAGGCGATCCTCCCGATCCGCGGCAAGATCCTTAATGTCGAAAAGGCGCGGCTTGATCGCGCTCTCGACAACGCGGAGGTGCGTTCGCTCATTACGGCGTTCGGCACGGGCATTGGTGAGGATTTCGATCCCACGAAGCTGCGCTACCACAAGATCATCCTCATGGCGGATGCCGACGTTGACGGCCAGCACATTTGCACGCTTCTGCTCACGCTGCTGTTCCGGTACATGCGCCCGCTCATCGAGCTCGGGCACGTCTTCATCGCGATGCCGCCGCTGTACCGCCTCAAGTGGACGAACGCGCCACACGAGTACGTGTTCAGCGATGCGGAGCGCGACCGCAAGCTCGAAGAGGGCCGCGCGGCCGGTAAGCGCATCCCGAAGGACAACGGCATCCAGCGCTACAAGGGTCTCGGCGAGATGGACTGGCGCGAGCTGCAAACCACCACGATGGACCGGGACCTTCGCACCCTCAAGCAGGTGACGATGGACGAGGCCGCCGACGCCGACGCGGTGTTCAGCGTGCTTATGGGTGACGACGTCGATGCGCGTCGCCGGTTCATTCAGGAAAACGCGAAGGACGTGCGCTTCCTCGATATCTAAACCGGTGCCCCGAGGGGTAAGCAGCGGTTATTGAGAGAGCATTCACGCGAGGAAGAGTAGGGGAGAAGGACATGAGCGACGAGAACATCGAGGACCAGGGCCCGAAGAGCGCCGAGGATCTCGAACACGCGATCCCGCAGGGCCTCACCACCACGGTCGACGCGATCGATGAGGACGAGGGCGATCAGATCTTCCAGGTTGATCTGAACAAGGAGATGCAAAAGAGCTACCTCGATTACGCGATGAGCGTGATCGTGGGGCGTGCACTTCCCGATGTGCGCGACGGCCTCAAGCCGGTGCATCGCCGCATCGTGTATGGCATGTACGACGGTGGCTACCGCCCCGAGCGTTCCTTCAGCAAGTGCGCGAAGGTCGTTGGCGAGGTCATGGGTAATTACCACCCGCACGGCGACTCCGCGATCTATGACGCGATGGTGCGCCTCGTGCAGCCGTGGAACATGCGCTATCCGCTCATCCTTGGCCAGGGAAACTTCGGCTCCGCGGGTGACGACGGTGCCGCCGCCTCGAGGTACACCGAGTGCAAGATGTCGCCGCTCGCCCTCGAGCTCGTGCGCGACATTAACGAAGACACCGTCGATATGACGGGCAACTACGACAACACCGTCGACGAGCCCGTGATTTTGCCGGCGCGTTTCCCGAATCTTCTCGTGAACGGCTCGGCCGGTATCGCCGTGGGTATGGCCACGAATATCCCGCCGCACAACCTGCGCGAGGTGGCCTCTGCCGTTCAGTGGCTGCTCACGAATCCTGAGGCCACGAAGGAAGAGCTTCTCGAGGCTTGCATCGAGCGTATCCAGGGCCCCGATTTCCCGAACGGCGCGACCATCACGGGCCGTAAGGGGATCGAGGAGGCGTACCGCACGGGCCGCGGCTCGATCACGCAGCGCGCTGTCGTGAAGACCGAGGAGATCAACGGGCGCCTCGCGCTCGTCGTGACCGAGCTTCCCTACCAGGTCAACCCCGACAACCTCGCGCGCAAGATCGCCGAGCTGGTCAAGGCCGGCCGCCTCCAGGGCATCGCCGACATCACCGACGAAACGTCGGGTAAGACGGGTCAGCGCCTCGTGCTCACTCTCAAGCGCGATGCTGTGGCGAAGGTTGTGCTCAACAACCTGTATAAGCAGACGCAGCTTCAGGAGAATTTCTCCGCGAACATGCTCGCGATCGTCAACGACGTGCCGCGCACGCTCTCGATTGACTCGTTCGTGCGCGAGTGGACGAAGCACCAGATCGACGTCATTGTGCGCCGCACCCGCTTCCGCCTGCGCAAGGCCGAAGAGCAGATCCACATCTACCGCGGCTATCTCAAGGCTCTCGATGCCCTCGACGAGGTCATCGCGACCATTCGTCGCTCGCCCGACGTGGACGAGGCCCGCACGGCCCTTATCGCGCTCCTGGATATCGACGAAATCCAGGCGAACGCGATCCTCGCGCTGCAGCTTCGCCGACTCGCCGCCCTCGAGCGCCAGAAGATCACGGAAGAGCACGATCGTCTCGCCGCGCTCATCCTCGAGTACGAAGAGATCCTTGGCAGCGAGCAGCGCCAGCGCGAAATCGTGAGCGAGGAGCTCGAGGCGATCGTCGAGAAGTACGGCGATGAGCGCCGCACCCAGATCGTGCCGTTCGATGGCGATGTGTCCGTTGAGGATCTCATCCCCGAAGAGGACATGGTCGTCACCATCACGCGCGGCGGTTGGGTCAAGCGCACCAAGACCGACGAATACCGCGCGCAAAAACGTGGCGGCAAGGGTGTGCGCGGCGCGAGCCTGCGTGAGAACGACGTGGTCGACCACTTCTTCACCACGACGACCCACAAGTGGCTGTTGTTCTTCACGAACTTCGGCCGCGTGTATCGCATCAAGGGCTACGAGCTTCCCGAGGCGCCGCGCGATTCGAAGGGCCAGCACATCGCGAATCTTCTCGAATTCCAGCCCGATGAGACGATCCGCTCCGTGCTCGTGATCGGTGGTTATGACGAGGCCGAATATCTCGTGCTCGCTACGAAGCACGGCATCGTGAAGAAGACCGCGATGAGCGCGTTCGACTCGAACCGCAGCGCCGGCCTGATCGCGATCAACTTGCGTGAGTTTGAGGGGCCCGACGGTTCCCTCGTCACCGATGAGCTTGTGGCGGCCCGCGCCGTCAACGGTGACGATCACCTGTTGCTCGTCTCGAAGAACGGCCAGAGTGTGCGGTTCCCCGCTTCCGACGACGTTCTGCGCCCGATGGGCCGCGTCACGGGCGGCGTGACCGGCATGAAGTTCCGTGGCGATGATGAGCTTCTCGCGATGGATGTCGCCCACCCCGACACGTTCGTGTTTACCGTGACCGATTCCGGCTTCGCGAAGCGATCCTCGATTGACGAGTACCGCGTGCAGGGCCGCGGTGGCCTGGGCATTAAAGTCGCGAAGCTCCCCAACGACCGCGGTCACCTCGTGGGCGCCGCGATCGTTGAAGAAACCGATGAAGTATTCGTGCTCATGGAGAAGGGCAAGGTCGTGCGGTCCTCCGTCGCGGGCGTGCCGTCCAAGGGCCGTGACACCATGGGCGTTGTCTTCGCAAAGCCCGACCAGAAAGACTCGATCATCCTCGTCAACGTGTTCAAGGAAAGTGAGCCGGATGACGACGAGGCCGACGAAGCTGGCAGTGATGATGCCGGCGATGCCGTAGTCTCGGACTGATCGAATGAGCGAGGAGAACACCGTGAGTTCCACTAGCGACGATAAGACCCAGCCGATCGCGAAGCAGGGCGGGCCCGACCAGAGCGCCGAGTCGCGCACGACTGCGCTCTCGGAGGGCGTAACGAGCCGCATTGACGCGATCAAGAGCGGCGAAGGCGATGCGCCGAAGTCGACCTCCCGCACCAAGAAGAATGCTCAGGCACCCGGTGCCCAGGAGGCAAACGTGGGTGGCGGGCAAGCGTCGGACCATGCCGCAGGCCCACGGGGCGGGCAGAGCTATGGCGGAAAATCCGCTGGCCAGAACCGTGGCGCGAACCCCGGTCAGCCGAACGGTGCGCCGATGGGCGCCCAGCCGGCACCGCGTAGCCGCACCACCCACCAGCCCGCCGCACGCCCCATGCCGGGCGCCCACGACACCGCGCCGGTGCAGGACGCCCCCCGCCAGGGCAGCCGCCGCGTAAAGCTCACGCTTTCGCAGCTTGATCCGTGGAGCGTCATGAAGCTGTCGTTCCTCGTGGCGATTTCGTTCGGTATTGCGCTCGTGGTCGCGGTGGCTCTTCTGTGGCAGGTCGTCAACTCGATTGGCCTGTGGGATCAGGTCAACCAGATCGCCTCCGACCTCAACAGCGGCAAGCCGCTGCCGTTCATGGAGTATCTCGAGTTCTCGAAGATGCTCTCGTATTCGGTGATCGTGGCCGTCCTCAACGTCATTCTCATTACCGCGCTCGGCACGCTGTTTGCGTTCCTGTACAACATCGTGGCCTCGCTGCTCGGCGGCTTGAAGGTCACGCTGACGGATAACTAAGCCGCAGCACCCTGGCCCGTGTGGCGTCCCATACACATGCGCGCTCGCGTTTGTGCGAGGGGCCTGCACTGGGCTAGAGTGTTTCCTCGTTGGAGTTACGCAAGTTGCTCCAGGAGGGCCTATAGCTCAGTCGGTTAGAGCGCTGTCCTGATAAGACAGAGGTCGCTGGTTCAAGTCCAGCTAGGCCCACTCAACGAACGGAGGCATCGTGAAGTTTGTACGAGCACTTCTCATGCTCATCGCCTCCACCGCCGTCGGCCTTTTTGCCTGGCGGAAAGTTGAAGAAAAACAACTGCGAGACGATCTCTGGCAAGAAGCCGAAGAACGGACTCGCTGACATACCGGGGGCTATGGCGCAATTGGTAGCGCACCTGCTTTGCAAGCAGGGGGTTACGGGTTCGAGTCCCGTTAGCTCCACAGATAAAACCCCAGGTTGGCTAGAGCCGGCCTGGGGTTTCTTCATGCCTTGATACGCACGGCCGGTGGTGCCAAACCGAGGTGGCAAATCCTCGGAAATGGGGTGGCAAATCCCCGCTCTAAGGGTGGCGAATCCCCGGAAATGGGGTGGCAAATCCTCGCTTTTTCTGCGTGCAGGAGCATAGAATAAGCGCATGAACTCGGTAAACGCCCACATTCCCCGGCATGCGGTGTCAATCGCGCGAGAGATCCTCGAGGACTCGCCTCTGCTCGTTGTGCAGGGCGCGCGCCAGGTGGGGAAATCAACGCTCGTGGGGCAGGCTGTTGATCCACAACACGCTCATATGGTCACCCTCGATGATCCGCTTGAGCGAGCGTTCGCGGAAGCGGACCCGGCAGCGTTTTTACAACAGGCGCAAGGTAAGACCCTTGTGGTCGATGAGGCGCAGCGCGTTCCTGCGCTCGCACTTGAGTTGAAACGCACGATCGATGCTGACCGGCGCCCGGGACGATTCGCGATCACCGGATCGTCCGATCTGCTGCGCACTCCAGGTGTTTCCGATTCTCTCGCGGGGCGTGCGGAGTTTCTCCGCGTGTATCCGCTTACGCCGGGCGAAATTACGGAACGGCCAGAGCCCGAGGACTGGGTCTCGTGGATCCTTGATGGCGCGGCGGGCGCAAATGCTGGCAGGGTCTCGTACTGCGGCGGGGATGAGCTTCGAGTCATGGTCCTCGCCGGTGGCTACCCGCTTCCAGTGCAGCGTGAAGGGGAGCGTCGCAAAGCACGGTGGTTCGATTCGTATGTCACTTCACTCATCGAGCATGATGCGCCTCAGCTCGCGGGAGGCCAGTTCCCTTCCCAGTTGCGAGCACTCCTGCGGCACATCGCGGAGCAGGGGCAATCGGAACTCGTGAAGGCGAAAACGGCACGTGCTCTCGGGGCTGGCGAGACGGCACTCGGGGACTATCTGGCTCTCGCTGAGCGCATGTACCTTCTTGATGTTACGCCCGGGTGGGGAGTGGGTTTCACGAATCGCGTGGTCAAGCGCCCGAAAGTCGCCGTGGCTGATTCGGGCCTTGCCGCGTTTTTATCTGGGCTCACGCTCGAAAAAACGCGCGTCGCGGGAGGCGCGGAGCTTTTCGGGGCAACACTTGAGTCGTTTGTGGGGGAGCAACTGCGAGCGCAATCGACCTGGTCACGGGAGCGATTCAGCCTCCACCACTATCGCGAACGAGATCGGGAGATCGACGTTGTTGTTGAACTCGCCGATTCTCGCTTGATTCTCATCGAAGTGAAGGCGTCCGAAACCGTGACGGAACGCGCGTGGAAAAACCTTGATGTGGGATCAGCTCCCTTCAAGGATCGAGTCGCGGCGCGCGTGGTGCTGTACTCGGGAACACGTGCAGTCACCATGAAAAACGGAGGAGCCCCCCTCCACGTTCTGCCGGTTTCGAGTCTTTGGCAGCACCCTTAAAAGAGCGCTTCTCGCCTTTCCGCCGGCGGGTTCGGGTGCAATTTCATGCCTCGAGCCGTTTCGCCGCGGAGCTTGAAGACAAAGCCTTGGCGCACAAGCTCCCGAAGGTCGCTAAGGCACGCCAGGGCTTTTGCGCCGCAGCATCAGGCGGCATGCATCTCAATTAGAAGTAGGTCACGCACCAGCCCCCGCGTCTGCTTGGTTGCCGTGATCTTGGCCGGCTCGAATCACGAAGCTTCCCGCTTCGCCGCCGGAATGTCGGCCCGCTTCGGAGCGCCCGGCGACGAGTACGACACCAGCAGTTCCGGCCCGCCCTGTACCGGAGCCGGTCCGACCTGTTCGGCGTCCTGGGGCTGTGCCTCTGGTTCGGTGTAGCGGCGCAGCAGCGAGGCGTAGCCGACGTGCGGGTTGACGACCAGTGCGTAGTCGCCCGAGAGCACCATGCGATCGTTGGTGCCCTGGCCGGGTTCGTCGTAGACGTTCCCGTTCTCCAGCGCGGCCTGCGTGGTCTCGTCGCCGTAGTCCCACTGTGCGAGGAGGTCCACCGCATCGACATGCCCCAGCTCGCCGAGGATGCGGAACGGCCTGTCGGCCTCCTCGCCTAGCAGGAAGACCACGTTGACCCACCGCGACGGCGCGGCCTCCTCGACGACGGGCTCGGGGTGCCAGGCGATCCGGCCCGCAGCGACGAAACCTTCCGTGAGCCGGTCGTAGGCCCGGTCGACGAGGTTCGCGGCCCGACGCAGCTCTTCCGCAGCAGCGAGGGCGTCTCGCACTCCTGCTTCGTGATTGCCGGCGTCGTTGAAAGCGTGCGCGGCCGTGCGCTCATGAACATCGGCGATCTGGTCGAGCGCCTGCCCGAGCGAACGCATCCCCGAGGACAGATCACCGATCACCCCATACATCTCGGCAGGCTGATCGAACCTCCGACTCGCGTGCGCGAGCCCCCGCAGCGCCTCGGACGCCTCAGCAGTATCGGCAGTCGAATCGAAGAACGTGGGCATCATGGGCCTCCTGGAGCCGTGTGACGGGGAGGTGCGCAGGACTCCCACTCGGCTGTCAGCGGTCACGAATACTCTTCAGTCAGGACGCACACAGAGGAGGAGCGGCAGGTGGCTGATGAGATCGAGTTGATCCATGACGGCGAGGGGTTGGCTGTCATCGGCAACCCGTCGGCCGTCGAGCGCTTCCTTGATTCAGCGGGGCTGTTGTCCATCTCCCGTGAGTTTCGTCTCGACAGGCTCGGATCAATGCTCGGCACGGGGTCGATGATGGCGGAAGCGGCATCCAACATCGCTGAGAACGCTGGCCGGTACGTGAGACTCACCAAGGAGTCGGCCGAGCAGGTCAAGGAATTCGGCCTGATGCCTACAAAGACCAAGGGCATCAGCCACGCGATGCTGGGCGACCCCGGCTCCATCAGCAAGTGGATTCAGATCGAGGATGGTCCGGCATCACTTCTCATGAACCCCGCGATCCTCTCCGGCGCTGCCGGAGTGATGGCTCAGGTTGCTCGGCAGCAAGAGGCGCAGGAGTTGAAGCAACTTCTTGTCGCCATCGACGGAAAGCTCGACGACGTACGCCGTAGGCAAAGAGACGAAGTCCTCGCCAAGATGGATCGCGTCAGCCTCGTCATCGACGAAGCGATGGCGATACGCGAACACGGCGGGGACCGCGAAACCGCTTGGGACAAAGTCAAGACCGAGGTGGGCACAATCGCCGAGGTCCAAGCAGACGCACTACGTGCTTTAGAAGCCTTCGCCGACAAGGCCAACGACCAGTCGGGCATGGGTGCACTCGCAAGGGCGACCCAGGACATTGAAGCAGAAGTCGGCATCTGGCTCGCCGTGCTTACGCGATGCTTCCAGTTGCAGAACGAGTATGCGGTGCTGGAGTTGGATCATGTCTTCGACAAAGCGCCGGCTTCGCTGGATGGACATCGAATCAGTCTCGATGTTGCGCTCCAGCAGCGACGCAGCAAGATCGTCCTGAAGACAGGGCACCTCATGACTCGCCTCGATCAGGCTGGTGGTATCGCGCGCGAGAACGTCGTGCTGCATGCCCGCGCCGCACGTAAGGTAATCAACTCGATCAACAGCGTCAGCGACTCCATTGACGACTTCCACGCGCCATTTGCGATCGAGTCTGACCGGGAAGCACTGACCAGCACTCGTTGGATAGACGCAGTGCGCGATCCGCAGCAGTTGCGAAACGCCGCAGCAGACGCTAGGCCGATGGCTGCTGCTGTGGGTGGTGGTGTCCTGGTCATCGGGACCCTCGTCAAGGCGGTCCTCAAGAACGGCGACTCGAAGGGATAGTCTGGCGGAGACGCCTGAGTGACTGAAGTCACCCCTACGGCAGAGCGGGAGCGCGGCGGAGGTGAACACGGCGGCTTGCTGGCCGACGAGGAGCCGGGTCTCGCACGACGCCTGGATGGCCGCTTGTTCGATGGCGGCGACCGCTGCGTCGAGTTCCTCGACGGTGGGTGCGGAGACGGCGATGATGTTGGTGTAGCGGAGGATGCCATGGCCGGCGGTGAGGTCGGCTTCTTGCTGGAGCACGTCGTGGTTCTCGGCGGTCTGGGAGGCGTCCTCGATCTGGCCGATCTTCGCGCGCTGGGCCTGGTCGGAGATGTGCTCGACCTTCTTCTTGCGGATGTCGCGAGCAGCCGCATCGGATCGCATTGGGGTGCAGATCAGTGAGAACGACCGTTGGATGCCGGCGGACAGCAGTACCGGCGACAGGAACCCCGGATAGACGAGCGACCTGGACCATTCGCTGACCCAGAGCACGGCGTGGTGGGTGGATTCGGTGCGCAGCTTGCCCCAGGTCTCGGTGACCGCAACTGGCCCGGCCGTGGCGAGGGACTGGCCGAGCCTGCCGTGGAGTTCCAGGGTGGCCGCGATCGTCCTCGTCTCACCCGTCCTCGACTGGACCGAAGTCATCAAGGCCAACTGCGTCCATAGCGGACTACCCGCAGCAGCCGGCCACCTGGCGATCCCGTGGCTCACCGTCACCCCACTGGCACGTGCAGTCGGGTTGCCGGGCCACATCCCCGTTCGCTCCTTCGACTGGACCGCACGATCAGCAGACCTCACCACGCCGACCCTGATCCTCCACGGCACGCGAGACGGATCCGTACCGATCCAGCTCTCACAAGCACTCCGACACGCCCGCCCGGGCCTCGTCGAGCTGGAGTCCTTCGACGCCGGCCACACACTCTGCTGGAACTCCGACCCCGACCGGGGGCAGGAAGCAGTGACGACCTGGCTTCAAGCACGTGTCCCGCGCTGATCGCTGAACGGAGCGACCACCCTCGGCACCCATCTCGTTCGGCCACGCCCGGAGAAACCCAACTCAAGCCGTACCTTCACCGTTATCATCGTGAGTGTTGGCCTGCCTGGGCCATCGAGCGAGGGAGGACCAACCTAGCTGTCCGCAGACGACATCGCCGCCCACCTCGGGGTCACCAAAGACACCGTCTACACCTGGATCGCCGAGAAGGCCATGCCCGCCCACAAGGTCGGACGCCTCTGGAAGTTCCAAGCCAGCGAAATCGACGACTGGGTTCGACGAGGTGGGGCTGCCGCCGCTCCGAACCCTCCGCACCGGGGTGAGCGCATCGCTCGCCCCGAGCCACTAACATTTTGTCGGTGGCACCACATATCCTGATCCACTGCCCAAAATCGGAAGGAGGCACCTCGTGACAGAAGCGACGACCGGCACGACATTGACGCTTGCGACGCTGCGTGCGGGCCAGCGCCTCCGTGGCTTGGTGCCGGGGCAGACGGTCACCCTGATTGCCATCGATCCCATCGACGCCGAGCTGTTCGAGGTCTTCTACCGTGACGACTCCGGTCGCAGCGGCGCTCGTGCGATCACCGACGCCGACGCGGCACGGTTCGAAGTCGCGGCCGACTCCGACTCCGCTCCCGCCTACGACGCCGACCCGGACGAGTTCCGGCTCGCAGCCGAGGCGCTGCGAATCAAGTACGCCGCGCTCTACGACCCGATGGTCGCGGTCAACAGTTCGGACGTTGACCCGCTACCGCACCAGATTCGCGCCGTCTACGAGGAGTTGTTGCCGCGCATCCCGCTGCGGTTCCTGCTAGCCGACGACCCCGGCGCGGGCAAGACGATCATGGCTGGGCTCTATCTGAAGGAGCTGATCCTGCGCTCTGACTGCGAGAGAGCGATTATCGTCGCTCCCGGCGGGCTCGTGGAGCAGTGGCGGGAGGAACTCAGCCAGAAGTTCGATCTGCGGTTCGAGGTCTTCAGCCGCCAGATGGTCGATGACGCCCAGGGGCGCAACGTCTTCGCAGAGCACCCGTTCCTGATCGCCCGCATGGACCAGCTCTCCCGCAGCGAAGACCTGACCGAGCAGCTCGGTGAGGTCACCTGGGATGTCGCGGTCGTTGACGAGGCCCACCGTATGTCGGCCCACTACTCCTCTTGGGCGGGCGAAGTCGATGAGACCAAGCGCTTCAAACTCGGACGCCTGCTGTCGGAGACCGCGCACAACTTCCTGCTGATGACCGCGACGCCGCACGCGGGCAAGGAAGAGGACTTCCAACTGTTCATGTCGCTGCTGGATCGCGACCGGTTCGAGGGCCAGTACCGGCAGGGCGTGCACCGCACCAACACCGACGGTCTGATGCGCCGAATGGTGAAGGAAGACCTGCTCACCTTCGAGGGCAAGCCGCTGTTCCCCGAACGCAAGGCCTACACGGTCGAGTACGAGTTGAGCCCGGCTGAGCGAGACCTTTACGAACAGGTCACCGACTACGTCCGCACCGAGATGGGACGGGCCGAGCGGATCGCTCAGGCCGGGGACAAGAAGCGCGGCAACAATGTCGGGTTCGCGCTCACCGTGCTGCAACGCCGTCTTGCCTCCAGTCCCGAAGCGATCCTGCGGTCCCTGGAACGACGCCAGCAGCGCCTCGACACGAAACTGCGCGATATGCAGCGCATCACCGACGATGCCCGCTTCAGCACCTCCATCTCCTCGCACATCGACGAATGGACGACAGGCCAGACGACGCTCGACTTCGGGAGCGACGCGCTGCCCGCGTTCTCGGTCGATAATTTCGAGGACTTCGACGAGGAGACGACCGACGAGGAGCGAGCCCAGTTCGAGGAGCAAGCAGACCAGGTCGTCGATCTTGCCACGGCCGCGCAGACGATCCCTGAGTTGCAGGCTGAGATCGCGATTCTCGAAGACCTCATCAAGGTCGCCCGGCGCGTCCGGCGGCAAGACGATGACAAGAAGTGGGTGGAGTTGCGCAACATCCTCGACGAGCAGCTCCTGACCCACGATGGCTCAGGTGATGCTCGCAAGATCATCATCTTCACCGAGCACCGCGACACCCTCGATTACCTGCAAGCCAAAATCACAGCCCAGTTCGGGCGTGCCGATTCGGTCATCACCATCCACGGCGGCACCCGCCGCGAAGATCGCAAGCTCGCCCGTGAACGCTTCACCCACAACCCCGACACCGTGGTCCTGCTCGCCACGGACGCCGCTGGCGAAGGCCTGAACCTTCAACGTGCGCACCTGATGGTGAACTACGACCTGCCCTGGAACCCGAACCGCATCGAGCAGCGCTTCGGCCGCATCCACCGCATCGGCCAGCGCGAGGTCTGCCACTTGTGGAACATGGTCGCCCGCGACACCCGCGAGGGAGACGTGTTCACCCGGCTGCTGGCGAAGATCGACCAGATGTCGATCGCCTACAACGGCAACCTGTTCAACGTGCTCGGCGACGCCGACGCCTTCCAGGAGCGGTCGCTGCGTGACCTGCTTATCGAGGCCATCCGCTATGGCGACCAGCCCCAGGTCAAGGACAAACTCGACCGCATCATTGATGCCGGCGTCTCCCACGGCCTCGACGAGATGCTCGCCGAGCGCGCACTCCACCCTGAGATGTTCTCCGCGCTCAACCTCGATGAGGTGCGGGCACGCATGGAGAAGGCCCGCGAGCGCCGACTTCAGCCCGGCTACATCTCAGCCTTCTTCCTCCCCGCGCTCACACGGCTCGGCGGACGCATCCGCAAGCGCGAGAACGGTCGCTACGAGATCACTCGCGTCCCGGCCCGCGTCATCGACACGGCGCGTCGCCTCAACCGATGGGCACCCGTCGCCGAGCAGTACGAGCGCATCACCTTCGAACTCTCACGCATGCACCCCGACGGTCTCGCCGACGCCTCCCTAATCGCACCGGGCCACCCGCTGCTGCACGCCGTGATCGAGGCCACCATCGATGACCTCGGCCCCACACTCAAACAGGGCACGGTTTTGGTTGATCGACGTTCCAAGCAGTCCGATGCGCCGATGCTGATGTTCAGCGTCGAGCAGCGCATCGAGAACACCGCCGCCGATGCCGACACGGTTTCTCACCACTTCGACTACCCACTCCTCGAACAAGACGGCACCGTCACCGTGTCCGCAGCACCGCCCTACCTCGACTATGACCGACCGGACTCGACTGAGACCGAAGCCATCGCGGAGATCACGGGCAGCGACTGGGCGCGGCAGAACCACGAGAAGCTCGTGCGTGCCTGGGCCTACCGTGAAGGGCTCCAGCCCCGCATGGACGAGATCAAGACCCGGCTCGACATCGAGACCGCGCGCACCCGAACGCAGGTGAAGGGTCGCCTGCTGGCCGAGATCAACCACTGGGATAGCGAACACAACCGCCTCGAAGCCCTCGAACGAGCAGGCACCGTCGGTCGGCTCCGCGCCGAGACCGCGCTCGTCCGGGCCCGCCAGCTCGACGAACGGCTGAGCCACCGGCTCGAACAGCTCGACGAGGCCACCAACCTTGTCGCCGTGCCCGCCGTCATCCGCGGCGCCGCGCTCGTCATCCCCAGCGCACTCCTCACGACTGACAACGAGTCCGAAGCCCAGACCTTCGCCCGCCATATAGAGGAGGTCGAGCGACGAGCCGTCGAAGCCGTGCTCGTTGCTGAGCGGGCACTCGGACGCGAACCCGTCGAGATGCCGCGCAACAACCCGGGCTACGACATCCAGTCCACCGACCGGAACGGCTTCGTCCACTACATCGAGGTCAAGGGCCGCATCGAAGGCTCCGACACCTTCACCATCACTACGAACGAGATTACGTTCGCCCAGACCCAAGGTGATCGGCACCGGCTCGCCTTGGTGGAGGTCTCTACCGATGGAGCCGCTAACGACCAGTTGCGCTACGTGAGCGACACCTTCACCCACCTTGAGCCATCCGCGACCACCCGTTCCTACAACGAGGTCTGGCGCGACTACTGGGAGCGCGGAGGACCACCGCGATGACCCACACCACCGACAACAACCAGCCCGACGCCAACGAGAGAATCCCTGTGACCACCGCACCCAAGAAGAAGCTCATCGAAGTCTCGCTGCCACTCGAAGCAATCAACGCGGAGGCATCGCGCGAGAAGTCGATCCGCCACGGCCACCCCTCGACACTGCACCTCTACTGGGCACGCCGACCACTCGCTGCCGCGCGCGCAGTCCTCTTCGCACAACTCGTCGACGACCCGTCATCACGCCCTGACGAGTTCCCGACGGTGGAGGCGCAGGATGCTGAGCGCGCTCGACTTCACGCGCTCCTGGAGAAGCTCGTCGTGTGGGAGAACAGCAATAACGAAGAACTCCTCGCGCAGGCGAGCGCCGAGATCCGCAAGTCAAACAATGGCGAACTTCCGGCGGTGCTTGACCCCTTCGCGGGAGGCGGTGCGATTCCACTTGAAGCGCAAAGGCTTGGTCTCGAAGCCCACGCAAGCGACTTGAACCCGTTGGCCGTCCTCATCAACAAGGCACTCATTGAGATACCACCAAAGTTCTCGGGACGACCACCGGTGTTCCCTGGAGTTGCAGGCACGAAAATGTCGTGGGACCGGGCTAAGGGACTAGCTGAGGATGTGCGCAGGTACGGGGAATGGATGCGCGACGAAGCCGAACAGCGCATCGGTCACCTATACCCTAAGGTCAAGGCTGAGGGTGGTACAGAACACACGGTGATTGCCTGGATCTGGGCTCGCACAGTCAAGAGCCCAAACCCCGCGAACCCGATCGAGGTGCCGCTCGTGCGCTCGTGGTGGCTGAGTAAGAAGAAGGGCAAAGAAGCCTGGGTGCACGCCGAGGTCATCAACGGCGAAGTTCACTACGAAGTCCGACAGGACGCGCATGGACCCAGGGGTGATGACGACGGGACGGTCGGACGCCAGGGCGGGATCGCTATCAGCGACGGCACACCCATGTCTCTGAACTACATTCGCGAAGAAGGGCGAGCTGGGAGGATGGGCGTCCACCTCATCGCCGTCGTGGGCGAAGCAACCCGCGGACGCGTGTACGTGACCCCGTCACGTGAGCACGTTGAAGCGGCAGTCGTTTCTCGACCGACGGACGTTCCTGAAGGTGATCTGCCGAAGAATCCGCGGGACTTCAAGACTCCGAACTATGGCCTGACAGCGTGGGCCGATCTATTTACGGATCGCCAGCTCGTGGCGCTCACGACGTTGAGCGACCTCGTGGGCGAGGCCCGGGAGCGTGCACTCACCGACGCACTTGCGGCAGGCATGGAGCCCGGAGCGCGCCTCGAAGACGGCGGCACCGGAGCCGAAGCCTACGCCGATGCCGTTGCTACTTATCTCGGTTTGGCTGTCAGCAAGATGACCGACTACAACTCATCACTGACAGGCTGGAACACCGCACGTGAAGGAACGCGTGGTGTCTTCGCGCGGCAGGCGATCCCAATGGTGTGGGACTACGTCGAGGTGAACCCGTTCTCGGGGTCGTCCGGCAACTTCGTCGGACAAATCGACTGGATCGTTCGAGCTATCGATCATCTTCCGGCTACGCCTACTGGGTTCGTCACGCAGTCCGATGCGGCCTCTCGCAGCTATCACGGGCTTGCGATCTCAACTGACCCGCCGTACTACGACAACATCGGATACTCAGACCTCTCAGACTATTTCTACGTGTGGCTCCGCAGGTTGCTCGGATCAATTCAGTCGAAAACCGTTGGCACCATGCTCACACCAAAGTCCGAGGAGCTGGTAGCCAATCCGTATCGACATGATGGAAAGGCTGGCGCCGAGAAATTCTTTATTGAGGGATTCAACTCGGTCTTTGCGCGAGTGCGTTCAGGGGCAATCCCCGACCTACCTATGACGGTCTATTACGCCTACAAGCAGCAGGAAGCAAAGTCCGAAGGTACTTCATCCACTGGCTGGCACACCCTGCTGAATGGCCTGATCGATGCCGGATGGGAGATCACCGCGACTTGGCCCATGCGCAGTGAGCGCGGAGGCCGAATGATTAGCGTCGGAACGAATGCTCTTGCGTCCTCAATCGTGCTGGCGTGCCGACCGCGCGCCGAGGATGCTCCCACCACGACGCGGCGGGCCTTTGTTGCGGCTCTGAAATCGGAACTTCCCGAAGCGCTCAGAAGGCTGATTCAAGGATCAATCGCTCCAGTTGATCTGGCGCAAGCGGCTATCGGCCCAGGTATGTCCGTGTTCTCCCGCTACTCGCGAGTACGTGAGGCAGATGGGTCGGACATGAGCGTGAAGGATGCGCTCCTGCTCATCAATTCGACGCTCGACGAGGTGATTGGCGAGCAAGAGTCGGACTTCGACCCGGACACGCGCTTCGCAGTGAAGTGGTACCGGCAGTACGGCTGGGGACAAGAGAACTCCGGGATCGCGGACCAACTTGCGCGCTCCTCCGACACTTCCATAGGCACTCTCGAACGCGGCGGCATCTTCGAGGCGAAGGGCGGTAAAGCCCGTCTGCTGCCGCCGTCCCAACTTGACGACGAGTGGGACGCAGCAACCGACGAGCGTGTCAGCGTATGGGAGGCCACGGTTCGTCTCGCGGCGGTGATGGCGAAGGACGGTGCCGACAAGGTGGCGGAGCTGCTGCCGTCGGTGCAGACCCGCGTGAACCTTGACGCAGTGAAGGAACTGGGCTTCCTGCTGTTCCACGAGGCCGAGAAGAAGAAGGACACGGAGGACGCCATCCTCTTCAACGGCCTGGTGAGTGCTTGGGGTGACGTGAACGAACAGGCTCGCAAATACGCCCCGACGCCGCGCTCGTCCCAGCAGGAGTTCGACTTCGACGAGGACGAGGACTGAGATGACGGGCGGGCCACAGGGGCAGGTGCCAGGGCAAGAAAATTGCCCCGGCGCGGCGACCGCGTCAGCGGCCTCGTCCGGGGCTTACACCAGCTATGTTACAGCATCCGGGACTGCGGCACCAGGACAGCAGCTTGATGACGTTGAGCTAACCCGACTGCTCAACGCTGACCGTCTCGCCACCTACGTGCGCGCCTGCCACGGCGACCAAGACGCGGCACTGCGGCTCTACGCCTGGAACGTTGAAGTGGCCTCTGCATTCTGGGGCAGCTTCAACGTGCTCGAAGTTGCGCTCCGCAACGCGATCCATGCCAAACTCAGCACGCTCGCCAGCCAGGAAGACTGGTGGAACGCACAGATCGGTCTCCACCAGTTCGAACAGCACCGCGTCACCGATGCGATCGGTGCCGCGCGGCGAGCCAAGGGAACAGCCGTGGTCCCAGGGCATATCGTGGCTGAGCTGAGCTTCGGGTTCTGGACCGGACTCCTGGCCAACCGGTACCACCAGCGGCTGTGGGTGCCTGCGCTCCACGGCGCGTTCCCGCACCTGGTCGGTCTACGCCGCGAACTTCACCGCAAGCAGGAGTCACTGCGCAAGCTCCGCAACCGGATCGCGCATCACGAGCCGATCTTCGCCCGGAACCTCACCGCAGACCATGATCGGCTACTTGACATCCTCGGCGCGATCTCACCCGTCGCCGTCGGTTGGGTGACACAGAATTCCCGAGTCCCTCAGACCATCTCCCGGCGAAACGATGTCGTCACCGGGACGCAAAGCACCACGTTCTAGGAGACAATAGCGATGGCGATGAACAACCGAGATCGAGTGGGCAAGGCGTTCGACCTGCTCTCCGAGGGGCTCCTCGACGAGGTTGATGAGGTCATGACGCGCGTCCACAGCTCAAGCGACTGGCCTACAAAATGGGCCGAGGACGATGCCCGGCGCAGGGGCGGGTCTCCGCGCACCTATTCGAAGCATGACGTGCAGGTCCAGCTTCGTGCGATTACCGAGCAGGGCTACCATTTCAAGGACGTGCTCTCCCGCGCCCAGCAAGGCTTCGCGTCCGAGCTACGCGAGACTCGGAACCTGTGGGCTCACAACGAGCCCTTCAGCTCCGATGACGCATCGCGCGCACTCGACACGATTGAGCGGCTGCTTCACGCGGTAGGCGCGGTCGATTCAGCTGAGGATGTGCGGAAATTGCGCATCAATCTACAGCGGACTGTATTCGAGGATCAGACTCGCAAGCAGGTGAAGCGCGCGAAGGTGTCGCTCGAACCGGGTTCCGGCCTGCGACCGTGGCGTGAGGTGATCCGTCCTCACGATGATGTGGCGCGCGGCGCATTCACCGCATCGGAGTTCGCGGCTGACCTCCACCTGGTCCACACCGGTCAGGCGACGAGCCCCGAGTACGCCGATCCGGTCGAGTTCTTCACCCGCACCTACCTCACCGAGGGCTTGCGCGACCTGCTATCGCGCGCGCTTCGACGCCTGAACGGTGACGAAGGCGCAAGCCCAGTGGTGAACCTTCAAACCAACTTCGGCGGTGGCAAGACCCACTCGATGCTGGCGCTGTACCACCTGTTCAGCGGCACTCCGGTCAAGGACTTTCCGCAGGAGCTTCAGGAACTCATCGCCGAGAACGGCAACCCCGATCTCGGCGCACTCGATGTTCGACGGATCGCGCTTGTCGGCACCTACCTGAAGGCCGGCTCGCCGATCATCAAGGACGACGGCACCGAGGTTCGCACGCTCTGGGGCGAACTGGCCTGGCAGCTCGGCGGGCGTGAAGCCTACGATCTGATCGCCGAGGATGACCGTGCTGGCACCAACCCCGGTGAGGCGCTGCGCACCCTGATCGTGCGCTACTCTCCGTCGCTAATCCTGATCGACGAGTGGGTGGCGTACGCGCGACAGCTCGTTACGGACAAGGAACTCCCGTCCGGCTCATTCGAGACGCAGTTCACCTTCGCGCAGTCGCTGACGGAGATCGTGCGCTCGGTGCCGGGCGTGATGCTCGTGGTCTCGATCCCTGCATCCGACACCGGCACCGAGGGGCGCGGAAGCGACATCGAGATCGGTGGCGCGAACGGGCAGCTCGCGCTCGAACGTCTCCAGAACGTGATCCGCCGCGTCGCGGACCAGTGGAGGCCGTCGAGCAAGGACGAGTCGTTCGAGATCGTCCGGCGACGTCTGTTCCAGCCTCCGAACGCCGAAGGGCTCACGACGATCTCCGCTGTGGCGCGGAGCTTCACGAACCTGTACCGGAACAACACCGCGCTGTTCCCGCGCGATGCGGCGAACCCGAACGATGACTACGAGAAGCGCATCCGCGCCTCCTACCCGCTCCATCCCGAACTGTTGGATCGCTTGTATGAGGACTGGTCGACGTTGGAGCGGTTCCAGCGCACCCGTGGCGTGCTGAAGCTCGTCTCGTCGATCGTGCACGAGCTGTGGGCATCGAACGACGCCTCGCCGCTGATCCTGCCCGGCAACGTGCCGCTAGATGCGACGACCGTGAACACGGACCTGACGCAGTACCTTGAAGACCAGTGGAAGCCGATCATCGACTCCGACATCGACGGCCCCGGCTCGACCGCGCAGCAGATCGACCTCGACCGTCCCAACCTCGGCCAGCGGTTCGTTACCCAGCGCATCGCCCGTACGATCTTCATGGGCGCGGCACCCCGGATCAAGAGCACCCGCAAGGGACTCGACAAGCAATACCTCTGGCTCGGTACCGCAGTTCCCGGTGACACGCTCGGGAACTTCGGCAGCGCCGTCGAGCTTCTTGCGCAGCGCTCGACCTACTTCTATGAAGAGCAAGGCCACTACTGGTTCGATACCCAGCCCTCGGTCACTAAGACCGCGAACGACTACGCCGAGCGGCTCCGCGAGGATGTCGAGACAGTCTGGAACGAGATCACTCGGCGCCTCCAAAGAGAAGAACGCGTGCGCGGCGTGTTTGACCGAGTCCACATTGCACCGTCGTCGTCCGCCGATATCCCCGACCTCGAAGACACGCGCCTGGTGATCGTCCACCCGCGACACTCGCGCCGCAAACGAGACGGCGCAGATTCATCCGCGCATGTGTGGGTCCGTGACGCTATTGAGAGCAAAGGTGCGAGCCAGCGTATCCACCGAAACACGCTGATCTTCCTGCTCGCCGACAAGAGCGAGTTGGAGAGCCTCGAAGCTGCCACGCGCAGCTACCTCGGCTGGAAGCGAGTGCAGGCCACCAGCGACAGTCTCAACCTGTCTGCGCAACAGCGCAAGCAGACCGACGACTGGGTATCCCGGCTCGACCAGACCGTGACGGACCGCATCCGCGACACCTTCGTTTGGGCCGTCTACCCCGAGCAGTTCGACCCGACCAAGCCATTTGAACTCGTCGCAGACCGGGTGCCCGATTCAGGCGGACGCTCCCTGGCCGAGCGCGTCAGTGCAAAACTTGGGCGCGAGGATCAGCTCGTCACCGACTTCGGCGCGCCGATTCTCGGGGCCACCCTGTATCACGAACTCGGTGCGCTCTGGCGCGACGCTGGCGAGATCACCGTCGGCGAGCTGTGGGGCTACTTTACCCGCTACACCTACATGCCCCGCCTCGTGCGCCGCGAGGTGCTCGACCGTGCCATTGACCAGTCACTGTACGCAACGCTGGTCGAGAACGAGCGCTTCGCGATCGCATCGGGGAAGGATGTCGAGACTGGCCGCTACCGCGGTCTGCTCATGTTGCCGAATTCCAGCACCAGCATCCAGATCACGGACAGCACCCTCCTCATCGAGATCGAGCGTGCGAAGCGGCAGGCTGAGGCGGACCGGCTCGCCGTGACTCGCGAAGCCGCGGCCAATGCCGCCGCTACGGACGGTGACTCCGCCGGTGGTGGGCCGGTTGACTTCGTATGGACGGGCAATTCGTCCGCCGAGGGCGGTGAGCCGTCCGAGGCCGAGTCTGCGATGGAGGCGGTGCTCGCGCGGTTCTTCGGATCGGTGAAGATCGACTCCGACCGCTACGCCCGAGACATTGGCAATGTCACCCGAGAGGTCATCGACCGGCTCGCCGGCACCGGTGCCAGGCTCGACATCACGATCGACATCCAGGCCACCAAGTCCGAAGGATTCGACGAGTCCGAGGTCCGCACCATCGGCGAGAACGCACGCGTCCTCAAGTTCGACCCTAGCTCCGGCTTCGAGAAGAGCTGAGGTAAAAACTCGTGAAGATCACGTCGGTTGAAATATCGAACTTCAAAGCTATCGAACGAACGAGACTTGTTTTACACCCGACCTTCAACGTACTCGTTGGAGCGAACGGGTCTGGGAAGAGTTCCGTGCTGCAAGCACTCCACTGGATGTTCCAGTCTGGGCGCAACCGCAGTATCGAGCCGAAGAAGGGTGATACCGCCTCGACTCTCTCCGAGAAGGACGCGATCTACATGCCTTCCCCTGACTATAGGAACGCGGGGCACGGCACAGAGTACGGCAATACGCACGGCAAACCTCAGCTTGGCGTCACCGTCGTCGCGAAGACCGATGAAGGCTCCGAGGTAACGGCAGAGATGTGGCTGAAGGCCGCACGTAACGAGGGCATTTCTGTGCATGTGCCCACAGGTAACACGATCGTGTCGCATATCCGTGACCAGTCCCGCGAGTTCAGCGCGTATATTCCGGGAGTCGCGGGCATCCCTCTCAACGAGGAGAAGCGTTCAAAACTTCTCGTTCATCGATCCGCGGCGGCAGGCGACGCGAACACCGTGCTCCGGAATATGTTGGACCTTCTTCGAAGAGAAAAGGTGAAGGACCGCAATGGACTCGTAGTCGTTGAGAGCTTGGTGTCGCAGGTAATGGGCGACTTTTCGTTGAAGGTGGACTTTGACGACGAGAAGCACACTCGCGTCATGGCGACCTTCAGGGCTGGGGACATGGGGGACGGGGACGACAAGGCGTATCGACCGCTTGAACTCGCAGGTATTGGTTACCTTCAGGTGCTTCAAATCTTCTCCTACCTTGTGTACTTCAGGCCGGTCGTACTCCTGGTGGACGAGCCAGATGCTCATCTTTACCCGATCGCTCAGGAACGTCTCGTCAAGGTTCTGGCGCAGGCGGCACAGGACTTTGATTCGCAGATACTACTGACCACACATAGCCCGTCCATCGTTCGCGCGCTCCCAAGCGAGTCCCAGGTCATCTGGATGCGGGACGGCGAAGTTCAGTCCGAGGGGGACACCGACGGCCGACTGCTCATGGGTTGGGGTCTACTTGACCGGAAGATCGTTCTCCTAACCGAAGACACGAACACGGACATGCTCAGGTCGATCTTGGCGCAATGGCCAGATATCGAACGTGCTACCGCGATCTGGCCATTTCACGGGTCGTCTAATATCCCACCGGCCGACGCTATCGATGGGCTTAAGGCTCTACTGGGAGGGGACGTACGATTGGTGATCCACCGTGATCGTGACTTCCTCATGCCTGCTGAAGTTGCGAAGATTGCCAAACCCTATGAAGACAGCGGGCATCAATTCTGGGCCACTAAATACTCCGACATTGAGGCTTATTGGGCGGCCCCGGAGGTCATTGCATCGCATTTCGACGTTACCCACGATGAGGCATCCAACCTCTTGGCGAACGCGCTCGCCGAAGCGGAGAAGAACGACGATCACCTGAAGAAGAGAAGAAAAAAGCGAAGCGAAGCTTTGAGCAAGATCAACCGCGATGGCAACCTTCCTCACTTCGGCGATGAAGCCGTGCGCGTCGAAGTCGAGGCCGATGGCCCCCAGTTTGGTGTGCTCGGCAAGACAATGATCGGTCGCATACGGGAAGCAGCTTCAGCGGCAAATCTTGATGGAAGTGGGGATTTCGGCAAGTACGTTCCAGCGACGCTCGTGCGCCCGATCGCGGATGACCTCCGCGCGCTACTTGAGTCCCCAAAGTAGGCGCACGGAACATCGGGTGACGTGTGCGCGTTTTCCGAACCAAATCGGGCTTGCCCAAGGGCCAAGCAGTGAGACAAGGGCGAGTGCAGCCTGTAGCGGCAGAACTCCATTGCCGAGCGCGGTGATCTGTTGGTTCTGGGTCAAGTCGTCGGCGTCAGTGACCCATCCAGTTGGCAGGTCCATCAGCCACTCAACGAATGCTGGCGCTGCGCGGGGACCGTCGGCGTCGTCCAGGAGGGCGGGCGCTGGTGCGGGGCGTCCGGTGATGTGTTTCCAGAGGGTGATGGCGTCGGCGTAGCTTCCCCAGCGCTGAACAGTCCGTCGATCAGCGACCACAGCGTCTCCGATTTGCCTCTCCTGCTCGGTGAGTTAGCCGGTCTGTGCAGGGCGAAGTCGATGATCTGGTGCGACAGCGCGATCGTCCCTCGCCTCGCTCGCACCTGGTCGAGCGTTTCCCCGCCGCGCGATGAGTCCGTCGCCAGCGGGGCGCGGAAGAGTGCGCCGAGCGAGGGCGAAGATGCGGAAGCGTTGGTGAGGAGTGCCGACAAGGGAAGCCGGTAGGCCGATCCACCGCACATCCAGCCGAAGGTCGGCCAGATCGCCGAGAACGGCGCCGAGGACCCGCAGAGGTCGAGCTGCGTTGTCTCCTAGATGCCACGGGTCGGATTCCACGCCGCGAAGGGTTGCGCCGTCGTGGGTTGCGCCGCCGGGGTTGCGTCGTTCATGAGCGCCTCCTTGTGCTGGTAACAGTGTCGCGGGCGAGGACATCAGCCCGCGGACGCTCTCGATCACGACTCATTCGGGCTGGAGAGCGTCGATGGCTGCCGCCATGTGCGCCCAGAGCCCCGAGTGCGTACATGGTGCGAGACCGACGCGCTTGCCGACGGACACGTCTTGGCACGGGAACCCGCCGATGAGGATGTCCACGGGCTCGACCCGGCTCCAGTCGATGGCCGTGATGCCGCCGAGGTTCGGTGCGTCGGGCCGGTGGAGCCAAACCGAGGTGGCAAATCTCCGGAAATGGGTTGGCGAATCCTCGTGTGGAGGGTGACGAATCCCCGGAAGTAGGGCGGCAAATCCTCGCGCTTCAGGGCGACCCGCACCAGATTGCCCCGATGAACTGGCATTCTTTGGTGAGCATCAAAACATCATGACCATTGATGCTATGATGTGTGCATGCGAACGACACTCACACTTGACCCCGACGTATCCTCGCTACTCGAGCGTGAAATGGCGAATCGGAAGCTTCCCTTTAAGCAGGTTGTGAACGATGCAATCCGCAAGGGGCTAGGAGCTAGCTCGCCAGCGGACTTTACGTTTGCTCGCTACGAGATGGGGCAACCGCGTGTCGACCTCACGCATGCAACCCGAATTGCGGCGGATCTGGAGGATGAGGCCCTCGCTGCAAAGCTGTCCGAGGGCCGCTGATGCTCATTGTTGACACGAATGTGCTGGTCTATGCCGTAAATGCAAACGCAAGGCAACACGAAGCTAGCCATACATGGCTTTCGGAGCAGCTCCGTAGCGGGACAGAAGTTATCGGTATGCCGTGGATGTCGCTCCTGGGCTTTGTGCGCATCTGCACCCATGCCCGTATCCTCGACCGCCCAATCACGCCAGAGCAAGCAATGGCTCTGCTCAATGCATGGATTTCTCATCCCAGGGTCGTCACTCCAGAGCCCTCGGTTCGGCACGGGGCACTTCTTGCCGGCCTACTTGCGGAGGCAGGAGCGGCGGGGAACCTGACGAACGATGCCCATCTCGCCGCACTGGCGCTTGAGTACGACGCCACCATGGTCACGTTTGATCGTGACTTCGCACGGTTTGGCGTCCGCGTTCACGTCCCGACGGTCCAGTGACCGCGGGTCGCGTCTAGAAGTAGTTGCGTTTAGAAGTAGGTCACGCACCACGGCTCGCGGCGGCGCTGCAGGAGGATGCCGAGCTTGTCGACCGCATCCTCGTCACCGCGCACCCAACCCACCGTTTCGAGAGCCTGGATGTTGACGCCGCCAAGGAGAGTCGAGCCGAGAGCCGGAACATCGATCTCGACCTGCGGCTCGCCCTCGTAAGGCTCGCACGTGCCCTTGCCGTCCTTCACGGTGAGGCGCCAGGTGCCGTCGGCAAACCCCATCGGGTCCACCACGCGGAAGGTGACGTCGCCCTCGGTGTAGTAGTTGCGGGCCTCGAGCAGCGCCTTCGGATCGATCACGCGCAGCCACAGGAAATCATTGTGCTCGTTGATGTGGTAGCGGCGGCGATCGGCGAGAGCCCACGGGAGGTGCTCGTCGTTGCGGGCATTATCGAAGCGGACTCGGCGCACGAGATCGAGCGAGCCGAGGAACTCCCACATGGCGATGCTCGCGTCGGTCGTGCAGGGCACGAAGTCGATGACGTCGAGGGCGCCGCCGCGGCTCTCAAGGCGCCATGTCGCGTAACCGTCGAGTTCGCCTTTCTCGTTCCAGTGGCCGATCGCGCGGGTTTTGTTGTTCGTTTCGCGCGTGGGCTTGTCGATGGAGCCGTTGCGGATCTCCATTTCGGGCGCGCAGCGGCTGATCGAGCCGGTTTGGCGCGCGTGGAACTTCTCAAAGACGTGGCGGGAGGCTTCCGCGAGTTGGGTGACGTCGATGTATTCGCACCTGCCTTTGATGGGTGCGGACACGCTGAAGCCGGAGCCGGCGTGCAGCTCGACGGAAGTGCTGAAGATTGCGGGGCCGAAACCGAAACGCCCGTAGATCGCTGCTTCGGTTGCGGTGAGGGCCGCAACGGCGAGCCCCTTCTCCTTCGCGTCCTTGAGCGATTCCGTCATGAGGGTCGTGGCGATGCCTTGGCGGCGATGGGAGGCGAGCACGGTGACTTCGCTGATCTGGTGGCAGTCGATGACCTTGCCGCCAACGTTGAGTTCACCGGTCCAGTCCATGAAGGTGGCAACGGGAATGTCGTTGCCGAGGCCGTAGGTGGGTCGTTCGGAATCGAGAACGGTGCGCGCGGTCGCCTGGCGCTCCGCGTCAATCTTCAATTGGTGTTCGAGGAACTTCTGCGAGGGGTAAGGATCGTGAAAGCCCTGCTGGACGGCGGTGAGCCATGCGGGGTACCAGGGGTTATCGTTCGGGTCGGCGCTTGTGACGTGATGGGTTTCATATTTGAGATTCACGCGAGTGACACTAGCAAAGTAGAGTTTGGAGGATCTGAGCCAAAAACGGGAGGTGTCATGGCTGCTCTAGTTTTCGATTCCGTCTCGTTCTCGTTTTCCTCGCGCCCGCTTCTCGAGCGCGTGACCTTCCGCGTGGGTGCGGGGGAGCGCGCGTGCCTCGTGGGCCCGAACGGGTGCGGCAAAACCACTCTGCTTCGGCTTGCGCTCGGGGAGCTCTCGCCCGAAGGCGGCGCGGTCACGTGGGAAGGAATGGGGTCCGACGCTCGCCAGCCTCCGTCGGCAGAAAACTTCACGGGGCGCGTAAGCGAGTATTTTGATGAGGCACTCGCGCCCGTTCGTGCTCTTTCCGCGAGATTCGAGCAGGTCACGGCGCACATGGCGCAAGCTGCGGGTGAAAGCTCCGGTGACGAGCGCGAGTATGACGCGCTACTCGCGGAGATGACCGCGCGCGATGTGTGGTCGCTTGAGTCGCGCATCGCTGAAGTGCTTGCGGGGCTCGGCCTTGCGATGCTCGCGGGGGAGGGCCGCGAACGTGAGGTGGCGACGCTTTCCCCAGGCCAGCGCGGGAGGCTTCCGCTCGCGGCGATGCTTATCGCGCGGCCCGAGGTGCTCATTCTCGACGAGCCCACGAACCACCTTGACGCCGAAGGCGTGGACTTCCTTGCGCGCACCGTGCGCCAGTGGGAAGGGCCAGTGCTCATGGCGAGCCATGACCGCGCGTTCATCGAGGAAACTGCCACGGCAATCTACGACCTCGACGTTGCCACGTGGCAAGCGCTCGCATTGGCCGAGGGACACGAGCTTCACGGGGTGTATCGCACCTCGGGCTCGTATTCGATGTTCCTTGAGGCGAAGCACAAGGCCCGAAAGGCGCATGCGCAGATTCACGCGGCGCAGCAAAGCGAAAAGCGAGAGATTGGCGAGCACCGGCACGCGGCGGGGGCGATCGCGAGCGGAGGGGTGCGCCTCGCAGAGGCGAGCGGTATGGCAAAGAAGTTCTTTGCCGATCGCGCGCAAGCCACCTCAACTCGGCGCACGCGCAACGACGACAAAAAGCTTGAGGCGCTTGAGGAGCGAGAGGTGCGTCGGCCCCGTTCTTACGACCTGACGTTCCCGCTCGCGCCCACGCAGAACGCCGCTGGCCTCGCCCTTTCCACGCGCGCCGCCGCTGTTGAAGGCCGCTTGGCACCGCTCACCCTCGACTTGTCTCGCGGCGAGCACTTGCTCATCACGGGCGGTAACGGCGCCGGCAAATCAACGCTCCTCACCTGGATTGCCACGGGTGAGCCGCCTGCGAGCGCGAGTGCGCACGGTTCCGTGTCGTGTGATCGGCCCGTGGGATTCGTGCCGCAACGCTTGCCGCGCATGGGCGATCCAGGCTTCACGCGCGAGGTGTGGACCGAGGGGATCGGGGAGCGCGGATCGGGAATGCTGCACCCCTCCATGTGGCGCACGCGCATCGACGAGCTCTCCGCCGGAAATCAACGCCGCGCGCAGCTAGCCCTCGCGCTTCACGAGGCGCCGTCGTTCCTCGTGATTGACGAGCCCACGAACTATCTCGACCTCGACACCGTTGAAGCGCTCGAGCGAGCCTTGAGCGAATGGACGGGGACGCTCATCATCGCGAGCCACGACCGCTGGCTCATCGAACACTGGGCGGGGCGGCGGCTCAATCTCGCACCTGCGCCCGCTTTGGGTGCTACCGGGTGAGGTGTGGCGGATCCGCTGAGTGAAGGTCTGGGGGAGACACTGGGTGGAAGTGGTGAAAAATCGCCGTGTCGAGGCCGTATTCGGGTCTAACCGGGTCGTTTTTCACCACCTCCGCCACGGCCGTTCCGAAAGGAGCCAGAGATTAAGGGCGCCAGAAGCTCGTCACGTTCTCTTTCGTGGCGATTTGGTAGTCGATGAACGCCGCGAGAAGCTCGTAGTCGAAAGGCTGCTCTACGGCTGGCGGGCGAGCATTGCGGTGCGGTCGGTGCCTCGCTCCTTCATGTACTCCTCGAAGTGGTCCATTGTGGCTTTTTCGGGGGAGACCGACATGTGCATTTTTGCTGCGGAGAATCCCACGATGAAAGTTCCCTGACGCGTGAACATGGGCGTACTCCATGCGATTCGCATCTCGAGCTCGGGATAGGTGGCCTTCACCCAGTCGAGTACTTCGACCATGCGCTCGCGCTTTGGGCCCTCGGGCACCGTCTCGAGGAATTCCGGCAAGGTTTTGATCGCCATGCCTTCACCCTAGTGGTGGACGCAGTATCGACGTTCCACACCGTTGCGCCTCTTGCGATCGGCAACAACGTGTGGCTCGGCTCCGCCACGTGAGGGAGTGCCGCGCATGTGCACCGCACGGGGTCCGACGGTTCCGTATCTGCTATGGCCTAAGGGCCCTGAAGACTCGCTGACCTGGGCGTACTGTTAATGACAGCATTATTTTTACGGCGCCGCTGCCCGATCGCGGGCTGCTGACGCCATGCCTAGAGAGTCCGAGTCGTGAAGAGTGAACTTCGCGCCCACCGTGGGGCGCCTTTTGTGGCAGCGTGTCTAACTTTGTTGTTGATGTTGGCGGGGATGGTGAGCTTTCCGTCGGCGGCGGTGGGGGAGCCGCAAGCCGTGAACCGGCAAGTATTGAAGTGTTATGTGGAGGGGCGCTCCCACATGTGCGAGGAGGGGCAGCTCCGGGCGCTAGTGGAAGAAGCGGGCACGATCCCGTCGCGGATTGAGATCGGCAATGGCGCTGACGTTGAACTATCGAAGACGCTCGTGATCCCGGCGGGGGCGGACATCGAGTTTGTGAATACTCTTCGGCTCCCCTTCGGTGATTCGAGAATCATCCGTGCCGATGGGTCTTTCACCGGCAGCCTTATTAGGGTGGAAAAGGGCGCGAAGCTCACGCTTTCGCAAGATCCGAGTAGCAACGATGAGCGACTCATTATCGACTCGCGTGCCCAGTATGAACACGTGGTCAAAGGCTCGTCGTTCGCCCCTACTGTGGATGTGCGCGGCGAACTTGTGATGAACGAAGGAAGCATCACGGGGGCGCGAAAGCTTACGGGGAGTTATGAAGGCGCGGTCACCGTCACGGGTGAAGACGCGAAATTTACCCTCAACGGTGGTTCGGTCACGGACAACCAGCGAAAACTCGGTTCCGCATCCTCCACGCAGTACGGTGCCGCGAACGTGGCACTTTACAAGGGCGCGACGATGGTCATGAACGGGGGAGAGATCTCCAAGGGCCGAACGGAAACCTCTGACGCCTACGGCGAAACGGGTGGCATCGGCGTTTTCGATGGCGCTCACCTGACCGTGAACGGCGGGAAAATTACTGACAATCACGGCTGGGTTGGCAATATCAACGCCTTCAATTGGCAGCAGTCCGTGTGCTCTAAGGAGGACACTGCGGCAACGCGCGCACGCGTCGATATTAATGGCGGTGAAATCTCCAACGGCAGCGCCGCGTTCGGTGGCGGCGGCATCAATGTCTTTGGCAACGCCGACGTCACGATGAATGGTGGCACCATCAAAGATAACTACGCATCGAACGGTGGCGGCGTAAACGCCATGGATTTGTATGTGTGGGGAGCGAGCGGTACCTGGGCTGAAGTTGCTGGTGACGGAAAAGCTTGCGGTTTTACTCCCGAGGAATGGACGAAGGTCTCACCGGGCAGCTTCACGATGAACGGCGGCTCAATCACGGGCAATACTGCCTCTCGTACCGGGGGCGGCATCAACGTGGTGTCAAACGGCGTGCACGTGAACGCGGGCCTCATCGAAGGCAATGAGGCAAGGCAGCAGGGCGGTGGCGTCTACATTGCGACCAAGTCGTATGCCGCTCATTTCAAGGACGCTCTTATCACCGAGAACGAGGCAACTTCGGATAGGGGAGTGGCCTTTGGCGGCGGTATTTGGCTTTGCCCAACCGGCAATCTGACGATGCACGTGACGAACGGCGCCGCGGTGTTTGAGAACATTGCGAGCCGGGAGCGAGCCAGTGACCAATGGGGCGATGACATTGCCCATGACAACTACGGGACCGCAAGCAAGGCCGGTGTGCGCTTGGATTCGCGCATGCTTGGTGGCGGAATTCCCGCGTACTACAAGGATGGTTCGTACTCGTCCGATCGCTTCGATCCCGAGAACCCCGGGAAGAAGCAGGTGTTTGACGGGACTGCGAGGGATTCTGATGACTCGAGCGACTACCGAACGTCGATCTCGAACGAAGGTTTGAAGACAGTCGCGAACGCTCAAGCGAAGGATGCCGCACGGTCGTGGGCGCGACTCACCATTTCGAAGAATAAGGCTCCACGCGGGGGCGGAATCGGGTCAAACGGTGGCGTGGTTTTCGGCACCCCGGAATCCACCACTATTGAGGTGAAGAAAGAGTGGAAGGGGTCCGACGGTAGCCAGCTTGCGAGTGAGTCTACGGTTCCGGTCAAGGTCCAGCTTTGGGCTTCGGTTGATGGCGAGAAGTTCCCCGTGGGCCACCCCGTCACGTTGAACGGCGAGAACGAGTGGAAGTACACGTTCACGGATCTGCCGAAGTCAAAGACCGTTGACGGTGAGCAAGTTCCCGTCTCGTACACCGTTGAGGAAGTAGCGGTTGAGGGCTTCACCTCGAAGGTGACTGGTGACGCTGAGAAGGGCTTCACGATCACGAATACGCAGACTCCGCCGACACCGCCCACGACCGAGGTCTCGGTGAACAAGGTTTGGAAGTCGTTTGATGGTGAGGATCTTGATCCGGTGTTGACGATGCCGGTGAAGGTTCAGTTGACGAAGACCGTTGACGGGAAGACAAGCCCCGTTGGCGAGCCGGTCGAGTTGAATGCCGAGAACGGGTGGACGCATACGTTCAAGGATTTGCCTGAGTGGCAGCTTGTGGACGGTAAGAAGGTTGACATCGCCTACTCGGTTGAGGAGCTTGAGGTCGACGGTTTCACGTCGAAGGTGACTGGTGACGCTGAGAAGGGCTTCACGATCACGAACACGCAGACACCGCCGCCCGTCACGTCGGTTGATGTGACGAAGGTGTGGAAGTCCGCCGATGGCAGTGTGCTTGATGCGGATTCCACGGTGCCGGTGAAGGTGCAGCTCTTGGAGTCGACTGGCGGTGAGAAGTCGCCGGTGGGTGATCCTGTTGAGCTGAATGCGGAGAACGGCTGGAAGTATTCGTTTAACGATCTTCCGCAGTGGAAGCTTGTTGACGGCAAGAAGGTTGATGTCACTTATTCGGTTGAAGAGCTGAATGTTGAGGGCTTCACCTCGAAGGTGATGGGCGATGCGGCAAGTGGTTTCACGATCACGAATACGCAGACCCCGCCTCCGTCGACCCCTCCGACCCCTCCCACACCACCGTCGACGCCTCCCACACCACCGGTCACGCCGCCGGAGCCGCCGTCAACGCCGCCCGCGCAGGCAACGCCCGGGGAGCCTCGTCTGCCACTGCCTCGCACGGGTGTTGAGGTAGGCGTAGTCGCGGCCCTGGCATTGGTCTTCATGGGAATCGGCGTGGTGCTGGTCGAGCGTCGGAAGGCTTAAAACCAGTGGGTGTATAGCGTTCTGAACGCACGTGGCTCCCGGAACTCACATGAGTCCCGGGGGCCATTTGCGTATTTTCCCTGGGACGTGTCGCGCTTGGCTGGAGTGGCGCAATTGCGAGCGGCGAAATCCTTTACGGTAGGTGTTGTGCCGGATAGTGAGGCGATGCCTCGGCATCGAGCGTGCGACTCCCACCACCGTCGAGGCTCTCCTCGAGTACACGTGGCTTGGGCGGACCGGACCGCCACCAGCAGGTACTGCAAAAGTAGAATATGTTTGCGGCGCGCTCCTACGGCGTTATAGGCTCACCTCGAGCGTTTCATATGAGTAACATTCGTTATTGAGTTGCGGGCGACGTTTTGCGATGTACTTCTGCGTGCTCGTTCTTGCTTCTCGTTACGGAGCCAATCTCATGCTCTTAAATCCCTTGAGAAATCACGAGAGGACCCCTCACTCATGGTTGAACGAAAGTCGCACGAGGCTTTTTATCGCAAGCCCTTGCGTATTGGATCAGCTGCTCTGACCCTGGCTCTGGTGACCAGCATGGCGCCGAGCTTCACCGCTAGCGGTCTCGACCGTGCCATGGCCGCACAGCCGGCTCAGACTGCACCGAGCTTCGCCCCGATGGCCAATGAGCCTGCACAGGACCAGATCATTGATGCTGACATGATCGAAAGCGGTCGCGTCACCAAGGCTGCCAACCTTACCGACGCTCACGGTGTTGGCAAGGGTCTCATCTCGGGTCACGTTTACCTGACCAGCCCCAAGGGCAACCCTGGCTCGACCATCGACAACGGCAACATCCCGATGGATGGCGTCACGGTCTACGCGCAGTTCCGCGACAAGGACGGCTCCTACTCGCCGATCTTCAGTGCGAAGACCCACACCCTCCCCGGTGTTGTCGGCGGTAACGGCGGTAAGGGCACCTTCGCTTTCGGTACGGGCAATAAGGGCATCACCTGGACCGATAAGTTCGGCAAAGAGCACACCTGGGCCGCACGTACTGACCAGAAGCACCGCATCTGGGTTGAGCCTTTCACCAACAAACGCGGCAACCGTGTCGAGATGTTCCGCCAGGCCAACGGTTTCGTGCCCGGTTCTTTCAATGGTTTGGTGGAAGCCCCGCTCGGCTCGTTTGCTGCGGCTGACGGCAACATCCAGCTGATGGCGGCGTTCCTGCAGGAAGCCGCTCCGAGCCACGAAAACTCGTATATGGTCGCCCGTGATGAAACCGGAGCCGCGAAAATCGAGCATGACTCGAACGGGTTCATCGATGGTCAAAATCCGTGGAACTCTGTTTCAGGTCGCGTGTGGCTCGAAACGGGTGGCCTGGACAAGGGCATTGTGGCCACGGGACCGAGCAAGAACACTGCCGACCCAGCCGCTGACGGCTACACCGTGTACGCGTCCACCCTCACCAAGGATGGTGCAGCGGCGAACCAGAAACTGCACGAGCAGTACAAGAACGACCCGGACAAGCTGGCTGAGGCCACCAAGAAGATGCTCGAGGACCACCCCGAGTACATCCTCAAGACCGTTTCTGGCACAACGGACGCGGAAGGTCGCTATACGCTGCGATTCAATGATGGTCAGACCGCCACACAGCAGTCGAGGGATAACCTCAACGTTGACCATATGTTCCTGTGGGTGGAAAACAAGGATGGTGTTGTTCAGCACGGTTACACCGGCTTCCACACTCCGGTCTTCCAGCGGTTCACAGCGGGTGGCAACTTCCGTCCTTCAGCGGTTCCTGCGCCGAACGTTCTTACCCCGGATATCTCGCGAAACAGGATTTACAACGTCAACTACGCGCTCATGCCGTATAGCCCGGTGTCGATCACGGCGGACTACAACGCAATCGACAAGCCGGCTGCCCCGGGCACCACGGTGACCCCTGAGTTCAAAGGTGACCTGTCGGATCTGCCGTCGAAGATTGAGTGGCGCGATAAGAACGGCAAGGTTGTCAAGACCTGCGATCTCGATCAGTCCAAGAGCGTTAAAGCTCAGGTTGCGGCGTGCACCTTCGGCATCCCCGCGGATGCAAAGAAGGGCGATATCTTCAACGTCGTCGTAGTCTCGGGCGGAAACGATGTCGCCGCATGGTCCGTCCTCGTGACCGACAAGAACCCCGACGCAGACATTTACGAGCCTGCGTATGAGGACAAGCTGGTTGTTCCTGGCAAGGAGACCAAGTCGTCCCCGTCGTTCACTGGCAAGGACGGTAGCTCGGCTAAGGCTCCTGAGGGTTCGAAGTTCAAGATCACTGATGGCTTCAAGGTTCCTGAGGGCTACGAAGTAACGATTGATGAGAACACCGGTGAGATCTCCGTTAAGTTCCCGGATAAGTCGAAGCTGAACAAGGACACCGTTGAGCAGTTCGATGTTCCTGTCACGGTGACCTACCCGGATGGCAGCACCGATAAGACGGATGCGAACTTCAAGCTGGATACCGATAACGACGGTAAGCCTGACACTGAAGACGGCGATGACGATAACGACGGCATCCCGGACGAGGACGACAGCAACCCGAAGGTT
>NZ_JAWFZC010000006.1:0-146465 GCF_032550575.1 Dermabacter sp. | reverse complement strand
CTTTGAGAACCAAATTGGTCTAATCACTAGCAGAAAAGAAATAGCTGCCTAACCACTAGGTAGCTCCACTACGTGTCCACGATTTGCGGGTAACCCCATCACCTCTGACGTATGCTGCGGCGTATGACGCCGCGGGTGCGATGACCACCGAGACACTTCCCGGCGGCATCACCGTCACCCACGAACTCAACGAAGCAGGCGAAGAAACCGGCCTCACCTACACCGGCCGGGTCACGGACCCTGAGACCGGAGTTGCTGCGCCTGGCGTGTGGTTCTCCTGGTCGCAGACTAATGACGTGTCGGGTCGTGTTCGCACAGACTCCTCGACATTCTCGACCGCTATCGCTACGACGGCGGGGCTGGCGCCGGATGTGGATGTGACGGAGGTGCTTGATGCGAGCCCGCTTGATTTCGATCATCGTTACACCTACGACAAGGCAGGCAATCTTGCGAAGGTTGAGGATTTGACTGGCCTGCCGGTAGGGGAGGCGACAGTGTCGCCGTATGTGGTGCGTGAGTACACGTTCACTGCGAAGGGTGCTCGTGCTGGGGTGAAAGAAACAATCCGTGCTGACGGCACCCCGACCGGTGCAGCAACCACAGGCAAGACACAGACCCTTACCTATGACACTGCTGATCGCCCGACGGGCGGGTATGTGTATGACCTTTTCGGCCGCCAGACCACGCTCCCGGCAGCACATGCTCCGAACCCCAGTGAGGGGAATATTAGCCTCGCGTATTTCGATAGTGATTTGCCGCAAAAGATCACCCAAGGCGACACCACCACAACGTTCACGCTCGATGTCTCTGCTCGCAGGCTCGTCCAAACCACGGTTACACCGGCGGGGTCAACTACGACGACGCGGCATTACGCCGATGATAGTGACAATCCGGCATGGGTGGACGTGAAGGAGCCGAACGGTGCCGTGGAGACGACCCGGTTTACGGGGTCGATTAGTGGGGATCTCGGCGCGACCATCAAGACCGACGGTGTCGCGGAGTTGACGTTGCCGAATATTCACGGTGACATCGTCACCACTGTGCCAATCTCCGCGACCGCGACCGCGGATACTCCTGCGGAGGCGATCGCTGGTTGGGCTGGGTACAAGGAATACGGCGAGGCCATTGACCCCACGCAAGCAGGCACGGTTGGGGGTCCGATTGGGTATGGGTGGCTAGGCGCGAAAGAACGCTCAACAACCGACGCCACCGCCGGTCTCACCCTCATGGGCGTACGCTTGTATAACCAGGCGACAGGAAACTTCACCTCCACAGACCCCGTCCCCGGCGGCAACTCCACGACATACAACTACCCCACAGACCCCATCAACCAGCACGACCTCGACGGCAAAAAAGGCTGGTGGAAGCGCAATTGGAGGAAAGTAGTAGGGGGTGGCGCAACCGTACTCGCGATCGGGGGTATGTTTGCATGCGGAGTTAGTGTTGTTTGCGGCGCTATCGTCGGAGGAGTGGCTGCCGGCGCTGGATATCTGTCGAAGCACTATGGACGAAAGTCATTTTCAAAATGGGGATTGGCTAGTTCCGTAGTAGGAGGCGGGGCTCTTGGCTTTTTCTCTTTCACAAAGTTTGTGCGGAATGGGAATAATCTGTTGAGAGTTGGTCGCACCTCCAAGGGTGCGCCGTGGCGTATATCGGGTGGACCGTCGTTAAAGCACTACAAGCGTCTCTCAACCTCCGCAAAGAAGAAATTGCGCAACCGTGGCTCTTTCCACTTTGAACGCAAATGGGGCGGTTGGCGAAACCATCGTACAGGCAAGGAAGTGGAGACGTGGAATTTTCGAAAGAAGGGCTAAGTGGATTGTCGGACCTGGTGCGCTCAATCATTGAGCCTGCTACGAAGCGCTTAAGTTCGTCGCTCGGAGTTAATGCGTCAGTAAACGGCGAGTTCGTTGTCTGGAACGTGGACAACGAATATGGACCGCAATTCTCGGTGAGGTACAACGAAAACCTTTTCCGGCTCTCGTTTCTTGAGTTTGGTCTTGTTTATCCGGTGCCGTCGCCTTGGAGCGAGGAGATGTTTATTGAGGTAGTGGAGGACATTCTCGCGATTGCAGAAATGTGCACCAAAGGCGAGTACCTCATTGGTCAGCGCAAGCGCAGGTTCTTCCCATCATACAACTTTCTTATTCTGGATTTCTTGGATGGCAGATATGTGGAGATTCCGGAAGTAGATGCATTATTTCCCACCTCTATTGTGCGACTCTAGTCTTTCTGTTAATATCAAAAGTTGTTACACGGGTGTTGTAGCCTTTCATGCAGGTAGAGCGGCGAGTTTGCCTTAAAGCGAACTGCATTTTGAGATTAGCGGAAGCGTTGAAAAAGGTGGAAATTTCGTAGTGGCGTGTGCGGTAAGAAATGTTCTTTATGATAGATATTTAGCGCGAGTGCGTTGGTTGGGAGTCGCCAAGTTAGAAGCGGAGGGGGCAAATCGTTAGTGGGAAAGGCGCGGTCGAGAATTACCGCACGGCACCGTCTGAGCCGCTCATGTCGGCCTAGGACCAGTCGCGCACGAAGGACTTGTAGTTTCGGTACTACAGCGAGAGCCCGCTTGGGAAGAGTAGGAAGCAGATACCGCAGAGGGTATGCGCACCGGGGGGCATTTAAGACTGCGGGTATTGTTAGACTCCAGTCGTTCGCGCTGTGGAGAGTGACCCGCTAAATTGGGTGAATGTGTTGAATTCTTGACGCTCGTCACGGTTTGTATCTCGCTCGCACTATTTGTTGCTGATACTGTTGTCGACATGTTCAATGCCCCCAAGGAGCTTGGGTTGTTCGCCAAATTCGTACATTGTAAAGCGCATTGGGTCGACCGAGCTAGCGACAAGACTTCTCTTGACAGAAAGCTTTTATATGGGACAGTTTTCTTTGAAGTTGTTGGGTGGGTGCTGTTGAAAGTTTCGGAGCTCCTGTAGCGAGCGGGGTCATGGATCTATCGTTGTGTGCGTCTGCGATAGCGACGACGGCGGGGCTGGCGCCGGATGTGGATGTGACGGAGGTGCTTGATGCGAGCCCGCTTGATTTCGATCATCGTTACACCTACGACAAGGCAGGTGATCTCGCGAAGGTTGAGGATCTGACTGGCCTGCCGGTGGGGGATGCGACAGTGTCGCCGTATGTGGTGCGTGAGTACACGTTCACTGCGAAGGGTGCTCGTGCTGGGCTGAGTGAAAGAATCCACGCGGACGGCCCGCTGGCCGGGACCGCCACGACGGGGAAGACACAAACACTTATCTATGACACTGCTGATCGTCCGTCGGGCGGGTATGTGTATGACGTGTTTGGGCGCCAAACCACGGTTACACCGGCGGGGACAACTACGACGACGCGACATTACGCCGATGATAGTGACAACCCGGCTTGGGTGGATGTGACACAGCCGAACGGGCTTGTGGAGACGACCCGGTTTGCGGGGTCGATTAGTGGGGATATCGGAGCCTATATCAAGACCGACGGTGCGGCAGAATTGGCTTTGTCGAGTACTTATGGCGATATTGCCACGACCGTTCCCATTTCCGCGACCGCGGTCACGGGCACCCCTGCGGAGACGATCGCTGGTTGGGCTGGGTACGAGGAGTACGGCGAGCTCGCGGATTCCGGCCAGGCGAGTACGGTTGCGGGCCCGGTTGGGTGTGGGTGGCTTGGTGCGAAAGGACGCGCGGCGAGTGATGCTACCGCGGGTCTCACCCTCATGGGCGTGCGCCTCTACAACCAGGCGACAGGGACCTTTACCTCCACAGACCCCGTCCCCGGCGGCAACTCCACGGCATACAACTATCCCACCGACCCCATCAATATGTGCGACCAGTCAGGAAAGGAAGCCTGTAAACGAAAAAAGGGAAACTCGCGGCCACAGGTATCCAAAACGCGCCGGCAAACCACTGGAAAATGGCACAATGCAAAAGAAATATGGCTCTCTGCGCTCATCTTCGGGCAGACTTTAGGTCCCAAAAAAATACTTCAAAAAACTGGATTATGGAAGAAGTTGCCAAAATGGGCACAACGGGTTGCACCCTCGGGGATTGGCATCGACCAACTACAAAAGAAGAGTTTCTGGATATGGACCGAGTATAAAGAGTGCGGAAAAGGTGGTGTCATGAAGTACTGGTACCGCGGATACTCATTTCTTCAGTATAGGGCGAAATATTCCATCCTCTATTGGAGGACTTCATGGGTTTACTTAAAGGCTCTGCACACAAGCTCAACGGGAAGGATCTCTGGAAGGCTTCCCGGTTAGCCATGAATAGTAGGCGCACGGAGGTGTCAGGCAAAATGGCTAGTGAGCCAAAAGACGAAGACTTGGAGCCCACAGAAGAGTCCGGAGAAGGCAGTAAATTTCATGGATTCCTTATTTTGATAGATTCTGCTACTTATGTGACTCTTCGCACACTTCCCGACGGGTTAACACCCGTCTCAATCGCGGTAACGGTAGTGGCCAGTATTTTGTTGGCGTATACCGGGTACGAGTTCCTTTTGAAAGAGGACAAGAAATTTTCACAAGGTGGTATATGGTTAGCCCTTGTGAAGAGCCTGAGTGTCGCTTTAGGTACATCGCTTGTGACATCAGTGTGCACTCGTTCGATAGTCCTGACGGTGATCTCTCTGGTCGCGGCAATAGTGTTTGAGCTACTTCTGCTCGGGTGGACCAGACTTTGAGATGTGCGGCGCATAAAAGTGCGATTGTGTGGCCGGTGCCAATAGTCGCTGGGGAGCGCATCCCATCGGGGTACGGGGTGCTGGAATGTCGATGAGGGGTAGGCTCCCGCTAATGTCCTGGTGGCTGAGTAAGAATTAGGAGCACTTATGTGGGCTGAGAGCAATAGATTAACCTTCCGTAAGGTGCGAAAGATAATAATGCAAATTTTGACCGAAGAAAATCCAGCAGACCTCCCCGAATTTATTCTGCAAAGTTCGTCGTCTGTCTACTCTACCGAGGCGAATGCTATTTACAGATACTCTTGCAATAACGTTCAAGAGGGTATCAGTAGTGAGCAGGTAGAACAGGTAATATATGATGCTAGCCGTGACCCGCTAGATGCTAATGCTGTAAGTCGCGCAGCGCAGAGAATCGTGGAAGCGTTAGGGTAGTGTCACTTGCGGCATGGTGGATCCGTTTATCACGTCAAAACTGAAACAGGGTCTCGGTAGTAAATTCCACTTCAGTATCCAAAATATGGATTTAGGCAATCTAGATGCGGCAAAGTAAGCAATTCGAGTCTCGGCTGCAGCGGATCACGTCGCAGCCCTCGCATTCTCGGCCTGGCGGGCCGATGCTTGCTGGGCGCGAGCTTGGTTGGTTGCCTCTGCCGGGTGTGGGTGTTAGCTGTGTAGGTCGCCCAACGCCACGGCGAGGTTGTTCTGCTCGCCTACTCTACTGTCTGCCGGCGTTGCTTTTTTGATGGTGATGCCGAGCTTTTGCCACGGATACTCCTGCGGAGACGATCATTTGTTGGGCTGGATGGAAGGAGTATGACGAGCCCGTGGAAGCCTCCGAGGCGCGTACGGTTTCAGGTCCGGTTGGGTGTGGGTGGCTTGGTGCGAAAGGACGCGCGACGAGTGATGCTACCGCGGGTCTCACCCTCATGGGCGTGCGCCTCTACAACCAGGCGACAGGGACCTTTACCTCCACAGACCCCGTCCCCGGCGGAAGCTCCACGGCATACAACTACCCCACGGACGTTGTTTCAATATTCGACCTAACAGATCGCTGCGGATCTACAAGCACGGTAGTGTGCCGGAGCGATGCAACGTGAGGTACTCGAAGTACGATAGGGATGGACGGTCGCGCATCTGCAACGGGATCGGGACAGCGTAGTTCAGGTATGTCGACTAAGAGAGGCGCAGCAGGTTCAGGCAAGCCCAACAGTTCCAGCGTAAAAGGCAGGTCTGTGGACAAGCACGACCACAGATCAGGCCGTAATCTGACGTGACGCCACCAGAGGTGGCGCGCATTCAAGAAGGCGACAAAACCACCAAGAAGGAAGCTGTAGACGCGCCGGGGAGGGTGCGTAGATACGTGCTGTGGAACCGGAAAATAGACGACGCAGTTTATGGTGGAAACAGGAAAGATGGGCCAATGTGAAACTGCTACCGCATATAGTAGCTTTTGAAGGAGGTGGCTGTGTCACAAACGTTGCCAAATGGTGCACGAACTGAAGCGGGACTCGCCAAATATTCGACGATGGATTTCTTGGAAATTTGTGAGGATAATCTCGGCACGCTTTTAAAGGGCTTGGATGGTCATCTGTACTATCTGAAGGCCGATGAGTTGAGCCGGAAATGCATTCTCAAAAATATGCGCGAAGGTGCTGCTCTATACGTCAATCCCGAGGGTTACTGGTCATCCTCTGAAGCGGAAGCGCATAGAGGGCGGATCGGAAAATGGTTTACGGGGCGCGACGGCAGCGAAATTGCGCGGCGTTATGCCGACGATAAGGCTAAATACCCTCTAGTGTACTCTGCGCTATTTTGGAGCCACTTCGATTCGAAACGAGTCCTGTATCTTGAGGGGTATTCGCTGGAACCGCTGCTTAAATTGGGTCTAGAGGAGCGCAGGTGAACTCCCTTCAGTTTGGTTAGAGGCATCATTGGAATGGCCGCAGTGCTGCTTATCTAAATGTTGGGGTCTCTAAGACGAGACCAAATGATTCCATGGTGCCGATTCTGACGGGCCCAGTACGAGTGTTTGACCAGCCCGTAGTGATGATTCATTGCGTCGCCGCTTGCTTCGCAATCCTCGCCTTCGATGCTTGCTGAGTGCGCCCGCGCCGTTCTTGGTCGTGCCGATTGCGAAACCCTCGTGGGGGTAGGTTGTTGGGTTGGGCTGGAATATAGATGTCTCGCCGCGAATTCGCACCAGTTCCCCTGAAGCGCGAGAAATAGCCACCATTCTCATCGTTGAAGCTGCGCTGGCAGAGCCACGGTGAACGATCCGTGAACTCCGGTGTTGCCGCTGGCGCAGCCTGAAATTCACCGCTTGGCAAGACGCCGTTAGGACTCGATTTCTAGCCTGAGCTTGACACTGTTTCTCGAGTTCAGGATAGAGATCATGCCCCGTATCCCCGCCCCGGGCGAGGCTGCCACTGCCGGCGCTTCGCGCTCTCGCCGCACGCGCGGTGGCCTTCGCGCCCTCGCCATTGCCGCGGCCCTCGCCATCGCCGTTCCCGGTAGCTTTGCCCTCCCCGCCGATTCCCCCTCCGTTCTCGCGCCGGCCACGGCCCAGGCCGCGCCAAGCGAAGATGACGTTGCAAAGGGTGGCGTGTTTGCGGATTCGCAGACGCGCCGCGTCGCGCCGGGCCTCGACCTCACGACCTTCTCGCGGCTCGAGAGCGCGGGCTGGAACGAGGGCAGTGTCCTGACGGCCGATCTCACCGAGCAGACCCTCTCGATGGACGTTGTTGACAACGGCAAGGTCGCAAGCCGCTCTCCGCTCGGCGAACTCATGACCTCGGGCGAGCGTGGCGATCAGGCGGTTGCCGCGATCAACTCGGCGTTCTTCGACATCAACTTCAGCGACGCGCCCGTGTACAGCTCGGTCTCGAACGGGGAGTCGGTCGTGGGTTCGGATAGTCACCGCCCCGCCTTCACGATCGTGGGTGGCAAGGCCGTCGTGCAGGCCCTTACGACCTCGGGCAAGGCCACGCTCGGCGATGGCTCCGCGATTGACCTTGCAACCCTTAATGACCCGAGCCTCCCCGAGGGCAAGGTTGGCGTATATAACTCCCGTTGGGGCTCTTACACTCTCGATCGTCCCATCGGCGGACCCGACAAGGTGAGCGCTCACGCCGCTTACGCCCTCGTCCAGGACGGCAAGGTCGTCAAGGCGAGCGGCATCGTCGAGAAGGGTGTGGGGGAGCAGGAGATCCCCGAGGGCGCGCAACTCCTCCTTGGCCGCGAAGAGGGTGCCGACAAGGTCGCGGCGCTCAAGGTTGGCGACAAGGTCGACGTCGCGATCGGCCCCGACCAAGACGTCGACATGGGCGTTCAGGGCAGCGATCAGATCCTTACGAACGGTGAGGTCATGGCCATGAACGATGATTCGCTCGTGAAGACGAGCCACCCACGCACCGCGATCGGCGTGAGCAAGGACGGCTCGAAGGTGTACGCGATCGTGCTCGATGGCCGCAGTGCCAACTCCCACGGCATGACCCTCCCTGAGCTCGGCCAGCTCTTCAAGGACCTCGGCGCGTACAACGCCGTGAACCTCGACGGTGGCGGCTCCTCCGCGATGATCGCGCGCGCCGCGGGCGATGACGGTCCCGCGGTGTGGAATACGCCTTCCGACGGTGACGTGCGCTCGGTGAGCGACGCTCTCGTGTTCTACTCGAGCGCCCCGAAGGATGAGATCTCGGATGCTCAGCTCTCGGTTGTGCTCGAGAACGAGAATGCTGTGTTCCCGGGCCTTCACCGCACGCTTGAAGGCGAAGGCCTGGGCAAGAACCTCGCCCCGCTTGCCGTTGACGGTGAGTACACCGCTGAAGGTGCGGCGACCGTCGAGAAGATCGACCAGGGCACGGCGATCGTTGAAGGTGTTGAGCCGGGCGAGGCGACCATCACCTACGAGACCGGCGTGCACATGGATTCGGTCACGATGCGCGTCCTCGGCGACCTCCTCGCGATCCGCCCGAGCGCCCGCACCCTGAGCCTCCCGGATCCCGATTCGACCCGCAACGTCACCCTCACGGGTATCGATTCCGACGGTCACCGCGCCCGCATCGAAACCCAGGACGTCAAGGTCGAGGCGAGCAAGGGCTTCACCGTGACCGATGACGGACTCGGCACGTGGACGATCGCCGGAACCGGCGATGCCGAAGCCGGCACCGTGACGTTCAGCGTGGGAGAGGTTGAGACGACGATCCCCGTGAGTTACGGGACCAAGGAAGAGCAGGTCTTTGACTTCACCGATCTCGGTGCCTTCAAGGACGGCAACGCACGCGCCGCAGGCTCGCTCGAACCCGCGAAGGGCGAGAACGGCGAGGATCCCGCAGTCCGCATGCAGTTCGATTTCACGCGGGAAACCGCGACCCGCGGCTACTACCTCATCGCGAACGAACCCGTGACGCTCGAGGGCAATGCCATCTCGTTCAGCGCGGATGTCAAGGGCGATAGCAATGGCGTGTGGCCACGCCTCGAGGTCATCGATGCGAAGGGTACGAAGACGAACATCAATGGCGACAACATCACTTTCGATGGCTGGTCGAAGGTCGTTTTCAACGTGCCGGAGGGCCTCGCGCAGCCGCTTACGGTCAACGCCGTGCGCCTCATGGAGACCCGCCCCGGTGCTAAGTACAAGGGCGACGTGACGATCGCGAACCTGACCGCCACGACGACAACGGCGGTCGAAGCTGAGGCCGGGAAGGCCATCCACGACCCGGCGTTGCTCACGGTCGGTTCGGTGGCGGATCGCCCGCAGCGCGTGGCCGTTATGAGCGATGCGCAGTTCGTGGCGCGCGATCCGAAGTCCCCCTCGGTCGAGGGCGCGCGCCGTACCCTCCGTGAGATCAAGGCGGCAAAGCCCGATCTCCTCGTGATCAACGGCGACTTCGTTGACGAGGCGACTCCCGAGGACTTCGACCTCGCAAAGACGATCCTCGAGGAGGAGTGGGACCCGTCGATCCCGTACATGTATGTTCCGGGCAACCACGAAATCATGGGCGGCAAGATCGAAAACTTTGAGAAGGCCTTCGGCGCGACGCAGCTGGATCGCAACCTCGGCCGCACGAAGCTCCTTACGCTCAACACTGCGGGCGGCTCGCTCCGCTCGGGCGGCATCGACCAGATCGAGAAGCTCGAGGAGGCCCTCGCGGAGGTCGAGCAGTCGGATGCTCTCACGGGCATCGTCGTCTTCTTCCACCACCCGCCGAGCGATCCGCTTCCCTCGAAGTCGAGCCAGCTCGCCGATCAGCGCGAGGCGCGCGAACTCGAGCGTGTGCTCGGCGAATTCCGCGACCGTTCCGGGAAGTCAGCCGCGGTCGTCAACGGCCACGTAGGCGTGTTCCACGGCTCGGCAGTCGAAGGCGTCACCTACCTCGTCAACGGAAACTCGGGCAAGAACCCCGCAGGCACGCCCGAGACGGGCGGCTTCACCGGGTGGACGATGCTTGGCATCAACCCGGGCGCAGGCAAGGTCGGCTCGAACCCGACGACCGCGGATCGCGTCGCGTGGCTCGCGGCCGAAACCAAGCCGTGGGTCGATGACCTCACGCTCACGCTCCCCAAGGTCCTCGCCGAGGGCGAGAGTGCCGACTTCAGCGCCGTGTTCACGCAGGATGGCCGCACGGTTCCCGTTGCGTGGCCCGTCACCGCTCAGTACTCGGGTAGGGGAGTTCTCGTGGACGACGGTTCCGAGGCGGCCGAGGTTGCCGACGACAGCGCCGTGATCCGCGTGAACCCCCTGACCGGCGAGGTCACCGCAATCCGCCCCGGCGAAGCCGAACTCGTCGTGACGGTCAACGGGCGCAGCCACTCTCAGTGCATCACGGTCGAGGGTGCGAGTGCTCCGGCGAAGCCGGCCCCTGAGGAGGAACCGTCGGACTCCGGCGTGGCCCCGGCCGAGCCCGCCCCCAGCGAGGCAGATCCGGCGGGAGGAGCCGAGGACTCCGATGAAGCGGCGGGTACCGATGAGGACCCGGCGGCAGGAGCCGAGGGCCCCGATGAAGTGGCAGGTACCGATGAGGACGGTGCCGCTGAAGGGCCAGCCGGCCAGGCGGAGCCACCCGCGAAGGAGGATCCCGGGATGGCAAGCGCCGATTCCGGTACGGCATCACGCCCCGCGCGAGCTACCGCTCCAGCGGCGAGCGGCCATGCGCCCCTCCCACGCACGGGCGTCGAGCTCGGCGGAGCGATCGCAAGCCTCATGTTCCTCGGCCTTGGCAGCGTGCTTCTTGCACGCTCGCGTAAGGCGAGCATGAAGTAACCAAAGAGCTCCCGATCGAGAGCTCAGGGGCGCCGGCGTCGCAGTTATCGCGAGCCGGCGCCCCACTCCATTATTGAAAGTGGGAGCAGTTCCTCACACTGCGGAAACGACGTGCGCTCGGCAACCGTCGGACCTCGCCTACCCTGGAAGGGTGAAGGCACTTTCGAGAATTTTCCGGTTTACGAGCGAGCTGTGGCCGCTCTACCTTGTGATCGTCGTGTCGGCGCTCCTGACGACCGCGATGACCCTCATCATTCCGTTCCTCATCGGCTCGGCAACCGACACCGCGACCGCGGCCGTGGCGGGGACGCTCACTCGCGACGAAGCCCTGCACGACATCATCATGACGGCCGTGTGGATTTTCGTCGCGTTCATGGCGAGTGCTCTCATTCAGAACATCGGCGGGTACTTCGGTGACGTCATGGGCAACCGCCTCCGTGCGATGCTCTCCGTTCGCTACTACGACAAGCTGCTCAACCTCCCGCAGCGCTGGTACGACGAAGAACTCACGGGAACGATTGTTTCGCGCCTGAACCGCTCAATCGCGGAAATTGGAACGTTCGCGAAGATCGCCTCAAACGCCTTCATCTCGATGATCATCACCGCGATCGCCGTGCTCGCGATCAGCGCGTGGTACTGGTGGCCGCTCGCCCTCATCCTGTTCATCATGTTCCCGCTGTACCTGTGGCTGACCTCCCTCACGAGCGTCAAGTGGCAGCGACTCGAAGGCGAGAAGAACGAGCAGATCGACATTGCCTCGGGCCGCTTTGCGGAGGTCGTGGGCCAGATCCGCGTCGTCAAGAGCTTCGTGCGAGAAAAGAGCGAACTTGCCTCGTTCACGAAGCGCTTCAACAGCACCGACGCGATCACAAAGGAGCAGTCGGTCCACTGGCACAAGATGGATGTCTACCGTCTCGCGGCCCTTAATCTCGCGTTCGCGGTGCTGTACCTCATCATCTTCATCCGCACGGTTCAGGGCGATTTCTCGGTCGGTGACATGGTCATCCTCATCCAGCTCATGAACCTCGTGCGCAACCCGATCGAGAACATGAGCTGGGTCGTGGACACGTCGCAGCGCGCGGTTGCCGGGTCGAAAGACTATTTCGCGGTCATGGACACGAAGGTCGAGGTATGGCCGACGCTTGCCGACGGACGATCGTTCCCGGAGGCGGTGGAGGGTGCCCCGCGCATCGTTTTCGACCACGTGAACTTCGCCTACGAAGAAAACCACGACGTCCTGCACGACATGAGCTTCCACGTGGACTCGGGGGAGAAGGTCGCGCTCGTCGGCGAGTCCGGCGGCGGCAAATCCACGATCGTGAACCTGATCCTCGGCCTGTACCGCACGCGCACGGGCGAGGTGCGCCTCCGCGGCCACAACGTGAACGATCTGCCGATCGACGTGGTGCGCTCGCGTGTGGGCGTCGTGTTCCAGGACGCGGCGCTGTTTAGCGGCACGATCCGCGAAAATATCGCCTACGGCCGCCCCAACGCGACCGACGAAGAGGTGCGCGAAGCGGCTCGCCGCGCGAACGCGAGCCAGTTCATCGAGCGGTTCAACGACGGCTACGACACCCTGATTGGGGAGCGCGGCCTCAAACTCTCGGGCGGGCAGCGCCAGCGCATCGCCGTTGCGCGCGCGATGCTCAAGGACGCCCCGATCCTCGTTCTCGACGAGGCAACCTCCGCGCTCGACACGAAAGCCGAGCGGCAGGTCCAGGCGGGCCTCGATGCGCTCATGGAGAACCGCACGTCGATCATCATCGCGCACCGCCTCTCGACGATCGCGGGTGTTGACCGGATCATCACGCTGCGCGATGGTCGCATCGACGAGATCGGCACGCCCGCCGATCTTGCCGCTTCCGGCGGTATCTACGCTGAGCTGCTCGCCCTGCAGAACGCGGGCGGCGCTGAGGCAAAGAAGCTGCTCGAGAGGTTCGGGATCACCGGCTGAGATCCCCAGGCAAGTCTCGAGGACGCCGAAGGGCGTTCGTACGATGGTGTCGTGACTTCCGAGCGTTTTTCACGAGAGCAGAGCATTGTGGTTGACGCGCCGGCCGGGCGCATCACCGGGTGGCGCGACGGCGAGGTGATTCGCGCGACGGGCATTCCGTATGCCCGGGCCGAACGTTTCGACAAGCCGGTTCCCGTCAACGAACTGGGATCGTTCGAAGCGCGAGAGTGGAGTCCGTCGGCGCCGCAAAACACCGTGGAGGAGCCGCCGCTTTTCGGCCCCGAGCTGCGGGATCTTGGCGTGAGCGAGGACTGCCAACACCTCTCGATCACCATTCCCGGCGACCTTCGCGAGGGTGAGAAGCTTCCCGTGATCGTGTGGATCCATGGAGGCTCGTATGTCGCGGGTGCGGGAGATTCGTCGTTCACCGATCCCGCGCGCTGGATAGTTGAGCGCCGCGTGATCGTCGTGACCGTTTCGTATCGCCTCGGGGTGCTCGGCTTCCTCGGCTCCGCGCTCGGCCCCGCGAACCTCGGCTTGCTTGATCAGGCGGAGGCGTTTCGCTGGGTGCGGCGCAACATTGCCGCGTTTGGTGGGGATCCCGCGCGAGTGACCGCTCTTGGGGAGTCGGCGGGGGCCGACGCCATCCTCCATCACGCCGCTGCGATGGGGCACGCAGTTCTTAAGGGTGGCAGTGAGGAGTTGCTCTTCGACCGCGCGATCGCGCTGAGCCCGCCGCTCGGGATCCGCGAGGGGCGAAGCCGCATGAACGCCCTTGGCGCGAAAGTGCTCGAGCAGCGAGTGGAAAAGGAGTCGCCGATCGAGGAGCTTCTCGCCGCGCAGAAGGCGATCGAGGCGGCCTCTTCGCGGTTTGGCTTCGCCGGCTCGATGCCGTTCGGCGTGCAGTACGGCCACGATCCGCTCCCGCCCGAGAGCGAGGTCGTTGCGGCATGGCACGCGATTGCGCCGAAAATTCCGTTGCTTATCAGCTCCGTGGGAACCGAGGCGAGCTTTTTCGCGCATTCAATGCCGTTTGCGCGATTCTTGCGCGGGTTGCCGCGCGTGGGGGAGCGTGCCTACTGGGCGTTCGTTGAGTACTCGAGCCGAGCGGTGTTCACGAAAGGCATCGATTTTCTCGCGCATGAGTGGGCGGCAGCGGGTGGCATCTCGCACCGCGCCGTTGTGCCGTGGAGCGTTCCCGGAAATCCATTCGGTTCTCCGCACGTCATGGACATCGCGCTCCTCTTTTCGCGCGAGGATTCATGGCGCAGCGCGCTCCCCTTCGAAGGGGCGACGTGGGAGGAGATCGACAGTGCCGGAGCGGACCTGCGCCGCTATCTCACCCAGTTCGCCGCGGGCGAGAGCAACCACCCGCTCACGCGCGAGTCGAGGAGCATCCGCGGCTTTACTGCGTAGGGCGAGCCCTATTTGCGGTGGACGTTTGCAGCCCGAGTCGCAACCGTGGGTGTGAGAACGAGTTGCGTTAGTACCTCACCTGGCTGCACTCAGTAAACGTCGAGGTCACAGTTTCATAACGATCGATTTGAAGTGCACCCAACACTTGACGTGCCTCTAGCGCGCACGTGCTAGACGCGCTAAGGTACGGAAGTACCGTTGAGTATTACTGTCCGCTTTCGTCGTCCCTGACTTGGGCGGTGGCATACGAGAAGAGACTCCAGTTCTCCGCTCTCGTCCAATCGGTATTCAGTGAAATCCCTGACCTAAGGACAAAGGCATGATTTCTTCCCACGAAACATGGGGGCGTAAGCGCTTACCGCGCTTGGGCCTCTCGGCGCTCACCGCGCTCGCTCTCGCTGCGGGCACTCTCGGAGTGGTTCCGCACAGCCCCTTCGTTTCCGAAGCTTCCGCAGCTGAAAGCTTCACTGGTGGCATCCGCGACAAGTCCGGCGCGGTGGAGAAGGACGCCCAGAAGGCCTCCGACCTGCCGGCTGGTTCGTGTGTTGTCTCGGAAAGCACTCCGGAGGGTAGCCAAGCTGGTTTCAGCTGGTACACCTCTGAGCCGAGCGCGAGCAGCCCCAACAAGAAAGCCTGGGGCTTGAGAGTCGCCTTTGATAACTCAAAGGATCGCACGTTCGCTGATTGGAGTTTTACCAATTCAGGCTTGATGGGCAACTACCTCGACACGGCTCAAATTCCTGCCACGGATGCCGGTCAGACCTTTGGCGGCAAGGTAGTCACACACAAGGCCGACGAAGTCCTCGTGATTGATGGCTCTAGGCAACAGCGAAACCTGAACCTCAACGCGGAACTGACCGATGCGAAAGTCAAGCAGTTCGCTGAAGCCACTGCCGCGAAACCGGTACGTTATGCCTGGCAGGGCGACTACAAGCAGGAAAATCCCAACCCAACGGCTAGGGCCACCCGGGGAGAGTCCGCATCCTTTACGGCCGTCGTGAACCCGTGGCCGAGTGAGAACATCGAATGTAACCCGATCACGGTGTCGTGGGAGAACTTTGAGAAGCACGTCATCGTTGCAGGTGCAGAAACTAAGGTCGGTAAGATCAACATCCCGGCTGTGACCGGTCAGGGCACGGATGACTCCATGTCCCGTATGGTCGTGGAAGCCTACGACGGTAACGGCCAGTTCATCGGCACCACCGACCCAGCGGCCTCCGGCGGCACCAAAAACCTGCGCATCGACGAAACCACCGGCGACATCTACTTCACCTGGCCCGAGTACCGCGGTACCGACCTGGCGACTGATAAGAACGTGAACTTCTCCGTTCTGGCAAAGCCGCGCAGCGTAGACGAGCTCAAGGCTGCTGGTGAGAACAACAATGAGTTTGGCACCCCTCATGTCTTCGACAGCTCCAACTCACTGACGCGCTACAACAAGGCGAACGTCATCGACTCCAAGGCGTTCTCCCTGGACGACACCGAGTACCACTCCCCGAAGTACGACAAGACCGACGCCACGATCATCTCCGGCGTCGATAGCGCTACCGGTCCGATTGCTACCGAACCGCAGAAGGTCACCTTCACCCAGACTCCTGATCTGATCAAGGACCTGGCGAAGAAGAAGGGCGACGGCGGTTTCGAAGCCAAGGTCACCCTGGACGAGAAGTACGTCTACGAGGGCTGGACCGTCGAGATGGACGAGGACTACAACGTCACCGTCACCGCTCCAGAGAACCCGCGTCCAGGCACCTTCGCGCGCCCTGTGATTACGGTGGAGTACTCGAACGGCTCCACTGACAAGCTTGAACTCCTCGTGGTTGTTGACCCGAACAACACCCAGGTCACCGACCTCGTGCGTCCGAGCCTGACGAAGGGCCACATCGGTGACGACCTCACCGCCCAGGTGGGCACCAAGTCCATCATGAAGGGCTATAAGCCGGTTCACCCGGCGAAGTTCGAGATCGACGAATCCACTGTGCCTGAGGGCTGGACCGTGACCGTTGATGAGACCGGCAAGGTCACTGCTAAGGCGGATGACACCGTTGCACCGGGCACGATCATCACGCCGAAGGTCAAGGCAACCTACCCTGACCAGACCACGGACGAGATCGAGACTCAGTTCCAGGCGATCGTCGATATCAAGATCCCGACCTACGACACGGTCACCAATAAGCCGACTGCGAAGGTCTCGCTCAAGCCAGAGCTCCCGGAGCGTGGCTTGAGCGGTAATACGACCGACGAGGCTCCGAAGCGTTACACCTTCCCGGACGGTAAGACCCAGATGACGGTCACCGATGACAGCGGTACGTGGACCGTCAAGATTGATGAGAACACTGGTGAGATCACCACGACGATTCCGCGGACCGCGCCTGAGGGCTACATCCTGAACGTCCCGGTTCTGGCCTACTACGACAACGCTGACAAGCCGCAAGAGGTCAAGGGCACCGTCGTCGTCCTGAAGAGCGACGTCGCTCCGGTGTACGACGTGCAGTCCACCGGCCCGAACCAGGCCGTGGAGCACCACGTCCAGGACGCACCGAAGGGTTCGAAGTTCTCGTTCGGTAAGGACGAGAACGACCAGCCGATCACCGAGCAGGAAGTTGACGGCTGGAAGTACAAGGTCGACCCGAACACCGGTGTCGTCACCTCCACCCCGCCGGCAGATGCCAAGCCGGGCGACAAGAAGACTGTCACCGTAACCGTCGAGGCCCCGGATGGATCGACTCCGGTGGTTCCCGTCACCACCGTGGTGAAGCTATCTAACAACTGGGAAGCGGAGCCCTCCTACCCGGTACAGACGGTGTACCCGGGCGAGTCCGCAAAGCTGCCGCTGGAGCTCAACAAACCGGACAACATCAACGTCGCCAAGGACAATCCTTACAAGCTGGGTAACCTCCCGGCGGGTTGGACGGCCACCATTGACAACAATGGCCAGATCACTGCAACCGCACCTGCGGATGCAAAGCCAGGTGATCAGGTCAAGATTCCGGTTACCGTCACCTACGAGGACGGCTCTACCGATACCGCTTACGCAGTGGTGAACGTTATTGACGTCCCCACCCGCGAGGTGCCGTTCGACGTCGTATACAAGTACGACGACTCCATCCCCGCCGGCGAGTACAAGGTCGAGACCAAGGGCGAGCCGGGCTCGGAAAAGCAGAACAAGGACGGCAGCTGGGAGCGGACCAAGAATCCGGTAAACGAGGTAGTTATCGTCGGCACAAAGCCTGCCGAGGCTGCCAAGGATGTGACGTGGACGGTTCCGATCCCGTACCCGACTGAGGTTCGCGAGAACCCGGAACTGAAGCCTGGTGAAACCCGGGTTGTTCAGGAAGGTGAGAACGGCGAGAAGACCTACACTGCTAAGTTCACGGCCAAGGGCTCCGAAGCACAGGTTGCTGAGGAAGAAACCACCAAGGAGCCTGTCAAGCGGATCGTCGAGTACGGCCCGGGCGTTGCTCCGAGCGAGCTGGTGACCAAGACCGAGAAGCCGATTCCGTTCGAGACCAAGGTTGTCTTTGACGACACCCTCGAGGCAGGCAAGCAGGTAGTTGACCAGAAGGGTGAAGTTGGTACCGAGGTTGAGACCTCGACTCAGAAGATCGTGGACGGCAAGCCTTCCGGCGACCCGGAAGTGACGACTGAGCGCACTAAGGAACCGACCGAGCAGATCATCCGCGTCGGCACCAAGACGACCGGTACTACGACTGAGACCGTTAAGTCCGAGGTTCCATTCGGCGTGAAGGTCGAGTTTGACCCGAACATGCCTGCCGGTACGTCTGAGGTTGTGACCGAAGGTAAGCCTGGTGAGAAGACGGTGACGATCACGCGCGATATCACCAACTCCAAGCCGGGCGAACCGCAGATCACCGAAGAAATCACCAAGCAGCCTGTTGATCAGGTCATTAAGGTCGGCACTAAGCCGTCCGAGGCCTCCAAGCAGGTCACCTGGACTGCCCAGGTTCCGTTCGAGGTTATTACCCGCCCGAACCCGGAGCTGAAGCCGGGCGAGATCAAGGTCGTCCAGAAGGGCGTCCCTGGCGAGAAGACCTACACTGCTGACTTCACTGCCAAGGGCGACCAGGCAACTGTCACCCCTGAAGAGAAGCAGACCAAGGACCCGGTCGACGAAATCATCGAGTACGGCCCAGCAGCTGAGGACACCGAAGTGGTGACCAAGGTTGAGAAGCCGGTTCCGTTCGAGACTGAGATCGTCTTCGACAACACCCTCAAGGAGGGTGAGCAGAAGGTCGACCAGCAAGGTGAGACCGGTACCGAGGTTGTGACGTCGACTCAGAAGATCGTGGATGGCAAGCCTTCGGGTGACCCGGAAGTGACGACTGAGCGCACGAAGGAACCGGTCAAGCAGATCATCCGCGTGGGTACCAAGACTGAAGGCACTCACACGACTGCGTATGAAAAGGATGTGCCGTTCGAAACCGAGATCATCTTCGACGACACGATGGAAGCCGGAAAGCAGGAAACTGTTCAGGAAGGCCAGCTCGGTAAGGACAAGGTCACCACGACCCTGACCATCGAGAACTCGAAGGTTGTGGATACGAAGGCTGAAACCGAGCGTGTGACCGAGCCGGTCAAGAAGATCATCAAGATTGGCACCAAGGGCACGCCCGCCTCCACAACCATCGAGTGGACGGAAAAGACTCCGTTCGAAGTCGAGGTACGCGTCAACCCTGACCTACAGCCAGGCGAGACCAAGGTTGTCCAGGAAGGCAAGCAGGGCGAGGTCAAGCACACCGTCAAGGTCAACGCCGAAAACGGTGAGATCACCAAGGAGGACACCTCCGAGAAGATCAGCGACCCGGTCAAGCAGATCGTCGAGGTTGGTCCGGCCACGAACCAGACCGAGCTCACCGATAAGCACACTGAGAAGACCCCCTACGACACCATCATTGAGTACGATCCGAACCTCGAAGTCGGCAAGGTGGTTGAGGACCAGGCTGGTTCCTTCGGCGAGAAGGAAATCACCAAGACGTGGAAGCTCGAAAACGGTAAGCCAGTAGGCGATCCGGAAGTATCCGAGAAGGTTCTTAAGGATCCGCAACCGCGCAAGATCCGCGTGGGCTCCAAGTGCAACTGCGACAAGCCGACTCCGGAGGAACCTGGCAACCCCGAGGATCCGACGAATCCGGGTAAGCCGGAGGAGCCGGGTAATCCCGAGGAGCCGGGTCAGCCTGAGGAGCCGGGTCAGCCTGAGGAGCCGGGTCAGCCTGAGCAGCCTGGTGAGCCTGAGCAGCCTGGTGAGCCCGAGGAGCCGGGTCAGCCTGAGCAGCCTGGTGAGCCCGAGGAGCCGGGTCAGCCTGAGGAACCGGGTAAGCCTGAGGAGCCGGGTCAGCCTGAGGAGCCGGGCAATCCCGAGGAGCCGGGTAAGCCTGAGGATCCGACGGATCCGGGTAAGCCTGAGGAGCCGGGTAATCCTGAGGATCCGACGGATCCGGGTAAGCCTGCAGATCCGACGCAGCCCGGTCAGCCCGAAGAGCCCGGTAAGCCCGAGAATCCGGCTAACCCGAGCAATCCGTCGAAGCCGGCTATTCCTCTGCCGCGTACCGGTGCCGAGATTGCCGCGACTGCCGGCCTTGCCGCACTGCTCGTGCTCGGCGGCGTAGGCGCAGTGGCATGGCGCCGCAGGTCGAACTCGCAGAAGTGAGCACCGAGGCGATGAGGCTCTAGAGCTTCATCCCTGACTCGCACACATGTGGCGGGGGAGCGGGAGAAATCCCGAGCCCCCGCCACATTCGTATACCCATGACCGAAAGACGGCGATGCCGCCTCCCTAAGAGGGCTAGGCGGCAATTCGCGAGGAATCGTTGCGGCCGAAGCACGCAAAGGCGAAGGGAGCCGCAGAAGCCGAGATATATCGGGCCAGAGAACCACCCGTGGCCGTCGGCGGGATAGCTGTCGCCGGTAGCTAAAACTCAACCCAACGTTTGCGGCGGAATGAGGTCGAATAGCGCCGCAAACGTTGGGGTTAGTTTCCTAGACCGGGAAAGGGAAGGGAAGGGATGGGAAGGGGCGGGAAGGGAAGAGGAGGGAAGGGAAGGGGCGGAGTGCCGAAGCCGTGGTGCGCCGGGGTGTGCCGGTTCGGGTGCGAGGCCGGAGCCGGTGCGGGATGGTGGGTCGCCGAAGCCGTGGTCCGTTCGGCCTGCCGCTCTGGATGGCCCCTGCGGCCCCCCTCACCAACCTAGGAATCTAAACCCTACGTTTGGGGCGTAATGGCTTCGAGTTGCGCCGCAAACGTTGGAGTTAGTCTCCTAGACGGTCGCCTCGAGCTCCGTTCCCTCGGCCCCGTTATCGAGCTCGCCCCGGCGCTTGTTGCGTAGTACGCCGTGGCGGGGGCTCAGCGCCCACGACAGCACGAAGATCGCAGTCGCGACGAGCACGATCGTGCCGCCCGTGGGAAGATCGAGCGACCACGAGAAGTACACGCCGAGCAGGGCACTGCCCATGCCAATACCTGCAGCGCACGCCATCATCGGGACGATTCGATCCGTGAGCATGCGCGCCGAGGCCGCGGGAGTCACGAGAAGGGCGAGCACGAGGATGTTGCCGATCGTGTGGATGCTCATGACGACCGCGAGGGTGACGAGAACCGACAGCGCGATGTCGAGGAGCATCACGGGGAGGCCAAGCGCCGCCGCGTAGCCGCGATCCATGCCCACCACGACGAGGTCGCGGTGCAGGATCACGAGCAGGGCAAGCACAATCGCGGTGAACACAGCCGAGGTCACGAGCGCCGAATCCTCAATGCCCGTGATTGCACCAAACAGGAAGCTCGAAAGCGAGCCACCATAGCCGGGAGCGCGGCTCATCACGACGATGCCGAGCGCAAATGCCGCCACGAAGAACACGCCGATCACGGCGTCGCTTCGCAACCGGTGGTGGTTCCCGAACACCGCGATGAGAATTGCCGTGATGACACCCGCGACGATGCCTCCCACGAGGAACGAGCCCTGAAGCACGAACGCGACCGCGATGCCGGGAAACACCGCGTGCGCGACGGCGTCCCCAATGAACGTCATGCCGCGCAGCACCACGTGCGTGCCCACAACGGCGCACACGAGCGCCGCGAGCATCGACACGACGAGAGCTTTCGGCAGGAACGTCAGCTGCGGGTTCGTGAGGTCGGTGAGGAAGTCGAGAGGAGTCAGCATCAATGGTCTTTCGATTCGGCGTCGACCGCGGAGGCGACGTGCGTAAGAAGAGGTGAGTGCTCGGAAACGCGGAAGGTCTCCCGCCACGGCTCGGGGTCGCGCAGTTCGCTCGGCGGGGCATCCGCGATCACTCGGCGATTGAGCAGCACCACGCGATCGGCGACGTGCAGCGCATGCGTAAGGTCGTGCGTCGACATGACCACGGCGCAGCCCTCGCGCGCGAGCGAGACGAACAGGTCGCTCAGGAGTTCCTGCGAGGGCATGTCGAGCCCCGTGAACGGCTCGTCGAGCAAAAGAACGGCGGGCTCGAGCACCAGTGCGCGAGCGATCATGACGCGTTGCCGCTGACCGCCCGACATCTCACCGATCGGGCGATCCTTCATTGCGTCCATGCGGACCTTTGAAAGGGCGTGCGCGACGGCCTTGTAGTGCTCTTTGCCGGGGGAGCGCCAGCGGCTGAGCTTGCGAATAAGCCCGAGCATGACCACGTCGTGCGCGGTCGCGGGGAAATCCCACTCCATTTCGCTGCGCTGCGGAACGTACGCACGTTCCCCGCGCGCGTCGACGGTTCCCGAAGCGAGGGGGAGAACCCCGAGAAGGCTCTTCACGAGGGTGGTTTTACCGGCGCCATTCGGCCCGAGCAGCACCGTGACGCTTCCCGCCTCGATATCGAGGCTGATGTCGTCAAGGACCGTGCGCCCACCGAGATTCACACGTAGCTGCGAGCACGACAGCGGAAGCGCGGCATCGGTGTGGCCCGCCGCGGTCGCGCCAGCCGCCTCACGCGGGTGTGCGCTGAGGGCGGAGGTCACTTCCTGCCACCTTCGCCCGGCTGGTTCGCGGCCGAGGAGCCGGTGCCTGCGGCTTCGCTTTCGGCTTCGGCTCGCGCGCGCTCATTCTTCTTTTTGTTGAGCGCGTAGGCTCCGCCGCCCGCAGCAGCAACCACGGCAGCGCCGCCGCCCACGATCCACGGAAGAGAGTTCGAGCTCGTCTTTTCGCTCGCGCCGTCATCGGCAGCGCCCTTCGAGGGCTTAGCCTTCGCGTCATCCTTCGCGGCGCCGGGAGCCGAGGAAGCGTCGGACCCGCCATCGCTCGCACTTCCCGCGGCCGGTGCACCGTCGTTGGCCCACGCGGGCGTCGCCTGCATCGCTTCATCCGGTGCGGTCGCATCGCCGACCGCGAAACGCAGGGTGCCGCCAGCGGAGTACTTCGTGCCATCCTCGCCCTCGGCCATCGCCTCCACGGCGAGGAGATACACGCCGGGCTTCGTGAACACCCAGTTCGCGTGCGTGTGCGTGTTGATGTCCACGAACACGTCGGCGGGGGTCTGCTCGAGCGTGTCGCCATCGGCGAGCTGCTGCGGCGGCGCGAAGTTGCCCGGCTGGAGGAAGAGGCTGAAATGCCCCGGGCCTGAAACGTTGGTGAAGCGCAGCGTCACGCCGCGCGGGCACGCCTTCACAACCGCCGGGTCCTGCGTGTTCCAGCCGAGCCACACGACGCCCGAGACCTCGGTCTGCGGAACGACGTACACCTCGGAGCCCGGATCGGCCTTGATGAACGAATACGCTTCATCCTCCGGAACGGGAAGAATGCCCTGGTCATGCACCTGGAAAACGATGTCCTCGACCATGCGCCACGTGGGGGTTTCCCCCGTGTCGTCGCGCGCGGCGAAAATCCACTCACCGTCGATGAGGCGCGGGCCGAGATCGACGTGATGCGCATCGATCACGACCTTCTCGCCCTCGACAATCTTCTCGTCATCGCTCACCTTCTGCTTGAGAGCCGGATCGTCGGCACCGTCGGTCGCGCCGTCGGTCGGATCGAGCGGGAGGGGCCGTGCGGGGGCCGCGAGGGCAGCGGGGGCACAGGCCAGGGCGCCGAGTGCGCCGGCGCCGAGGGCCGCAAAGTGGCGCCGCGTGAGGGCGCGAGAAGAACGGGAAGTCATGAGCTCATCTTTCGTTGGTAGGAGGGTCTTATTCCGACGCTTGCCGGTCACCATCGCCCAGGGGTTTTCCACCGAGCCCCCTCGCGAGGGAGTCGGCGTTGGCTCTCATCATCGCGGCGTAGGTATTGACCTCGCGCGTGAAGGAGTCGCCCCAGATGGGCTGGACGGGAATCTTTTCCATGCGGGCGGCATCAACGAGGCTCGTCGATACCGGTCCCGCTGTGGCTTCAAGGAAGACCGCTTTCGGGGCGAGGTCGCGCAGAGTCGCGGCGAGGCGGCGGCGATCCGCGATGGAAGGCTCTTGCCCCGGTGAGGGGGAGACGACGGCGGCGATACGAAGCCCGTAGCGGTTCGCGAGGTAGCCGTAGGCGTCGTGGGTCGTCACGAGTTCGCGGCCGGCCTGCGGGATTGAATCGATCGAACGCTGGACGTAGGAGTCGACGTCGTCGAGTTCGCGCAAGTATGTGGCTGCCCGCGAGCGGTATCCGCCCGCGTGGTCCGGGTCGAGGCCGCACAGGTGGTCGCGAATGACTTCGACGTAGGCCTGGGCGTTCGTGACGTCTTGCCACAGGTGCGGGTCGATCTCGCCGTGCACGTGCTTGCCGAGCACAGCCTGCGGCAGCTGGTAGACGTCTGTTCCGCCGCGGGCGATGAATCGGAAGGCCGGATCGGCGGGGACCGGAAGCAGCGCTTTCGGAGGCACGTGGATCACCATGTCGTCGAGCGCGATGTCGCGCGTACCGCCGTCGGCTTCGGGGTCGTCGATGCGCATCACGAGCGCACCAGAGGGCACATCGACCGTGATGTCGGCGTGGCCCGCGGAAATCACCCGGCGCTTCGCGAGGGAGGAGTGGGCGCCTTTTTTCGCCGCTTCCTCGGGGGAGATGCCGACGCAGATCCAGACGTCGCCCTCGGCGGAGGACTCGGCGCCAAGCGCACCACCGCTCCACGTTCCCCTGAAGCGCGCGCGATAGACGCCTGCCTTAGTAAAGGCCCAGCTCATGTGCGTGTGGGCATCCATGGGAAGGTCGATGGCATCGGTGCGGGCCGAGAGGCCGTCGGACGAATCAAAGACGCGCTGGGGCTCCCCGAACGTTCCGGTCACGTACCCGTGCAGGGCGCCGGGTCCGTCGCTCTCGGTGAGGGCGAGACGCACTTGCGTGAGGCGCCCGGCACCACGTTCGCGGCCCGCGACGCGAAGGCCGAGCCACACCGTGTCAAGAGAGCGGTTCTCGACGAGCGGGATGATTGTGGCGCCGCGCGTCGAGGCTTCCTCGGCGAGTGCGAGGTGCGTCGAGCCAGCGGGAAGGTTCGCGTCGATCGTGCGGATCAGCGCCTGTTCCTCGAGCATGAGATAGTTCGACAGCGCGAGATCGGCGTATGCGATGTCGCGGACGTTGCGGGGGAGCGGTTCGAACGAGTGTGGGTCGCCGCCCTCGGGGATGAGGGACGTGACGAGTGCATCGGGACCCGCGACGTTCTTTGCGAGATCGGCGAGAATGCCGGTCGTTGCCACGACGCGCGGGCGAGGATCCTCGCTCGAGCGCGCGGTGCGGCCAGGCAGAATGATCGCGCCGAGAGAACAGGCGGCGGCGCCCAGGAGCACGGAGCGCCGCCGCAGTTGAGGGGTGGACGTCACTGGAAGCGGCGCCTCGCCACTGCAGTGCCAGCGCCCACGATGATGAGCGCTGCAGCGGTGCCGGCAAGGCCGGTCACCTCAGCGCCCGTGCGCGGAAGATCCGAAGCGGAACCCGCGGGAGCGTCGCCCGTCACGGACTTGGCGTAGTCGGCGGAGCCGCCCGCCTCCACGATCTGGTCGGCGCTGAGGTCACAGTCGGCGCCGTCCTCGGTCTTGCCCTTGAGGTCGACGATCTTGTAGCCCTTGCCGTCCTTGAAGATCTGGCCGATCTTCGCGCTCTTGCGGTCCTTTGCGGCGCTCACGCTCGAGCCCGAGCCGGCGGTCGAGGAGTACCACTTCTGGCCAACGATCTGGCCGAAGTTGCCCGAGGTGAACACGCCCACGTTGCCCGGGCCGCTCGCGGACACGAGGGTCTGCGTGATTTCGCCGGTCGTGTTCTGAATGATCGAGGGGTGCATCGAGTTCGCGCCGACCCACGGAACGCTCGGGGCCTGAGTCGAGCCGATCATCCACACGTCCGAGCCTGCGGGGGCGATGAACTCGATGCCCGCGGGGGCCTTTGCCTTTGCGGCGTTGCCGAGGCCGAACGAGATGGAGGAGGGGTCAACCCACTGCGCGGGTGACTTGCGGTCGTCCTTGATCGACGAGATGAGCTTGCCGTTCTCGAAACGTGAACCGAAGTCGAAGTGGCCGCTCGTTGCGCCGGAGCTGCTCCCCACGTTGAACGTGAGGGTCGAGGTGTCGGAGTAGCTCTTGCCGTCCTTGCCCTTGACGCTCTGACGGATCGTCAGCTTGTAGGTGCCGGGCTTCGAGAAGACCCAGTTGGGGTGCACGTGCGTGTTCGCGGGAATCGTGTACGAGCCGCCAACCTTGGCCTTGGAGATGCTCGTCGCGGCCTTGATTTCGTCCTGCGTGGCGTCGCGCACGACCTCGGTCGCCGTGCACACGGGCGCCTTCGGCTCTTCCTTGGCGGGGGCTTCCGGCATCGCCGGTGCTGCGGGAGCAGCGTGCTTTGCCGGTGTCTTGGCCTCCTTAGCCGGGGCCGCAGCCTTAGCCTTAGCCTTAGGCTTCGCCTTCGGCGCGGGTGCGGCGGGCTTTTCCGGCGCCTTGGCCTTCGGCGTGGAAGTGCGAGGCTTCGGCTTGTCCGCGGGTGCGGGATTTGCGGGCGCGGCAGGCTTGGTGGAGTCCTTCGGCGCAGGCGCTGCCGCGGTGGGTGCGGTGTCCGACGGCTTCTTCGGTGTCGTCGAGTCCTCCGGTTTAGGGGCAGGAGCCGGTGCTGGGGCAGGAGCCGGTGCCGGCTTTTCAGCCTTGGCGTCGGCCTTGCCCTTGAACTCATCGCCCACGGTGAAGGTGTAGGTCGCCTTGTTCGAGGAGACCTTCTTGCCGCCCTTGCGGCCCTCGGCGTGTAGGGTCAGCGTGTACACGCCGGGCTTCGTGAAGACCCAGTTGGCGTGAGTGTGCGCTGGCATTTCCTGGTTGCGCACGGCGCCAGCCTTGAGGTCCATGCTGCCGTTCTCGAGGAGAGGCGCGATCCCGCCGAATGAGTCCTGGCCGAACAGGTGAATCTGGCCCGGGCCTTCGACCTTGTCGAACTTGAGCTTGATCGACTTATCAAAACCCTTCCCCTGCGTGCTGAGCGTGTCCCAGCCCGGCCAAAGGAGCTTTTGGTCCTGGGACATAGGCAAAAAATACGCTTTGGGTGCGCCGGGAAAGGCCTTGGGGATGTCTTTGAGGGCCGCGGACTTCACGTGAAGCTCGACGTCTTCGGGCTTGTGAGTCACGTGTTGACCGGTGACGTCTTCCTTGAGGTTGAGCTTCAGTGCGTCGCCCTCAGCGGTGACGTTGAAGGCATCGACGTGGCCGGATTCGATCACGAGGCGCCCGGCGGCGTGCGCCGAGCCGAGAGGAATGAGGATAACGGCGAGCGAAGCGAACGCCGCGAGGAGCGCGCGCAACGCGGCGCGAGTGCGCGCCGGCGCCGTGGCTGTCTGGACCAAGGGAGCACCTTTCTATGTCGCCCGGCGAAAAAACGCGAGCAACGGTTGTTAATGAGAGTCGCTATCATTAACAACATAGGGAGCCTCCTCCCGTCAACCCAGGGACAGCACCTCGTTCGTTGTAGCGATACGCACCTGCGGCGCAAAAAGCCTCATGATTGAGAGCGCCCGCTCGTGATTTCCCTGGTCAGAGCCCGCACACGCATCGCTCACGAGGGTGATCCACGCACCCGAATCGGCCGCGGGAAGCACGGTCGAGATCACGCAGCAATCGGTCGACACTCCCGCCACGACGAGACGCGGGCTCCCGCCCGTAATCGCGGTGAGCTGGGCGCCCCACTTGCCGAACGTTGGCTCGGAAATCACGTGCGAAGCACCGAGCGCGGCAGCCTCGGGAGTGAGGTCGTACAGTGGGTCGCTCGCCGGCACATCTGCAAACGGCCACGCCTCGAAATACTCGCCCCACGAGGTCGAGCGGTCAGCCGTCGGAACCCAGCGCGTGAGAATCACGCGCCCCTCGAATGCCTCCGCGAGGCGCGCGATATTCGCCCACGCCGCCTCCCACATGGGGGAGGCCCAGTCCGACGGCTGCTCGGCAAAAATCACCTGCGGATCGATCACGAGGAGCCACGCCTTCGAAGCTTTGTCGCCCGCGCCCCCGCGAGAAGAGGCGGACGAGGTGGGCCCCCCGGGCGTCGGAAAAGCGCTCACTGGCCCATCTCCTGCCGGCGGATCGTGCCGCGGCGCAGCACGAGCGTCACGAGGAAGCCGAGCACGAGCGCGAGCAACACCCCGAGGTTCGCGAACGCCCAGTCTCCCTTGCGGCCGCCGATCGGGCCGAGCAGGTAGCCCTGCCAGTTGTTCCACGCGGCCGCCTCGGCGAAGTTGTTGACGACGAGGCCCCAGCCGATGATCGAGCACACGACGAGCGTGAGGATCGAGACCCAGTCAATGGAGCCGTAGCGCCCGTTCGCGTCGAAGAGCGCGTGCTCGTCGTAATCGGCGCGGCGCGTGAGGATGTCGGCGATGAGGATGCCCGCCCAGGCCGCGAGCGGCACGCCAAGGGTGATGAGGAAGCTCTGGAAGGGGCCGAGGAAGTCGTGCGCGAAAAACACGACGTAGATCGTGCCTGCCGTGAGGATAAGACCGTCGATCGCGGCGGCGGCCGGGCGCGGGATGTTAATGCCGAGGCTCAGGAGCGTGAGGCCCGAGGAGTAAATGCCGAGAACAGCGCCCGAAACGAGCGCGAGAACCGCCGTGAGCCAGAACGGGATGAGCACCCAAATCGGGAGGATCGAGGCGAGAGTACCGATCGGGTCATTCGCGATGCCGCTGCTTAGAGACGGATCCGAGGCCACGAGGAGCACGCCGAAGAACACGAGGAGAACGGGGGCGATCGCGCCGCCAAGGGTGTTCCACAAAATAATCGCGCCATCCGACGTCTCGCGCTTTTGGTATCGCGACCAGTCCGCGGCGATGTTGATCCAGCCGAGGCCGAAGCCCGTCATGACCATGACGAGCGCGCCGATGACCTGCTGAGGGCTCCCGTTCGGAACGGCGAGAACCGTATTGAGGTCGATATGCGAGAACGTGAGAATCACGTACAGGATCGTGATCGCGCCCGTGACCCATGTGAGAACCGACTGGAGCTTCATGATCGTGTGGTAGCCGAGCACGCTCGCGATCACGATGAGGGCCGCGACGGCGATCGTGGCCGCGATAAGCACGGGCGTGCCGCTCGGGAGACCAAGGCGCGCGAAAACCGTGGCCGTCGCGAGGACCGCCATGATCGACAGGAACGTCTCCCAGCCGATCGAAGTGAGCCACGAGACGATGCCGGGAACCTTCTGCCCGTGAACGCCGAACGCGGCGCGCGAGAGCACCATCGTGGGCGCGCTACCCCGTTTGCCCGCGATCGCAATCAGGCCACACAGGAAGAACGAGATCGGGATGCCGATGAGGGTCACGAGCGTGGCCTGCCAGAAGCTCACGCCGAAACCGAGGATGTAGCTGCCGTAGCCCATGCCGAACACCGAGATGTTTGCGGCGAACCACGGCCAGAAAAGGTCGCTCGGCTTCGCCGTGCGCTCGGATTCAGCAACGATCTCAATGCCTTGGCGTTCCATGAGCCCCGGGCTCGTGGAAGGCGTGGGGGAGGAGGATGCGTGAGTGCTCATGAACAGCTCCAGTCGCGCGAAGGAAAGAGGGGTTAGGTCACATCCTAGTCAGCGAGCGAGGATGTGCGCGGCCTCGCTCACGAGTCGAGCCGCGGACTTCGCGGTGCGTCCATCCACGTCAAAGCGCGGATTCAGCTCGACTATGTCCATGAGCGAGAGTTTCCCGGTGCGCGCAGCGGCCCGCACCGCCGCCACGATGATCGGCAAATCCACGCCAAGTGCCGCCGAGGCCGACACCCCGGGCGCCGTGTGGGCGGGCAGCACGTCGAGGTCGATCGTCAGGTAGAGAACGTCGATACGGGCGGCGAACTCCTCGACGAACCGCGCGACGCCCTCGGCACCCATCTCAAGGCACTCCAGATCCGTGCGGTACTCAACCCCAAGCGCATCGGCAGTCTCAAACAGAGCGCGCGTATTGCCTGGCTCCGCGATCCCGAGCACGGCGTAATTGAGGGAGCGCCCCTCGGCCGCCTCCGCCTCAGCCATCTGCAAGAACGGAGTCCCGCTCGTCGGCGTCGGGGCGCTGCGCAGATCGAAATGAGCGTCGAGATTGAGAACACCCCACGATGGGAGGCGGCAACCGTCGGATCCCTCGCCGCCAAGGTGCTCGCGAAGCCCGAGGTAACTCGCCCACGCGGTCTCGTGGCCGCCACCGAGCACGAGCGTGAGGCGATTGCCCTCGGTGCCGAGCGCGGTGGCCGTCAGGCTCCCCATCGCCGCCTGCGCCTCCTCGAGAGCCTCGCCGATCGTCGCAACGTCGCCCCAGTCGGCAAGAGCCACCTCACCCGAGGCGAGCGAGCCGTGAAGAGCCATGCTTGCAAGAGCCGAACGCAGTGCCGCCGGCGCCTCGGCGGCTCCTACGCGACCGTGGTTTCGGCGCACCCCCTCGTGCGAGGAGAAACCCGCGAGAGCCACGTGCGGGCCCTTGGGCGGTTGATTCTCGCTCACGAGCGACACGCGCTGATGCCAGCGCGCATGTGCGACCCCCTCGCCGTCGACTCGGCCTTGCCACGGACTTCTTTCGGTACTGCTCACGGTGTTCACACCCACCATTATGGGCGGATGGACTGTATCCAAATGGATTCGCTCCAGGCGCGCCCGATAGTGTGTGCCCTATGCCGTCGAAAGTACCCGCAGCCGCCTCAACGTTGAGGATCCTCACCTACCTCGCGCAGCGCTCGAGGCCCATCGCCGCCTCGCGCATCGCGAGCGAACTCGATATTCCGCGCTCGAGCACGTACGACATCCTCGCCGAACTCCTCGATCAGGGCTTCGTTCTCCACTACTCGGACCTGCACGCCTACGGCCTTGGCCCATCCGCCTATGAACTCAGCTTCGGCTACACCCGGCAGGCTCCGCTCGCGCGCCTCGGCAAGCGCGTGACCGAACGTCTCACGGATCGAGTCGGCGAGATCTCGCACGTCGCCGTGCTTCAGGGCCGCCACGTGCTCTACGTCGTCGAAGCACGCCTCAGCAAACCCGCCTCCTACCCCACCGACGTCGGCGTGCGCGTGCCTGCCCACCTCACCGCAAGTGGCCGCGCAATTCTCAGCGCCCTGCCAGCCAATCAGCTCGCCGCAGTGTTCACGGGAGAAACCGTGCTCGAGCCTCATCTCGGTGCCGACGTTGGCCCAGCATTCCCCGTTGCCCGCGCGCTCGCCGACGCACGCGACACACGCACGCGCGGCTACGCCGTCGAAAACGGCGAGGTTCTCGAGGGGCACCGCTCGGTGGCGCTCCCCGTTTTTGACGGCGCCCGATGGCCCGTTGCCGCGGTGGCCGTCACCTGGCAGGGAAGTGACTCCTCGCGCGACCTCGACATGGTTGAAGCCGTGCGTGTCGCCGCAGACCAACTGCAAAAGGCGATCTCCTAAAGGAGACCGCCTTTCGCCTTAGCCGCTCGCGAGAGTTCCTAGAAGAACGCTCCGGGTCGCGGAATATTACGCACGTTCGACTTCGCAAGATTCACCATCTTGCCCACGCCGCCCTCGAGCACGATCTTTCCGCCCGCGGTTGCAAAACCGCTCATCTGCTCGAGCGTGATCTTCGGAGGCATCGCAAGCGCGTCCGGATCCGTCACAATGTCGATGAGCATGGGGCCGGGGGCGGCGAGAGCCTTCTTGAGGTCCTTGCGCAGGGTCTTTGGGTTCTCGATACGGATCGAGGGGATGCCGGCACCTTCGGCGATCTTCGCGAAGTTCACCGAATCGTGGTCAGTCTCGAAATCGGGAAGGCCCGCCACGAGCATCTCGAGTTTCACCATGCCGAGGCTCGAGTTGTTGAACACGACAATCTTCGTGTTCAACTGGTGCAGGCGCACCGTGAGAAGTTCGCCCATGAGCATCCCGAGGCCGCCGTCGCCACTCATCGAAATGACCTGGCGGTTGGGTTGTGCAGCCGAGGCGCCGATCGCCTGGGGGAGGGCATTAGCCATCGTGCCGTGACGGAACGAGCCGAAGATGCGGCGCTTGCCGTTCGGCTCGATGTAGCGTGCGGCCCACACGTTGCACATGCCCGTATCGACCGTGAACACAGCATCGTCGTCCGCGAACTCATCGAGGAGGCTCGCAACGTACTCCGGGTGGATCGGCTTGAGGCGCGACGCACGCTTCGTGTACGAGTTGACGACGTGCGTGAGCTCCTTCTCCTGCTTGCGCAGCATCGAGTTGAGGAACGAGCGGTTTTTCTTCTGCTTGAGCTGGGGCAGCAGCGCGCGGATCGTGAGAGCCACATCGCCGTGCACGCCCAGATCGAGGGGCACGCGGCGGCCGAGACGCGAGCCGTCGGCATCGATCTGCACAACCTTCGGCTTGCCTTCGCGGGGAAGGAACTCCGAGTACGGGAAGTCCGTGCCGAGCAGGATCAAAAGATCGCACTCGTGAGTTGCCTCGTAGGCAGCGCCGTAGCCGAGCAGGCCGCTCATGCCCACGTCGAACGGGTTGTTGTACTGGATGAACTCCTTGCCGCCGAAAGCGTGCCCGATCGGCGCCTTGAGGGTGTCGGCGAGCTCGAGGACTTCCGCGCGTGCCCCCTCGATACCGGCCCCGGCAAAGAGGGTGATCTTCTTTGCCGAGTTCGCGAGGCGGGCGAGTTCCTCGACGACCGAGGCCTGCGGCTGGATCGCGCCGAAGGTCGTGGTGAGGGTGCGGGTCGCTTCAATCGTGACCTCCTGGCTGGCGATGTCGCCGGGAATCACAAGGACCGAAACATCCTTCTTCGCAAGCGCGGTTTGCGCGGCGTTATGAAGCATCTGCGCGCCGTGGTTGCCCGAATTGACCATTTCGCAGAAGGCCGAGCACTCGTTGAAAAGAAGCTCGGGGTGGGTCTCCTGGAAAAAGCCGGTCCCGATCTTTTCGCTCGGGATATGCGAAGCAATCGCGAGAACCGGGACGGAGTCGCGGTGGTTGTCGTAAAGGCCCTGAACGAGGTGCGTGTTGCCGGGGCCGCACGAGCCTGCGCATACGCCGAGCTTGCCCGTAACGCGGGCTTCGGCGCCTGCCGCGAAAGCCGCGGCTTCCTCGTTGCGCACGTGGATCCATTCGATGCCCTTGGTCGTGCGCACGGCATCCACGATGGGGTTGAGGGAGTCGCCCACAACGCCGTAAATGCGCTCGACGCCCATAGCAACGAGTTGATCAACGGTGTGCTGGGCGAGTGTCTTTTTCGCCATGGAGTTTCATCCCTTTCGCGGATGTTCGTCTGGCCCGCGGCGAAAACGCCGAAAAGACCAGCGTTGAGTCTGTGACGCTTTAAGCGTAGGCGGGACTTTGGTCCATTGCAGCTTGAGGTTTCAGAGGTCACGTTATTCGCGTGAGCCGGGCCACGTATTGATGAAGTTAGTACATTCTTGGGGCGGGGGCGTCGGCCTCGCGCAGGCCATGCGAGTGAACGGGCACGTAATGCAAAAAGGAGCGTGAGTGGTGCAAGGTGGCGTGCGGATTGTGTGACTCGCGTAATATTTCGCGAATCGCTCAAGGCGCTGACCAGGCAGTTTGTTGCGCTTCCGAGGGGAATTGCAGGAAATACAGCCAATCGTGAGCCCATTTCCTGGTTTTTTCAAGGCGGACGTAGTTGCCTTAATGCATCGCGCACGGATCCCGCAAAGTGGGGTCTCGTCGTGCGGGGATAAGGGTAAAGGGATTGACCCCCGGTTGTGCCTCGTGAAGGCAGACCGGGGGTTTCCCTATTGTGCCTCGCGTAATCGAGGTGTCGATAACTGCGCTATTTCCCCGTTTTCGCGCATGCCTACGAATTTTTCTCCACGCGGAAGAAGGGTCCGACGGTTACCCGCGCCCTACTGCCTCCCGAAGGCGCGCGTGCCACGCCTCCATGCGAGGTATCGATCGGCGTTCATCACGGGGATCGCCGCCCTCGAGAATCGTCTCGAGGTAGGCCCGATCGCGCTCGAGCCTGTCGAGCGCATCGGTGCCAAGGGGGCCGTGGCCAGGAATGACGAGTCGCGCCTCATGTGCGTAGGGCTCGAGCAGTGAGAGTGCATCGAGGTAGGCGCGGAAAGGGTCGAAGCTGCGCTTTTGGAGCACGCGTGCGCGATAGTCGCAGCCGTCGAGATCGGGCAAAGGGAGCTCGATGCTCGAGAGCATGTCGCCCGCGATCAGGATGCGCTGGTCGGGTAGCCATAGCGCTGTGTGGCCCGGGACGTGGGCGTCGTGAGTGAGCAATTCGGGCTCGAAGCCGTCCGGTGCCGCACCCTTTGGGAGCCATGTGCGGTGGGCATCGGCCGGAGCCTGTGGGGTGGGGTAGAGCCGGCCGAGCAGCGCGGCGATGTCGGGCCGAGAATCAAGGCCCGGATCGTCCGAAGCGGCGCGCTCGAGGAGGCGCTCGCGATCGGCTTCGACAAGGCGGACGGTTGCCTGAGAGGCGAGCCGCGGGACATCACCAAAAGCCGGATGCCACAGGACGTGATCGTGATGGGCGTGGGTGGCGAAGCCAGAAAGGGCGCTCAAGCCGCGCTCGTCGAGTTGGTCAGCGATGTCATCGAGCTCATCGACCTCCCCTCCCGGATCGACGAGCATCGCCTCGCTGATCGAGGCGAGCACAACGCTATTGAGTGCCTCGTGGCGCGAGGTGTGCACGAGGACTCCGGGCGCGACATCCACCAATTCAGCCATGGCCCCATTCTTTCAGCTGCTCGGTTTTCGAGGTAGAAGCAGCCCGTCAAGCGCGTCAAAACTAGCGACGCCGCGGCCCCTTTCTTCGGCCTTTTCGGTTGGACGGCGTGGTGTTTGCCCAGGTCCGAGGGGTAGGCGTATAATAAAATGTGATGCAGGCCGCATGGGTGCTGGCCGACCCAACGTCGAGGGCCGCACCGTTGCGGATCGACAAGGAGGTCCCATGAAACCCATCACGCGGCGTACCGCGCTCGCCGGAACAGGCGCCGCACTCGCGGGTGCCCTCGCGAGCTGCGCTCCACCAAACCCCGGCTCGGTTAACGCCGAAGCCACAATCCCACCGTCGAAGGATCGCGTAAAGCTCACCTACTGGGCGTGGGTCAAAGACCTTCAAAAAGTCGCTGACGTATTCAACAGGAGCCAAGACCGCATCCACGTGGAAGCCTCATGGATCCCCGGCGGCGGAAGTGGCGGCTACGCCAAGATTCTCTCCGCTGTAGCCGCAGGAGGCGGCCCCGACATTGCGCAGGTTGAACTCCGCTCCGTCCCCGAGTTCGCGCTCGCGGGCGCCCTCGTGGACCTCTCTCGCTACGGGATCGTCAAAGACAAATTTGATCCGGGCGCTTTCGCGCAAGCGCAAGTGGGCGAGTCCGTGTGGGCCGTTCCGCAAGACACGGGCCCCGTCGCAAACTTCTACAATCGCGAAGTGCTCGAAGAGGAGCTTGGCCTTACGCCGCCGTCCACATGGGACGAGTTCCGCGAGGTCGCGGGCGCCGTCAAGGATGCGGGTAAGACGATCTTTACCCTCGATCCGAGCGACGGTTCCTACTTCGTCATGTGGGCCATGCAGGCGGGTGCCACGTGGTTCAAGCCCGAGGGCGATGGATGGGTCATCAACATGACCGACGAGAAATCGCTCAAGGTCGCCGAGTTCTGGGATGGCATCCTCGCCGACAACCTCGTGGGCACCGGATACGGCGCGTTTTCGACGCCGTGGATGGCGGCCACGGGTGACGACAAGGTGCTGAGCACGATCTCCGGATCGTGGAGCGACGCTCTCATCGAAGCGGTGCCGGGCGCCAAAGGTAAGTGGGCCGTCGCGCCCATGCCAACGTGGGGTGATGGCTACGCCTCGGGAGCCCACGGCGGCTCGTCAGCGGCAATCCTCTCCACGAGTAAGCACCCGGCCGAGGCCCTCGAATTCTGCACGTGGATGTGCACGAGCCCCGAGGGAATCGACGCGATGATCGAGAACTGCGGTATCGGCTGGTCGCCGTCGGCGGACTACATCGGTGAGTCCCGCACACAACCATCAGAGTTCTTCTCGGGCCAAAACTACAACGAAGAGGTCATGGTGCCCATGGCCGAGGGGCAGAACCTCGAATGGACGTGGGCGCCGCTTATGCAGCGCTTCATGGACGTCGTGGGCACGGGAATGACGAAAGCGATCAACGGTGAGCAGCCCCTCGTGGACCTCCTTGCGGTCACGCAGAAAGACATCACCGAGATTATGCAAGGCATGGGCCTCAACGCGGAGGAGGCGCGATGAAATCGAAGTGGGCACCCTGGGTACTTATGGCACCGTTTTTGGTGCTGTTCATCGGCACGATGGTGGTGCCGATCATCATGGCGGTTGGCTACAGCTTCACGACCGTGGAGCGCCACGGCCTCCTCGGCGAGGGAGGTATCGAGACTTCGTTCGCGGGCTTCGATAACTACATCGCCGCGCTCGCGAACCAGAACTTTGTGGCCTCGATCGGGCGCATGATCCTCTTTGGCGTCGTGCAGGTGAGCGTCATGATCGTCGCCGCAACGATCCTCGCGCTCCTTCTCGAAAGTGCCGCGGCGAAATGGCCGGGATTCTTTAGAAGCGCCTACTTTTTGCCCTACGGCATTCCGGGCGTGATCGCCACTATCCTCTGGTCGTTCCTGTACATCCCGGGTCTGAGCCCCATCGTTGATGCGCTTCAGCTCGTGGGAATTGAGGCCGATTTCCTGAGCCCAGACATGGTGCTGTGGTCGATCGCGAACATCGTGACCTGGACGTATACGGGCTACAACATGCTCATCATCATCGCCCAGCTCAAGGCCATTCCCGGTGAGCTGTACGAGGCCGCCCGCATCGACGGGGCCGGCCCCTTGAAGATCGTGACCTCCATTCAGTTGCCACTCATTCGGCCGGCGCTTTTGCTGACGATCATCTTCTCGATCATCGGCACGCTCCAACTGTTCGCGGAGCCTCGCCTACTGATGACGATGAGCTCGGGCATCACGAACGAGTACACGCCGAACATGAGCGCCTATGCGTACGCGTTCCAATACAACGAGGTTGGGATGGCGGCCGCGCAGGCCGTAATCATCGCGGTCTCGGCCTTTGTTCTTTCGGCCATTGCTCTCGGGGTCTCCTCGTGGGCGGAGAGGAAGCGATGAGCGCCACGCAAACGACGCACGTCAGCGAACGTTCGAGGAAGAAGCAGGCTATGCGCCTTGAGCGGGATCAGCGTTCGGGTGCCCGCTCGGCCGGTCGCAAGCCAGCGACGACGATCATTGTGACGGCGCTTTTGGCGATCGTCGCGATGTACTTCCTCGTGCCGGTCTATTGGGTGATCGTGAACGCGACGAAGTCGACCGAGGACCTGTTTGGTACGAGCGGCTTCTGGTTTGGCAAAGAATTCCTGCTGTTCGACAACCTCAAGGCTGTCTTTACGGCCAATGGCGGGATCTTCTCGCGCTGGGCGCTCAACTCGCTTCTGTATTCGGGAGTGGGCTCGGTGCTCGCGACCTACTTCGCGGTCGCCGCGGGGTATGCGCTCGCGAAATACCGCTTCCCCGGCCGCAGGGCCGTGTACGCGTTCGTGCTCGGTGGTGTGCTGGTGCCGGGCACCGCGACCGCGCTCCCGCTGTTTTTCCTGTTCTCGAGCGTGGGGCTCACAAACACGTACTGGGCCGTGCTTATTCCGTCGCTCGTGAGCCCGTTCGGTCTGTTCCTCGCGTCAATCTACGCGAGTGCGGCCGTTCCGGATTCGATGCTTGAGGCGGGGCGTCTCGACGGCGTGAGCGAGATTGGGCTGTTCCACAGGCTTGCCCTTCCTCAGCTCACGCCGGCGGTGGTGACGATCCTGCTGTTCCAATTCGTGGCGATTTGGAACAACTACTTCCTGCCCCTCGTGATGCTTGCCGACGAGAAGCTCTACCCGATCACTCTGGGCCTCGATAACTGGCGCGCGCAAACGGATCGTTTGCCGGAGTTTTTCCAGCTCACGACCGGCGGCGCGCTGCTCTCGGTGATCCCGCTCGCGATCCTCATTCTCGTGCTGCAGCGCTTCTGGCGCGGTGGCCTCACGGAGGGCTCGGTCAAGGGGTAGGGAGAGTCCGGGCGTTTAGCTGTTTTCCTTTTCGAGGACCTCGTTCATCGCTTTCGCGAGCTCGCGGCAGCCGTCCTCCGCGGTGATTTCCCCGTTGAAGACCTTCGAGAGGTATTCACCCTCGAGTTCCTCCCATTCGGGGCACGTCTTGGAGACGGGGAAAGGCACGGCGTAGTTGTGTGCCTGGTCGACGAAGACCTCGAGGTTATAGCCGGGCTGGGCGTCGACGTACGGATCCTGGGTGCCTTCGAGAGCGGGGAGCGCGATCCCGGATTCCGCGCTGATTTTGGCTGCTTCTTCACCCGCAAGGAAGGTCACGAGGGCCTGGGAGGCAGCGAGGTTTTTGGTGTTTGCAGAGATCACGTGGCCGAGGCCGTGCACGGCGGTCTTGCGGTCGTCGCCGCCGGGAAGATACGCGACGGCGCAGTCGTTCTTCACGGAGGAGCCGATGAGTGCGCCAACGCGCCAGTTGCCTGACCACTGCATGGCCACCTGGCCGCCTTCAAACATGCCGTAGCACGAGTTTTCAGCAAGGAACTCCTGGTCGGGGCATGCGCCGATCTCGATGAGGTCGCGCCAGAACTTCACGCCCTCGATCGTCTTGGGGTCGTCGTAGCCGGACTTCTTTTTGTCGTCGGAGATTACCCATCCGCCGTTGATGGCGATCGAGTGGTAGTAGGAGGCTGTGCGCGAGAAAACCTCAGCGCAGCCCCACACGCCGTCGGGAAGCTTGTCGGTGAGCTCGAGTGCCTTTTCCTTGTAGGTGTCGAGCGTCCAGGTTTCGTCCGGGTAGGCAACGCCGGCCTGGTCGAAGAGCTTCTTGTTGTACCAGATACCTACGCAGTCGACGTCCTTGCACGTCGCGAAGAGTTCGCCGTCGACCGTGTACATGTCGACGAGTGCGCTCGGGTATTTGTTCGGGTCGATGAGCCCGTCGTCGACGAGGGCTTTGAGGGACGCAAGCTGGCCGTTTTCCGCGTAGGAGCGGAAGTTCGGGCCGTTCATCCAGAAGACGTCGGGAAGAGCCTTCGACGAAGCCTGCGCGCGAAGCTTGGTGAAGTAGTCCTTGAACGGCACCATGTTCAGCTGGACTTTGACGTTCGGGTATTTCTTGTTGAAGGCCTTCATGACGTCGGTGAGCATGGCCTCCTGGTTGATGTCCCAGTAGGCGTAGGTGATCGTGCCTTTGATCTTTGTCGGGTCGTCGCCAATTTCGTTCGTGGCGCCCTTGACGTCGGCTTTGTTCCCTCCGCCGCATCCTGCTGCTGCGGCGGCGAAGGCGGCCCCGCCAGCGGCGAGGAGGGAGCGGCGGGCGATCGGGGATGTGGCCATGATGGTCTCCTTTGTGGGTAAGGGGTTTCGGAGAGTGGCAGAAGTGAACGGTTTTCTAAAGCCGCTTTAAGAAGACCAATGGCGGGGAATTTACGGCAAGGCAGGAGGTGAAATGTTGCAGCTCGTTCACTGAGTATTCAGATCTGCGGCACTGCCCGGGGGTTCTTCGGTCCGACGGTGGCGTGCCCCACGTCCCTTCCTAGTTAGATTAGGCAATGCTAACCTTGCAAATATGTCAGTTGCCTATCCCGAGATGACGTCGCTCGCCAATGAGCTCACCTCGCGTGCGCTCGTGTGCACCCTCGACTGCCCCTTCGCTTCGACGATCGCCTTGAGCGATGTGCCGAAGGGGGTCACGGCGATCATCGCGGCGTATCGTGACTCGCATTCTGTTCTGTGCCGCCGCCTCTTTGACCTGGGCTTCCACCCGGGTCTCGAGGTTGAGCTCGTGCGCAAGGCGCCCATGCGTGACCCGCTCGTGTTCCGCGTTGCCGATTGCGAAATCGTCCTTCGAAAGCGCGACGCGGCACGCATCCTCGTGCACGTTGGGGATGAGCACCCCAACAACTCGGTCGAGAAGAAGGCAGCATGACCTGCCACGATGCGGCGCCGGAAGCGCCGCGCGATACCGGTGCGCGCCGTTTTGCGCTCGTGGGCAACCCGAACGCCGGTAAATCCACGGTGTTCAACGCCCTCACGGGCATGCGGGCGAAGGTCGCGAACTACCCGGGCGTCACGGTCAGCAGGTTCGTGGGTAGCGTCGAAGTGCAGGACGCTTCCGGCGCGAGAATTGATGCCCAGGTGGAGGACTTGCCGGGCACCTACTCGCTCGACCCCATCAGCCCCGATGAACAGGTTGTTCTCGAATCGCTCAGCGATGAAAGCCGCGCGGATGCGCTCATCGCGGTGCTTGACGCGACGAGTATGCGCCGCTCGCTCGGGCTCATTGCACAGCTTCAACGCACGGGTCTGCCGATCCTTGTGGCGCTCACCCATGCCGACGAATTCCTCTCGCGCGGCGGCAGTGTGGACGTCGCGGCACTGTCGAAGGCGCTTGGCCACCGCGTTCTCGTCGTGACGGCCGGAAACCACCGAGAGCTCGACGCGCTGAAAGCCGAGCTGGCGTCGGAGGAGGACTGGCCGAGCCCCGCCATTGCCGCTCCCACCAACCCGAAGGGCTCCGCTGCGTGGATCGATTCGGTGCTCGAAGCCGCGCACTATCGCGCGCCCGGCACCCACGCCCGCACCCGCAAGCTCGATGCGGTGCTGCTGCATCCCGTGTGGGGCAGCCTCGTGTTTTTTGCGGCGATGTTTGCGCTGTTCCAGCTTATTTTTACGGTCGCTGCTCCCATTCAAGGCTGGATCGAAGAGGGCTTCGCGTTCCTCGGAGATGTTGCGCGCGAAAATATCGGTATCGACTGGCTTGCCGGTCTCGTGGCCGATGGCGTGATCGGTGGCGTGGGCGGCGTTCTCACGTTCGTTCCCCAGATTTTCCTGCTGTTCTTCGCGCTCGCCATCCTCGAGGCGTCCGGCTACATGTCGCGGGCGGCGTTCCTCATGGATCGGGTCATGGCAGGTGCGGGCCTCGAGGGCCGGGCGTTCGTCGCGATGCTCTCGAGCCTCGCGTGTGCGATTCCGGGGATTATGGCGACGCGGTCGCTGCCGTCGGCCCGCGACCGGCTCGCGACGATGCTTACGATCCCTCTCATGACGTGCTCGGCACGTCTTCCCGTGTACACGATGTTGATTGCGATGCTGGTCCCGGCCGATGCCCGCCTCGGCGGAGTGATCGGCGCGCAGGGCGCGGCGCTCTTTGGGTTGTACGTGCTCGGGGCATGCTCTGCGATGGGCTCGGCGTGGGTGTTCTCGAAGATTTTTGGGCGCGGTCGGGCAAACCTCCCCTTCTACATGGAGATGCCTACCTACCGCATCCCAACGGTGCGCGAGCTCGTGACGAACACGTGGATTCCCGTGAAGGGCTTTCTCACGAAGGTGGGACGCATCATCCTCCTGCTCACACTCGTGTTGTGGGCGCTGCTCAACCTCCCGGCCGTGGGCGATGCGGAGCTCGCGGCCGCGGGCATCGACCAGTCCGATTCGGCGGCCGTGGCGACCTACCAGCTTGAGCATTCCTACGGTGCGGGCCTCGGCAAGGCCGTCCAGCCCGTGTTCGAGCCCCTTGGTTTCGATTGGCGCGTGAGCGTCGGTGTCGTGGCCTCGCTCGGCGCGCGCGAAGTGTTCGTTTCGACGCTCGGGCAGATCGCGAGTGCGTCCGATCCAGAAAACCCCGGCGATGCTCTCTCCTCTCTCACGTGGGGTCCCGGACCGCACGAAGGCCAGCTCCTCTTCACGCCAGGCACGATAGCCGCGCTCCTCGTGTTCTTCGTGTTCGCGCTGCAGTGCACTAGTACCATCGCGGCGTTGCGTCGCGAATCCGGTTCGTGGACATGGCCCGCCCTCGCCTTCTGCTACATGTTCGCGCTCGCGTGGGTGGGAGCGTTTATCGCGAAGCTCGCGGTGGGAGCGCTGTAGTGGGCGTGGGTTCCGACGGTTCCCCGGCAAGCGTCGGACCTCACGCTTTGCCCGACCACTCCCAGCGTGCCGTGCCAAGTCTTGGCCATGCCACCCCCGCTCCGACGAGCGTAACCGGGGCGGAGCGAGCGCTGAGGTGGAGCGTGCAGGGGGCGTCGTTGCCGCTTGGCTGGGAGCCGATTGCCGAGGCACTGCCGCAGCTTGAACGAATCGTGGCGGAGCCTCACGGACTCTGGGTGTGGCTGCGCGCGGGATATTCCTGGCGCAACGATGCCGAGGCTGTTCGCGAGGGTCTTGCGCTCATGATTGCCGAGGCGGCGCCCCACCTCGCGGAGTTTGAGTCTCAAATCGGGGTGGACAGGCGCGTCGAGGCCGTGCGTCTTGCCGCGACCGATGTGATTGACGGTGACCTCGCGCCCTACATCGCCTCGCACGGCGGAAAAGTGCACATCGTTGGTGTCGAGTGGGGCGATGCCGGGCCGGTGGTGAGTGTCGAGTTCGCAGGGGCGTGCAAGGGCTGCGAACTGTCCGAAGTGACGCTCCACCTGCGCATTGAGAAGGCGCTCGCGAAGCGCATCCCCGCGCTTGCTGAGGTGCGCGATGCGACCCCGCGCACGGCGCCGCGGCTCTTCCAGGGGCTTTTTCGCCGCCCGCCTGTGTCTTCTTCGTGAGGGTGTAGGTAGGTGCTTCATCCGCCCCTCGTTGCGGGCGGCACGCGCACGTCTTGACTGTTCTTTGAAAAAAATTCACGTGGGCGTCACTTTTACTGCGGATGTTGGTCCCTCGCGTAGAGCACTGTAACTGCGTCCGATCACCAACCACATTGAAGGGATGCCTCCAATGGTGCTCCACCTCCCGCTCCTCATGAAGGATCACGTTCGCGGCAAGCGTTCCGCAGTGACCTGCGCACTCAAGTGCGACAACCAGTGCGCGAAGCCCGCATGCAACACGAGCAACAACTCCTACATCGGTGACATCGTCTCCGCCGCGATCAGCCGCCGCTCGCTCCTCGGCGGTGCTGCCGCAAGCGCCCTCGTGATCGCCGCCGGCGGCACGCAGGGCATGGGTCAGGCCGCCTTCGCTGCCGACCCGAGCGCCCCGAACCCCACGATCGGCTCGGCCCCCGAAGCGCCGAATGGCTCGAAGCTCCGCTTCACCCCCATCGCTCCCGTCAACAAGGATGTCGACGAATTCAATGTCCCCGAGGGCTACCGCTGGGAGCCCGTCATCAAGTGGGGCGACCCCCTCTTCGACGACTCGCCTGAGTTCGACTGGAACAACCAGACTCCCGAAGCCCAGGCGAAGCAGTTCGGGTACAACAACGACTACACGGAGATCCAGGAGATCCCCGGCTCGGATGGCCTGCGCGCCGTCATGTTCGTGAACCACGAGTACACGAACGCGAACATCATGTTCCCGGAGGACATGATGAAGGAAGACCAGGTCGCCATCACGATGGCTGCGCAGGGGCTCACCGTCGTGGAGCTCGAGCGCAAGGACCGCAAGTCGCCCTACACCTACGTGAAGGGCGGAAAACTCAACCGCCGCTTCCTCCTCGACACGGAGTATGAACTCACCGGCCCCGCCGCGGGCTCCGAATTCGTGATAACGAAGGACGACCCCAAGGGCCGCACGATCCTCGGCACCTTCGCGAACTGCTCGGGTGGCCTCACCCCGTGGGGCACGCTCCTTTCGGGCGAAGAAAACTTCCACGGCTACTTCGTTGCCGATGAGAACATTCAGTCGAACGCCCGCCTCGGGCTCGGCTCGGGCGAGACCGTATACGGCTTCGATATGATTGAGGACCGTTTCAACGCGACCAACCACGGCTACGAGAATGAGGTCAACCGCTTCGGTTACGTCATCGAGATCGACCCGTGGGACCCCACCTCGACCCCGAAGAAGCACTCCGCGATCGGCCGCTTCAAGCACGAGGGTGCGAACGTCATCATCGCCGAGGACGGCCGCGCGGTTGTCTACTCCGGTGACGATGAGCGCTTCGAGTACATGTACAAGTTCGTCTCCAAGGAGAAGTACGTCGAGGGCGATCGCAAGCACAACATGACGCTCCTCACCGAGGGCGATCTCTACGTCGCGCGCTTCTACGGCAACTCGCCCAAGGAAGAAATCGACGGCAGCGGCGCCGTTCCTTCGGACGGTCAGTTCGACGGCACCGGCGAATGGGTTCCGCTGATCCTGGGCGGCAAGTCGCAGGTTGAGGGCATGACTGTCGAAGAGATTGCGGTCAACACCCGCACCGCTGCCGACAAGGTGGAGCCCACCAAGATGGACCGTCCCGAGGACGTCGAGCCCTCGCACCACTCGCGCAAGGTGTACGCGGCCCTCACGAACAACTCGAAGCGCGAGATCTTCCAGGTGGATGAAGTGAACCCGCGCCAGAAGAACCGCGACGGTCAGGTTCTCGAGCTCGACGAGCAGGGTGACCAGACGAGCACCGAGTTCGCGTGGAACCTTCTCCTCGTGGCCGGCGACCCGAACGGTGGCGACCAAACCTTCTACGGCAACGTCGATCCGACGTCGGTTTCGCCCATTTCCTGCCCGGACAACCTCGCGTTCGACTCTGTGGGCAACCTCTGGATTTCGACCGACGGTGCCCCGAGCGGGATCGGCTACAACGATGGCCTGTTCCGCGTGACCCTCGAGGGAGACATGCGCGGCAACGTCGAGCAGTTCCTCTCTGTGCCTCGCGAGGCAGAGACGTGTGGCCCGATCGTTCGCGACGAGGACTACTCGGCATTCGTGTCGGTTCAGCACCCGGGTGAAGATGGCAAGTTCAGCGAGCAGCACTCCTTCTTCCCTGAGTACAACCAGACCGGCCCGCGCCCGACGGTCGTGCAGGTTCTGCCGATTTGGGATGAGGCTGAGGAGCCGAAGCCCGAGCCTAAGCCGGAAGAGCCCAAGCCCAAGCCCGAGCCGAAGCCGGAACAGCCGAAGCCGGAAGAGCCGAAGCCCGAGGAGCCCAAGCCCGAGGAGCCGTCGGCACAGCCTGCGCCCGGCAAGGACCCGAGCGACGCGGCTGTTCCGGTTGCGCCCGCTCCCAAGAAGCCGGAGAAGAAGCAGCCGAAGAAGCCGGTCAAGAAGGTTAAGAAGGATGCAGAAAACAACCGTGGTCCGCTTCCGCGCACCGGTTTCGAGGCCGCTCCGGTCGCCGCAGGCGCCGCGGCTTTGCTCGCCGCTGGCGGCATGATGGCTGCAAAGTCCGCCAAGGACGCTAAGCCTGCAACCGAGGCTGAAGGTGACGGCCAGGCCGACGCCTGAGCATGATCCGCTGAGCCCTAGGGCTTAAACGGGAGGGGTCTCGCGCTGCGGCGCGGGGCCCCTCCCTGGTTTTGCCTTAATTCCTGGGGGAGAAAAGCGACGCTACGACACCTGAAGGGGCTCTCTAGTCTGTTTGCTCCCCTCTCAAAGCCGTGGAACCGGCACTCCCTGCCCGGCAACGTGCTCATGACGAGAGCCAGCCGCGGTCGCGCGCCACGGTGAAGGCTTCGAAGCGGTTGGCCGCACCAACTTTTGCCATCGCGTTCGAGAGGTAGTTTCGGCAGGTTCCGGCCGCGAGGTGCGCTTCGGAGGCGATGTCGTCGATGGAAAGGCCCCGCCCCGCTAGTTCAAGTAGTTCCCGCTCGCGGACCGTGAGGGGGCTGTCGCCCTGGTTGATCGCGAGGGCCGCTGTTTCGGGGTCGAGGTAGCGCCGTCCGGCGTGGACGGTGCGGATGGCCGCGGCGAACTCTTTCGCGTCCGACGTTTTCGGGAGGAATCCCGCGATACCGCGTTCGAGCGCGCGCTTGAGGGCTGCGGGCCGTGCGTGGCTCGTCACGATAAGCACCTGCACACCGGGGTGTTTCTCGCGCACGCGATGCGCAGTTTCGATGCCGTCGATCCCGCCAAGCTGCAGGTCGCACACGAGAACGTCGGCGCCGCCGGTGTCTCGGGCCCACCACTCGAGTATCTCCTCGCCCGAGCCGCACACGGTGGCGATCTCGAAATCCTCTTCGAGCCCGAGCAGGGTCGCGAGGGAAGAGGCAACGAGGGTTTCATCGTCGGCGATGGCGATGCGGATCATGCGCTCTCCTCGGGTGTGTGGGTGGGGGCGGGTCTGACACTCGCCGGCCCCTCGTCGAAGCATAGCCGCACGGTGAAGTGCGGGGCGTCATGCTCGACGGTGATGCTTCCGCCCGCTACGGCCACGCGGCGGCGGAGCGACTCGAGACCCGAGAGTGGGCCGGGGCTTTCGAGCGCGCCGTCGTTCGTCATAGCCACGTTGTCCTCGGCAAGAGTGAGGCGCGCACTCGTGGCGTGGGAGTGGCGGAGGATGTTGGTGGTGGCTTCGCGGACGAACCAGGCGGCGTCTTCTCGACGGCTGTCGGGAACGTCGAGGGAGTCGCCGTCGACGCGGACGTTGATGTGTGAGGCTCCAAGGAGCGCACGGGCTTCGGCGATCTCCGTGGCGAGATTGATGCGCCGGTAGCCGTGGGCGACGGCGCGCATATCGGCGGTGCTGGCCTTCACGAGTTCCTGGAGTTCGCGAAGTTCCTTCATGGCGTTCCTATCGCCACGTTCGACGAGGGCGATCGCCACCTGTGTTTTGAGGCTGATCGCCGCGAGCCTCTGACCCATCGTGTCGTGAAGCTCTTGGGCGAAGCGGAGTCGTTCCGCGCTGACGTGGAGTTCGGCATCGAGTTTGCGGGCCCGGTCAGCGTCGCGCAAAACGTCGAGGCCCCAGAAGGCGGAGAGCGTGGCGGTGAGGAAGATGAGGGGAATGCAGATCGATGTGAGTGCGGTGCTGGCGTCAATCCTGAGCTGCGTTGCGCACGTGAGAAGGGCGGCGACGGTGACGGCGATCCACTTGTGTCGCATCCACGGCGCGTGGGCGAGTGCGAAGAGCGCGGTGCACAGAATCGCGTAGACGCTTGCCCACGCCCCGATCGAAACGGGCGCGAGCACGGACACGAGGATGCACACGATCCAGCTCACGAGCACCAGAATGAAACTGACCCTCGCTCCACGCGCGCGTCCCCGTCTTTCAGGAAATAGTTCGAATGCGGGTTCGCGTAGGAGAGTGATGCTCACGAAGAGCGTGAGGGCAGCCGTGGCGACTGCCCACAGCAGAGGTGTGAGGCCCGCGTGCTTCGAGGTTGTTGCCGTGATACTGGGGATGGCAAAGAGGAGCCAAGTGAAGAGTGCCGCAAGCGCGACGGACCACTTCGTGTAGAGCGCGTATTTCTCCATGCTGCGAACGCGCGCCGGTTCTGCGGCGTGGTCGCCCGGGGCGGTGCTCATGCGGTGTCCTCTGTTTGTTGGCGGAAAAGGGGAAACTGGCGGGGCCGAGAGAAGCCCCACCAGTGTCCCACGGGTCGTAGTCGGCGGTTTACCGGTTAGATTCCCACTTCATGACCCTCGGCACGAGCACGAGGAGCGCTATGGCCCACAGTGCGAGCATGAGCATGGGCGCGGTTGCGGCCGCGAGAGCCGCGCCGGATTCGAGCGGCTCGAACCCACCGGTGACCGTCGTTCCCGACCATGCCAGGTGTGCGAGGTCCCCCATGAGCGCGAAGGGTGTGCGGTCGATGATGCGCGTGACCTGTTCGGGCATGAGCGCGCGGAAGGTGCTTTGGGAGGCGATCGCGAGGACCATAACGGGTAGCGAGGTGATCTGGGCGGCTTCGGCGTTGATCGTGAAGGCACTCGTGAGGAATCCGAGTGCCGCACTCACGGCGATCCCGCCGAGGACAGCGACGATGAGAGGAACGACGTTGACTGGTGCGGGAGCACCGAGAACGATGAGGAGGATTGGGGCGAGCACCATCAACACGACGGCGAGGAGGGAGCTCGGGGCAGCAATCGCCACGAGAATATCCGAGTCCTTCGCCTCTCCGGTGCGCAGACGCTTGAGGACCTTCTCGTCACGCCGAGTGGTCGACATCGAGAGAACCGAGTAGTACACGACGAGAAGCATCGTCATAAGCACGGACGTTTCGAGAGCGAGCGAGGCGGCGAAGGCCTCGCCGCCGCCCGTGGAGCTGAGCACGAACATGGCGACCGTGAGGCCAAGGGGGAAGAGAAGCGCCATGAACAGGAGAGTGGGATTGCGCAAAAACTGCGTGAGCTCGGCGCGCGCGAGGGCAATCGTGCGGGAAAGGCGGCTCGAGCGGGGTGTGGAATGTGCTGTGGCTGTTGCCGTGGTCATGGGGTGTCCTTTCGGTGGAAGCTTTGGTGTCTGCTGCGCGCCCGTCAGTTCTGTTCGCCTGCCACGCGCATGAAGACGGTCTCGAGGGATGCGGGGGTCGAGGAGAAGTCGCGCAGGGCGAGGCGCTCACTTCGCGCCCACTGCAAGATGGCGAGCGAGTGCTCCTGAAGGTGATCGGTTCGCACTTCGTACGTGGAGCCGGAGCGAGTGACCTGGGCGCCGGCAAGGGCGGGAGGCTGAGGGGCGGTGGAGGCGCCGGCGGCGTCGGACCCGTCCCCGACGCCGAAGCGGATCACCGATGCTTCCGTGGAGACGATGTCTCGCAGGCTGCCTTCGAGGACGATTGCTCCTCGGTGCATGATCCCGATTCGATCGCAGAGGCGCTCGGCTTCCTCAAGGTAGTGGGTCGTGAGGATCATCGTGACCCCTTGCGTTTTGAGGTTCTCGAGGAGTCTCCATACGCGGCGGCGCGATTCGGGGTCGAGCCCGGTCGTGGGCTCGTCGAGGAAGAGGATCGAGGGCTGCCCAACGAGGGCGCAGGCGAGGTCGAGGCGGCGCTGTTCACCGCCGGAGAGCGAGCCGACCTTGACCTTCGCGCGGTGCGTGAGGTCGACAGCGTCGAGGGCCCGCTCTGGGGGCATCGGCTGCGAGCACGTTCCTGCCCACATGCGAATCGTTTCAGCGGCGGTCAGTTGGGTGGGCAGGCCGCCGGATTGGAGCATGGTTCCCGTGTGGGGGCGAACGTTCGCGCGGTCCTTCGTGGGGTCCATGCCGAGGACCGATACGCTCCCGCTTGTGGCGGGTGCGAGGCCTTCGAGGATTTCGAGAGTTGACGTTTTGCCTGCGCCGTTCGTGCCGAGGAGGCCGTAGACCTCGCCTTCGGTGACGTGAAAGGAAATGCCGTCCACCGCGGTGAAGGCTTTCTTTTTCTTTGCGCCCGCGTATGTGCGGGTCAGGTTCGAGACGGTGATGGGGGTGTGTGCCGTGTTCATGTCTCCACTCTTCGCGATCGCTCGCGAACCCAGTAGTGGAAAACGTCAGGAGCTTCGCTGGGTTTTGTCACGCGTGCGAATGACAGATGTCAACAGGCACCCTGCGGCGGTGTTCACATTTCGCCACGGAGCTTCATGCCTCTTGCCTCGCTCGCTATCCTTGTGGGGGTATCAGTGCAGGTGAACAGAGGGAGGGTGCGCGGTGAAACCGCTCGTTCTGCAATCGGATTTCGGGTACGTCGATGGCGCCGTGAGCGCAATGTACGGCGTCGCCACGGGCGTGCACCCCGAATTGCGCATCCACGATGTCACGCACAACATTCCTCCCTATGACATTTGGGAGGGCTCCTACCGCCTCGCGCAGGTCGTGTCGTATTGGCCCGAAGGCACGGTGTTCGTTTCGGTCGTGGATCCGGGTGTTGGCTCGGATCGCTTGAGCGTGGTGGCGCGCACGTCGACCGGCCACTACGTCGTGACCCCGAACAACGGCACCCTCACTCACATCGAGAAGCTTTTCGGGATCGAGGAGCTGCGCGAGATCGACGAGCATTTCAATCGGCGCGAAGGTTCGGCGCATTCCTACACTTTCCACGGGCGTGACATTTACGCGTTCACCGGTGCGCGGCTCGCGAGCGGAACGATCACGTACGAGCAGGTCGGCCCGAGCCGCGAGGTGAGTGAGGTCGTGACCCTCCCGGTGCTTGCGCCGAAGATCGAGGGCAACGCACTTACGGGCACGATTGACGCGCACGATAACCGTTACGGCTCCCTGTGGACGTCCATCCCGCGCACCTTCTTTGAAGAGGCCGGTATTTTCCACGGCGACTACGTGCGCCTCACGATCACCCATAACGGGCAAACCGTTCACGCGACGAGCCTCGTGTATGCGCCGAGCTTCGCGCACGTCGAGGTTGGCGAATCGCTCATCTACGTGAATTCCCTTGATCGCGTGGCTGTCGCGATCAATCGTGGCTCGTACGCGAATGCCTTCCACCTCGGGCGCGGCAACAGCTGGCACGTCGTGTTCGAGAAGGTCGAAAAGTAAAGGATCCCCTCATGTCTACCCCTGAAACCCCTACGTCGAGTGCACCGCTTCCCGTGACCCGTAAGGTCTCTCCCGTGACGCAGGTCGTCGCCATCGGTATCGGTGCCGCCCTCTTTTTTGTCCTGAGCCGCTTCGTCGCGATTCCCGTCCCCGTGCCGAATCAATCGATCACGTTCCAGTACGCTCTCCTTGCGGTTCTCGCGGTCCTGTATGGCCCGTACGTCGCGGGCATCGCCGGTTTCGTGGGGCATATTCTCGCGGACGCAACCGGCTACGGCATTTGGCTTTCGTGGGAGATTCCGACGGCTGTATTCGGCCTCATCGTGGGCTTCTTCATGCTTCGTAACCGCGTAAACGAGGGGGAGTTCCCGCGCCGGGATCTCGTGCGCTTCAACCTCGCGGTCATCGTGGGTCACTTCGTTGCATGGGGCGTTCTCGCGTGGATTCTCGACGTGACGCTCATGGGCGAACCGTTCGATAAGGTCATCGTGCAGGGCCTCCTGGCCTTCGTGACGAATGCGATTCTCACCTGCGTGTTTGGCTCGATCATCCTCGCGCTGTACGCGAAGACGCGCATCCGCTCGGGCTCGCTCGAGGTGGGCGCTTAAGCGTTCCGCATGGCTCTTCCCTCCCATTCGCCCGAGGCGAACCGTGCCGCTCACGCCATCGTGTTCGATGACGTGAGCGTGCATTACCGCACCCAAAAACTTCCCTCGGTCGAGAACGTGAGCTTCACGATCGGCTGGGGGGAGAAGGTCGCGATCGTGGGGCCGAGTGGCTCGGGAAAGTCGACCCTGCTGCACGTGATGAACGGTCTCGTGCCGCACCGCTTCGAGGCACGCGTGAGTGGCAGCGTGAAGGTCGGTGGCGTGGATCCGGTGCGCGCACCGCTCGTGCGCACCGCCGGTGAGGCCGGCACGGTTCTCCAGGATTCCAACGCGCAGTTCGTCGCCCTCACGGTCGCGGAGGACATCGCCTTTTCGCTCGAGAACCAGGAGGTTGCCTCGGGCAACATGCCGAGCATCGTCGAGCGGGTCGCAAAACGCGTGGGCCTCACCGAGCTTCTCGAACACTCGCCGCACGAACTGAGTGGCGGGCAAAAGCAGCGCGTCGCCGTCGCGGGCGTGCTCGTGGACGACGTGCCGATTCTCCTGTTCGACGAGCCGCTCGCGAACCTTGACCCGGCGACGGGTCGCGCGATGATCGAACTGGCTGACGACCTCAATCGGGAGAGCGGCGCGAGTGTCGTCATCATCGAGCATCGTCTCGAAGAAGTGCTGCACAGGGGAGTCGATCGGATCCTCATGATGGCCGGCGGCCGCCTCGTTGCCGATACAACTCCGGATGAGCTCGTGACCTCCGGGCTCCTCACCGAGCACGGCATTCGCCGTCCGCTGCACCTCACGGCCCTCAACTATGCGGGGATCGAACCGCCAGCGTCGGCGCACCCCGCTCGGCTCGACACCCTCCGCCTGAGCGAGAGCGAATGCGCGCGGGTGCGAGAGTGGGGGCGTGAGCAGTGGTCCGCGAGGTTCGGCTCGGTTTCGGCTGAGGAAGTGCCGGGGGAGGGGTCCGACGCCACCGCGGCCATCAGCGTGCGCAATCTTCACGTGCTGCACGGCCACGATAAAGACCACGAGGGCGTGCACGCGCTGCGGGGAATCGATCTCGAGGTGCGGCGCGGAGAGATGCTCGCGATCCTCGGCAACAACGGCGCTGGAAAATCGACGCTCGCGAGCGCGATCACGGGTTTTGCGAAGCCGAACTCGGGCACCGTCGAGGTGCTCGGCGACGATGTTCTGAACTTGAGTATCGCCGAGATCGGCACGCGCGTGGGCTTCGTGCTTCAAGAACCGGGCCACATGATCTCGAAGCCGCTCATTTTCGACGAGGTCGCGCTCGGTCCACGCGCCCACGGCCTCGACGAGGAAGAGGTGCGCCGGCGCGTGGAATCTGCCCTCGAGACGTGCGGGCTCGCCCCGTTCAAAACCTGGCCCGTGAGCGCCCTCAGTCACGGCCAGAAGAAACGCGTGACGATCGCGGCCGCGCTCGCGCTCGAGCCCGAAATCCTCATTCTTGATGAGCCGACCGCTGGCCAGGACTTTCGCCACTACACGGAGTTCATGGAGTTCATTCGCGGCCTCAACCGTGCGGGCACGACGATTCTGCTCATCACACACGACATGCATCTTGCCCTCGAGTATGTGCCGCGCGCCGTCGTTCTGAGCGAAGGGGAGATCATCGCGGATTCTTCGCCCTCGCGAATCCTCGTCGACGATGACGTGACGACGCGCGCGAACCTCGTGCGCACGAGCCTCGATGCGCTCGCGGCAGCCGTCGGACTTCCCGTTTCCACCGGTGACGGCGCCACCCAAGAGTTTGGCCGCAGCGAGTTTGTCGAGGCTGTGATCGCGGTTGATCGCGAGAGGCGGGAGGTGGGCGATGCCCGCTAAGTCCGTTCTCGGGTACGTCGACCGGCCGGGGTTCCTGCACCGAGTCTCGGGGCTGTCGAAGCTTATGCTCGCCGTCACGAGCGTCGTGGGTGCGCTCGTGGGATTCGATGCGCGTTACCTTGCGGCGATGCTCGTGCTCAACATCGTGCTGTGGGTTCTCAGTCGCGTGAAGCTGCGCGACCTCGCCGTTGTGCTCGTCATCATTGCCGGTCTCATGCTGCTCAACAACGTGTTCATTTTCCTGTTCGCGCCCGGCTACGGAACCGAACTGTATGGCACACGCACCGTGCTCGTGAACGGCCCGTGGCACTGGGACATCACGAGTGAGCAGCTTTTTTATCAGCTCGTTGTGACCCTCAAGTACTTCGCGGTGCTTCCACCCGTGCTTTTGTTCATTGCGACGACGCGCCCGCCAGAGTTTGCGCAGTCACTGAACCGCATCGGCGTTCCGTACAAGATCGCCTACTCCGTCTCGATCGCCCTTCGGTACATCCCCGATATTCAGCGTGATTTCGTGACGATCTCGAAGGCGCATCAGGCGCGCGGACTCGAAACCTCATCGAAGGCGGGGATCGTGACGCGCGCGCGGAACATCGTGGGCGTCATCATCCCGCTTCTCCTCGGCGCGTTCGACCGCATCGAGGAAGTCGCGAGCGCTATGGAGCTGCGCGGTTTTGGGCGCGGCAAGCGGCGCACGTGGTACGGCAAGAAGCCCCTGACGTGGCGCGACGGGCTCATCATGGCCCTCTCCTTCGCCGTGCTCGCAGTGCCGATTGCGCTCGCGATCGTCAATGGCGGAAGGTTCTGGAACCCCTTCGCTTAGAAAATGACGTCAAAAAAGCTTGTTGTGGCGTCACAGTGGTGCTACTGTTGAGTTATGGAGATGTCACAGCAGACCGACGCTCTTGTTGAGCAGCTCGAGCATGTCGCTAACGTCGGTGGCGATGATCTCGGCTCCGCTATGAAGCGAGTGGGCCCCCTTGCCCGCCCCCTACTCAAGCTTGCCCTTCTCGATACGGTCACGACGGCGACCGCCGAGATTAGCGAGTCGCTCACGTTCGAGCGCGTGAGCGCGCGCCTTGCCCCCGAAGGTGTCAGATTTGATGTCACTCCAAAGTATCCTGACGCCACTCCCGCGCCTGAATCGGCCACCGCGGCGGATCAGGGACTCGATGAAGGCGATATTTCGCGGGTATCTCTTCGCCTGCCCGAAGGGCTCAAGGCCCGCGCGGAAAAGCGTGCGGAAGCCTCGGGCCAGAGTCTCAATGCCTGGCTCGTCCAGGTGATCCGCGATGCCGTTGTCGAACCCCGCACTTCGCAATTCACGAAGAATTGGGGCTTCACCCCCGATAACCCGCCGAAAGGCACGAACCCCGTCAAGGGATGGATCTAAGGAAGGGTCCCGCCATGAGCACCACAACCTATCGTTACGACGCCACCGGCGATGTGCGTGCCGAGCTCAAGTTGAACTATGCCGACGTCGCGATCACGACAAACACTACGAACCAGATCACGATCGACCTCGAGGGCGAAGAAGCCGCGGGAACGAGCGTGAAGTATCGCTTCGGGCGCCTCGCAATCAAGAGCCCTGACCGAAAAGCGCTCGACATTCTCCACCGCAAGCGCTCGCGCCTCACGGTGAGGCTTTCACTTCCCACCACGACAGCCCTCGAATGCGCAAGCGTCGCGAGCACGATCGAGCTTGAGGAGGTCCCACGCGAGGCACACTTCGATGCGGTCTCGAGCACCGTGAAGGCTTCTTCCGTGACCGCGCCTCTCTCGATCCAAGGGTTCAAGGTCAGGGCCGAGCTCGATGCTGTCTCCTCCCCGGTGGAGGTGAATGGTGCCGCGGCCAAGGTGAGCATCGGTGAGTTCTCGGGCGCGCTCGACGCGAAGGGCGCCTCGATCACTGTCGATATTGCCCGCGTCCACCGCGGTGATCTTCAGGTTGAGGGCCTCAAGGCCGCGTGCACCGTCGGGGTTTTGCCCGGCGTACACGTCCACACTGATTTTGACGGCCTTGCCTCGTCGTTCAATTCGAGCCTTACTCCGCGCGGGGTTCCGCAGGAGGGAGCGCCCGTGTTCCGCGTCAAGGTGGGCGGAACACGCACCTCGCTCGAACTCAACGAGGTCGCCTAATACGAGAGGGCCGGGATGACGCTTAGCGTCTCCCCGGCCCTCACAGTTATCTCGGGTGAGTGTTTACGGAGCGAGGCGGTCGACCTGCCAGCGGCCTTCTTCCGAATCCAAGGCCGTGAAGCGGATGCGGTCGTGCAGGCGCGAAGCGCCACCCTGCCAGAACTCAATCACGTGCGGGGTGAGTGCCCAGCCGCCCCAGTGCGGCGGGCGGGGAACGTCTTTGCCTTCGAAGCGTTTTTCAGCGCGCTCGTTCGCGAGCTGAATGTCTTCGCGTGAGTCGATGACGTCCGACTGCGAGCTTGCCCAGGCGCCGATCTGCGAACCACGCGGGCGAACCGCGAAGTAGGCGTCGGACTCCTCGGGGCTGATGCGGCGCACCTTGCCCTGGATGCGCACCTGGCGCTGAAGCGGCAGCCACGTGAAGTTCAGGGCGGCCTTGCGGTTCACGTCAAGGTCGTGTCCTTTTTGGGACTCGTAGTTGCCGAAGAACACGAACTTCTTGTTCTTGTGCTCCTTAAGGAGCAGTACGCGCGAATCTGGCCAATCAGTTTCCGGGTTGATTGTGGAGACGACCATGGCGTTCGGTTCGAGCACATCGCCCTCGCGGTCGCGACGCTCGATCGCGTCTCTCATCCATTCGTCAAACAGTGCGTGCGGGTCGTTGCCCGCGAGCGTTTTGGTGAGTTGGCCCTTCGTGTAATTCACGCGTTCCGCGCGAAGATCGGGCGCACTAGCCTTCTCGTTCATGACCTCTCCTCGAAACTCGATGCGGATCGTCCTCGATCCCGATCTACCACTCTAGCCCCGCCCTCTGGTCGCTTGCGGGGACTAAGGGAAGCATCAATGCTCGAGCGCCTCGAGCGCGTTGAGGGCCAGCAACCGAAGGGATGACGGAGGGCGTGGCGTGTAGCGTAAGGCACTAGGGGGGGTAGGATCCTTGCTGTCTAAGTGGTGTTCCAGGATGAGGGGGATCGTTGTGATGCGTAGACGTGCAAGGTTGCTTCGGGCCATCGTTACGGGGGCTGGTTTTATGGCAACATCCGCCTATGCGGGATCTTCCTCTCAATGTTTAGTTCGACGGCTGCACCACTCAGCGGCGAGGGGTACGCGTCGTATCAATGGAAAACTTATGCTGGGCGCACTGGCGAGAAGCGGCGTAATAACTGAAACGGCGATGTGAACTGTGATTCGGCTTGCTTCAGGAATGGCACCCGTGAAAAATCCTGTCAAAACCTCCACGTTTCTTATGTCAATAGTTGTCCTCTTGAGTCCCAGCGTTTTTATGGAGGTCTCCCGCGCTAATGGTGCGGTCGCCGATCAATTCTCCCTATTCACATTAGGGATATCGGATTTTCTGCCCTTCTTCATGCCAATTTTTGCCGCCCTGCTGTACGCGCCAGTGGTGATGCAGGAGGTCGGCACTGGGGGTGCGTGGGGGCCTATCATGGCAAGGCGAGGGCGCAGCCCCTACGTTGTTCGCCACGCGGTTCGCGCTGCGTGCGCTGGGTTTATCGTCTTCGCGGGAGGTGTCGCTCTCGTGGCTGTCGTGTCATACGGAATCCACCCGCACCTTATCCCCGTCGATTTTTTCAACCCTTTCGGGGACGATCTTGAACCGGCAGCAGAACGTCTAACATTCTCGCAGCTCTATGCCGTCTCCCCGGTACTGTACTTTGCTTTCCAGGCGATATGGGTAGGTATCGGCGGTGCGGCATTATCGACGTTGGCAGCGGTAGGGGCGATGTTCTTTGAGAATCGATTTGTTGCACTGCTCTGGCTTCCTGTCGTCGTGCTTCTCTCCGAGTTTGTCGCGGGGGCTCTTCGGGTTGACCACTTCAGCCTTATACGATCGTTCATTCCAACTGGTGTCACCCAACAAGATCCCCTCATCCCCGTGACCGTAGGCCTTATTGTTTTCCTCATCGCTGGAGTCGTCGCTGCTTACGCCGCTTTCTCAGCGAAGCTGCCGAAGGCCTTGTGCTGATGGGGGCAGTGAGCCGTTTGCGTCCGGTAGCTGGGTGGGGGCTCATCTGCGGGATGTGCGCACTGCTTGCTATCGTGACGTCGTCGCAGCCCCTGCTCAAAGGCGACGTCGATTTCGATGCGGTCGTCGGCATCTCGCTGTGGGAACGAGTGCTCGCCTTCGGACAAGACCCGTACTACTTCCGTTACTTTCAGTGGCCTCTACTCATTATTCTGCTTTTGCGGCAGTGTGCCTTTGTGGCGAACCCTCTTGCGTTGTCTCGTTTCGGGTCAAAACGGCACGGACTTCTTGCGCTCTGGATGCGTGGTGCTGGGATAGGAGCGCTGCTCGGAGCAAGCAAATTGTTAGGGGTCTTGGCGACGTCGTCTGGATACACGTGGCGCATGTCCTGGACCCCGGGAGTGCTCTCTGTGCAGCCGGCGACAATATGGCAGGGAATTCTGCAGCCCTATGCCAGTCGAAACCTAAGCCCTGTGGCCTGTATAGCGTACGGAATCGCGTTCGAGGTCGGGCTCGCTGGGCTTGCGGCGACCCTACTAGGGGCCCTTATCGTGAATACTCGAGTGAAGCCATGGATCCCTGGGATCGGGGTAGGTTTTGTTCCGCTTGTGCTCGTCAAGGTATGGCCGTTTCCGCAGTGGAGCAATCCCGATGTGGCCCTTGCGCCCTTCTCGGGTGTCGAAGCATTTGGCGCCCTATGGTATGTTCCGCTTTTTTTCGCCGTCGCGACGATCCTGACTATTGGTGTGAGTGGATCGTCAGTCTTGGTGCGCGCTCGGAAAGTCTTCGCGCGGACAGGGCCGTTCGGATTTTGGTGTATCGCAACCGTAGGTGCGGCGACTCTCATGAGTTTCTTGCGGCCCGACGGTGCCGACCTTTTCATGTATCTCACTTACGGTTCGGCGCGCGAAGAGTTTTCCTTTGCGGCATGGTTCATGTACATGGTGCTAGTTTTCGGGGCTTCGTATGCCGCGCTCGTACGTTTTGCGGGTGAGACGGCACCCGCGGCATCGCTGGTGGCGATCCGCACGGGAGACCCGTGGAAACTCTTCACTCGCACAATAGGGGGTTCGCTTGTCACTGCGATCGCTGCGCTGTCCCTTGTGCTTGTGTTGCTCGGTGGTGTTTCAAGCAGCATGGCTCATCACCCCACGGAGCTCTTGCCAGCCCTGCAGGTATGGCTGGGCTCGATCGTGACCGTAGTGGTGACGACACTGCTCTCAATGGCCGCTGCGTGGAGGTTTGGGTCGATGGCGGTAGCCGCCATAACTTTGGTCGTATGCGCGGCGCTCACGCTGCCGTGGTTGAACCCGCTGTGGCCGGCCCCATTTGCCCTGGGCTTTTATGGGGCCTTTCCGGCTACGGCAGGTGCCATTATCGTAACGGCGACAGTAGGAGTCGCCAGTGTTGTGTTTCTCCGGTTCGTGCTGAGCAATACCCGTATTCCTCAGTTTGATTCATGATTGTAGAGGTGCCGAATGGTCAATCTTGTTGATGTAAAAGACGTTTCGATCGCTTTCGGTTCGACTCCGGTCTTGAGTCATGCTTCGCTTGCAATCGATGAGCACGATTTCATGGGAGTGCAAGGCCCTAACGGTTCGGGTAAGTCCGTGCTGTTCAAACTTATCGTTGGCTTCCTCAAGCCGGATTCGGGTCGCGTCGTCGTCTCACCAAAGTTGAAAAGTACTGGCGAGGACTTCCCCTCCAAAATTGGCATTATTATCGATCGCCCAGGCTTCATCGGTGGTCTCACGGGGTTCGACAACCTGCGTCGGCTCGCGTCTATTCGCGGGCTCATTGGAGACCAGCAGATAGAAGAGGCTCTTCACCGTGTGGGCCTTGCGCCGAACCTACGCCAGTCTGTTCGCCACTATTCTCTCGGCATGAAACAAAAGCTCGCTCTTGCCCAAGCGTTTATGGAAGGACAACCGCTTCTGCTTTTAGATGAGCCTTTCAACGGACTCGATAAGACGAGCGTTCGCGATATTCGTGCGCTTCTCCATGAGCTCCATGAAGAAGGGCGCACGATTGTGATGACCAGCCACAACCAGGAGGACATCGACGAGCTGTGCACAAGCGTGTACGAGCTCGATCGCATGCAGTTTGACCGTGTGCGTCCACCCGCAAGCGCTTCCTAGCTGTGCAGCGCCTCGAGCGTGCTGAGCGCGAGCGCCGCTGGCCACGAGAGGGGCGCGACGGCGGCGGGGCTACCGTCGGCAAGGATTTTTTCGCTGATTGCCCCGGCGCTCGTGCGGTGGGCGGCGAGCCATTCGAGGAGCTCGAGAGCGCGCTCGCGCTCGCCGAGACGCGCATAGGCCTGGGCGAACATCGCCGTTTGCGGGGTCCAACTGATGCCGTCGCGTTTCCAGCGCGCGCCCGGAGCGACACCGCCGGCGGGGCGCTGCATCGCCTCGAAAGCCTCGTCGATGTGGCCGGCAATCGCTGGGTTGCGCTCGGCAAACTCCTGCGTTTGGTACGGCGGCAGGAGCATGAGCAGCCCCGCGTCGAAACCTCCGCCGCGCGCGTACCGCTGGAAGGCACCGGGGCCGAAAGTTTCCACGAGGGCGCGTTCGGTTTCCCGGGCACGTCTCTCGAGTGTTTCCTTTCCGACGCCTGCCTCGCCCTCAAGTAACCCCAGCGCCGAAAGCTGCGCCGCGCTCCCGAGCGCGCTGAGTGTCATGGCTGCCGTTGCGAGGGTGAGGCGCCGCTCGGGTACCTCCCAATAGTCGGGGCTCGGCTTCGGAAGCCCGCTCTCGGTGGTCGTGGCGTCGAGGGCGGCGCGAGCCGCGCGGGTGAGCGCCGTTCTAAGAGTGGGGAGCGAGGTCGCGGGGGAGGCGTCGGAGGTCAAAACCCCAAGCCTGGCGAGCGTTGCCGCCGCCCAGAGGAACCAGCCGATTCCATCGAACTGCGGTGAGCGGGCATCGGGCGCGCTTGTAGTGCCGGGTCGGTAGCGAGCCTCGAACGTGCCGTCAGGGCGCTGGATGCGTGCGAGGTGCTCGAGGAGGCCCAGCGACCAGTCGTCGAAGCCGCGCTCGGCGAGGGCCACGATCACGTGGGCCGTATCGCGCGGCCACGTGTAACGCCAGTTGGGGCTGAGCGCCGCGATGGGGGAGGGAAGCGCCCACGTGAGGGTGAAAATATCGAGGAGCGCGGAGCGATCGAGATTAGTGAGCGCGGGAGTGGGCGCGGGTCGTGAAGCTTTCTCGAGGAACGCTCGCGTGATCGCCGTGAGGGTCTCGGCGCCGTGTGCAGTGCTCAGAGTGCGCGTGCCCGCAATGATCGGGGGTGAATCAGGCTGAACGAACGTGCGATCCACGCCCGGGATGCACCCGGCGTGCAGAACGGACGCTGGGCCGTGCGCCTGGACCTCACTCGCGAGTGAATCCGGCACGGATGAGAAGGCAACGCCGAGGGAAAAGAGGTCCACGTGCGCCTCGTGCGGAAAGAGGCCAGCGATGCTGTCGCGCTCCACATACAGGGCCGAGGCGCCGAGCGCGGCGAGAAGGCCGCCGCCAAGAAGAGCGCGACGCCGCATGGCTTTCCTCCTTCTTCCGCTGCGATGTGTGGCTCGAGCTTAACAAGCTGTTCGCGCAACGCGTGAGTGCGCTCGTGCGCGACCGTGAGGTCCGCTGCATCACTCGCGGGACCTTAGAGCGCTCCCTCTCTCGCCTGCCCGTGAAAACGAGTCGCATTGAGAAGTGCGGCGATATCAATGTTTTCGGCGTTCGGAATCGGCGCGGGCCCCCGATTTTGGTTATACCAGGAGGATTCAGTGAAATCCTCACTTATGCGAGTGACATTCTCACTTATATAAGTGACTGCTTCAGTGATGTGCAGTGAGGACATGACTGACAGTGACTGGCGTGAAGAAGTCGAACGAGCGCGACGCCTAGGAACCGACGATGCGCGCTCTATTCGTGAACTCGAAGACATGACAGGGCGACCAGCGGCCTCGCTCAGGCCGGCGCTACGAACGCTCGTTGACGAGGGGTTAGTTAAGGCGACTGCTCCGCCGCAAAGCAGAAACAGAAAGTATCTGCGCCTCAACGACTGACGGTCACGCTTGTGCGGTGAAGTGTTGCAAGAGTGTCACTGAAGTCATGAGTGATGTTGTACGAGAGGGGTTGGAAGGCCGCGAGAGTTCCATAAACTTGACCGAGTGACAGACGATTCTCAGAGGAAAACCGATACCAGCGCACTCGAACTTGCGCGGCTTGCCGATGAGCGTGCCGCCGAAAGTCTCGCGACCGAGGAACCGCGGCCGCTAACGGAAGAAATTCCGCAGGTCGCTTTCGCCAACCCCACCGACAACGTCTCGCACGTGACCGGCCCGATCGAGCAGGTCGAGGAAGTCGCGACCGAGACGGCCGCGCTCCGCCTCCACCTGGGGCGGAGTGAAAAGGTCACCTTCGGTTTCACGTTTGCGATGGCCATGCTCGCGATGCTCGGCCCGTTCTCGATCGACATGATCTTCCCGGGCTTCCCGGCGATGAGGGGCGACTTCCACACCGACGCGGCCGCGATGCAGCAGGTTACGAGCCTGTACCTCATTTCCTTCGCGTGCATGAGCATGTTCCACGGCCCGCTCTCCGATGCCGTCGGACGCAAACGCGTCATGGGTATTTCGCTCATCGTGTTCTCGATCGGCTCGCTCGGTGCGGCTCTCGCCGTCAATCTTCCGATGCTGTTCGCCTTCCGCGTGCTCCAGGGGCTCAGTGCGGGCGGAGCGACGATCGTCTCTCGCGTCGTGATCCGCGACCTCTACGGAGGTGGCAAAGCGCAAAAGCTCATGAGCCAGGTCATGATGATCTTCGCCCTCGCGCCCGCGGCGGCGCCGATCTTCGGCGGCTGGATCCTCCTGATCGGGCCGTGGCGCTGGATTTTCGGGGCGATGCTCCTTTACGCGCTCGCCACCCTCGTGATCATGCTCATTGTCATCCCCGAGACGCTCCTTCCCGAGAAGCGCCAGCCGTTCAACGCGAAGGGCATCCTCACGTCGCTCGGGCGCGTGCTGCGCTCGCCGGTCATCTGGCGCCTTTCGCTCGCGCTTGGCCTCGCAAGCCAGGCCGACTTCATCTTCATTTCGGCGGCGCCGATCATCGTTCCCGACGTCATGCACCTTGGCGAACAGGACTACTGGGTGCTGTTTATCCCGATCATTGCGGGCATGATCCTCGGCAATTACCTCGTGGGGCGCCTCGCATTCGTCATGAGCCGTTCGCGCCTCATCACGATCGCGTTCATCACCGTGGTTCTCGGAGGGGTCCTCTCGGTCATCATTCCCATGCTCACCCCCGAACTCACCTCGCAGTTTGGTGTGTGGCACCTTCTGGTCATGATTGGCCCGGGTCTTCTCGGCATGGGTGCGGCGCTCATGATGGCGCCCGTGCAGCTCGAGGTTCTCGACATGTTCCCCGAGGAGCGCGGCGCCGCAACGAGCTTCGCGACGTTCGTGAACCTCATCGTCGCCGCGATCGCTTCCGGCGTCATGGTGCCGATGCTCGGCGCCGACCTGGTGAAGCTCGGTATCGGCGGGCTCGCTCTTTCGGCCGGCGGCGCCGTCTTCTGGTTCGCGCACGTGCTCATCGTCCGCCGCGCGCAGGCCTAATCCACGAGGCTGGCGGCGTGCTCGCGCAAATATTCGCGCAGATACGGCAGCGCAAAGTCAATGCGACCACGCCCAGCTTCGACGATCATTTCGGCATCGATAAGACGCCTGCGGTAGTTGCTGACGTAGGAGTCTGAGCGGCCGAACCGTGCCTTGAGGTCGGCGATTTCCGTAGGACCGTCGTCTCGCGCCATAAAGATGAGAAACGAGCGATCAACATCGGAAAGGTCCGCCAACGCAGGTTCGTGAACGAGTTGGCCGAGTTTTCGTCGGGCCTTGTCTGCCCCTCGTTCGGCAGCTTCTCGCGTGATACTCCTCCCCTGAGCCTCGCGAAATGCCCACTGCCCGACGAGCTGGATCATAAAGGGGTAGCCCTGGCACGAGTTGACCGCGGTCTCGAGTGCCTCGTGCGTCCAGGTGATCTCCGCTTCGGCTAGCGGAGTTTCGAGCGCCAGGCGCACGTCATCGTCCGATACCCGGTCGAGTTCAATTCTCTCGGCACGGCGCAAGAACGTGATGGGGTTCGGACCCTCACTCTCGCTCGTTCGGCTGGACAGCAACGGTTTGATCGCCGAGGGGATCCCGGCCATCGCGACAGCGATGTCTTTTCCCTCGCGCACAAGGTGCTGAACGGTCGCACCGAACTCAATCAGTTCATCGTTGCGTTGGTGGTGCATTTCGTCGAGGGTAATGAGCACGCCGCTCGCGGGCTGCCCCGCAGAGCGATCGAGATCGGCCTTGTACGCGAGGTAATCGTCGAGGGCATTGCGCAAGGAATACGACGTTTCCGAGATCGAGGAGGAGTCCCAGGTGACGGAGCCGCCAACGCCGAAGATTGAGAGCCCTAGGCCCTTGAGTTGCGAGCGCTGACGTGCCAAACGGCGAATGATCTCGCTGCGGATGCGCTCCACAAAGCCTTGTGTTGCCGTCTCACTTATGACGAACCACCCGTGCTCCTGGGCTGTGTCCTCGAATGCGTTGAGAAGCACCGTTTTCCCGATTCCCCTTGGGCCCACAATGAGCGAGATGCGTTCGTGAGCTCCGGGACCGTCATCGAGCGCGAAGGCAAAGTTCTGCACCGCTTCGTTGCGACCGACAAGAAGCGGGGGAGTAGCGCCGAGGGTTGCGCGGAAAGGGTTGCGTGCACGGGTCATACCTCAAGAGTAGGCCGCAGCACCTATGAAGATCTATGAGTTTTATGAATTGCTTTGAAATTTATGAAATTTATGAAAAGTAGGGCCGGGGTGGCTGCCACAGAGCATCAGTAGGCGAAGCCCGCGAATGCGCCGCTGATCTCCTCGCGGCTCGCGCCGGAAGCGAGCAAAACCTGGAGCAGCAGGCGCGCCTTGTGCGCGCTCAACATGCCGGCCATGCACGCACCCGAATTGATGAGATCCACTTCCGCGCCCGGGTAAGAGTAGTGGTAGGTTGACGTGCCGCCCTCGGGGATGCGGGTCGCGACAACGATCTGGATGCCGCGCTCGCGGGCCTCACGCACGAGCGGCATAACAGCCTCGGGCACGTGCCCCATCCCCACACCGTTGATCACGATCCCCGCGGGCGGCTCAGACTGATGCACGAGCGCCCCGAGAGCCTCGCCGCGATCAAACAGGCCCGTCCCGATGAGAGGTACGGAGGGAAGCTCGGCGGGCACGGTAGGCATCACGCAGTCCGACGGCTCCAGCGCATACATCGCGCGAATCCCATCCTTGCTCACGAGCGCGAGGGGGCCCGAAGGCTCCGAATCGAACGCGTCGATGCTTCGAGAGCTGACCTTCGTCACGCGATCGGCGGCGTGCACGAGGGAATCGAAAACCGCGAGAACGCCGAGGCCGCGCGCCTGTTCGCTCGCGGCGGTGACGATCGCGTCGTGAAGGTTCGCGGGTCCATCCGCGCCGGGGGCATTCGCGGGACGCATCGCGCCCGTGACAACAAGGGGCGTATCGAGGTTCCAATAGCGATTGAGCAAGAACGCCGTCTCTTCGAGAGTGTCGGTGCCGTGAGTGAGCACGATGCCGCGAAAGCCAGCGTCGGACCCCTCCCGTGCCACCCGCAGAACCTCCCGCACGTGCGCGAACGTGACCGAGGGCGACCCCACGTTCGCGATTTCCCGAAACTCCAGCTCTATGCCGGGGATGGGGAACACGCTCGCGTCTGGCTGTGCAGCGGGGGAGGCGTGCCCACCCGGCTGGTTTTGGCTCATGGCGATCGTGCCGCCGAGGCCGAGAACGAGAATGCGGACTGTCGCGGTCATGGGTGCTCCTATGCGTGCCGGTGCGCGTGCCACCAGTGTAGAACCGAGCCGATCGGTCACTCACCGTGAACGATGATGTGCCGGTGTTAGCCTCACTGAGCTTGATAGACGTGGTTCAACGGCGAACCGAGCACACTCACGAAGGAAGTGTTATGTCCGCATCCGCCCGTTCCGCACTTAACTCCACCACTCGCGCCGCGCATCTCGAAAGGCTCGCCTCGACGAGCGCCGAAAAGCCACTCGATATCTTCATCGTTGGTGGTGGCGTGAACGGCGCTGGCGCCGCATTCGATGCCGCGACCCGCGGGCTTAGCGTCGGCGTTGTCGAAATGAACGACTGGGCGAGCGGCACGAGCTCGCGCTCGTCCAAGCTCATGCACGGCGGCCTCCGCTACCTGCAGATGCTCGACTTCACGCTCGTCGCCGAAGCCCTTCGCGAGCGCGACCTGCTCATCTCAAAGACTGCCCCGCACCTCGTGAAGCCCATCAGCTTCATGTTCCCCATGAAGAACGTTTTCGAGCGCGGGTTCATTGGCTCGGGCATCGCCCTCTACGACGCGATGCAGATCGGCCACCGCGAGGTCCCGATCCACAAGCACGTCTTTTCCAAGGGCCTCGCGAAGGATTTCGCGGGACTCGACCCCGAAAAGAACTCGGGGGCGATCGAGTTCTACGATTCCCGCATGGATGACGCGCGCTTCGTCGCGATGCTCGTGCGCTCCGCCGTGAACCTCGGCGCCGCCGCCGCGAACTACACGAAGGTCACGCGCTACCTCAAAGACGGTGGTCGCGTTGTGGGCGCTGCCATCACGGACCTCGAGACCGGCAACGAATACGAGGTGCACGCGCGCGAGGTCATTCTTGCCGGCGGCGTGTGGACCGGTGAAGAACAGGATCGCGCCGGCGCCGATTCAGGCCTTCAGGTGCTCGCCTCGAAAGGCATCCACATCACGGTGCCGCGCGAGGCGATCGAGGCGAAAGACAATACGGGCATCATCACGCAAACCGAGAAATCGGTGCTGTTCATCATCCCGTGGGACGAATACTGGCTGATCGGCACGACCGACACCCCGTGGAAAGAAGACGTCTCGGTGCCCACTGCGACGAGCAGCGACATCGACTACGTACTCGAAAAGGCCAACGACGTGCTTCGCCGCCCGCTCACGCGCGAGGACGTCATCGGCGTCTACGCAGGCTTGCGCCCCCTTCTTCAGCCCGTGAAAAAGTCCGACGGCGCCTCGACGAAGGTGTCGCGCGAACACACGGTGATGGAGGTCGAACCGGGCCTGAGCGCGATCGCCGGTGGCAAGTACACGACCTACCGCGTCATGGCCGAGGACGTCGTCGACTTCGCCCTTCGCGGGGATTCCGATGCCCCGAAGACCAAAACTCGCGACATCCCCGTCATCGGTGGCGCCGGCTACGAGGAGATGCGGGTGCGTGCAACCGCGCTCGCGGGGAAGTACGGAATCGACGAGGTGCGCCTCGAACGCTTGCTCTTCCGCTACGGCTCGTTGCTCGAGGACATTTTTGACCTCATGGACGAGAACCCCGAGCTCGCGACACCGCTCAAGGACGCGCCTCGCTACCTCCGTGCCGAAATCGTGTACGCCGCGCGCAGCGAGGGCGTGCTTCACCTCGCCGATGCCCTCATGCGCCGCACGCGTCTCGACTACGAGACGCGCGATCGTGGCGTGAGCGCTGCTCGCGAGGTCGCGGGGATCCTCGCGGACGAACTCGGCTGGGACGAGGCGCGGCGCGAGGCCGAGATCGAGGCCTACTCGACGTTCATTGCCGCGCGCCTCGAGGCGGAGCACACGACGAGCGATGCCGATGCCGCCGCCCTCCTCGAGAACGTGCGCGAAATCCCCGCACGCTGACCACCGCGCGTGAAAGCGCACCCACGATCAAGCGCGGGCAGCGGTGCCCGCGGGAGCCGAAAGGACCGCTCATGCCAGAGACCTCAGAGCAGAAATACATCCTCGCAGTCGACCAGGGCACAACCAGCTCACGCGCGATGGTGTTCGACCATGAAGGCCACGCGGTGTCGCAGGCCCAGCTCGAGCACAAGCAAATCTTCCCGCGCTCAGGGTGGGTCGAGCATGATCCGATGGAAATCTGGAGCAACACCCGTGAGGTCATCGCGCTCGCACTGAACAGGGCTGAAGTGAACCGGGATGACCTGGCAGCCGTCGGCATCACGAACCAGCGCGAGACCGCGGTCGTGTGGGATAAAAACACCGGCAAGCCCGTGTATAACGCGATCGTGTGGCAAGACACGCGCACGGCGCGAATCGTGCACGAGCTCGCGGGCGAGGAGGGCGTGAACCGATTCAAAGAGGTCACCGGCCTACCGCTCACGACGTATTTCGCGGGCCCGAAGGTCAAGTGGATTCTCGACCACGTCGAGAGCGCGCGCGAGAAAGCCGAGGCGGGCGATCTGCTCTTCGGCACGATCGACACGTGGCTTTTGTGGCACATGACGGGCGGAACGAAGGGCGGCGTGCACGTCACCGATGTCACGAATGCCTCGCGAACCCTCCTCATGAACGTGCACACGCTCGACTGGGACGAAGATATTGCGCGCGAGATGGGAATCCCCATGTCGATGCTGCCCGAGATCCGCTCGTCGTCCGAGGTATACGGGAAGGGCCGCAAGCGCGGCCTGCTCACGAATGTGCCGATCGCGGGCATCCTCGGCGACCAGCAGGCGGCGACGTTCGGCCAGGCATGCTTTGAGAAGGGCACCGCGAAGAACACGTACGGCACGGGTAACTTCCTCCTCGTGAACACCGGGAACGAGGCGCTTTCCTCGGATAACGGCCTGCTCACGACCGTGCTCTACAAGCTCGGCGACGCCGACCCGGTCTACGCCCTCGAGGGATCGGTCGCCGTGACCGGCTCGCTCGTGCAGTGGATCCGCGACAGCATCGGGCTTATCTCGAGCGCGAAAGAGGTCGAAGAACTCGCGACAAAGGTCGACGATTCGGGCGGCTGCTTCGTCGTGCCCGCGTTCTCGGGTCTGTTCGCCCCTTACTGGAAGGACGATGCTCGCGGGGCGATCGTGGGCCTCACCCGCTACGTCAACAAGCATCACATCGCGCGTGCCGTTCTCGAGGCCACGGCCTACCAGAGCGCCGAGCTAATCGACGCGATGAATGAGGATGCCAAGGTGCCGCTCAAGGAGCTGCGCGTTGACGGCGGCATGACCGTGAATGAGACCCTCATGCAGTTCCAGGCCGACATCCTCGGCGTGGACGTGATTCGCCCGAAGATCATCGAGACAACGGCGCTCGGTGCCGCCTATGCCGCCGGCCTCGCCGTTGGTTTCTGGGATTCGACCGACGACCTCGAGAAATACTGGGAAGAGGACATGCGCTGGAGCCCGTCGATGGACGACAAGACGCGCGAGCGCAGCATGCGATTGTGGCGCAAGGCAGTCGAGCGCACCTTCGACTGGGTCGATGAGGACGTCGAGGAAGCCTTCGATAACGAGGGCTAACGTTCCCCCGCAGTGGCGCGTGTCAGCAGTACGAGGGCCTCGTTGTGCGCGCTGTGCGGAAACATGTCTATGAGCCGTACGCGTGCGATGCGGTAGTTCGGCATGCGCGCGAGGTCCGCGGCGAGTGTTTCCGGGTTGCAGCTCGAATACGCGATGGTGTGAACCCCCGAGCTGTTGAGGACAGTGGCGAGTGCATCGCCGATGCCGCGCCTCGGTGGGTTGACGACGACCGCTTCGGGCAGGTTTGGCTGGTGCCTCGCCCACTCGGTTGCGTCAGCGGTGTCGAAGTGCGCGCGAACGCTTGGTTCGGGTGTGGTGAGGGGTCCGACGGCGCCCGCGAAACCGTGCCGCTTCGCCGAGCCACGTGCGCTTTCGATCGCCTCATTCGTGATTTCGATTCCCGTGACGTCCATGTGCGCGCCGCGGGCGCGGGCCTCGTGGGCGATGCTGAGGGCGAAGCCACCCACGCCGCAGTAGAGGTCCCACGCCGTGTGAGCGCCCGCGTCAAGAATCCACCGCGCGACCTGGGCATAGAGCTCGCTTGCGACGGCGGTGTTCGTTTGCGTGAAGGAGCGGGGGAGCACGTCGACGTCGATCCCTCCGAGCGGCATGCGCAGCTGCTTTTCGCCCGCGAGGTGAATCTCCTCGGCGCCCTCGAGGAGGGCCTCGTGCTCGGGGTGGATGTTAGCACTCACGACGCTCACGCGAGGGTCAAGGAGCGCGAGGTGTTCGCGGATCCTCTCGAGCGCCGAGGTGCTGCGCAGGACGAGGCGCACCATGGCTTCGGTCTGGGTGGCGGTGACGAGCACGTACTTGATCTCGCCGCGGCGTTTGTCGAGGTTGTAGGGCGGGACCTGGGCGCGGCGAATGAGCGCGCGGGCGCTTTCAAGCACGTCGGTGACGAGCGCGGGGTAGAGGGGGCAGTCGGCGAGATCGACGCCCTCATGCGTGCCCGGGAACGAGAAAACCGGAGCGTTAGCCGTGCCACGCACCATCATCTTCGCCTTCGTGCGAAACCCCCACGGTGCGCTCACGAGCGGCTCTTCCCACACGGTGGCGGGGGTCATCGCGTGGGCGAGAAGAGAGTGAAGACGGTCCCGTGCCTCACGTACCTGGGCATCGTGCGGGGTGCGCATGAGGCTGCACGATTCGCATTGCCCGGCAGAATAGTACTCGCAGATCCCGCTTTCGGGGTCGATTCGCGGGTGCGCGAAAGCGGACATCGGTTAGCCGATGACGTCGAGCTGGGCGTTATCTTTGCAAATGCTCGTGACGGAGTAGAGCGCGCCACCGAGTTCGAACTGGTCCCCGACCTGGAGGGGGCCGAACTGCTGCTTGCCGCCGCCCTGGTTGACCGTGAACGTCGCTTCCGAGGAGCCGCCGTTTTCCTTCCAGCCGTTGTACGTGAACGAGCCGTTGAAGCCTTCGAGCGCCGGATCGGGGGCGCCGTGCAGCGGGATCTTCACCATGCCCTCGTCGCTGCAGGAATCGCCGAGTTCCGAATGATCGAGGCCTCCGGCGGTGATCTCGGGTACGGGTGGCGCATCCCCGTCGCCTTCGGACTCATTGATCACGACGCTCGGGCCGCCACCGTCGCTCGCTGCCGCTGCGCGCGTCGCAGACGGGGAGGATTGCGGCTCATTGGGGGAGCCGCAGCCAGCAAGAGCGAGGGTGAGGCAGCCGCATGCTGCCAGTGCCCGCAGCGAGGTGGAAACACGCACGAATGTCCTCCTAGGGTGAAATGAGACGACCACCAGATTAACCGCATCGGCTCCGTGCGAGGTGGGCGTCTCACCGCGGTACGGTGGGGGACATGGCAGATTCACCGCGAGAAACTCCCCGCCTAGGTGCACCGAGCCCCGCGGCCCTCGCGGGGCGTACGCGCGTCAAACGCGAGGTGCGCCAGGTCGACTACGGCGCTCTCCCCGAGCTCGCGCGGCGCAGGGCGGCGGGCGAGGACCTCGCGGATCTCCTCGCTGAAGCCGAAAAACGGCGCGAAGAACAGCGCGAGGACCAGCGCGAGGCTAAGGCTGCCGCGAAGGCCGCGCGTGAAAAGGCGAATGAAGCGGAGAGTCTCGACATCGATCGAGGCTTCGGTGCGCCTCCCGCAGGTACCGTCGTCACGCTCAATCCCACCGACCCGCGGCCCTTCACCCGCCCGCTGACCGTTCACGAAGACGAAGTTCGCACGGTCTCGGGGGCGAGTTTCGCGCGCATCACTCACGACATCATCGTGCTCACCGTCGCTGACCCCGAGGACGCGTGGACGAGCGACAACGGCGCGAGCGACCACTTCCAGCGCGGCGACTGGACCGTGCAAGTCAGACGCGCCGACAACCACGTGATTGGCGCGTTTCCCACGGCCTACGCCCTCTCGGTTCGACCCGAGGAGGTGGACTCGTTCGACCCCGCGGATTTTGCGGGCCCGAGTAACCGCAAAAAGAAGGGCACGCGCCACCCCGGCGATCGCGCCGCGCTCAAACGCCGGCTCGAGGAGCATGGTTTCGTGGTCACCACTTCGGGAGCGACCCACGGCAAAATCACCCACCCCGATCTTCCGGGATTGTTCGCCCCATGGGCCTCGACCCCGAGCGACCGACGCCACCCGCAACTCGTGACGGCCCAGGTGAAACGGGTCTTTGGGATCGATATTCGCGAGGCACCGTCGGAACCCTGACCTCGGCTTGGGCGGGTTCTTGACCTCAGGCCAGCCCTCTCGTTCGCGGTCTAGAAAACTAACCCCAACGTTTGCGGCGGTGTTCGAGCCCATTCCGCCGCAAATGTTGGGTACAGATTCCCTGAACCCATTTTGTACACATTCTGAGATTCGGCTGCGTGTTGCGCGTTACATGCTTATGATCGACCGCAACCCTTAATTGGGCTGCGCGTCACATCCGTGGCGCGGGATCGTCACTACCGAAGAGGTGTCGGGTGGGAATCCCAGTACTCAAGCGCGCCGCCGCAGCATGCGTCGCAGCGCTCACGGCGCTCACGCTCGCAGCCGCGCCCGTGGCCGCACAGCCGCACGGCAACGAGCCCCCTAAGGACCCGGCGCACGTCGAGTCCAACTCCAGCAAAGACCGGGTCGCCGTCCTCGTGACTCTCAAGAGCCAGCCTGGCTCGCCTTCCAAAAACGGCGAAAGCCGGAACCTGCGCGAACAGATTCGCCTCATCAACTCGTGGAGCAAAACCTACGGCATCGAGGTCGACCGTCAGTTCGGCTTCCTCGTCAACGGCTTCTCGGCAACGATGCCCGCGGCCAACATGGCGAAGCTCCAGGCTGAACCGGCGGTCGACTCCGTGCGTCGCGAGCGCCAGTACGAGCGGACCGAATACGAGGCTCGCGAAATGCAGCAGGTCTCCAAAGCCTTCGATGACTATGGCGTTGACGGCTCCGGGATGGTCGTCGCCGTCATCGACTCGGGCGTCGACCCCACCCACGAAGACATGCGCATCGACGACGGCGTCGATACGAAAATCGACACGGTGAATCCGAACGGCAAGTTCACGAAGAAAATCCCCGAGGGCTACAACTACGCCGACGAAAACTACGAATTCTGGGATACAACGACGAGCCAGCACGGCATGCACGTCGCCGGAATCGTCGCCGCCAACGCCCCCGACGGCAAGAAAGGCGGGCTCGAGGGCGTCGCCCCGAACGCCCAGATCCTCTCGTTGAAGGTCTTCTCTAACGGCGCAAACCCCTACGCCTCCGACTCCGACCTCATCGCCGCAATCGAGGATGCCGTCAAACTTAAGGCCGACGTCATCAACCTCTCCCTCGGATCCACCAATGGCGTCAAGTGGGACTCCGACGGCTCGAACCTCGCCCTCAAGAAGGCTGAAGAGATGGGTGTACTCGCCGTCATCTCCTCCGGCAACGACGGGCTCAACTTTTCCGAAACGGGTGGAACCGACGACGCCCTCGGCAAGCTCGACGACGGCACCGTTGGCACCCCCGGCATCCAGGGCAATGCCCTTACGGTCGCTTCGGTTGACAACAACGTCGTCTCGACACCCCGCGGCTTCTACAACGACGGGGAAGACCATCCTTTCGGCTACCAGCTCCAGATCGGCGAAGCGACGAACAAGCCTTACGAGGTTGCTTTTCTCGGTCGAGGCAAGAAAGAGGACTACCCGGACGGCACCGATCTGAGCGGGAAGATCGCCCTCATCGAACGCGGCGAAATCTCCTTCACCGAGAAATTCCAGCGCGCGATGGACCACGGCGCAGCCGGCGTGCTCGTGTTCAACTCCCAAGAGGGCGGCGAAGCCTTCGCTGGGATGGCCGGCATCGAAGACTTCACGATCATCGGCGGTTCCCTCAAGCGCTCGACGGGCGTTGCCATTCGCGATGCGATCGCAAAGGCCGGCGATACGCCCGTGACGATCCGCCTCACAAACGAGATTGGTTCGGAGGCGAACCCCACCGCTGCTCAGGCCTCGACGTTCTCCTCGTGGGGCACGACCCCCAATCTCGAGTTTGAACCCGAGATCGCCGGCATTGGCGGAAGCGTCTACTCGACGCTCAACGACAACAAGTACGGCACGAAGTCCGGAACATCCATGGCGGCCCCGAATATCTCGGGCATGTCCGCGCTGCTCCTTGAGAACTACGCCGAACGCTACCCCGACCTCAGTGGGCCAGAGCGGCTTGCCCGTGCCCGCACGGCACTCATGAACACGGCGATTCCCGTGAAGAACGGCGAGCACGTTGCGCCGCCGCGTCAGGTCGGCGCAGGTCTCGCCCAGATGCACAACGCCCTCGATACGAACGTGTACGCGACCGTCGACGGCGAGCCGGCCGTCGAGCTCAAAGAGGTCAACTCCGTTCGCGAGTTCACGGTGAGTCTCACGAACCACTCGGGCGAGGCGGTCACCTACGACATCCCCGCGCAGACTGTGCTCAACGAAACGAATGCCAAGGGGGAAAAGACGACGAGCGTGGTCTCCCACGAGAGCCTGCAGGCGTCGGAAAAATCCGTGACCGTTCCCGCAAACGGCACCGCGAACGTGACCTTCACCCTCAAGCCCGACCTGAGCGCCGGAGACCACTTCATTGAGGGGTACGCGGTGCTTCACTCCGAAAACGCGCCCACCCTTTCCGTGCCGTACTTCGGTTTCGTTGGAGATTGGAATGCCGAACCCATCGTCGCTGAGCAGGGTCATGGTTGGGACGCCCTCGGCGTGAAGAGCGAGGTCACGGGTCTTTCCACGACACTCGATCTATTTGGCAGCCCATACCCGAGCACCCTGCCCGAGGGTGGTTGGCTCTCGCCGAATGGCGACGGTACGCGCGACGAAGCCAGCGCGGCGCTCGCCATGATGCGTAACGCCGCCGACGTCGAGTTCAATGTGCTCACGGAGGATGGGGAACCGCTCGTTGACCTCGGCGCCACGCACAGTGTTCCCCGCACCATCGCGGGCGACGTGCTCGAGGTCAAGAACAAACTCGCTCCCGAAGGCTCGACCCTCATCAATGGCGGCACATTCGACGGCCGCATGTGGGATCCGGCCAAGGGCGAATTCGTGAACGTCCCCGAAGGCCGCTACATCTACCGTGTGAAGTCGCGGCTCTCGGAAGACTTCGACTGGCAGACGGTCGATATGCCCTTCGGCATCGATGTCACGCCACCCGAAGTGAGCGTTGGCGAGCTTGAAAACGGCACCATCACGATCACGATCGACGACAAACTCTCGGGTGCCAACCCGTCCCTGTCCGTCATCGATGCCACGGGGGAGGGCCTCCCGGTCAAGGCCAACGGTGACGGTACCTACACCGTTACGGTCAAGGACGCCCAAGCCTCGAAGTACCTGTGGTTCATCGCTTCCGACAACGCCTACAACAAGGTGGAGTTCCGCAAGGTCCTCGTTGATGATGACCCGCTCGTGCTTCTCAACACGAAGACCTACAACGACCCCGAATTCGTGTTCGGAAATGCCTCCGACGCGTACGTGGACGGAAAGTTCCAGTTGAGCGGAACCGTGACGAGCCAGGTGGCAAAGGTCGAGGTCGAAGGCAAGAGCTACGACATCACGGGCGGCGGCTTCACGGCGCTCGTTGATGTGAAGCCCGATGCGGAAAACTCGATCACGGCCCGCGCCTTCAACGAGGCCGGCGAAGAGATCGATTCCGAAACCCTCACGTTCTACTACGATGCTCAACCGGCCTCGGTGGACATCTCTGCCTCGAACCTCGACGAGGACGGCCGCATCATCCCGAACGAGGACGGGTCGATCACGATCAAGGGCACCATCAAGGACCCCGAACCTTCCAACCCTGGCGCGAAGAAGGGCGGCCTGTGGGCCGGTGTGAACTGGGACTTCGTGGGTGCTGAACCCGATGGTTCGTTCGAGGTGACGACCTCCTCGGTGGAAGAAGAGGAACCGCTCTTCGTGCTTCAGGCAGGCGACAACGCCAACTTCACCTACCTCGTCGTGGAGATCTCGGGGCGCGTCAAAGGCTCCAAAGCCACCCCGACTCCCGAGTTTGAGAACCTCGAGTGCCTCCAGGGATTCGCGCTGTGCCTCGTGTCGCCCGAATCTGGCGACCTGAGTGAAGACGGCTCGACCTACACCCTGCGCGGCAAGGGCGGTCAGCCCGGCTCGACCGTGACCCTCACCCCCGGTGCGCGCGCCGAAGGCGAGCACATCGGTAGCCTCGAGCCCATCACGGCAACCGTCGGCGAGGACGGTACCTTCACCGCGAAGGTTCCCATCGCCACCGGAGAGAACCACTACGAATACGTCGTGACGAACCCCGAAGGCGAGGTGAAGGGTCGCCAGATCCTCAACATCTGGTTCGACGTCAACGCACCGACCGTGCGCTTCGACAGCCCGAACCTCGTGAACGGCACCCTCTTCACGAACAAGGACGAGGCAACGTTTGCGGGAACCGCGGAGGATGACGGTTGGGGCTATGGCCTCCGCGTCAATAACCAGCAAGCCGTGGACATCCACGTTCCGAACGCGATCGGCCCCGAGGCCAACCGCCGTGAATTCTCCGAGACGGTTGCGGTCGCCGATGGCGACACGATCCTCGTGACCTTCTCCGATTCGATCGGCAACACGAGGGTCGCCGCGATCCCCGTGATCGTTGACAAGGTCGCGCCCGAGGTGGCGATCGAGACCGTTGGCGATGGCGAGCGCATTACCGACGGCCGCACCCTCACCGTGAGCGCTACGGATCCGCATCTCGCGAGCCTCAATGCGCGCTTTGCTGGTGTGACGGCCGACGGCACTCTCTCGCGCGAATTCGTCAACGAGAGCGTCACGCTCGACACGGAAAAGGTGACCGTCGAGAACGTCCTCGTGGACGTCGACGAGATTGATCCTGGCAAGGACTCGGCGTCCCAGGCCGAATCCGTCGATGGTGGCGAGGCTCCCGCACACGAAGCGGCCACCTCGAGCTCGAGCGAAGACGTGACCGCAGAGGGCACGCTTGCTGTTCCCGACACGACGAGCCTGTCCGGCGAGCTCGACACATCGAGCCTTCCCGCGGGTCGCTACACCGTGACCGCGGCGAGCGCCGACCTCGCCGGCAACGAGCAGACCGGGGCGCGGACGTTCGACGTCGATGCGGAACCCGTGATCGAAGGCGAGGACGCGCTCTCCCTCACCGTGAACCGGAAGGACCTTGCGGACGATGAGGCGCTTGCCGAGCGCGTCCTCGAGGCTTACTCGGTTTCGGATGACGGTGCCGTGCTTGCCGATGGCACCGTGGCGAAGGGCGAGACGACGACCCTTGCCCTGCGCGAGGGCACGGTCCTCACTGCCGGCGAGAATTCCGTCGTGCTCGTCGCGACCGATGCCGCCGGACGCCAGGTGGTGCGGAGCGTCAAGGTCACGATCGACCTTGAGCAGGTGACCCTGCGCGCGGGTGACCTGAGCGCCACGTCGACCTTCCGCAGCGACGACTCGCTCACCGCTGACATCGCGAGCGACAACGGCGTGCACACGATCGCCGTGTCGAACGCGTTCGGCCCACTCGAGGCGACTTTCACGCTGCCCGTGCCCGAGGGTTCGGCGGTCATGCTCGTGCGCGAGGACGGCACCGAGGAGCCGATCGGCTCGACCTGGGCCGATGGCATGCTCACCTGGGTGGGCTCCTCGCAGGGGACGTATCGCGTGGTCGAGCCGGCCCGCACCGACGGCGGCGATGACGGCAAGGAAATCGTCGCCCCCGCGAAGCCCGGCCCGAAGGGCAGCTCGGGTGACTCCGGTGGCCGCGGCGATGCTTCCGCGAACCCCGAGAAGCCGGGCGGTTCGCCTTCGGCGACCTCGGGTTCCAGCGGTAGCGGTGAGGGCGAAGGTCCGACGGTTGCCGGCAGCCAGCGTGGCAAGAATCCAAGTCGCGGTAAGGCGAAGGGTGCTTCGGCCTTCATGCCGCGCACGGGTGCCGAAGTAGCAGGGCTCATGCTCGTTGGCGGAGCGCTCGTGGCTGCGGGCGCGATGCTGATGACGACGCGTCGGCGCGACCAGCGGCCATAGGGGCGGTTGACGCCTGTGACGAGGGGCCGCCTGCGAATCCGTTCGCGGGTGGCCCCTTGGCTTGCCTCGGCCCGCTCGGGGTCTCCTGTCGACCCGTGGCCCCTCGACCCACTCCTCTCCCGTCTAGGAAACTAACCCCAACATATGTGGTGGTTTGCGCTCGAATTCAGCCGCAAACGTTGGGTGCAGTTTTCGGCGACGAGTCATGCCCGTTTGGCGGCGAACCGTGCGAGGCTGGGCCGAGGTTGCTGGTACCCCACGGCGTCAGCGCATAAAGAGGGCGCCGGCTCGTCCCCACGAGCCGGCGCCGTATCCCTTTCCCCCGCGCTAGGGCCTGATGTACGGATCCTCTCCTCAAAGAATCGGTACGCCGCTAACGCGTGATTACATATAACCGCCTCTTTCTTCCCGGGCGCTGTGCTTGGCCTAGCAAATCGCTGGGAGCGCCGCGGCGTTCCTGCAAGGAGCGCTCGCGAGGTCAGCGTTTGTGCTGGTAGTGATGCATTTTGCCGAGCTAGAGTCTGGGAATCGTGGCTGAGGTCACGGTACGATTGCCGTGGTTCCTCACGAAACCTTTACACATGGCCTGGCGCCCCGAGGAGGATGCACGTGAATCAGCCCGTAAAACTTGACTGGCCCACTCCCACCACCGACGTCGACACCTCGAAAATGCGGGCGGCACTCGAGCGGCTTGCCGTCGCAGTTGCCTCCTCGAATGGCCTCGCTGAACCGATCGACCCCGAAGAATCCGGGGCCGATGTTCCCCCCGCCCTCAAAGATCTCGCCGATGAAATGGCGGGGGCACGCGTGGGGGAGGAGTTTGAGCTGAACCTTCTGGCCGAGGACCGCACGGATCTTGGCCCCTTCACGTTGCTGGGCGAGCCGACGTCGTACTATCCCCTCTTCGAGACCGTCGACGATGCCGTGATTCTCACGCTCAATGATGAGGGCATCCCGGGCGGCGTGTGGTGGATCGACGAGGAACTCGACATGCATCTGCTAGCGACGAGCCTCGATGAATACGTGGATACCGTTGCGCGCGCGATCGCTGCTCTCAGCCCCGAGGCAAGCGAACCGGCGGAGGATGTGTGGCGTGCGGTTGCGGCATCGAAGCGCTCGACGTTCACCGTTCTCGAATCGGTTGAGGATCTGTCCTCACACGTTGAATTCGCCCCCGATGGCCTCAGCGCGCGCCTCGTCGCGGATCAAGCGTGATCAGGTGAGGATTACCCGAACTTTTTCGCTCCCTTACAGTCTCGGGGCGCTTGCTTGATACCTCGATACTCACGCTGCGCGCCCCGGGATACGGCCGAAGGTGTGGGCGTCATTCAGGTCGTGGTGAGCGCAGGGGGATGTAGCCCGCGATGATGACGGCCGCGAGCAGGGTGAGCGCCGCCCCGATCACCGTGAGCGGGGAGAGGTGCACGCTCGGGTCGAGCGCATCGAGCATGACTGACCCGATGATTTGGCCCGCAATCGCCGCGCCGCTCAGGACGAGCACGCCCGTGTACCGCACGAGGGCGGCGGAGGCGGCAATGTAGGTGAGGCCGATCAGGCCACCGAGGTAGAGAACCGGATTGGTGGGAAACGCCCCACCCAGCGGGGTGAGCGCGAGGCTGACCGCCGCAGCTATGCCGAGCGCGAGTGAGCCGAGCGTGAAGTTTCCGAGCGCCGAAACGAGAAAACTTCCCGTGTTCGCCGTGACGATGCCGTTGGCTCCCGTTTGAAGGCCGACGCCTATTCCCGCGACGAACGGCAGGATCAGGTTGAGCCACGGCACGGCGTTCGTGAGCCCGGAGGCAAGCGCCAAGGCGACACTGGCGACCATGAGGGCTGAGCCGACAAGGCGCGAGGTGCTCAAGCGCCGCGGCTCACCGGGCCCGAAACCGACGCGGTCGAGAGCGGCCCCAGCGAGAGTTTGCCCCGCGACAACGCTCACGATGAACAGGGCGACCCCGAGCACCCCTACCGTGAGGGACTGCGTGAAAACAAGGAAGGCGCCGCCAAGGCCGCCGATCGCGTACCGCCAATCGAAGCGACCCGTCGCGATGTCGCGCGCGTAGTCCCGCGCCGCACGTCGCTCAGCGGGCAGAGACAGCACGATTACGCAAAGTCCAAGGCAGCCAATGCCGAAGCTCACGAAGGCCGCGAGATAGGGGCTCTCGAGCTGCCCCGCAAGATCGGCATTAATGCGGGACTGGAGAGCGGCGAGAACGCCCCCTGCCATGATGATGGCGATCGCCCACCACGGCGCGCGAGGTGTTGCGGCTCCCCCGTGGTGCTCATCTGCCACTTCTCTTTGCGTACTCATGCGCACCATTGTCTCGCGATTGTCTCGCGCAGAAACTCCCCGCAAAATAGGGCGCCCGGGTGGCGGGCAAGCGTCGGACCCCTACGATGGGGTTATGGAACTTGATCCCGGTTATTCGAACGTGCGCGTTGGCGTCAAGGCGATTATCGTGCGCGGAACCAGCGTGCTGTTCAACGAAAACATCGATGTTGACGGCAACCGCGTGTTCGTCCTGCCCGGCGGCGGGCAAGAACACGGCGAAAGCCAAGTGGAGGCGCTGAGGCGCGAATGCGAGGAGGAGGTCGGCGCGGCCGTGCGTGTGTACGACCTCGCGTGCACGTTCGATCTCATCAGCGCGAAGGTGGGCCGCCACCGCGACTCAGGGCAAGTGTTCCACCAGCAGAATCTTCTGTTCTGGTGCGACCTCGAACCGGGTAGCGAGCCGCGCATCGGGGAGGGCCACGACCCGCACCAGGTGGGCGTCAAGTGGATCGAGATCAACGACCTCCACACGGTCGACGTTCGACCGCGCGAGGTTGGCGAGTGGTTGCAGTCGGATCCGAGTATCCGCCCGCGCACGCTCGGCACGATCCGCGAGCAGTCACTTTAGAGGCTCGGGTCCGACGGTTGCCTGCGCTCCGTGGTGCAACAATGAAAAAAGGGTATTCCCGTAGAAGTATTTTTCTCGAACGATGATGAGGAGCAATCGTGGCTATTTCGCGAGATTTCGCCTACGGCATTCCCAAGGCTGAGCTTCACCTTCACCTCGAAGGCACTCTTGAGCCTGATCTCAAGCTCAAGCTTGCGAAGAAAAATGGGATCGATATTGGCCAGGAGAGCGTTGAGGAGGTCGAGGCCTCCTATCAATTCGATTCGTTGTCGTCGTTCCTCGCCGTGTACTACCCAGCGATGAACGTGCTTCAGGACGAGGACGATTTCTACGCGCTGGGCTCCGCGTATTTTGCGAGGGCGAAAGAGAATGGTGTTGTGCGTGCCGAATGTTTCTTTGACCCGCAGGCGCATACCACCAGGGGGGTTGAACTCGGGGCCGTGATCCGCGGCTACTATCGCGCCGTCGAGGAGGCCCGTGAGAATGGCCTGAGCGCGGATCTCATCCTGTGCTTCCTTCGCGACATGTCGGCGGATTCGGCACTTGAGACCCTTCGTGCGGCGCTTCCGTACAAGGATATGTTCGTGGGCGTGGGGCTCGATTCGGATGAGCGCGACAATCCACCGCAGAAGTTTGCCGAGGCGTTTGACCTCGCACGTGAGAACGGCCTTCGCGTGACAATGCACTGCGATATCGACCAGGTCGGTTCGATCGACAACATCCGTACCGCGCTCACGAAGCTTGGTGCCGAGCGTCTCGATCACGGCACGAGCATCATTGAGGACCCCGAGCTCGTGAAGCTTGTGGTGGAGAAGGGGATTGGCCTGACGAGCTGCCCCATGTCGAACTCCTTCGTGACGGAAGAGATGAAGGGCAAGGAAATTGTCGAGCTGCTTGGCCGCGGGGTGAAGGTTTCGATCAACTCCGACGACCCGGCGTACTTCGGCGGCTACATCGCGGATAACTTCCTTACGCTTGCGGAAAAGGAAAGCCTCACGAAGGAACAGGTTGCACAGCTCGCGCGGAACTCGATCGAGATTTCGTGGGCCGAGGAGTCAGAGCGGTTGGCGATGCTTGATTCGCTCGAGGAGTTCCTCGCCGCACACTGAGTGCAAGAAGCTGCACACCTCCGGAGCCTCACATTCGAGGAAGTCACCGGGCGCCGTTGCGTTCCAGGTGCGAAGAATGCTCTCGATTCGATTAGATAGTGCATCCACACTCGAGCCATGAAGACGATTTCAGTGGCCGAATGGTGCTGTTGCAAAGTTGGGCGGAGAGCAGCGAAGACTCAGTTTCTCATTCCCTGATGGCCGCTGCGTGTGGGCGTTGTTAGGCCGTCTCGAAGACCCGGTTGACGATCACCGCGTCCGGGTTCGGTTGCCCGTAGGCAAACATCGCGCCTTGCCCTTTCCGCAATGAGCGCATCGCCTCCATCCCTTTCAACGTTCGATATGCAGATGTCCGGTTCTTAAACGCGCCTTTCGGCCCGAGGATCCGCTTCAGCCGACCGTGGTCGCCTTCCAGGATGTTGTTGAGGTATTTCACCTGCCGGTGTTCCACTGTTGGCGGGCAGATTCCCACTGACTTCAACTCGGCGACTGCCCTGGCTAGGGAGGGTGCTTTATCGGTGTTGATCACTCTGGGATACCCGGCTGACGCATTGGATCTGAGGGCCTTGGCCAGGAAACGCTTCGCGGCGGCCACATTCCGCTTCGGAGAGAGGAGAAAGTCCAGGGTCTGGCCACCGGCGGTGATCGCCCGATAGAGGTAGCATCACCTGCCGCCGACCCGGATATAGGTCTCATCCACCCGCCAGGAACTGGACTGCCAGTCAGGTACCTGTCGGTACCACCGTGCTTGCTAGTCCAGCTCAGGAGCGTATTTCTGGGCCCAGCGGTAAATCGTGGTGTGATCGACCGGCACGGCCCGCTCGGTCATCATTTCCTCCAGATCGCGGTAGCTCACCCCGTAGCGGCAGTACCACCGCACTGCCCACAGAATGATGTTACGGGGGAAATGACGACCGGAGAAGATACCCATGGCTGGGATTTTTTCACGTCGCTTTTCCTACTGCCCCAACTTTGCAACAGCACCCTTCGGCATAATTGTTTGCATGGGACGGATTTTCGACAACATCGATCACCAGCTAGGACCTCACCTGCAAAAAACCCTGCGAGAGAGCGATCGAATGGATGTAGCCGTGGGCTACTTCAACCTGCGCGGTTGGTCTGTTTTCAACGGGATCGTGGAGCAAATGGCGCAGTCGAAGACTCTTCCAGTTGCGCGAATCTTGATCGGCATGGTGACGGGCGGACCGCAGGAGGAGGCGCTGGAGTCCCTTCAGTCAATGGTCGACGGGAAAGATCGACTAGACGCGGATCGAGCGGCCTCTCAAGCGCGCAGGGCAGCATTGCTCGAGCAGCTACGTGTACAGCTGATGCGGGGTCTTCCTACTTCGACTGATCGCGTAACCTTGCAGTCTCTTCGATCCTTGCTGGCGCAAGGTGCGATCCAGGTCAAGGTATTCACCCGCAGGCCTCTTCACGGCAAGGCCTATATCTTTCATCGGCAGTCCGTAAACACGTCCATTGGCGGTTTCGTTGGCTCATCGAACTTGACGTGGCCCGGGCTCATGTCGAATCTCGAGCTGAACGTGGACGTTTTCGACCATACGAGCGCCCATGATTTAGCTAAGTGGTTCGAGGATCGATGGAATGATCCGTTCTCCCGTGAGGTGAGCGAGGATCTTCTTGCGTTGCTCGATGAATCATGGGCAACTCCGAATCCCCGACCACCGTATGACGTTTTTATGAAGGTTTGCTACGAGCTTTCACGAGACGTGCGTGAAGGCTTGGGGGAGTATTCCATTCCTCCAGAGATTTCGAACAAGCTCCTGGATTATCAGACGACGGCTGTGCGAACGTTGGCTCGAAGAGTTGTCACGCGCGGCGGAACAATGCTCGGCGATGTTGTGGGCTTAGGTAAGACTTTAACGGCAATCGCGGTTGCGCTGATGCTGCGTGATGAGCACGGATATATGCCGCTTGTGGTGTGCCCGAAGAACCTCGTTCGGATGTGGGAAGAGCACTTCGAAGCCTACGGTCTTCATGGCGCGGTCGTTCCCTACTCGATGGCGCACAAGATACTCCCTGACCTACGCCGCTATCTGTTTGTCATCGTGGATGAGTCCCACACACTGCGCAATAACCAACGCCGCGACTACACCGCTTTGTCTGACTACATTCGTCGCAATGAGTCGAAGGTTCTTGCTTTGACGGCAACGCCATACAACATCGAGTTCTCCGATGTAGCGAACCAGTTGGCACTGTGGATTGACGAGGATGACGATCTTTCGATTGCTCCCACGAACGCTATTGCCGCAGACAGCAAGCTTGTGGATCAAGTCGATGGGAAGGTCACCACGCTTGCTGCATTCCGTAAGTCAGAAGATCCTGACGACTGGAAACGCCTGATGAGCGAAAACCTCGTTCGCCGCACCAGATCCTTCATCCGCCAAAACTACTCGCGGAAAGACGACAGCGGACGAGAATACGTGGAGTTCCCCAATGGTGAATCGTTCACGTTCCCTACGCGTAAGGCGATCCCGCTGCGGCACGACTTTGGCGAAGACGACCCGGCCACGATTTTGGCTGACGATGACACTCTCGCCGTAATCGAGAACCTAAGTCTGCCTCGCTACAACCTCAGCTCGTACCTCAACCACCGTGCTCGAAAAGACCCACTCTTCAAAGACTGGGCAGAAGGCGTTGATCGCGGCCGCGGACACGTTGCTGGCTTCGTAAAAACCATGCTCTATAAGCGGCTCTCTTCTGGCGGGCACGCATTCCTGCTGTCCCTCACCCGCCATCTCGCCCGCAACGAACTGTTTGTGTACGCGCTCGAGAACGATCTTGACGTGCCGGCTGGCACCATCAATGACCTTGACATGCTTAGCGACGAAGACACCCTCGAAAGCGGTCTCGACCTAACGGCAGCCGACGCAGCTACTCGATACCAGGTACTCAAAGCTAACGCTCCACGTGACATTACGTGGGTGCCCGCCTCTCATTTCAATGCCCAGTTCGCGACAGATCTGCGGGCAGACACGGAGGCCCTACGTGCACTACTGACAAAGGTAGGCGTATGGGATCCGAACAGGGACTCGAAACTTGCCGCCCTCATTGAATTAGTGAGCGTGAAACACCCGAATGAGAAAGTCTTGGTGTTCACGGAATACAAGGACACCGCCGACTATCTCGGAGCCCAGCTGGCCCAGGCAGGAGTAGGCGCTGTGGCAGCTGTGACCGGGGCGACCGATGACCCGACACGAATGGCAGAAAGATTCTCACCCCGATCCAACGCACTGCCCGGTGCCGATCCCGTCGTTGCGCCCGAGGACGAAACCCGCATCCTTATCGCCACCGACGTTCTCTCGGAGGGCCAGAACCTGCAAGACGCCCATATTGTTGTCAACTATGACCTGCCCTGGGCGATCATCCGACTCATTCAACGCGCTGGCCGCGTCGACCGCATCGGGCAAATCTCGCCCGAAGTTCTGATCTACTCCATATTCCACGAGAGCATCGAAAACGTCATCTCCCTACGTCAACGAATCGCTCAACGACTCTCGCGTAACGCAGCCGTCTTCGGTTCAGACGAAAACTTTTTCGGCTCTGAAAACGAAACCCGAATGCTCAACGACCTCTACAACGGATCGCTCGATGATGAAGAGAGCACGGAAGACGTGGATGCATCATCGCTGGCATATGAGTACTGGCATGCTCTCGAGCAGCGCGACCCGGCAGAAGCGCAGCGAATCGCAGCGCTACCGGATCTCATTGATGCCACACGACGCAAGCGAATCAGTGACAGTAGTGAAGGCCTGACGTGCTTCGTGCGCACCGCCAGCGGCATCGACGGGTTCGGATTCATTGACCCCAGCGGAACTACTAAAGTTCTCACTGGACACGAGACACTCGCCCTGTTCGAAGCCTCACCTGAAGAGCCAGGCCTCGACCCACGAGAAGATCACGAACACCTCGTTACAACCCTCGTGCGAAAAGACCTCTCCACCCCGGCCGCCATCGCTGGACGACTACGTGGAGTCCGTAAGACTGTATGGAACCGGCTCGGAGCAACACTGAACTTCTCCACCTTCGACCGCGACACCCAGGCGGCACTCGAATCCCTTTATCAACACCCACTAACCCGCGAGGCAGAGCGCCGCCTACGCCAAGCAATCCGCCAAGGCGTCGACGACAACTCCCTCGCCGCCCGAGTCGTTTCACTACACCGCGACAACGAACTTGTATTTGAATCCGGAACCGCCTCTGATGCCATCCGCATCGTCTCCACCATGGGAATCACGCAATGACGCACACACTTCTTAACCTTGTAGATCGCAACGATTTTCGCCGCCTCTTCATCGAACACCTCGGGTGGGAAAACCCCACACTGCCACCCGTAACACTCTCAATAGAGGACAACACCTACACCCTCACGCAAGTTGCCGGGTTTAGTGGCTTGCGCGTCTGGTACTGCAATGAGCTTCCCCCGCGCCGTATCCAGCGCCTTATCGACCAAGAACTCTCACGAGAAAGCCACGAACGCCTCGTCATCTTCGGAAACGACACCCACCAAGAGTGGCGGTGGCCCCGCCGCGCCGAAACAGGCGGCACACACGCAAAACTCATCGCCCACACGCATGCCATTGGCCAGCCCGACTCCCACCTCGAGAGCCAACTTGAGGTCATTCGGATTGGCTTCGATGAAGACCCCACACTGCCAGAAATTCTCACGCGCATGCGCGAAGCGTTCGACTACGAGGCGGCCGAATCAGCCGTTGCCGCTGCGAAGCTCATGGCGGAACTGTATGTGCACCTTGATTCGACCGGCTTCGACGAACACCACGCTTCCATGTTTCTCGTGCGCACTCTCTTTTGCCTCTACGCCGACGACTCTGACCTCTGGCAGCGCGACCTCTTCACCAGGTATATCGAGGAACGCACCAACGAAGACGGCAGTGATCTTGGCGAAAAACTCGCAGACCTCTACCAAGCACTCAATCAGCCTAGGGAGGAGCGGCCAAGCCAGGATGACGAACTCATCCAAGCATTCCCATACGTCAATGGCAGCGTCTTCGGTGAAGCAACCGAAACTCCCGCCTTTACGGAGCAGTCGCGAAAGCTACTCCTCAAAGCCACCTATTTCAACTGGGCCGAAATCTCTCCTGCTATTTTCGGGTCGCTCTTCCAGGCGGTCAAAGATAAACGTGCGCGCCGCGAATTTGGCGCCCACTACACAACAGAAGAGAACATCCTCAAAGCAATTCGCCCACTGTTTCTCGATGACCTCGAAGAGTCTTTCGCCAAGGCGTACGACAGCAAGAAAGCGCTGGAAGCGTTGCTCAAGAAACTAGGTGACCTCAACATCCTCGAAACTTTCATAGCACGAGGGATACAAACGCGCGCGAACTGCGATTTAGCTGCCTGACTGGTTCAACTAGCGAGGAGGCTATTCACGTGCTGTTGTCATTGCCCTCTCATGGGGACGGCTTCGATCTTGCCCGCCAGAATAGCGAGCCAGACAAAACACAAAACGGAAAAGGCTCTCCAGGGGTAACCGCCCATGACAATCGCTCGAGAAATCTTGCGCTTTAAGGGCAGCCACCTAATCTCTGAGCGGTTATATTCTTGTAAACACAAGTACGGCAAACCGTTTTCATCACAAGGGAAGCCCTATCATGGCGAGTGCGCTCACAGGACCAATCGCGGCCTTCAACGAGAGCCTTACATCCATTTTCTTCCAATTCATCGAGGAAAGTGTCTGGAATGTGGGCTCCTGGTCGGGGCCGCTCATTGACGGATTTGTGGCCCCAAAGATCACCCCATGACAAGTCAATGCCACCTTCGGGGATCCCGAAGCAACCGGTTGCGGGAGCCTGTGGACGCGGACGCCGTCTTGGAGTGCGAGGACCTCCACGGCGACCTGCGCACCGCCCCCGGCCGCCGAGATCTCGCAGTATGACGTCGAGATGATGGAGGACACCGCCATCCGCGGTCACTAGACACCATGAACTACGAGTTCCACGATTTCGAGACGCTCGTCGAGATTCCGGGCGAGTGGCAGGTCCGCCTCATCCTCTCCGATGACCTCGATGCGGCTTACGTTCCCCTGTCACCGGAGATGACGGCGCGCATCGCTGAGGCTCTCGAAGAGGCACCGGAGTGGTTGGCGGTAGCACGGGAGCGGATCCGGGAGGAATTTCCGGACGGTGAGGTACCTGAGCTGACCAGCGTGTGCGTGCTGTCCGAACCCCTGGAACGCTGGCGCTTCGGGGTGTCCTTCTGGCTGGCGGAGGATCGTGAGCACGGTCGGGGCCTGCAGTTCGCCGCCACCGAGACCGAGGGTTACACCGTCGTGGAGTACGGGGGCGCCGAGGTGGCCTTCTACTGATCCCCGCACACCGCTTCGTGCTCGACTTGCCCGGGGTGTTCGAGCTGGATCGTCGAGTGCTCGATGCGCAGTTCCCGCGGCGCCTGCTGCGCCGCCCCGAGAATTCCGCACTCCTCTGCCGGCACACGCTCCTGATCGACGACGGGGTAGGTGTCAGCATCCTCAAGAAAAACCATGGGGGCCAGAATCCCACAAAAATCCCACAAGAGATATGACAGCCACGACAATGGTGGCCCTCATGGCACTAACGACGTGGACCTGACCAGCGCAAACACAAAACCCCAGCAGGCAGCCAGCCGACCCAGCGCAACCGGACGCCACCGACAACGCTGACGGCACCGATAACGCAAGCACCCCATCGGACGCTGGTGGAACCGATAACGCAGGCACCGCATCGGAGGCTGGGGGAGCGTTGGCCCGCACGGGGGCTGAGGTTGTGCCAGCCGCGTTGGCGGCCGTGACTGTTGTGGCGGGTATGGCGTTGTTGATGGTGATGCGCCGCCGACGTGCCTAAGGCGTCTTGAGGTGAGCCTCGTCGTTCCCTTTCTTGCGAGGGGAGGCGCTCGTGGATGTGGTTTTCATTTTCGCGAGGAAGCCGCGCAGCGTGATGAGTACGCCGTAGATGACGGAATACAGAACCAGGCGGTAGAGGAACGTGAGGAAGTCGTTGATGTCGCGGAGCTCGTTGCCCTCTGCATCCACGATGATGTTGTCGGGGGTGACGGCTGTTTCGCCTTGGGTGGGGTGCTCGATGATGACGCTAGCGGAGAGGTATTCGCCCTCGTTGAGGAACAGTGCCTCAAACGGCGCGTTGTAGATCGGGTTGCCAGGGACGTCCGCGATCGCGCTGACGATGGCCCCGACTATGAACAGGAGGGTACCGAACACGGTCCACCCCTTGCTTGGGAGGAGCAGTATGAGGAAGATCCCGAGGAGAATCCCTGATGCGACCCACGGCACTTCCGACATCACTACGACCAGGAGCATGAACAGTTGCATCCCTAGGGAGAACAGCCCGAAGATCAGGAGTAATCCGAGGACGACGAAGATAATTCGGATCTGAGGCGGGACCTTCTTGAGAAGCCTGCGAGCCATCGGAGTTTTCGAAGTATTCGGTGCTTCTGGTGAGGTTGTCACAGCGACGTCCTTTATCTTCGGTGCAGTTCCACCGCTTTCGCTGGTGGAACTGCAGGAACCTGACGCTAAGGTTAAGGAAGTATCTTTTGAAATCACGTTAGCCGCCCATGGTGAACTGGTCAGCGACCGTCGGTGAACGGCAGGTAAACCCGGGAATTGGTGGCGGATTGCGCAACTTGACGGCCGGGTTTATACGCCTTTGTAGCGCCGAAGCGGTGAGCCGCAGTCTGAGAAGTAGACTCCCAAGAATGGTTGCCACTCCCGTGAAGGAATTTGAGGACACTCTGTGGAAGGCTGCGGACAAGCTGCGCGGCTCCATGGATGATTCCCAGTACAAGGACATCGTCTTGGGCCTTGTCTTCCTCAAGTATGTGACTGATGCTTTTGATGACGCCCGCCGCCTAGAGCTTGAAGCCGAAATGCAGGCGGAGGGCGCCTCTGCTGAGGGCAAGCGGGGAGGGGAGTTCTACACTCCTCGTTCTTTGGTGCGCACCCTCGCGGAGATTCTGGAACCGACCGAGGGGCGCGTGTACGAAACCTTCATTGGTTCAGGAGCATTCATTTTGCCCGCTGTCGAACATCTACTTAAATCGACAGCGCCCCATAGTGCCTCGTGCGATGAACTGCGTGACTCCGTGTTCGGAATAGATTTGCAGACGGATCACGTGGTCATAGACGATGATTGGGAAGGTTTAACCATTGTTTCAGAAGAGCGAAGCGGTCAGCAGCTGGGCAAACATGCGGCCAATCCGGGACGTGACTTGCAGAACGCACCGGCCATGGCCTTGAATGTGTAGTATCTCTACAAAGATGGTCAATTTGTGCCCTTGGCACAATACATTAATAGCAGTGATGCACAAGCGGAACTACTCGGCTCACGGAAGTGGCAGGCCGAGTTAGCACAAGAAATTCCAGCAGCATCGAAACTTTATCATTATGTGTGCGATCACCTCGGTACCCCACAACTGTTGATGAACCTAGGTCAGGAAGTAGTGTGGGAGTCCAAAGCTAAGGCATGGGGGTGAAACCCGTGTCATGAGCCGGTCTGCCGCTGACGAGCAGGTGAAGAATAATCATCGTTTTCCAAGTCAGCACTAAATAGAAAAGTTAGATTTTTTATGACAACTATTGACGAACAAATGATTCAGCTTATTACTAATTCAGATAATAAGCCGGCTTTAGATGCATTTATAAAGAAAAATGGTATTGATGCAGTAGGTAGAGATGGCAGAACTCTTTTGTCATCAGCTGTTGCTAAAAATAATCTTAGCCTGGTGTCATATTTAATTGAGCAGAACTATGAGCTGTCTGCCGCCGACAATCAAGGTATGACCGCTTTGCACATAGCGGCTATTCATGATTACTGCGATATGGCTGAGTTGCTACTTGATAACGGTGCTGAGATTGATCCAGTGGATGCTTGGGGTAATACACCGCTTTGGCGTGCAGCGATGAACTCTCCAGATGAGAATAGTTCAACGGCAAAACTTTTGCTTGCAAGAGGTGCGGATAAAAGCAAGAAAAATGATTCAGGTGTTGCGCCAATTGACTTATTGCATAATTGAAATACAGAGTCTAAGCCCCCTATTTATAGGAATACCTTTATTGGATGATATGGGTTTTAAGTAGCTTTAAGCCATTGTCAAATGGCGTGCCCGGTCAGCGCACCAAGCATGTGGCGGTCGAGTCCCACGCTTCAACGAAGGCATCAAAGCGATCTCCCGTTGGGCCGCCTTCGCCCGGGAGCACCTCTGCGCTGCCACACTGGGTCATCATAATGATCGCGTTGGTGACAGTGGGGAAGCTGATGCGTTCTGGGGTCATATGGTCACGGTAGATGGGACACCGGAAAAGGCCCCATTGGTGCAGAGATGCAGGGATAAGGAGAGGGGCGAACCTACCATGAACAGCGGGCAGATTACAGCTTCTTTACAGGCCCACTGAGAGTGGGCGACTTTGATCATGGGCATTGTGTCCGTGGTTGGCTCAATTCTGAATTGGAACTCGATGTGTGACCCCACCGGCAAGACGGATTTCCACTCCTGCAGCGTCTTCGTTCGTCGTCAAGAAGTCTTTGAAGGATTCTGTGCGGCACCGATCACGTCGTTAGTTATTCATCGCGCATGTGCTGCACTTCATTAGGTTTAATGTCCCTTATGGCCTTGATTAGGTCCTGTTAAATCAGAGAGTCGAATAAATTATTGTTTAACCTCTTGAAACTCAATTTTTAAACCTTCATTTTCTACCTGTTGTTTAAACAACTCTGTAAATGCTACGATATGTTGTCTGGATGTGTTTCTAACGCAATAAACAGTATTGCGAATCTCCTTCATAAATACTGGCGTTTCTACAAAAGGCTCATCTTCATCCCCTAGCCACTCATCATACTCTGATTTCTCTTCGTTTAAAATGCTTTGAATGTTGGTTATTTTCCCAATATAACAATTGATGATCTCATCACCTATCATTAGCTCTGCTTCAGAAAACTGCATCTCGTCTTCGAGTAGAAGACTCATTTTTTCATAAAAATCAGCAGAAAAAACCAACAGACTATCTATGCTGTCATATTTATCAGTAAGTTTAATATTCTTGGTACTGAAACCTTCCTGTCCTCTAAATTTAGGTTTCGTAGTTAGTTCGCCTTCGTCATATAAGAAATAAGATTGTATCTCCGTTCTATCGCTATTCATCAGCTCTATGTAAGCATCTGAGTTAAGCAGTTTACTGTAAATAGAATATAACTTCATTCTTGACTCCTTGTTCATTCGAATAGGGGATGCGCAACTGTGCTTGCCAGTATTACATCCTTTTCTAATGTTCGCGGATCCACGCGCGCACCCAGCCAGTACAGCTCCCACTCGGTGATCGTGAAGACGATGGCTGCGTGACGTTGGGCGCGGAATGCGGCCAACCACTCGACGCTGTCCCCGGCGGCGGGATTTTCGAGGAGGAAGCTGGTCAGCCGGTACGTCAGGCGGGCGTGGACTGTCACCAGATCGGAGTAGTGCATGGCTGCGGATCCTGTCTTTGCGTCAAGTACCTACACGCTCTGTTCATTGCTAATAGCAAGCCGCAACCGGCACTACCTTTTGGCGCTCGCCCCACCTTTTAGCGCCTCACTCTCAGCCTTGCCTGTCGGGGTTCACATCGCCGGACTCCACCTCCCGATCGCACCAGATCGCGGATCCACACCGTCCGAGCAGACCACTCAATGACCAGCGCCACGGCACGTATTCCCTATCGGCGAGCTAGTTTCGCACCATCTGCGTCATCCGAGTACCACAAGCCCCTGTATCCAACTTGATACGGTCTACGACCCTGCCTGTGGGTGCGGCAACTTCCTCATCATCGCCTACCGCGAACTCCGAGCGCTGGAATTACGCATCCATCAGCGCCTACAGGAACTTTACCCCGAGCGCCGACAACTCTCCCTCGATGCAGCGAGCCTCGTCCATGTGAAACTTAGTCAGTTCCATGGCATCGAAATTGAAGAGTGGCCAGCAACCATCGCCAAGACCGCAATGTTTTTCGTGGAGCACCAAGCAAACCAGGCACTAAGTCTCGCACTTGGCTACGCATACCCGATGCTTCCACTTCAGGATTCCGCGCAGATCACCGTGGGTAACGCCTTGCGTCTCGACTGGCGCGGGCTTGTGCACGCGGGTCCTGACACGCTCATCGTGGGCAATCCGCCGTTTATTGGGCACCAAGCGAAAGCAAAGGAGCAGCGTCAGGAACTCAAGGATGTGTGGGGCGAGCTCCACGACGGTACCTTGGACTACGTCACTGCCTGGTTCAAGAAAGCGAGCGATTTCTTCCGGCCCGTGACAGGAGGCCGCTTTGCGTTCGTGTCCACGAACTCGATCGCGCAGGGCCAGGGTGTCGCGCCGCTCTTTGGCCCTCTTTTCGACGCCGGCTGGCGCATCCGCTTCGCCCACCAGACGTTTTCGTGGACTAGCGAGGCACCCGGTGCCGCAGCCGTGCACTGCGTGATCACGGGCTATGACAAGCACGAGCGAAGCGCTCCCCAATTGTTCACCTACAACGAGGTCAAGGGCGAGCCGACGCAGGTGCCCGCGAAGGGAGTCAACGCTTACCTCATCGATGGACCTAATCTCCTCGTGCGCAAGCGAACGAAAGCCCTTAGCCCGATGCTATCGAGGGTGAGCTTTGGAACCATGCCTGCCGACGGGGGAAATCTGATCGTCGAAGCGGATGAATATTCCGAGATCGCCGCGGACCCCATCGCGGCGAGGTACTTGCGGCCCTTCCGCATGGGCCGCGAGGTCGTCCGTGGGCTTGACCGCTGGTGTCTGTGGATGGCCGACAGCAACTTTGACCCAAGCGATCTCGGACGTTCACCGGTTCTCAAGGCCCGAGTCGAAGCCTGCCGTGCTTGGCGGTCACAACAATCGACGGGCGGTGACGCGTACAAGCTTCGCGATACCCCCCACGTGTTCAGGGGAAACAAACACCGCCCGCTTGTTCCCTACGTGGGAATTCCCCGCGTTGTGTCAGAAACACGCGCTTTTTACACGGTCCAGCACCTTCCTGAAACAGTAATAGCAGGTGATCAGCTGTTTACTGCCGAGGATCCAGATGGTTTCCTCTTCGGCGTGATTTCGTCATCGATGTTCATTACGTGGCAGCGTGCGGTGGGCGGTGCACTCGAATCCCGCTTACGCTTCTCGAACACCATCGTGTGGAACAACCTTCCTCTTCCCGCCGTCGAACAGGAACTGCGCGAGAAAATCATCGAGGCTGGCAAGGGCGTGATCGCTGCGCGTGAGCTCCACCCCGAGCGCTCTCTTGCCGAGCACTACAACCCCCTCGCGATGAGCCCCGCGCTCCTCAAGGCCCACGCTGCGCTCGACCGCGTCGTCGACAAAGCCTTCGGCGCGAAGAAGCCACTCCACTCCAACGAGGAACGCCTCACGATCCTCTTCGAGCGCTACGCCGACATGACGGCATGAAGCTCATCAAGTGTGGCAACGTGTGGGTTGAGCCGACACCTGGCCCGTGCCCCGAGTGTGGGCACGGGCCACAGATGATTGGTTGGCTGGCCTGCTCATGCGATGGAGTTAAAAGTGACGATCACTGAACACGGCAGTGTTCTCAATGTTTAGCGCAGCACTACGGAGGCTGCAGATGCGAGCAATCGATTGGACTTGAGGGAGTTTTATATGGCGAATGATGATGCGCTGGGGAAGGTGATCCGATACACCGCCGAAGTTGTTTTGGAAAAGGGGGCAGACATCCCCTTCAAGAATCTGGAGCTTTCCTCGGGCGGGTTGCGAGATAGTGTGACGGGCCAACTTGTAGCTCTGGCCAAGCCCGCCTCAAGAGGGGCTCCTAAGGGATCAGCTGGCGCCGGTCCGCTACTTGCGGCGGGTGCCGTGGGCGTTGCAGCAGCAACGGTCGTTGCTATTGGAATCACCAATAGGCAGGCGATCAGGGAAAAACTTCGGGCGGCCAAGGAACACTTGTCCTCTGAGTCTGAAGATGAGCAAAATCAAAATACGGCTGAGCGAATTTACGATCCTAGGATCGACTATCAAAGTAAGTAGGCGCGGAGTTCGCGACTCTAGGAGAAGGCGTTGTGTATGCCCTGATGGGGTATAGGTGAGCCATGGTGGTCTCCTAGTTGTGCCCGCTCTTGCGGCAAGGCGGCGAGATGCCGTCAGCGCAGACAGAAAATCTTTTTGGCTTTCAGCTTGTTTGCTGGTTATCTAGCAAACTTGCAAACTTTCTAGCTTGTCTATGGTGTCTCGTTTTGTGTACTTTTTGCGACTGGGGCGCCGTGACCCCCTCAATGTGTCTCAAAACGCTAAACTTTCGCCCGTGAGACACTTCCGTTCACGGTTCTAGAGATTGTGAGACATATGGGCGTCACCTACACCAGTTAACCCGGGTGTTGCGGCGTCAGGGACGGCCGGTACAGGAGCGAGAATTGCTTCTCCGCTATGTTGACGTCGCGCCGATTACTGACGCAGTGCTCTCGATCGCTGAGGCGTTACCGCAGAACGTTCGTTCGCTTGATGCCGTTCATCTTGCGACTGCCCTCCAGTTGGGCAGTGCGGTCACCGTAGTGAGTCACGACAGGCAAATGCTCGCTTTTGCCCAGGACTTGGGCCTCACCGTATGCGACCCTTTATCCGCGTAAAGGGTCAACGAGCTCACCCTCACTGCAATGTATACACAGGTCAGCGGCTTTAATTGTTCCCCGCGGTGGGGTGGGCGTGCGAAGATTGAGTTCGCCCGCTCGCCGCGGGATTTGGAACAGATGTGAGTGAGAGGGAAGCACGCATGAGCGTTGCGGCGCAGCCTAGCGCGCATGAGCCTCCCTATTCGGTGCGCCACGAAATCGCGCAGGGAGCCCTGCTGATTCTCCCGGCGGGTCTCGGCATGATCCCGATCGGCATCGCTTTTGGACTTCTCGTTGTGCAGTCCGGACTCCCGTGGTGGATGGCACCCGCCCTCTCGTTCTTCGCGTACGCGGGCTCGCTCGAGCTTTTGCTCATCACACTCATCACGTCGCTCACGCCGCTCGTGACGATCGCCGCGGCATCGTTCTTCGTGAACTTCCGCCACGTGTTCTACGCGTTCAACTTCCCGCTCAAGGTCGTGAAGAACCCGTTTTTGAAGTTCTACGCGATGTATTCGCTCACCGACGAAATCTTCGCGGTCACGGTCGCGAACCCGAAGGGATGGACTCAGCCGCGCGTGATCTCGGCAGGGGCCGTGCTCCAGATCTGCTGGGTGGGTGGCGGCCTCATGGGCGTGCTCCTCTCGAGCTTCATTCCCTTCCAGATCCGCGGCTTGAGTTTCGCGCTGTGCGCCCTGTTCATCACGCTCACGCTCGATGCGTGCCGCACGAAACAGGAAATCCCGTCGCTTCTCCTCGGTGCTGCCGCCTTCGGCCTCGCGCTCCTTTTGCTCCCGAGCCAGCCGATCTTCGCCGCGATGATCGGCTTCGTTGCAACCCTCGCGGCTCGCTACACGATCGCCGTGCGCCTCACGAGACCCCTGCCGGCAGAGATGGAGAGCGACGATGCAGCTTGACATCCCCTTCTGGTACCTCGCCTCGGTTCTCCTCATAGCCTTCGCCGTTACCTTCACGCTGCGCGCGCTCCCGTTCGCGATCCTCGAACCGCTGCGCAAATCCCAGTTCGTGCGCGTCATGGCCGTGTGGATGCCCGCGGGCATCCTTGTGATCCTTGCGCTCGCGACGTTCAAGAGCACCTTTGCCGAAGAGCCCGGAAGCATCATCCACCTGCTCATCGCGTCAGCTGTCACGATCGCCGTGCACCTTTTCGGTGGGCGCCGCACCCTCGTGAGCGTCGCCGCGGGAACCCTCGCCTTCGTGCTTCTCGTGAACTTCTTCTAAGCGAAAGCGTCGGGGCGGCAGGATGCTGCTGAAGCGGGAGCCCCCTCAACCCGGGTGCGTGGTTCGGTGCGTGCGAAAAGCTTTCCGACGGTAGCCCGGCAACCGTCGGACCTAATTGAACCCAAACCGCTTGCGAATGACCCCGTAAGTGGTGCGGATAAACCTGTGCGCGCCGGGCCCACGTGCGCTGAGTCCCATGCTCATGGGTGTGCGGCGGTAGGCTCGGTACGCGGGATAGTTATGCGATTTGAGATACGCGAGGAGGTCGCGACCTTGCGCTTTTGCCTCCGGTGTTTTTGCGAGCACCGCGAACGTGAGGGAGATGCTCGTGATGATCGTGAGGTAGTGCAGGAGGTAGCGACGCAGCGAGCGTGAGGATATGTCCTCGACGCGCAGTTCATCGATCATGATTCTGTTGACGCGAAGTTGCTGGTCGAGGCGCGAGATCATGACTTTTTCGTTGACGCTCTGGTCGTCGCGGCCAATGAAGTAGTAGTACAGCGGAACCGGAAGGTAGTAGAGGGTGCGGGTGTGGCGAAGGGGAATCGACGCGTAAAGGTTGTCGACATAGAACGTGTGGCGGGGAAGCTCAAGCCCTGATTCGATGACCACACTGCGCTTGTAGAGGATCGCGTGCATGAGGAAGTAGCTGCCCATTCTGGGGCGCGACACCTGGTCCCACGTGAGTGTTCGCCGGGCGGGCACGGTGCGCCGGTATCCGATCCGACGGTTCTTTTTGAGCGCGTGATTGTCGTACACGTAGTCGGTGAGGACGAGGTCGGGGAGGTTGTCGGGCGGGAACGACTCGACCGTGTGGAGCAGCTCGCTCAAGGCGTGGGTGTCGAGTCGGTCATCGGAATCGAGGACCTTGAGGTAGGTGCCATCCGCCGCATGGACTCCAGCCATGACGGCCGCGCCGTGACCCCCGTTCGGCTGGCTCACGACGTGAACGATGCCGGGGTGGCACTCCTCGTACTGCCGCGCGATGCGTTCGGTCTCGTCCGTCGAGCCGTCATTGACGAGGATGATCTGGATGCGCTCGCGGGGTTCGTCCCTGTCGAAGAGGATCGAGTCGATGGCCCGGCGCATGTACTGCGCTGAGTTGTAGCACGGCACAACGAAGGAGATCAGGGGGGAAGGCTGCATGGCATCTATCGTAGATCCCCGAACCGTGAGGAGGCGCGGCTACGATTGAGAGTGCTTCCCATCCGACGATGACGTAAGAGAGGTACGCACAGTGACCCGCCCGCCCGCCTATGACTTTGAAACGCTCGTGGACCGCTCGGGGACGGGGTCCGTGAAATGGGAGCTTATGCGTGAACGTGGGGGAGACGTCCCCGCGGGGATCGCGCCACTGTCGACGGCGGATCTCGATTTTCTGCCCGCCCCGGAGATTACGCGGGGGCTGCGCGAGCACCTCGAGGGTGCGGTCCTGGGGTACACGGGTCCGACGCCTGCGCTGTTCTCGGCGATTCAAATGTGGCAAGCCGTGCGTCACCGCTGGGCGATCGATACGCGCTGGATTTCGATGATGCCGGGGGTAGTCACGGGGTTGTTCGCCGGTGTCCGTGCAGCGAGTAAGGCCGGCGACGGCGTCGCTCTCTTGACGCCCGCCTACCCTCCCATGGTCGATGCGATCGAGAAGACGGGGCGGCGCCTCGTGGCGGTGCCCCTCGACGGCGAGGGTGGGCGATACCGAATCGATTTTGCCGCTCTGGCCGATGCCCTTGAGAACGAAGACGTCACAGTGCTCATCCTGTGCTCGCCGCACAACCCGACCGGCCGCGTGTGGACGCACACAGAGCTCGAGGAGATCGCGCATCTTGCTCGTGCCAATGACGTGACGGTCATTGCCGATGAGATTCACGCGGATGTCGTGCACGAGGGGTTCGAGCACATTCCCTTCGCAGCCGTGAGCGAGGATGCGACGTCGCGGACGATCACGCTGTCATCAGCGTCCAAGAGTTTCAATCTTGCTGGCGTGCAAACGAGCTGGGCGATGATCGAAAATGCCGAGCTGCGCGCCGCCTACGAGCGCGAACTCGAGGCGTGGGGCTTCCACTTTGCAAACTGCCTCGGGTATCGCGCGGTCGAGATCGCCTACACGGAGGCGAGTGCGTGGCTTGAGGGGCTGCTCGAACTGATCGCCCGCAATGACAAGGTGAGCAGGGAGTTCTTCGCTGAGCGATTTCCGGAGGTGGCGATCGCGCCGCTCGAGGGAACGTTCCTGCAGTGGATCGATTTTCGCCCGCTTGGGCTCGACGAACGTGAGCTCACGCGCCTTCACGACCGTGAAGCGCACGTGTTCTTTGAGCATGGGCGAAACTTCGGCGCGCCCGGTTTCGAGCGCCTCAACCTCGGTACGCCTACGCGAGTGCTAGAAGAGGCGCTCGTCCGTTTGGCCGAGGCGCACGGTCGCTAGGCTGGGGACATGTCCACAGCAGAACACTCACGCATTCCGTCATTCGCCTACCCTTTGCGGTCCATTGGACGCCTCACCGTGACGCCGCTTGGTCTTGGCGCCATGCCGCTCTCGTTCGAGGAGAAAGCCGACGATACCGAGAACGCGCGCGCCACGGTTGCCGCTGCTCTCGATGCGGGCATCACCCTCGTCGACACCGCTGACATCTACGCGCCCGCATGGAACAAGGTCGGCCATAACGAGCGGCAGGTGGCCGACGCCCTCGAGGCCTACGCCGAGGCGCATCCGGACTTTGACCGGGCGGGCATCACGGTTGCGACCAAGGGTGGCATCACGCGCGCCGAAGGTGAGAAGTGGGGCCGCGACAGTTCCGTCGGCCACTTCCGCACCGCGGTGGTGCGCTCGAAAAAGAATCTTCGAGTCGACGCTATCGACCTGTACTACTTGCACCGCCCCGACCGCACGCGCCTGTACTCGGAGGCGATCGAGACCCTCGCCGAGCTCAAGGACGAGGGGCACGTGAAGAATATCGGCATTTCGAACGCGAGCGTCGAGGAGATTGAGATTGCCCTCGACGTGCTCGGTGAGGGCAACCTCGCGGTCGTGCAAAACGAGTTTTCGCCGCGCTTCAACCACACGAGCTGGGACGAGCTGCAGTTGTGCGGCGAGCACGGCATTACGTTCGTGCCGTGGTCTCCGCTAGGCGGCACAGGCGGGGGAGCCTTCGAGGTGGGTGAGCGCTTCCCCGTGATCGCCGAGATCGCTCGCGCACGCGGTGTGAGCCCCCAGCAGGTCGTTCTCGCCTGGGAGATGTCACTCGGCGACCATGTGCTGCCGATTCCCGGCGCTTCGAGGCCCGCATCCGTTGCGGATTCGGCGATGGCGATGAGCCTTGCGCTCGAGTCCGGCGAGAAGGATGCCCTCAACAAGGAACTGCTGCCGAAGCGCTAAAGCGAGGTGCTGCACACGTCAAAAACGGCGGGCCCGGAATGATCCGGGTCCGCCGTTTTTTAACGGATTGAGGAGCGCTTAGAAGTCCGGGCCGGCATCGCCCATGTGCTCGCGAGTGCTGCTCGCGGCTTCCTCAGCCCTGCGGCGCGCTTCTTCCCTTGCGCGGCGGGCGCGCTCCTTCGCCTCGTTGCGAAGACGCTCGATGTTCTCTTGCGAATTGCCATCGCCGTCAACGGGCACCGCGGGCGCCACGGGAGTGGAATCGCCGTTGATCGTGTCGTTGGCAACCTGCGCCTGGAGAAGCGCCGAGCGGATCTCTTCGCCCATCGCCCCCACGGAGGCGGGATTCGAGGGGAGGAACAGCACGTTCGAGCGACCGTTGCGGGCGACGTCCTGCATCGTGTCGAAGTACTGGGTCATGAGCAGAAGCTGCTCGGCAGTGTTCTCGATGCCAACCTGCTTGAGCATTTCGTACTGCTCAGCGATACCCATCGCGATCGCGCGGCGCTGCGCGGCAACGCCTTCACCCTGCAGGCGCTTGGATTCGGCCTCCGCCTCAGCCTGCGTGACGCGCTTGATCTTGTCGGCTTCGGCGAGCGACTGCGCGGCGACGCGGTCGCGCTGCGCGGCGTTGATCGAGTTCATCGAGTCGCGCACGCGCTGATCCGGAGAGATGTCCTGAACGAGCGTGTTGACGATGTGGAAACCAAATTCCTGCATGCGAGTCGAAAGGGTCGCCTCGACACTGCGAGCAATGTCGTCCTTCGACTCAAACGCCGCGTCAAGATCGAGGCCCGACAGTGCTGAACGCACCGTGTCAAACACGTAGCTGCGGATCTGCGCTTCGGGGTTTGAGAGGCGGTAGTAGGCGTCCTGGACCGATTCCTCGCGGATCACGTACTGCACGGCTACGGGGACCGTCACGAAAACGTTGTCTTTCGTTTTCGACTCGATATTGACCTCGAGCTGGCGAATGCGCAGCGAGATCGGCTTCGTGAGCGTGTCCATGAAGGGAATCTTTGTGTTGAGACCAGGCTTCGCGACGCGCAGGAACTTACCGAAACGCTCCACGATGACGTTTTCCTGCGTCTTCACGGTAAAGAGGATCGAGGAACGCAGACCGCCGAACAGCAGAGCGAGCACCACGAGGATGATGACGATGACGACGATGGCGCTGACGCCAAGGCCGAGAAGGGCTTCCATGAGAGTCCTTTCTGAATGGGTGGGAGTTGTTAGGCCGCGAGGGCCTTGGTGATAGATGTGGCGATGCGTGCGGGAGGGATGGGCGGCGCAAAGCGACGGATGACGTGTCCGTCCCGGCCCACGAGGAACTTCGTGAAGTTCCACGCGATGCGGCCGCCGAGCATGCCGCCACGCTGGTCTTCGAGCCACGTGAAGAGGGGATCAGCACCCCTACCGTTCACCTCGACCTTCGCAAACACGGGAAAGCTTGTGCGAAAGCGCGTCTCGCAAAAGTCGATGATTTCGTCCATTGAACCGGGCTCCTGGTTGCCGAACTGGTTGCAGGGGAATGCGAGAACGCTGAATCCCTGTTCCTCGAAGCGGTCCTGAAGCTCCTGGAGACCTTCGTACTGGGGCGTGAACCCGCATTCACTCGCGGTATTCACAACGAGCGTCACCTTGCCGGCGAACTCGGCGAGGTCGCGCGGTTCGCCGTTTGCGCCTTCGACCGTGAAGTCGAACAAGGTCGCGGGAGCGGACTGCTCGGTGTGCGCAGAGTTCACGAAAGATCCTTAAACGGGGGGCGTGATTGTGACGTGCGATACCAGGATAGCGTGAAGCCCTCAGCGTGCCTCAAGGGACGTCGCGGGATTCGTTGCGAGAAACGCGTCAACCTCCTCGCGCGTGGGGGCCGTGATCGGTCCCTTGCGCGTCACCTTGAGGGCGGCTCCGGCATTGGCGCGGCGCGCAGCATCGAGCCAGGACAGGCCAAGCGCCCGCTCGCCGAGCACAATCCCCGTGTGGGTGTCGCCGGCGCCATTCGTATCGACCGCTTTTTGCGGGTACCCGGGCACGTAGTCGAGGTGGCCGCGCTCGAAAAGATAGCAACCGTCGGACCCATCCCTCACGATCACGACCGCGCCCGTGCCGAGGAGCCGGCCGAGGGCGGGCAGGGTCCCCGCGACGTCGTCGATCCCCGTGATCTCGCGAGCCTCATCCGCATTCGATGTCCACACGTCAGTGCGCGCGAGAACCCGGTCGCGAAGGTCGCGCGGGAACGAGGCAAACGGTGCGCCAGGGTCGAGAACCAGGAGGACGCCCGGTGTGAGGGCGTCGAGGAACGCGAGAAGCGGGTCGCGCGTGGGCTCAAAAAAGCTGTAGCCGCTCACGCACACGAGGTCGCCCAGGCGCGGCTCAAGCAGAGCAAGAGACTCAGCGGTGATGTCACGTTCAGCGCCGTAGCACGTCACGAACGTGCGTTCAGCGGACGGCTCCACGAACACGTAGCAGCTGCCCGTATCTTTTCCCTCGACCACGGGGCTCGACAGGCCAATCCCGTTCTCGCGCAGCACCGCGCGAATGAGATCGCCGTTCGGCCCCTCTCCGTGGGCTCCACCGTGCACGGCCGTCGCGCCCACGCGGGCTGCAGCGAGAGAAATGGTCACGGCGCCGCCTGCATAGGATCTCGGGACGCCAACCGCATTCACGTTGGAGCCCGTGCTTGGAAGCGCGGGCACCTCGATCATGACGTCAACGAGCGCCTGGGCGGTATGGAGAACTCGGGGCATGCCTCGAGTGTACGGGCACTACGATGAGGCAATGCTCCCTCTTGCGCAGCCCGCCCCCGCCCTCATCGCCGCCGACATCGACGGCACATTCGTGGACGACGAAGGAAACATTCCCGGCCGCAACCTCACAGCGATCGCACGCGCTCACGCCTCAGGACTCGACTTTTGCCTCGTCACGGCCCGGCCGCCACGGTGGCTTGCGCGGTTTCGCGGCCTCAGCGCCGGCGCGATCTACGCCGCCAATGGCGCCTACATTCTTGACGCCGCGACGGGGGAGATCCTCGAGGACCGCGGTTTTTCAAAAGACGAGGTCCGCCTTCTCGCCCGCAAGCTCGCCCCGATCCCCGGCCTCGCCCTCTCTGCCGAAACGGCGACCGGGTTCGTGCGCGAACGGAAGTTTCCCTCAGCGCCGGCAGCGGGGGAGAGGGACCACGATTCCGACGCCAGCTTCACCCCGCTGCGCGAAATCTCGTGCGGCGCGGGCAAGATCCTCGCGGTATCGAGCGTCCTTTCGGCGGAGGACTTCTATCGGGAAGTGCGCGCCCGCATCGAGGGCCTCGCGGAACTACACATCTCCACATCCGACGGCCTTGCCGAGCTCAGCCCCCTCGGCATCTCGAAAGCCGCAGCTCTCGACCACGCCTGCCGCACGCGCGACATCGCTCACGCGCAGATTTGGGCCGTGGGCGACATGCCGAACGATTTGCCGATGCTGAGCGCGGCAGGCGTCGGAATTGCCGTGCGCAACGCCCACCCCGACGTGCTCGCCCACGCCGACGCGATCGCCCCCGCCAACACGGACGCCGCAGTGGCCCACGTGATCGACACCGCCCTGAAAGCCCGCGCCCTCGCCCGCACTACGCTGGGAGCATGAGCGACATTGACTGGCACGACCTTCCCCCATTCGTGAGCGCAGCCGCCCTCCTCGAGCGTACGGGAGGCCGCGCACCCGGAAGGGGAAGCGACGGCATTGGGAGCCTCGAACCCGGCACCGGCGACCTGGTGATCGCCGACGTTCGGTGGAGCGTCGCCCAAGGCTCGCTGCGCGAGCACTACCTCGAGGCCCACATCCCCGGTGCCATCTTCGTGGATCTCGAACTCGACCTCACCGGTGCCGGCGCACCACAACGCGGGCGGCACCCCTTCCCCGACGACGACGAACTCTCCGAAAAGCTCGGCAGCCTCGGCATCAACTTCGAGGACACGGTCATCTGCTACGGGGCAGGCGACCCCATGGGCGCCGCGCGCCTCGCGCTCATGCTGCGCTTCGTGGGCGTGAACGCCGCCGTCCTCGACGGAGGCCTCGAGGCCTACGTGCGGGCAGCCGGTGAGGATGCGCTCGAAAGCGGAGACGTGCAGCGTGAGCCGAGCGACTTTCCGTGGCAGCCATACGTGCGGCTCGTGAGCGAGGACGAAGTCCAACACGCGATCCCCACGAAAAGCGCGCTCCTCATCGATGCACGCCCACCCGAACGCTATCGCGGCGAATCCGAAATCCTCGACCCGCGACCCGGGCACATCCCGACCGCGAAAAACGTGCCGTTTACCTCGCTACTGGAATCTGACGGCACCCTGCGCCCACGCGCCGATGTTCGCGCCGCATTTGAAGCAGTGGGAGCCACGACCGAACGAATCACCTTCAACTACTGCGGCTCGGGAGTGAGCGCGGCGTTCAACACGCTCGCGATGGACTACGCCGGATTCGCCCACGTCTACCTCTACGCAGGCTCATACTCTGAGTGGTCTCGCAACCCCGAACGTGCGGTGGAAACGGGAGAAGGGAACGTGTCCGACGCTAGCTGAGCAGCCGTCGGAACCAGGCACCTTTAAGCTGCAGCCGCGCTCTCGTCTGTGGGGGCTGTGCGCTCCTTCAATGCGGCGCGCAGGAGTTCCTCGACGAACTCCGAGAGGGTCATCGATTCGTCGATGGACGCGTGCTTAATCTGCGTGATGAGTTCGATCGGCAGCTGCACGTTGAATTGGCGTTTGGAATACGCCGCGCTTGAGGTAGTCATGACTTAAACCTAACTACCTAGGAGAGCGAAAAGAGGGCCTAAGGGCCCAAGGGAGAGCGAAAGGGGCGTAGCGCGAAGCCGCAATGAGCTCAGCGCCACGCCCCTTCTGTGACGGATCAGTCCTTGTGGCGTTGTGTGAACTGATCGAGGAAACCGCGCTTGCGGGCGCCCTCGGTGGGGGCTGCCTCACTCGCGTCGACCGCCGGGAGTTCAAGCTGGCCCGTTTCCGTGGCCACGCGCTCATACACCCTGTCGGCGACCTCATCCGTGACGTGCTCGGTCACGTGTTCCGTGACGTGCTCGACGAGCTCGCGCCGGCGGATCTGCAGCTCGAGACGCTCGATCATGCGGACCTCGTGGCGCAAGGCGCGGAACATCGAGACGACCATCGCGATCATGACGACCGACCACGGAAGCGCAGCGATCAGCGCAAGCGCCTGAAGGCCGCTCATGCCGGATGCGTCGCCCGAGCCCGTGTAGGCCGCAATGCCGATGAGTGCCGCGGGGATCGCACCGCTCGTGACAGCCCAGAAAATACGGGTGCCTCGGGGCGGTTCCGGATCGCCGCGGTGCGCGATCATGTCGACCACGAACGCGCCGGAGTCCGCCGAGGTGACGAAGAAGATCGTCACGAGAAGAATCGCGAGACCCGAAAGGAGGCTGCTCGCGGGCATCGTCTCGAACACCTGGAAGAGTGCGAGGTCCTTGTCGATACCGCCTTCGGCGTTGAGGAAGTTGACGCCTTCGAACACGCTCTTGTAGATGGCCGTGCCGCCCATGACCGTGAACCACAGAATCGTCACGAGGGTCGGCACGAGCATGACGCCCATGATGAACTCGCGAACGGTGCGGCCACGCGAAATACGCGCGATGAACACGCCCACGAACGGCGACCAGGAGATCCACCAGCCCCAGTAGAACGTCGTCCAGCCATTGAGCCAGGACGCACCCTCATCGCCATAGAACGGCAGGGTCTGAAGGCTCAACGAGATGAAGTTTTGAAGGTAATTGCCAATTCCCGACACGAAGTCACGAAGCAGGAACAGGGTTGGCCCCAGGATCAGCATGATGACGAGGAGCACGCCCGCGAGAATCAGGTTCGTGTTCGAGAGGAACTTGATGCCCTTCTCGAGGCCCGAGGCGACCGAGAGGGTCGCGAGACCCGTGATGACGATGACCATGACGAAGCGCAGCCACGGGTTATCGGGCAGCAAACCGAGGTGCACGAGCCCCGCGGAAATCTGGTTCACGCCGAAGCCGAGCGAGGTTGCGACACCGAAGAGGGTGCCGATAACGGCGATCGTGTCAATGACGTTGCCGATCCACGTATCGGTGTGGCGGCCAAGGATAGGCTCGAGCGCCCAGCGCACGGAGAGCGGGCGGCCGCGACGGTGCGTTGCGTACGCAACGGCGAGGCCTACGACGACGTAGATGCCCCACGCGTGCAGGCCCCAGTGAAGGAACACCTGCGCCATAGCCTTAGGCGCGCGGGCCGCATCGGGAAGCTCCGCGATGTTCGGCGGCGGGTTTGATGCGAAGAAGGTGAGAGGTTCAGCAGCCCCCCAGAATACGAGGCCGATGCCCATGCCGGCCGCGAACAACATCGCGAACCACGACATGAGGCTGTACTGCGGTTCTTCGTCGTCCTTGCCGAGCTTGATCGAGCCGAGCCGAGAGAACGCGAGTACAGCTGCCGCGGCGACGAAGAACGTGGCCGCGAGAATGTAGTACCACCCGACGCTCGCGACGATCGTCGAGTTGATGGTGCTCACGACGGTGTTGAACTGATCGGGCAGAAGCACGGAGAAGAGCACCGCGACGATGATGATCGCGGCCGAGGGGTAAAAGACACCCTTCGCCATGCCGTAGTGCCGCGGCCCTTTCTCGCCGGGCGGGGTTTCGGGGCGCGTGGGTTTTGTGGCCGTTGCGCTCGTCAAGGCCAACCTCCTTCAATGTGGGTAAAAGGCAATAAAAAACAGCCCCTAGGGCTGTCCTTGCCTCCCTACCGTACATGAAAAGCGGTTTTGGAAGCGCCCTTCGGTGAACGTCCTCACCACGAAGCCTGGTCGGCCGGGCTCCTCACGTTCGGCCGATCTCGCGAGTGGGGAAAGTGGTGAAACACGGCGTTAGGAGTCGGTTTTTGCGCGTGAGGTGGCGGTTTTTCACCACTTTCAGATAGGGGGAAGGGGAAAGGAGACAGGGGGGAGGGGAAGCAGGGGGAGAGAAAGGGAAGGGGAAGGGGAGGGAGGGGTGGCCTACCGCAGGGCAGGCAGCGCCTGCGCGAGGGCCTGGGCCGACGCCTGCGCAGCCACCTCGAGGCCAATATGAAACTCCTCGTTCGCCCGCGGTGAGCACAGATCGCTGACCGCGCGTAGCGCGAGGAACGGCACCTGCATCAGGTGCGCGACATGCGCAAACGCACACGATTCCATGTCGGCGGTGATGGCGCCCGGGAACTTCGCGCGCATGCCGTCAGCGATGTCTGCCGTGACAAAGGCATCGCCTGAAAGCATGAGGCCCGCACGAGCAGGAAGGCCCGCCGCCTCGACAGCCTCGAGGGCGCGGCGTGCACGCGTCTCGCACTCCTCCCTGCCGAACTGTGCGGGAGCACCCGGTACCTGGCCAGTCTCGTAACCGAAAGCCGTGGCCTCCGCGATCGAATACGCATAGGAAGAGCCAATCGCGACCGTGCCCACGGTGATGTCCTCAGCGAGGCCACCGCAACTGCCCACATTTACGATGAGGCGCGGCGAAAACTCGCCCACGGCCCACGCGAGCACGGCGCTCGCGGCTGCCGTGCCGACGCCCGTCGTCACAAGCGCGATAGGAGCCTGGCAACCGTCGGACCCCTGCGCTCCGGAGCCCGCACACTCGAGTGTGCCCACCGATGCGTTTACCTCGCCGGACGCGCCCGCACCGCGTCCCTTCCCGCCGCCCGCAAATGGGTGAGCGACCGCGCGAAGGTTTGTGCAGAGGGACGAAACGGCGGCAGCCTCGTCAGCCATCGCCGCGACAACGAGAACATCAACGTGAGAAGTCATGGAGCCAGTATCTCGTAAGGTCGAAACACTAGCCTTAAGGTGATTCGCGCATCGAGCCAGGAGGATCCCACCATGGGTCGCATCAAGCACTACGCCGCCATCGCGGGCCGCACACTCACGCGCACCCCGCTTCCCAACTTCGTGTACGAAATTGGGTTCGGCAAGGTGCGAATTGCCAAGCCACCCGCACCCGTGCAGAAACGGCACGCGATCGACATCGAACTGATCAACCGCACGCGAACCGTGTGGCTCGACAAGCACAAGGCCGATCGCGGCATCATCGTGTACCTCCACGGCGGCAGCTACATGGCGGGACCGTTCGTCGGCGACTGGGAGTGGCTCAGCAAGCAGGTCGACGAGCGCGAGTGCGCGGGGCTCCTCATCGACTACCGCTATGGCCCCGACTACATGCACCCCACGGCCCTCGAGGACACCTTCGAAGTTATCAAGGCACTCGCCGCCGAGGGCCTCATCACCCAGGGCAACTGGGCGGTCGCCGGTCACCAGAGTGGTGCGGGGCTCGCACTGTCGCTTGCCTCGCTCGTGAACACGAGGGTCGACGGTGGCCTCGCAAACGCGAAGGCTAAGCCCGCCGGCATCGTGCTCATGAACCCCCTGCTCGATCTCGAATTCACCAATCTCGAACTGAGCGAAACGAACCAGCACGACCCCGTGCACGAGCGCCGCATCATGCAGCTCGCTGCAAAGAAGTATGCGGGGCGCACCCCGCTCGATGATCCGGCGCTCTCGCCGCTCAACGGCGATCTCAAAGGCCTGCCGCCCGTGCACCTGAGCGTTGGCACGAAGGACCTGTTCCTCACCGATTCGCGGATCGTCACGCACCAGTTCGACCGCGAGGGAATCGACCTCACCTACCGCGAGATCCCCGGGAAAATCAGCGTCACCCCGAGGCTCCGCCGCGGTGACGACATGGCCCGCCTCCTCGAGGAACAAAAGGGGTTCCTCGAGAAGCCCCTCGGGAAATAACGCCGCGGCCGCGCGGGCCGCGCCGACTCACATCTGCGCGGGAGCCTGCACACCGAGCAGGTCCAGGCCCGCAACGAGAGTGCGCTCGGTGAGCTTTGCGAGAGCGAGGCGGCCGAGGCGCACGTCTTCGCACGCATCCTTGAGGATCGGGGACTTCTCGTAGAAGCTCATGAATGCCTGCGCGAGGTCGAACAGGTACGCCGCGAGCTTGTGAGGCACGTACTGGGCACCGACTTCCGCCACCGTGGGCGCGAACTGCAAGAGTTGAAGGGCAAGGGCGCGTTCCGGATCATCAACGACGCGCGGTGCTGCCGCATCGACCTGCTCCGAGGAAATTCCCTGGTCAGCGGCTTTGCGGTGGATCGAGCGGATGCGCGCGACCGCGTACTGGAGGTACGGCGCCGTGTTGCCCTGGAGAGCGAGCATGCGGTCGAGGTCGAACACGTAATCGGAATCGTGCGCGGTTGAGAGGTCCGCGTACTTGATGCTTCCGATGCCGATTTGGCGAGCGATTGTGGCTCGCTCGTCTTCGGGAAGATCAGGGCGAAGCTCGTCGATCACGGAGCGAGCCTTCACGACGCCCTCCTCGAGGAGCGCCATGAGGCGCAGCGAGGAACCAGAGCGTGTGCGGAGGATCTTGCCATCCTCGCCGAGAACCGAACCGATCTTCACGTGCTCCGCATCGACGGTTTCGGGGAGCCAACCGGCCTCGCGCGCAGTCGTGAAAACCATCTGGAAGTGAAGCTCCTGCGAGGAGCCCACGACGTACGCGATCCGGTCTGCTCCGAGGTCATTCACGCGGTGGCGAATCGCCGCGAAATCGGTCGTCGCGTAACCGTAGCCGCCGTCGGACTTACGAATGATGAGCGGAAGAGGCTGCTCGTCGCGGCCCGTGAATCCAGCCGGGAATACGCACAGAGCGCCATCCGAGACACGCGCGATCCCTGCCTTCTCGAGGTCATCGCACACGCCCGCGAGCGCGTCGTTATAGGTCGATTCGCCCGCGAGGTCCTCATCGGTGAGGGTCACGTCGAGCATGTCGTAGATGCGGTGGAAGTACTGCTTCGAGAGCCCCACGAGCCTCGTCCACATCGCGAGCGTTGCCTCGTCGCCCGACTGCAGGGTCGCGACTCGTGCACGCGCGCGCTTCGCGAAATCGGTCTGCTCCGTATCTGCATCGAATTTCGCGCGTGCCGCCTGGTAGAACGCGTTCGGGTCGGTCTCGAGAAGTTTCGCCTCTTCCGAATCCTCGCCCACTTCAAGCAGGTGTTCAATGAGCATGCCGAACGGCGTGCCCCAGTCGCCGATGTGGTTCTGGCGCACAACCTTGTGGCCTTCGAACTCGAGCACGCGTGCGAGCGCATCGCCCACGACCGTCGTGCGCAGGTGGCCAACGTGCATTTCTTTCGCGACGTTCGGCGCCGAGTAGTCGATGACGATCGTCTCTGGCTCATCGGGGGTCGTGACGCCAAGGCGCTCATCCTCGTGAAGCCCAGCCGCCTGGGAGGCGACCCATTCGGTCTTGAGCGTGATGTTGAGGAAGCCCGGTCCGGCAATCTCGGGCGTCTCCGCGATGTCGTCAAGCTGGACGTTGTCAAGAATCTGCTGGGCAAGGTCCCGCGGCTTCGCGCCGAGCTTCTTCGCGAGGCCCATCGCCGCGTTGCACTGGAAGTCCGAGAACTTCCCCGGCCTGATAATCGGGTCAGCTGTGCGGTATTCCTCGCCGAAAGCCTCGGCGAAGGCATTCTGGAAACGTTCAGTGAGGGCAAGTTCCGGTGCAGTCATACCCCAAGCCTACGGCGTCAAGCGGAGCCAGGTCATGCCGGAAGGGGTCTCGGAAGGGACGGTTTCGTCACGCAGGCGGCGCGTGGGCCCTTGAGAAGGCTCCGACGGTTGCTCACACAACTGAGGCGGCTCCGCCTTGTCGGCGGAGCCGCCCGTTTCTTTTGCGTGGCAATGTGGATCGAGATGGCGAGATTAGTGCTTTCCGCGCTCGCGTGCTCCGAACGTCAGCGCAATTCCTGCGGCGAGGACTGCCGTCGCGGTGCTGGCGATGAGCAGTGCTGACGTACCCGTGCGCGGAAGGGTGCGGGAGGGCATTGAGCTCTGCCCCGTGTTTGCGCCTACCGCCCGCGGTGTTCTTGCTGCCTGGTCGTGTGCCTGCTGGGGCTCGAAGCTCTCCGAACTCGCACGACCCGGGTCATTCTCGGAGATTGCGGGGGCATCCTCGCTCGGCACTCTCGGTTCGTTTGGTTCAGTCGGGTCACCTTGCTCAACCGGGTCAGGTTGTTCGCCGGTCGGGGTGTCCGACGGTTCCTCGCCCGCATTGTCGTCCGACTCTTCGGCTGGCGGTTCTGCGGGCTTTTCGTCGGGAGCTACGAGCCAGACTTTCTCGCCGGTGACGGTGATCGTGACGGGATCGAGACCCCTGCGCGTGAGTTCCCACGTGCTTTCGGGAATGAAATAGCCACGTTCGAGATCCTGCTCAGTGACCGTGTAGCGGGGTGTGGAACACGTGTACCCATCACCGGGTTTGAGATCGCGCCAGCGACAGTTGCCGGGGCCCTCCGGCACGAGCGGAGAGAGGTTGCTGGAGACCGGTGTCACGGTTTCGGTGACGTTTGCCGTCGAATCGACGCGGAATGTGTAGGGGACCTCGTCACCCACTTTGTAGGGATTTTTCACGAGGTCGCGTTCAGGCTCACCAGGCGTTCCCACGATCGTGGCGCCGAGAGTATCGGGTGCAGTGTTGATGACGTTGAGATCGAGATCCCCGCGAACGGTGATGTCGGCGGCCGCGACGCGTACGTCGCCGTGCACTTCGCACTTTGGAGCCCATGCGGGAGCCGAAACCTTGAGAGTGACCGTCGTGCTCTCACCCGGCTTGAGCGCCGGGGTTTCCACGGTAGGTGCGCTCCAGCCCTTTGGAAGGTCGACAGTCGCCGTGCCAGAGGTGAGATCCCGGGTGTCGTCATTGCGCAGAGTGAATGTGACCTCGCTCGTGCTTCCCGCACCGATATCGGCAGCTGCCTCGCCAAAGGCCGCGCAGAAGGGATTCAGGAACTCCCTCGTGAACGCACCGTAGCGCTGCTCGTTCTTCGCGGACTCGTAGAACACACCGAAAGAACCATCTTCGAGCGCGACGAGATCCGAGTACGACGTGTCCCCAGCATTGAACGTGGTGACCGTCGGCCAAGTCTTGCCCGAGTCGCACGAGTAGCGGATGCTGCCGTTCGTGCGGCCGCTCGAGGAGTTGGCGTTCGAGAAGAGCAGTTCCTGTGCCGCGCGTGACTCAGGAGCGGCCGCGGGGTTCATGCGGATGATCGACGCGTTGTTGCGCGGATCAGTGAGAGTGTGGTCGAGCGACGGTTCGCTCCACGTCTCGCCGCCGTCCTTCGAATAGGCGACCCAGCGCGCGGTATACGTGTCATGAGCACGCGAGTTCATCATGAGCGTGCCATCAGCGAGCTCCACAACCTTGTTTTCGTCCATCTTCGTTCCCACGGGCGTGCCCATGTGCCACGTGGCGCCATGATCATCGGAGTACACCGAGTAGGCGCGCACGGTTCCATCGGTGAAGGCGCCTGCGTATTGCTGCACGAGACGTCCTTTGTGAGTACCGTTCTTGATTTGAATACCGTGGCCGCTTGTCGCAAACGTCGCGCGCACGCCCTCAGGCTTGACCGTTTCGGTGAGGGAGCGAAGCTCCCACGTCTCGCCATTGTCCTTCGACACGGCCACCGAAGCACTCATGACCTTGCGATCAGCATCATCATTGCCCTCGTGGCTATTCCAAAAACCCGTGTCCTTCGAGTGCACGAAGAACGTGAAAAGATTTCCCGTTTCCTCGTCGTACACGAAGCTAGGGTCCGAGTAGCCGTGGATCGGCTTCTCAACCTTGCCTGCGGCGATCACGGTTTGGGGCCCGAAAGTTTTTCCACCATCGGTCGAACGCCTCATGAGGATCGAATTTGGTCCGGGTGCATCGGTGCCCGTCGGTCGGCCGTCGTAAGCAGCAAGGACATCGCCGTTCTTGAGCTGGATGACGGCAGGGATGCGGTAGTTGCCGAACCCACCTTCACCGCCCATAGCGATGCGTTGCGATGTGAAACTCGATTCGGACGCGGGAGCGTCGGCCGCTCCTGGCGAGTCAGAAGGCGCCGCGAGCGCCGACATTGGTACGCCGAGCGCAAGTGCCACCGTTGCGCCAAAGGCGAGCCCTCTCGCTCGAAGGGAAAGGGGGGAATTCATCATTGGACTCCTTTTCGTGAGGCGTCGTGCGGGCTATCCCGCGCGGCTGAAGGCGGAACGCATCGGCTCCGCGACGCGTGCAAGCACGCGAGACCTCTCGTGAGCCGTGAGCCCTCGAGGGGTCTGGATCTTGACGCCTGCATAAAGCAGGTTGCCTACGGCAGCGGACATGCACGAGGTGAGTGCGTCGTCCGTCAACAGTGACGAAGGCTCATGGTCGACGTGGGGGAGGTGAGTGTCGGCCCACTGAGCGCCGTACATCGGGGTGCCGGCGCCCGCGCCCGAGGCCATGAACGCCCGCAAAACCCCCGCTCGCGAGGCATAGCGCACGTGTTCGAGTGGTGTTTGAGGATCGCGGGTTTCGAGCGCCGAACGACCCCAGTTGAGCGCGATGCCCACCCCAGTCTCCTTCGCGACGCGCACTTCCTCCTCGAGAGGAAGGAAGCGCTTTTCGCCCGGGAACGGCGAGCCAGCGGCATCGCAGTGCTCGATCACGAACTCGGGGTCGCCCTCGATCCGCTCTCTCATGAGCGTCTCAAGTGAGTGAGCAAAGGCGCTCGAATCTGCGTGATCAGTGGGAGCGGAGTGAATCTCGATCGCCATGACAGCGCCCTCGAGTTCGCGTGAGGCCCGCACAATCTCCCTTACAAAGTCGAGCGCCGCCTCCCGACCGTCGGTATCTCGAGAGGCGAGGCCGAAGGAAGGGGCTTTCGCGAGGCGCTGCATCGTCCCAGGAATTGCCGTGATGACGTGCTGCGTGAACGGTGCACCCTTGACGAGCGCGAGATTGGGCAGCGAAGAGCGGTAGGGGAGCTCGAGACCATCAAATCCCTTGGGCTGTGCGAGCGCCGAGTAAAGCTCACGCGTATCCTGTTCGGCTCGCTCACCCGTGAGTGCAGGCTCAAGCGCGGCGTAAGCCCCCGCGATCCACACCGGCGCGGCATTCATGCTCGCTCACCGGCTCCGCGCACGGCGGCATCGAACCACGTCGTGATCGACGTCGGGTGCGTAATTGCGGTCCCCACCACGACTGCGAATGCTCCCGCCTCGCGACATGCCGCCGCATGGGCTTGACTGTGTACGCGCCCTTCGGCAACGACGGCGCGCCCGGGCAACTTCTCCACGAGGCTCGCGAGCAACTCGAGATCGGGACCGTCGGTCTTCTCGCGCGCTCCCGTATATCCCGCGAGGGTCGTGCCGATGATGTCGACGCCCGCCTCGGCTGCTGCAAGAGCGGACTCCTCGCTATCGCAATCAGCCATGATCGGTGCCTTGCTTCGTTCACGAATCCGCGCGACAGTTTCGGCAAAAGTGAGCCCATCGGGACGCTCACGAAGCGTCCCATCGAGCGCGAGAATGTCCGCACCCGCATCGAGAACTGCCTCGCAATGCTTGAGTGTTGGCGTGATAAACACGCCCTCGTTTCCGTCCTTCCAAATGCCGATCACGGGAACGTTGTTCACGGCAGCCTTCACCTGGCGAATATCGTCGAGACCCTGCGCACGAACGGCGCTTGCTCCGCCCTGTTCAACGGCCGCGGCAATCTGCGCCATCGTGCGCGGATCGCGCATGGGCTCGCCCGGGTAGGCCTGACACGAGACGATAAGGGAGCCCTCGAGGGCTTTGACGATGGGGTGCATGGTTCAGCCTTCCGTGGCGGTTTCAGTCAGTGCGAAATGTGCGGCACCAAGGAGCGCCGCGTGGTTGCCCGCGCTTGCGGGCACGATGGGAGTATTTCCGACGGCATCCATGGCACTCTCGCGCACACCTTTGCGAAGCGCAGCCCACCACCCGTCACCGGCGGCGCCGCTCGCGGAAGCGACGCCTCCCGTGATTGCGACGACGTGGGGGTCGACGACATTGAGTTGGTCGCCTATTGCGCGGCCGGTGAGACGGCCCGCGTCGATGAGTGTTTCGAGAGCGATTGTCGAACCGTCGTTCGCGAGATCCGCGACTTCGCGTGTGGAAGCTGCGGGGATTCCGCGCCTCGTGAGCTCGGCCGCGATGCCGGGACCAGACGCAAACCCTTCGAGGTGTCCGCGCCTCCCACATGTGCACACGAGTTCTTCGACACCGGGAATCCCCGCGGTACGCACGTGCCCGATGTGGCCAGCGGCGCCACGCGCACCCGTAAGGACTTCCCCGTGGGTGACGAAGGCGCCACCGATGCCCGTGCCAACGGCCACGAGAAGTAGCGAATCGCGGTCCTTGCCTGCGCCGAACATGGCTTCTCCGAGGCCGTGCGCGTGAACGTCGTTGAGGACGCGGGTGTGTGCGCCGAACTCAGCGCGGAAAACACTCGCAAGATTCGTGCCCGGCCAGCCCTGAAGTGCATCGGTGGCGGCGGTGACGAGCCCTCGTGCTGTATCGATCACGCCCGCCGAAGCAATTCCGATGGCTTTGAGGGTCTCCTCATCGTCGCCGGCGAGGCTAAGGGCCTCGCGGGCGACTGCAAGTGATGCGGCAAGAACGGCCTTCGCGCCGTCGCGGGCGGGCGTCGCAGTCGTGGCTACCTGGCAGAGGGAAGGTGCGGCCGCGCCCTCCTCGAAAACCACCACGGCGGCATTGATTTTAGTCCCGCCGAGATCAACGGCGAGCACGCGCGTGGGCCCGGCAGTCATGATTGCCTACTTGAGAAGACCGGTTGACTGGAGGATTCCGCGGATCTTTTCAACCGATTCGCCCTCGATTGGGGTCATCGGTTCACTCATCATGTTCGTGGCGAACAGCCCGAGTTCGCGAAGCGCCGTCTTAAATGCGCCGACGCCAGCGGCGGGGCCGGTTTTGCCAACGGGCTGGAACACGATTTCGAACAGCGCGGCAAGGCGATCTTGTTCGGTTCGTACCTTTTGCCAATCCCCTTCCACGAAGGCTTTGTGCATGCGCACGTAGCCCGCCGGATCGACATTGCCGAGGCCCGGCACCGATCCATCAGCGCCGGAGAGGTAAGCGCCGTCTACGACAACTTCGTGTCCCGTGAGCACGCTCAGCGGACTGCCCGCGGCACGATTCATGGCGGTCAGCCGTCGGAATGACACATCATCGCCTGAGGAATCTTTGACGCCCGTGAGTAGTCCTTCGCTGCCAAGCGCCACGAGCATGTGTGGGCTCAGCTTGACGTGCACGCATACCGGCAGGTCATAGGCCCATACGGGAACCTCGGCGTGTTCACCGAGTACTCGGAAGTGACGTTCGATCTCGGCTGGGCCCGTGATGGCATAGAAGGGCGCGGTCGCGACGACGCCTGCTACGCCGTACTTCTGAGCAGTTTTGACATGCTCAAGAACGCGGTTCGTTTCTGTGTCGATCACGCCGGCGAGAACGGGGACGCGGCCGGCGACCACACCGGTAACGGTTTCAAGGATTTGCTCGCGCATGCGATCTGTATGGAATACGACTTCACTCGAAGATCCGAGAGCGAAAATCCCGTCGACGCCGCCCTCGATCAGGTGGTTGACGAGGCGCTCGAGAGATTCGACATCGAGTTCGCGGGAATTTGTGAGTGGAATGACAAGGGGCGGGATAACGCCCGCGAGGCGTCCCTGGGGGGCCATAGCAAAAAATCCTTCTGTTCGAGGTTCCGCCGCTTCGTTGCCGACGGTCCAGCTCATGTAACCAGACGTCAGATGTCTGATGTCTGACAACAGACTAGAGTGAGTGGGGAGTTACGTCAAGGCGTTCAGTGTTCGGGAGCTGTGCGCGACGTCACTCCGATGAGTTTCGTGATGATTAGCGGGCGACTAGTGAAAAATGGAGAAAAGACATGGAAACGGTGCCTCGTTCGCACGTGAAAGAGGTAATGCTCCAGGATGCATCAAGCCTCCACTTCGCATTTGTTTCACACGGAAGTGGGACGCTTCTAGTGCGCGAATCGAAAAATTCTCGACTGGAAATATCAATCCGCAACTCTCGCCTCGTGGTAGACATTTCCCGCGACGGTGCAAGACGAACCCTCGATGCCGAGGACGCCGACCACGTTGACGACGGCGAGATGCATACCTTGTCGCTCACTCGAAGCGCGAATGGAACGAATCTCTACCTCGACGGATACCAAGTCTTTTGCTCCACCTCGACGCTTGCGTGGCCCGAGTCTAGCGAGGGCGAAACTCTGATCAATCAGCTCGGTGATCCACGTATAGAAGGTATGCTCGACCTCCCTCGAGAACTTGAAGCCCGCGAAATTCTCGCGAAAGCGATAGCTGTTCAACCATTCGTGGAGTTCGCTGCCTCTCGCCTTTCTAACCGGGATGCTAAACGGGTAGGAAAACTTTCTAAAGGCTCAATTCGCGTACGATTTCGTGTTCGTGGTAGGCATCAAGCTGGAACTATTCTTGAAGCCAGAGGAAGTAATGGAAAACTCGCCCTTTCGATCGAACGCGGAAACATTGTGTACCGCGTGATCGAGGCGGAAGAGACTCTGTGCGAACTCGAGGCGTACGGTCAATGGGACGACGGCAACTGGCACGAACTCGTCGTCACAACCGGCTACGGTGCAAGCACCCTCTACGTCGATGGCTACGAGGTCGCGAGAAGCGCGGGCGTGTGCTTCTTCAGTGACGTCGATGGAGTCGATCGCATCTCCGTGGGACAGGACCTCGACGGTGCGCGGCTCTTCGGTGAGGCGCAAACCGCGATGATCTACGCACGCATACTTTCCGATAATCACATCAAGCATCTTTGCGGTATTGAGCCGCTGCACACGAAAGCGCTTTTCGATCTCGGATATGAGGATGCTCAAAGTTACCGAATCCCCGCCCTGCTCACTACGCATCGAGGGACTCTTATCGCGGGAGCCGACCAGCGCATCAGCATCCCGAACGACAGCCCGAATCACATAAACTTCGTCATTCGGCGCAGCACCGATGGTGGCCGCACCTGGGGACCGCTGCGCACGATCGTGCGCTCCATTGGAGCGGGTTTAAAGGGAGCCTCTGCAACCGACCCCGTCCTCGTCCAACACCGCGAGAGTGGGCGCATCATCGCGCTCTTTGATCATTTCCCGGGGGCGATTGGTCAGCTGAATGCGATTGCTGGTACCGGCTACACCCCCGAGGGAAAGCGGATTTTGCTCGACTCTGAGGGGGAGCAGTACGTCGCTGGCAGCGATGGCACGGTTCGTTCGGCTTCGGGATCTCCCACGGATTTCATGCTCGATTCTGATGGTTGCCTGCGTGATGGCGCGGCCCAGCTCGGGCACGTCGAAACCGCTCGAGATGAACTCACCGCTCCGCCCCTCACAGTCATGCCCACGAGTTACCTGTGGATGGTGGTAAGCGACGACGACGGAGAGACGTGGAGTGAACCCATCGATCTGAATCCTCAGGTCAAGGAGCCGTGGATGCCGTTCCTTGGGGCTTCACCCGGGACCGGTGTATGCGTGGAAAACGGGCCTTATTCCGGGCGGCTCGTGATGCCCGTGTACTACAGCGATACATCCGGGTCCTCCTTTGCGTGTGCGGCCCTTCTGAGTGATGATGCGGGCCACACCTGGCGCCTCGGTGGCTCTCCAAATGACTCTCGCGAGTGGCGTGGGTGTGACGAGGCATCGCTCTATGAGTCGAGCATCGTGGAAGTGGAAGGAGGCGAGCTTGTCGTGTTTGCACGCAATCAACACCCCTCCGGGAACGTTGCGGTGTCACGTAGCACTGACGGTGGCGAGACCTGGTCGAGTGTCTCGTATGATCCGCAGCTTACGGAGATCTTTAGCCAACCGAACGCTGTGCGAATCGACATGGACGGTCGAGAGGCAGTGGTGTTCGCCAATGCCAGTGCTCTTTTGCCCTTTCGCGGCTGCGGCACTCTCAGGCTTAGCATGGACGGCGCGCGCACATGGCCCCACAATCGCGTCTTCAATCCCCGCCACTACGTCTATCAATCGATGACTCAGCTGCCGAACGGCAACATTGGGCTGCTGTGGGAGCGCGAGTGGCACGGTCTCTTCTTCACGGAGATTCCGCTGACGTGGCTTACCGGCTCGCAAAGCACCCGCGTAGAGGCGTAGGACACACGTGGAGGCGGGAGCGATGGGCTCCCGCCTCCACGTGTGGTGTCGAGCGTTATAAGAGTGCGGGCGCCGCTGCGAGAAGGGTCTGAGTGTATGGATCCGTGGCATTGCGGAACACTTCTTCGCTCGGACCCGACTCAACGATCTTGCCGCGATTCATTACGATGAGCGTGTCGGAAACGAACCGCACCGTATTGATGTCGTGGGAAATGAACACGAGTCCAAGCCCGAGTTCCTTTTTAAGGTCGGTCAGGAGGTTGAGCACCTGCGCGCGTACCGACACGTCGAGGGCCGAAGTCGGCTCATCCGCGATGACGATGTCTGGCTCGAGCGCGAGAGCGCGCGCGATAGCGACGCGCTGTCGCTGACCACCCGAGATTTGCCGCGGCAAAACCGACAGTGCAGATTGCGGAAGGCCCACGAGGCGCACGAGCTCCTTGACCATCGCCAGGCGCTGCCGTTCCGTGCCGATACCATGCACGCGAAGTGGATCCATCAGGGTGTCCTGAACGATCATGCGTGGGTTGAGCGCTGTAGACGGATCCTGGAACACGACCGAGATTGCTCGACCACGTTCACGCCGCGCCGAGCGACTGCGCCGCAGATCGTTCCCCTTGAAGAACACTTTTCCACTCGTAGGCTGCTGGAGCCCCAACATCACGTTCGCAAGAGTCGATTTGCCAGAGCCGGATTCACCGACAATGCCGATGACTTCGCCGCGGCGCACCTGGACGCTGATTCCGTCGACCGCGCGAATTGTGTCGGGTTTGAGGATTGATCCCGTGCGCAGCGTGTGCACGACGTGGATGTCCTGGAGGTCGAGGACGGGCGGGTCGTTTGGGTCGTGTATGGAACTTTCGCGACCCGTGTGTGATGTGATGCTGTGACTCATTCCTGATCACCCCTGTGTGCGCTCGTTGCCGCATCCCGCGCAGGGCGGGCGGCGACGATAGATTCGGGAAGCCCCACGGTGGAAGCGACGCGATGTGTGGTACCGGGAACGTCCCACAGTCGTGGTTTCTCCGCGAGACCAATTTCCGGGGTCGAGGACCGCGGCGCGAAGCGGTCACCCGCGACGAACTCGCGCGGGGAGGGAACAGTGCCCTGGACCTGGTGGAGCCGTTCGGCCCCAGCTTCGATCGAGAGTACTGAACCGAGGAGGCCCTGCGTGTACTCATGTCGAGGATCTGTCAGCACCTCGGTCGTGGTGCCTTGCTCGACAACCTGACCTGCGTACATCACCGTGATCTTGTGCGCGAGCTGGGCGACGAGCGCGAGATCGTGGCTCACGAATAGCATGGCGAAACCGAGTTCCTCGCGCAGATGATTGAGGAGCTCAACGACCTGCTTTTGGACGGTCACGTCGAGCGCCGTCGTGGGCTCGTCGGCGATCACGAGTTTGGGGTCGCGCGTAAGGGCCATCGCGATGAGCACGCGCTGGCGTTGGCCGCCCGAAAGCTCGTGTGGGTAGCTCTTGAGTATGCGCTTTGGGTCGAGCCCGACGAGCTCAAGGAGCTCCTCGGCACTGCGTGTCCCGCCACGCTTGGTGAGCTGCGCCATCTGGCTCTTGATGAGCATAGACGGATTGAGCGAGCTGAGTGCGTCTTGATAGATCATCGCCATCTCACGTCCACGCATCTCGTTGAGTTGGCGCGTATTCATGTCGAGTAGGTTCTTCCCCTCGAGCGTCGCGGTGCCTCGAACATTGGCAGTCTTGGGCAGAAGGCCCATGATCGCCATCGACGTGACGGACTTGCCGGAGCCCGATTCGCCGACGAGCCCCATGGTTTCACCGGGACGGATGGTGAAATTCACTCCGTCAACGATGTCGACGTCGCCGTGAGCGTTCGGGAATGAGACGCGAAGATTGCGGACATCGAGGAGTGGTGCCGCTTCTGGGTCACCCTCGTAAATGAGACGATCATTGCGCTCGCGCTCTTTGATATGGAGCTTGTTAAGCGACTCCAGGAGCCTCGCGCGCGCCTTCGCAGGATCGATGAGGCCGAGCGTGTTGAGGCTTGCCTCGGGTGCTTCCTGTGCCTTCTTTTCGTCGGCCGCGACGTCGACGATCGTCTTTACGCGCGGTGAGGCGAAGGCGTCGGTCATCCCTTCCGAAAGAATGTTGAGGCTCAGGACTGTAATAAGGATCATGAGGCCTGGGAAGAAGGTGGGCCACCAGTACCCCGACAACAGGAGCTGCTTTCCTTGCGCAAGGATATTGCCCCACGACGGGTTCGGCGGTTGCACGCCCGCGTTGATGAAGCTCAGCGAAGCCTCGAGCACAATCGCATCGGCGACCAGGACTGTCGCGAACACGAGAATCGGGGCGAGGCAGTTGCGGGCGACGTGCTTGACAAGAATCCAGGGGATTCCGGCACCCATAACTTTCGAAGCATTCACGTAGTCTTCGCCAAACTGCGAAAGCACGTTGGCGCGCACGACTCGCGAGAGCTGCGGGACGTAGAGGAAGCCAATCGCCATGATGAGTACTGGCAAGGAGTTGCCAAACGCGGCAACGAAAACTGCGGCAAGCGCGATACCCGGAATGGACATGACGACGTCGAGGCAGCGCATGAGGATTTCGGAGGCCCATTTGTGGGCTGTTGCCGCAAATGACCCGAGTACAGCCGCGATGAGGAGGGCGAGCGCCGTTGCGCTCAAACCGATGATGAGGGAGGAACGAGCGCCATACACGACCCTCGCGAACACGTCTCGCCCGATCTGGTCGGTTCCGAAGAAGTGCTCGCCGCTCGGTGGCTTCACGGGCATGCCAGTCGCGAGTGGGTCGTGCGTTGTGATCACCGGGGCGAGGATCGCCGCGAGGATCAGGATCGCGAGAAAGACCGCCGCGAGGACGTTCATGGGGTTGAGGCCCCTGAGCGCTTTGAGGGTGCCGCCCGAGGAGCGCTGGAGTTTTGCGTCAAGATTTGGTCGCATTAGATGCTCCTAATCCGCGGGTTGATGAGCACGTAAAGGATGTCGACGAGCAAGTTGATGACGATGAATGCGATGGCCACGGTGAGTGTGACGCCCTGCACGAGATACACGTCGTTGCGCTGGATACCGTCGAGAATGAGCTTGCCCATTGCCTGAATGTTGAAGATGATCTCGATGATGACCGCACCACCCATGAGGTAGCCGACGCGAAGACCGAGCACTGTCACGGGTGTGATGAGCGCATTGCGAAGCACGTTTCGAGAGATCACGATCGGGTAGGGGATGCCGGCGCCGATCGCAGTGCGCACGTAGTCGCGGTCGAGTTCTTCCACCATCGAGGTACGAACGACGCGAGTGAGCGATCCTGCAACGGGAATAGCTCCCGCGATCGCGGGGAGCGTCATGTTCAGAAGATATTGCTGCGGGTCGTCAGCGAAGGATGTCCAGCCCGAGACAAGCGCAGGGAAGAAGCCCCAGCCGCCAGGAATGTCGCCGAGCCATTGAATAAGGAGAATCGCCAGCCAGAAACTCGGGGTAGCAAGCGAGGCAATCGAAAGCACGCGGATGATCTGGTCAACGAAGGTGTCGCGATAGAGCGCAGCGAGGACGCCCAGTGTGAACGAAAGGATGACCGCGATGATAAGGCTGAGGAAGGTCAGTTCTAGGGTTCGTGGGAAGGCCTGCGCCACCATTTCGGTCACGGGAACACCGCCCGAAGAGGTGCCGAGATCCCCGGTGAAAAGCCCGCCGAGGAATGAGAAGAACCGCACGAGAAGCGGATCATTGAGGCCGTGTAGCTCGCGGTAGTTGTTGAGGGCTTCGGCCGAGGCGGCTTCGCCGAGTGCGAGCCGTGCCGGGTCTACGTTGGAAAAGCTCATCACGATGAAAACGAGCAGAGCGACCCCAACGACCATGAAGGGCAGGGAGATGAGCCTTCGGCCAATGAGTCTTGCGAATTGAGCCATGCGACTTTGTCCTTAGAAATGAGCGCCATTGCTGGCGCGTGGGCCGGGAGACGAGGTGGAGTGGGAACACCTCGCCTCCCGGCGAGAGTGGGGACCTCGGTTAGAGAGTCGTGCCGACGTTGACGAAGCTCAGGCCCGTGAGTGAAATCGGCTTGAAGTCGATGAGGGTCTCAGCGTTGTACGCGGTCGGGGTCTTGCGGTGGAACAGCGGGTAAAGCGGAACCTCGTTCGAGATGAGATCGAAAGCGGCGTGCCACGCTTCGAGTTGAGCGGCCTCTTCAGTCGCCTGGATGCCTTTATCGAGCAGCTCCTGGAGTTGGTTGTAAGCCTCGCTACCCTTCCAGTGCATGCGAGAATCCGTCCACGTGTCACCCGCGTACCACCAGCGCATGAGCAAGTCAGCATCGGAGCCGAAAACCGACGGGTCGCCGGGGGCGATTACGACGTCGTAGGCTTCCGGTTTACCGTCGATCGTCGTGTATACCTCGGCCGACTGCTTTTGCTCGAAGTGCACGGTGACGCCGGTTGCCTTGAGAGATTCCTGAATGATGGGTGTCACCTGCTGGACCCAGTCGTGGTCGGTGCACAGCATGCGGAACTCTGTGAGACCGGTTTCCCCAAAGAGTTTCTTAGCCATGTCGGCATCGTGCGAGTAGACGGTCGCGGCCTCCTTGTAAGCCGGATTCTCCTTGTCCACGAAGCACGTGGCAGCGGTCGCCTGCCCAGCGAGGGCCGTCTCGATGACCTTGTCCATGTCGATCGCGTAGAGGAACGCCTGGCGGTTCTTGACATTAGCGAAGGGGTTGCCTTCGGTGTTGTTGAACATCGCGAAAAGAAGACCGAAACCCTGTACGGAGTCGACGGTTGCGACGGACTTGAGAGCATCGATCGAGAGGTAGGGAACCGAGTCGATCGCCTGCACATCACCTGACTGGAGCGAGTTAGTACGAGTCGCAGCGTCGGGGATGACCTGCCATTCCATCGTCTTCGCGCGCGCCGGCTTCTGCCCGGTGTAGTCATCGTTACGCTCGAACTTCACGATCTTTGAAGCAGCACCGTTATCGATCATCTTCCACGCACCCGTGCCAATGGGGTTTGCGTCAAATGCGGCGGCGTCCTTTTCGACGGCGGCCTTCGGGACGATCTTGACGACAGCAAGGCGCTCGGCAAGTGGGCCAACGGGATGCTTGAGTGCGATGCTTACCCCGTTGTCACCATTCTCCTTGACCGAGTCAATGAAGGAAATGAACTGCGAGTAGAGCGAGTTATTGGCAGGGTCGAGGACGCGTTCAAAGGAGAATACGACGTCCGCGGGGGTTACGGGGGAGCCGTCATGGAACTTAGCGTCCTTGCGGAGCTCAATATCAACGGTCGTATTGTCGCCCTTCGGGAGCTCAGACGCGAGTGCTGGATAAACCTCGCCTGTTGCAGGGTCGAGTTCCGTGAGGCCTTCGAGGGTGTGCCAATTGACCGCGATTGTGAGTGCTGAGGTCGTGGTCATGGGGTCATAGCCGTTGGTTCCGAGCTCGTAGGAGATCGAGGCCTTGATCGTGCCGTCCGCGTTAGCCTTGCCGGCACTGGCGCCTGACCCTCCGGAGCCGCCGGACTTTTTGTCCGAGGGGGCGCACGCAGTGATGGCGGCGACCAGACCCGCGGCGCTTGCCGTGAGGGCGCCGGTCTTAAGAACTGAGCGGCGAGAGACAGTGCGTGAGTTGCTCACTTTTGCTCCTTTGCAAAGGGGGTGAGGGGATACTTCCCCGTACGGAGACATCAGACGTCTGATGACTGCTGTTAGCATATGGGGAGTCCCGAGACTTTGTCAACGTCGCTGAGATAGCGATACTGGAGGCTCGGAGCACGAGAAAGGTAGATCGTGGTCGAAGTACCCAAGGCACGCGAACTCGATGGTGGCGCACAGCCAAGCAAGCGCCGCACCGCAGGTAATGCAACGGTGGATGCGATCAAGGATTACATTCTTGAACACCGCTTGCATCCGGGAGATCCGCTCCCCACGGAAGCGGTGCTACAAGAGATTCTCGGCGTCTCCCGTTCGAGCGTGCGCGAGGCTCTCCGCACTCTCCAATCTCTCGATATCGTCTCGATTCAGCACGGACGCGGCATGAGCGTGGGAGGTCTGTCTTTCTCCCCCATGATCGAGGCTGTACTTTTTCGCGCGCGTCTCAATGCCAAAGATGATCTGAGCACGCTGCGTGAAGTGGTCGAGGTGCGCATGGCACTCGACCTCTCACTCACAGATGAGCTGATCTCGGCCTACCGCGGTTCTTCGCAGCCGAAGCTCCGTCAACACGTCGAGAACATGCGTGAATGCGTCGCGGCGGGGGAGGGCTTCGCCCCATGCGACGAAGCGTTCCACTCCGACCTGCTTGCGGTGACAAGCAACCACATGATGCAACAGCTCGGTATGGCATTTTGGCGGATCCACACCGCCGCCGTCCCCGCGGCGGGCCTCCCGCAAGCGCGAGACATTAGCGACACCGTGAATGCCCACGACGCCATCATTGACGCGCTTGTCGCGGGTGATCCCGCGGCTTATCGTGAGGCTGTCGTCGAACACTATCGCCCGCTTAGGCGCCTCCTCGAAGTCGCCGCCGACTAGCGCTTCTTCTCCATCTGCGACGGCGGGGTCGCCGTCGCAGCGATGAAGCCCAGGGCGTTTGTGTCGGGAAGGTCGGCAACCTTGGAGGTGTCGATTGCGCTTAGCGCGCGCAGCCACATGAGTGGGTACAGGGGAAGTTCTGTGGCAATCCGATCCATCAGTTTTTGCCATGCGCGCTGGAGGTCCTCACCCATGAGGTCGAGGCGCGCGCTGCGGTCGAGCACGTCGCGGATCTCGGCGAGAAGTTCGCTTTCGCCGAGGTGCAATCGAGAATCAGCCCAGAAAGGTGAAGCGTAGAGGGAGCGAAGAAGCGTGTCGGGATGAAAGCCCGTGAATGCTGGATCCAGGCACACGAGGGCGGCGTCCCAGCCGTCGGAATCTTCCTCCATGCGCTTCACGGCATCCCACCAGGGAAGTATCTCGAGCTCGGCCTCGAGCCCGACCTCCTTGAGATTGCCCTTGAGGAACTCGGCGACGGCGCGGGTCCAGGGCTCGTTGCTCGCGAGCAAGCGAATCGTGCTGATCTCCGCGCGCGCAAAGAGGTCGCGCGCTTCCTCCGGGGCATAGGTGTAGACGCTCCTGGAGGCGTTGAAGCCGGGGGTTCCGGGGTACATGGGGCTCTTGACCGGATCGACGTATGTGGCGAAGACCTGCTTTGCGCATCCTTGATAGTCGAAGGCCTTCATAAAGCCGCGTCGAGCTTCGAGTGTGGAAAACGCCCGGCCCTCATCATGATTGAACATCGCGTACACCGCGGCTTTGCTCTTCTGGGAGCCGAGGTGGAGCGTGCTGTTCTTGGCCCGGGAGCTTTTCGCTAGTTCGCGGTATTTCGCTGGGGGCACGGGAAGTGCCACCTGCATGCTGCCGTCCATGACCGCGTCAGCGATCGCGGATTCGCTGTGCTCGACGTGCCAGGTCATGGTTTCGTAGAGCGCCGGGAACACTCCCGAGTACTGGTCGAATGCTTCAAAAGCTAGTGTTTGGCTCGCGGCGTCGCGCTCCTTGATGCGCCATGGCCCGGTGCCATTGGGATGGTCGAGGAGCGAGGCGGGGTCGGTGCCCTCGGGGATAATTTTGACGAGGGAGAGGCGCTCGTTGATCTCGGGCGTGGAGTACTTGAGGCGGAGCTGGACGATATTGTCGGCCACCTGGACGGCGTGGTCGAAGAAGTCGAGAAGCTCGCGGTTGGGGAATTTGTTTTTTTCGTCGAGTGCGGCCTCGAAAGAGTAGATGACGTCGGCGGGGGTTACGGGCATGCCGTCGTGAAAGATCGCGCCGTCGCGAAGGGACACATCGATGACGGCGTCGGCGGGATTGAAGAGCTTTTGCGAGAGGCCCGGCTGCGTTGTGCCGGTCGTCGGATCCATGATGGACAAGCCCTCGTACACGTGCCACAGCGCAGCGGTGTTCTGAAGGGAGCGCGTCGTGAACGGGCTGAGGCCGTCACTTCCGAGCGGCGCGCTGAGAATAACGTCGAGGTGCCCTGTGGGGACGGGGAGGTTGAACTGCTCCGCGACCGAGAGGTGGTCCGCGTCCGGTGAGCTTTGGCAGCCCGCGGCGGTAGTTGCGAGGGCAAGAGCGCTGAGAGAGGCGCCTGCCGTAAGAAAGGCGCGCCGGCTGGTGGTGCGTGCGGGTCCGGTCATGGTCTCCAGAGTAATAGGTGCGCAGAGTCGGTTGTGGAGGTGCGGGTGTGGTGTGTGACGTGGCGAGAGGAGTCACGGGTGTTTGGGGAGCGCGGGCGATACGCTCACACGTAGATGCGGGGTCCGACGCTGCCCGCACACCATCGCGACCGAGGGATCTGAGGAGGCGGCCATGAGCGCAGGCGAAGTGGATGTCGAGAGCTATCGGCGACTGAGCGAGGACATCGCCTCGGCGATCGCGCTCCTGAGCGCGCGCGTGGGGCGCTGGGATCTCGTCACCCCGATCGACTCGTTCCTTGATGTGTCGTATGACCCTCCCACGATGGTGGTGAGTCTCTATTCCCTCTCGCGGGCGGCGGAGGCTCTTGAACAGACGGGTACGTGTGCGCTGAGCGTCCTTGGCGATCAACAGCAGGGTCTCGCCGAGCGGTTTAGCGAGCCCGGCCTTCCGCTGCAGGGGATGCTCGAGTCGGTTGCGCACACGCGTGACGGGGTGGGCAACGCCCTCATCGAGGGATCGCTCGCGACCTTTAGTCTCGAGGTCGAGTCGTCGCACGAAGCTGCGACCCACACGCTCTTTGTGTGCCGCGTGCGTGAGGTGCACCAGGGGCCTGCGCGTTCGCCGCTTGTGAGATTTTCGAAGCGATATGCGAGTCTGTAGGGCGTCAAAGAGATTCGCGACACGCTCGGCGTAGGCGGCGCGCAGATCCACCCCTTCACCTCTACAATGTTCGCGATACGCGCGCGTTTGTGCCGTGCCGCCTTCTCGGCGCTTCCCTGCACCGGCGTGCCGCGCGACACTAATGAGGGAGCCCATGGCGAAGGATCAGGTGCCGGAAAACAGCGACGATCGAGTCCAGGCGGGAACCGACCCCGCTGAGGGCTGGATTTTTGTTCCCGAACCGGGCACGCTCCCCACCGAAAAGCTCCCCGATAGCGAGGATTTCGAGCGCTTCAGGATGCAGCGCGCGAACCTCGAGGGGGAGGCCGAGCACTATTTCGCGCCAGGCCTCGCGCCGCACGAGCCCGCGACCGAGACCGCGGAGATCGCGCTTCCACCCGCGCCGGCCCCTCACGCGTACGCGCGCTCGGGCGCAACCCCCTCGGCCGCGCCGAAACCCCGCTCCATGCAGCTTCCGCCGCAATTCAGCGACTTGAGCGGTTGGGATGCACTGCGCGACATCATCGCAGTTCTCGCATTCGGCTCGAGCTTCACGACGACGTATACGCACGCCCCCGATGCGCTGCCCGGGTGGATCCCTGCCCTCGCCGGGGGCATTGGTATTGCGGCAATCCTCGCGGTGTATCTCCTGCGGTGGGTGCCCGCTTACATGAAGGATCCGAAGCCCCGGGGGCCGGAGCACTTTTCCTACCTCGGCGTCGTGCGGAAGGTCGGCATGCTTCCCGCGTTCGCGGCGTCGATTGGGGTGCTCGGCTACGACCTTGTCGCGTCCATCCCCGACCTCCTTACACCGCTTCCCGAAGGGCCGCGCGTGGGCGTCGGCGTCTCCGTTGCGCTGCTTCTCTTTGGAGCAGTGATGGGCTCCGAGCGGCGCGGCTTCGAGGGGTATGTTCCCGGCGCCGCAGCGAAAGCGCGCGCAGGTCGATGGATACTCGTGCTTCGCGTGCTTCTGCTCGTGAGCTTTGCTCTGTCTCTCGTCATGGTTGTCGGTAAAGCCGTCAACGGTGATCCGGCGTTCGCACTCGTGACTCTTTCGAACTCCCTCGGCTCGCTCGCGCTTGGGCTTTTCATCGCTAATCCGAAGCTCAACGAGCAGCCCTCGTGGTACGTGTTCCTCGTGGGGGCTACTGCGGCCATGGTCGTCGGCGCAGCGGCCGACAACTCGCTGCGGCTCGAGTATGCCGCACCGGGAAGCTTCTCGACCTCGTACGTGTGGCTTCCGTTCGCGTTCGCGGCATTCGGCCTGCTTCTCTCGCGCTCCTACGTGCGCTCGAGCACGCACAACTTCAAACGCGTCGATTGGCTCATGTACGCGGCGCGCACTTTCGAGTTTTCGCGCACCATGCACGGTGTGGCTTTCGCGGCAGTGCTCGTCTACTTCGCGGCGATTCTCGTGGGCTACGACGCGCGAGGTGGTTCGGGCCTCGTGATCCTCCAACTTCTCCTCGTGGCTCTTCTCGCGCTCCTGTCTCACTTCGGCCGCAAGGCCCTCGTGCGAAAGAACGCGGTCAAGGCGCGCGGTCACGCCGTATCGATCGGCGCGGCTCTCACGCTGCTCGGCTTCCTCGGTGTCATCGTGTTCTCGGTCGTCACTGGCGCCGCTGCCGGCCTTACGAACGGCGGACTCGGCCTCGTCGCGGGCATCACCGCTGCCTTGATGATCACCGTCCCCGCGCCCGTGCGTGACGAACATGGCGTTCCGGATCTCGAACGCACGTTCGTCGAGTTCCGTGCGCGCATCAACGGCGCAGCTGGCGCGACAGCCTTCCTTCCCGATGTGTCCGAAGCCCGGCGTCGGACACACCGTTTCCCCTCGAGCGTTTCCCCCGAGGCGCTTTCGCCGGCCACCCCTGATCCCGACCCCGCCAAGGAGTCGTAACCCCTATCCCCAAAAGAAAGGCCGCCATGCCACTGTGGAAAATTCATGGAAATGGGCTCACCGTTGAGCCAGGAAAAGTCGTTCTTCCTTCCGAACGGCTCGCATGGCCGGTCACGATTGGGATCGGCGCCCAGCACGTCATTGCGATGTTCGGCGCAACATTTCTCGTCCCGCTCCTGACGAAGTTCCCCCCATCGACGACGCTCCTCTTTTCGGGCCTCGGCACGATCCTGTTCCTCGTCATTACACGTAATCGAGTCCCCAGCTATCTAGGAAGCTCGTTCGCGTTCATCGCCCCGATTGTGGCGGCTACAAAGGCTCACGACATGGGCACTGCGCTCGGCGCCGTGCTTCTCACGGGCCTCGCGCTCGCCCTCGTCGGAGTGATCGTGCAGTTCGTCGGCACACGGTGGATCGCCGTGCTCATGCCGCCCGTCGTCATGGGTGCCATCGTCGCCCTGATCGGTTTCAACCTCGCGCCCACGGCCTACAAAAACTTCCAGCAGTCGGCCCTTACCGCGACGGTGACGCTTTTCGCGGTCGTCCTGTGCACGGCGCTTTTCAAGGGCATCCTCGGGCGCGTCTCCGTTCTCCTCGGCGTTCTCGTGGGCTACCTGTTTGCCCTCGCGCGCGGCGAAGTTGACCTCACTGCCTTCTATAAGGCGCCGTGGATCGGCCTTCCCGAGTTCCACCACCCGCACTTTGATCTCTCGGTTCTTCCGATGTTTCTTCCGGTGGTCCTCGTCCTCATTGCGGAGAACGTGGGGCATGTGACGTCGGTGGGGTCGATGACCGGCGAGGATCTCGACCACATGGTGGGCCGCACACTCTTCTCTGATGGCATCGCGACGGCCCTCTCGGCGACGTTCGGTGGTTCGCCCACAACCACCTACGGCGAGAACATCGGCGTCATGAGCGCAACTCGCGTCTACTCGACTGCTGCCTACTGGGTTGCCGGTATTGCCGCGATCGCCCTGTCGATGTCGCCGAAGATCGGCCAGCTCATCTTCTCGATCCCGGCTGGGGTGCTCGGTGGCGTGACCTTCGTGCTCTACGGCCTCATCGGCATCGTGGGCGTGCGCATGTGGGTCGACGGACGGGTTGATTTCTCTCGGCCTCGCAACCAGATGACGGCGGGCGTCGCCCTCGTCGTGGGCATCGCGAACGTGACGTGGACGTTCGGCCCCAAGGACGCCGGCATCACCTTCAACGGCATTGCGCTCGGCACCCTTGCGGCGCTCGTGATCTACCACCTCATGACGGTAATTGGGAAGGTCACGGGCACCGAGGTTGCGGAGGATTCCGACGCTCGCTCAGCGACAGCGGAAGCCACCTCTACGCGATGACTGCCGAGCAACCGTCCAAGAGAGTGCGTACGGGCTGGGCGCCGATCCTCACCTCGGGGACTCGCGTGACGGCCCGCTACGCGCTTGACCCGCGGACCCATGAGGGGCGCGAGAAGGTCGCAGATGCCCTCGGCTACGTTGTTGAAACAGACGAGGAAACGGTCACTATCCACACGAAACGTGGATACGCGAGGATTCCTCGCGTGTTGATCGTGGCCGTTCGGGAGGTTCCCCCGCCGCCTCGCTAGACTTGGGCCATGACTTCTAGCACTACTCTCGTTCGCCGTCCGTTTGAAGGCCTCATCGCCGAACACGATCTCGTGGCGATGCGCCAACTCATCCCATCGGCGACCCTCGAGGCGAAGATTGCCCCCGAGTTTGGCGGTGGCGATGCCGTGATCGCCACGATCCTCCCCATGAACTGGGCGGCGATCAAGCGCGATAACGGCACCGTCATGCTCGGCATGCAAGCGAGCGTTCCCGGTAATGACACTTCGCGCGGTCTCGGCGCAGCGCTCAAGCAAGCGCTTGATTCGGAGCCCGGAACGTCAGTGACGACCGTGAAGGTTGCGGAGGATTCACCGCGGCTTCAGGACATCCTCGTCATTGAGGAGGGCTACACGGTCGACGTGCACGACTCGTTCGAGTACTGGCTCGGTGCCGGTGCGGAGCGCACCGAGCAGATCGAGCAGGGCCTCGAGCAGGCCAACGAGGCGATCATGCCGACGGCGGCCGTCGGCGGGCTGCCGCACGCGTATTGGGTCGATGCAGGCCCCAAGGAGCATCTGCGCTGGGTTCTCGACGAAAGCGAAGACCGCGTGATCGACGCGGTTGCGCGCCTGCACGCGAAGCGTCAGTCGGGTATCGCCGAGGGCACGCGCTACGTGGGCTCGTTCCGTGCTGATGGCCTCACGATTCCCGTATGGGACCTGCCGAAGGGCTTCGGCGTCGAGGGCGTGGAAAATGAGGTTCCCGAGTTCCTCAAGCGTTTCGAAGCGGCGCTTTCGAGCGAGGAGCCGTTTACGGCTCTCGAGCGTCGCGCGCGCGGCGGAATTGTCGCACGTGAGGTGACCCTGCGATGAGCAGCGTCGACGCCGCGCAGATGGGAGGTGCGCGACCCACGCGGGTCGCGGTTGTCATCCCCGCGAAAGACGAGGCTGAACGCATCGAACGGACCGTTGCCGCCTCGTTCACGATCCGCGGCGTCGACCTCGTTGTCGTTGTCGATGATGGCTCATCCGATGCCACGGCGGCTCTTGCGAAGGGCGCCGGTGCGGTAGTGGTGCGTCACCGCACCAATCGCGGCAAGGCGGCAGCGATGGCGACCGGTGCGCGGGTCGTGCACATGCGCGAGGAGACCGAGCACGCTGAACGGCTCAACGCCGCAGCAATCCCCAGCCAGGCGGTTGAGCCGCCACGCGCGCTTCTCTTTATCGATGCCGACATGCAGGATTCGGCCTCAGGTGCGCAACCTCTCGTCGAGGCGGTCCTTGAGGACGGCGTGGATATGGCGATCGCGACGCTCCCCGCGCAAGAGGGCGCAGCTGGCATGGGCTTCGTGGTGAAAACGGCCCGCAACGGAATCCGCAAGGCCACCGGGTTCGAGACCGTACAGCCTCTCAGCGGAACGCGCTGTATCACGCGCGAAACCTGGGATGCCGTGCAGCCTCTCGCCGCTGGGTGGGGCGTGGAAACCGGCCTGACGATTGACGCGCTTCACCAGGGGTTTTGGGTCAAGGAGATCCCTGCCGACCTCACGCATCGCGCTACCGGCAAGGATCTGCGCTCGCAGCTTCATCGCGCAAACCAGCTGAAGGACGTCATGCGCGCGCTCTCGAAGCGGCGGTCTCTTTCGCCGAATGATCCGCTTGGCGAGGACGGTGAGGTGCGGACGCTCACGGGTGATCGCACCGAGGCGCCTGAGTTCGTGGAGAACCCTCCCGTGAAGCACTTCGCGGTACCGTCCCTCGAGAAGAACGCGCAGGTTAAAGCTCCTTCGGAGGAGCCGGTGGATGAGCCTCGCGAGGAGCCCGAGCAGTAAGTGCCGCGCGAGCCGCAAGGCTGAGTGCGAGGCCCACGACGTAGGCGAGGCCCACGAGAACGAGACCGGTGTCGTTCGTGAACGCCCCGATCCACGCGCCAGCTATGGCTGCGAGGCGTATGGCATAGAGGTGGGGGAGTTCGTGCGCGAGGCGCCCCCGCCGCACCGCGCCGTAGGTGAGCGCGATGGTCACGAGCACCGGCGGGGCCATGAGAAGTGGCGAATAGAGCGTGAGCGGCTCGAGCATGCGCATCGTGCGATCCGAAAACACGGCCCAGAACTGTGAAGCGGCGCCCGCGAGCGATCCTGCGTCCACGAGCGTCGCGACGAACTCGCCGAGATGCGTGCGCGAGGAGGCGGGGCGCATGTAGTCGAGAGCGCCCGCGAGGGCAAACACCCCTGTTCCCGCCGCGAGTGCGGCGAGAATGTGCCACGGTCGCAGCCGGATCCCACTCAGGGCGAGGCAGGCCACGAGGGTCACCGGGGCGTAGATGAGGGCGCTTCCGGCGTCGGCCCCCATGCCCGGCGCGATCGAACAAAGCCCCACGATCAGGCCCGTCGCTGCCACGAGAGTGACGCGTGCCAATCCCGCTCGCCGGCCGGCTGTGAAGGTGGGAAGTGCGTGTATGAGCATGCCCACCCCGAGCGCCCATGCCGCGAGTGTGATTCCCGTGATGTGGTTGCTCAACCCGTAGAACCGTCCGCCGTAAATCGGTTGATTTCCGAGTAGCGAGGTGAAGCTCGCGTGCGAGCCGAGCGCGGCGTCGAGGAGGATCGCGCCGGCCGTCATGAGAGCCGCGAGTGCGGGGGTGAGGAGCCGGCGACTGCGGTCGGGGAGCGCCGAGGCGAGTAGGCGTACGCCGAAAGTGAGGCCTGCGCCGAGCGCAGCTGTGCCGATGATCGTCCACGCCGCGATCGCGAGAAGAGGATGAATGCCGAGGTTAACGAGGGTGCTGAGCGGCAGGATGCTCGAGGTGTAGCCCACGGGGATCGCGAGGATACTGACGTTCGCGACAGTTCGCGCCGCCGGGACATGCCGCGCGAGGGCACCCGCGATCAGCAAGACCGCGACGATCGCGCCGAGCAGAGGGGCGAGGGAATCCTCGGTGGTGCGGGACGCGAACGTGACCTCGCGGGCGTGCGCGAGCTGAGTGCCTTTGGTGGTGGGGGTTCCGACAGCGGCTCGGCCGATACCGAGCTGCTCCGTGCCGGTGAAGCTTGCCGCGAGGTCGAGATTCATGACGACGCCGACCTGGCGCGTCGACGGGCTCGTGAGAAACGCCGGACCCCAGCGCGAATCGATGTACACCTGAAGGTTGAGCGGTGTGGGAAGCGCGTCGTAGCCGCGCGTATGCTCCACCTCGTACGTGTCCGCGGGGGAGGGTTTGAGGGAGCCGACGCTTGCGAGTGCCACTCCGCGCTCGCCACAATCACCCGCGTACTTCGCGAACGCTGCATCGATGTCGCGAACACTTCGTTCGTGCTCGAGCCTACTCACTCCTCGACCGGTTGCGACGTCGCCGAGATCGACGAGAGAGATGCCGACTTCGGCGAGGGCGGAGGTGGCGTCGGACAGCTCGACTTCTCCCGGTGTGCCGCTCGCCCCGTTGGTGCTCGCGTGCGTCAGTGCCGGTGTGCGCGTGCCCGTGGCGAGAGTAGCGAGTCCCTGACGTTTCGTGGGCATGACCGATTCGCTCGAGAGGGCGAGCCCTGCCGTGCCGGAATTCTCGGCAAAACACCACAGGGTCGGGGTGTCCTCTTTCGTGATGTCATTCCACGTGAGGCCGCTTGTCACGAACACCGTGTGGACCGCACCCTCGGGGGGTGCCGCGTCCTTGCGAAGACTTCCCCAGTGGAGGGAAGGGGCAAGGATGAGTGCAGCGAGGAGCGCGAGGCACGCGCCCACAATGGCCGCGCCCGCGAGGCGCTCACGCGTATGAGAGGTGTCGTGCATGGACTCAAGCGTAGCGATCGCGCACATGCCCGTACTCTTAGTGACATGCGATATGGATTCCTCGGCCCCGAGACAACTTTCACCCATCAGGCACTCCTCCAAGCGCTCATGGGTCCGCTGCCGGTGCGACCCGACGATGGGGAGCACACGCTCGTGCCCTACCGAAGCGTCGCCGAAGCGATCGGCGATCTCGTTGCCGGCGACGTCGACGCAATGATGGCCCCGATCGAGAACTCAGTCGAGGGAGGGGTCTCAGGCACTCTCGATGTGCTCGCCGCAACCGGTGGCATCACGATCGTGGCCGAGCAGATAGTTCCCATCACCTTTGTGCTTGCGACGCGCGTGCCGTCGAGCCTCGACGCTCTTGAGGCCGTCTACTCTCACCCGCATGCGCAGGCCCAGTGCCAGGGGTTCGTGCGCGGCAAAATTCCCGGCGCATCGCCGCAGCCCGCGCTTTCGACCGCCGCTGCGGCCCGCGAGATCGCGGAGCTTGACGACGCAGATCCGCGTGCCCGCACCGCCGCGGCGATTTGCTCGCCGCTCGCCGCCGAACATTTTGGGCTGCACGTCGTCTCCGAGGGGATCGAGGATACGAAAGGTGCCGAAACCCGCTTTGTGCTCGTGGAGCGCGACGGTCTCATCCCCGCGCGCACGGGCGCGGACAAAACAACGATCGTCGCCCACCTCGCTCACGACCGCTCCGGCTCCCTCCTCGAGATGCTCGAGGTGCTCAGCTCCAACGGCGTTAACCTCTCCCGCATCGAATCAAGACCCATCGGTGACGCGCTCGGCCGCTACTCCTTCTCCCTCGACCTCGAGGGCCACATCGAGGACCGCCGAGTCGCCTCGGCACTGCGCGGCCTGCACCGCATCTGCTCGCGCATCGTGTTCCTCGGCTCCTACAGCCGGGCCGACGGTTCAGTGCCCTACGTCGTCGACCACAACACCGACACGGCATACGAGGAAGCCCGCAGCTTCGTTGCAGGCCTCGAGGCGCTCATCGCCCGAGACTGACGCCGCCTAGCGGGCACAGCGAATGAGGAGCGCGCCCGCATCGACACGCGTCACGAGGTGCGTGGCGTTGCCGACGTAGTCGCCGTCGACCTGCACTGGGAGAGCTTTCGACGTGCTCACGACAGCCTCACGGGCCTGGAACGTGCGGTGGTTGGAGATTTTCGCGAGAGTTTTGGGTCCTCCCGGAAGCACGAGCTGGCCGAGAATCTGAGAGAAGCCCGCCGCGCCCTTCCAGTCGAGGGCGAGAATCTCGAGGGAGCCGTTTGAGCGATCAGCTCCGGGCATGAGCGTAATACCGCCCGGAAGGCGCCCCACGTTGCCGATCATGACGGTGCGAGCCTTGAGCGACTTCGCGGAGCGCCCATCGAGTTCGAGGTCGACGCTTTGCCCGCGTCCCACGATCTTCTTCGCTCCCGCCACCACGTAGGCGAGCCAGCCCACGGCCTTCTTGAGCTTCGAGTTGGTGTTCTCCATGACGACCGCGTCGAAACCGAAGCCCGCGATCACGAGGAACGGTTCTTCCTTCGCATCACTCGCATCCTCGAGGCTCTCGCCGTGCTGCAGGTAGCCGAGGTCCGCAGTGAGGGCCTCACCCGTGAGGGCGACCTTGATGGCGCCGCGGAGATTATCGATCGGAATGTCGAGGTTGCGCGCAAAAAGGTTACCGGTGCCCATCGGGATAATCCCGAGCGCGACGTCGCTGTGCGCAAGCCCCGCCGCGACGAGGCGCACCGTGCCATCGCCGCCGGCCGCAAGGACCACCGAGCAGCCGTCGGACACCGCCTGTTGAGCCTGACCGAAGCCCGCATCCTCCACGGTCGTTTCGTAGAACGACACCTGAGCATCCGGGTCCACATTGAAGACGTGGCTCACGACCCGGCCGCGAAATTCGGCGACATCCTTGAGTTTTGACGGGTTGACAACGACCCCAACGTGTAGCTTTTCCACCGCTCCAGCATACGTGGACGGCGCGGCACTGTACCCTGGAAAACATGATCGATCTGCGATTGCTCCGTGAGAACCCTGAACGCGTGCGCGAGGCCCAAAAAGCGCGGCGCCGCGACCCCAAAACCGTCGACGCCGTGCTTGAAGCCGATCAGGCCTGGCGCGAGGCCACGCAGTCTTTCGAGTCGCTGCGTGCCGAACAGAAAACCTTCGGAAAGAAGGTCGCCCAGGCCAAGGGCGAGGAAAAGCAGGCCCTCGTCGCCGAAGCGAAAGAGCTGAGCCAGAAGGTCAAGGACCTCGAGCAGCGCGCGAGTGAAGCGGAAGAGGCTCGTGAAAAGGCGCTGCGCGCGATCCCCAATATTGCGGAAGGCGCTCCCGAGGGGCTCGAAGAGGACTTTGAGGTCCGCGAAACCCACGGGGATATCCCGAACTTCGACTTCGACGTGCGGGACCACCTCGACATCGCCGAAAAACTCAGGGCGATCGACATGCAGCGCGGCGCGAAGGTTTCCGGCTCGCGTTTCTACTTCCTCACCGGGGTGGGTGCGCAACTTGAGCTCGCGATTCTCAATGCCGCACTCGACAAGGCAACCCGTGCGGGCTTCACGCCCGTCATCACGCCCACCCTCGTCCTACCTGAAACGATGGATGGCACCGGCTTCCTCGGTGAACACGCCGATGAGGTCTACCACCTCGACAAGGACGACGACCTCTACCTCGTCGGCACGAGCGAGGTCGCGCTCGCGGGCTATCACCGCGACGAAGTTCTCGACCTCGACAATGGGCCCCTGCGCTACGCCGGGTGGAGCGCGTGCTACCGCCGCGAAGCTGGGAGCTATGGCAAGGACACGCGCGGCATCATCCGCGTCCACCAGTTCCACAAGGTCGAGATGTTCTCGTACTGCAAGCTCGAGGACTCCTACGAGGAACACGAGAGGCTCCTCGACATGGAGCGCGAGATGATGGCGCTCATCGATGTGCCCTACCGCGTGATCGATACCGCCGCTGGTGATCTCGGCACATCCGCAGCCCGCAAGTTTGACTGCGAAGCATGGGTGCCGAGCCAAAACACGTACCGCGAGCTCACGTCCACGTCGAACTGCACGCAGTTCCAGGCGCGCCGCCTCAACATCCGCGAGCGGGTGGACGGGGCGCTGCGCCCGGTCGCAACCCTCAACGGCACTCTTGGCACGACCCGCTTCATCGTCGCGCTGCTCGAGAATCACCAGCAGGCCGACGGCAGCGTCGTGGTTCCCGAGGGGCTGCGTCCCTACCTTGGTGGCCGCGAAATCTTCGAGGTTCGATGAGTCCCGCGCGTAGCACCAAGGGCTTTGACGAGGCGCACCTTCGCGCTCTGCTCGAGCCTCTCGCGGGGCACCGAGCCCTGATTGGCCTCGACGTGGACGGTACCCTCGTTGACCACGCCGGCATCATGGACCCGCGGGTGAAGAAGGCGCTTCACGCGGTGCGCGAAGCCGGCCACCACATCGTGATCGCGACGGGCCGCTCGCTCAACACGACCCTCCCGATCGTGCGTGTGGCGGGCGTGTCAGACGGCTGGTCGGTGAGCGCGAACGGTGCCGTGACCACGAAAATCACCGGGGCCGGCGACGACGACTACGAGATTGTCGAGACCGTTACTTTTGACCCCGAGCCCGCGCTACGCGCGATGTATCAGGCCGTCCCCACGGCGCGATTCGCGATTGAGAGGGCGAGCGGTGGCTTCATAGGGACCGAAAGCTTCGACGATCTCGACTTCGGCATCCAAGCGGAGCCGGCGAGTATCGAGGAGCTTTTCGGGGCGAAAGAGGTCGTGCGCGTCGTCGTGACAGCACCCGATATTCCCCTCGATGAGTTCGCGCGGATCGTCGAGCGCGCCGGCGTGAGCGGCTGTGAATACGCCGTGGGCTGGTCGAGCTGGCTCGACATGTCAGCGCCCGGCACGACGAAGGCCAGTGCGCTTGAAGCGTTGCGCGAGCGCCTTGGCGTGGATCCCGAGCACACCGTGACAGTTGGGGATGGCTCGAACGATGTGGAAATGCTCGACTGGGCAGCCGTCGGCGTGGCAATGGGCCAGGCGAGCGAGCGCGTGAAGTCGTACGCCGACGCCGAGACCCTCAGCATTGACGACCACGGCGCAGAACTAGTGCTGCGCCACCTTCTCTCTGCTGACCCTCGCTAGTTTTCTCCAGCCCGATAGCGCGTCGGGTAGGATGTACGGGCGCCTCGCAAACGGCGCAAGGAGAGTTGACAGAGCGGCCGAATGTGGCGGTCTTGAAAACCGCTGTGCAGCAACCCTGCACCAAGGGTTCAAATCCCTTACTCTCCGCACTAGAGCGCATGGGCTTGCCGTGTGCCGTTCCCCGTCTTCGACGTGCTTGGCGCGCCGGAGGCGGGGTTTTGTATTCCCTGCCGCGTATATACGTACGATCGAGAGAGTCGAGCCCCACTAAGGAGACAAGCATGAACATCAAACTCGCTCCGGGCGATAAGGCCCCCGACTTCGACCTCCCGCTCGCCGGTGGTGGCCGAATCACGCTCGCTGACCTTGCCGGCGACAGTGCCCTCATCTGGTTCTACCCTGCCGCCGGAACCTCGCTGTGCACACGTCAGGCACGCGATCTTCGAGATCATGCCGAAGAACTCACTGCGAATGGTGCGCGTATTCTCGGCATTTCCCCCGACCCGATTGAGAAGGTCGAGGAATTCGTGGAAAAAGAAAATCTTCCTTTTGCGATGGCCGCAGATGAGGACCATGCCGTCATGGAGGCGTACGGCGCTTGGGGCGAGAAAAACATGTACGGGGTGAAGAAAATGGGCGTGATCCGCTCGAGCTTCGTCATCGATGCTCATGGGGTGCTCACCGCAGTGAAGTATCGCGTTGGCACCCCGAAACACGTGGAGTTTGTGCGCAATGCTCTGAACCTCGATGCGCAAATGTGACGGCTCTCCATAAAGCTGAGAATGCACGGAAATAGGGGATGCTAGGTTTGTCCGCGTTCCTTTGTGGATCTCGAGAGCGTCACGAATGTGGACCTCAAGGGCTCTGCGAGGGGCGAGACTCATGGGCCGCTGGCCCTGACCAACACGAAAGGTTGACGATGTCTACTTTCATGCGTAAGAACCGTTCGATCTCCATCATCGCCGCTGCCGGCGTGCTCGCTTTCGGCCTCGCGGGCTGTGGCGCCTCCAACGACGCGAAGAAGGATGATTCCGCTTCGAAGGAGACCACGACCGCTTCAGAGACCAAGGAAGACTCGACGTCGAGCGAGAGCTCAGCCTCGGCCTCGGATTCGGGCGAGAGCACGGATTCCGGCAGCGGCGTTGTCACGGGAGACGACGTCGCTTCGAGCGTTCACGGGACGCCCGTAGAGCTTGACGAAACCCCCTTCACGGAAGAAGACAAGAAGAAGGGCGCACAGGTCGTGGCCGACTTCTTCACCAGTTCGCTCGATAAGAAGTTCGAAGATGCGTGCACGAACATGGTGGCGAGGAACGGGGGCGCCTACGAGCGCATGGATACCCCTGAGATCCGCGAACAGTGCGCTGCTCAGAACGAGCGAGTCCTCTCCAGCCAGGGCATCACCGAGGATCAGGCTGAGCAGATTAAGCAGGTGATGAAGCCCGAAAACCTTGAGATCCAGCCGAACGAGGACGGTACTGCCAAGGTTTTGTTCCAGGGCCAGGATCTCGGCATCTCGCTCCTCAAGGTGAAGGGCGCGGGTCCGCTCGTCGACATGAGGAATCTGTCTTCCTGATTCTCTCCATGGTTCGGGTCGGTCACCCGTGCTGAGGTGAGAGAAGAGTCAAGCCTGGGTGGCTCGGTAGTGTCGTCTACCGAGCCACCTTCGCTTTTTAACGGCGACAGTTCGAAATGTGGGAGTGGTCGTTGTCTTCTCGCAAGAGGTTGCGCAGGCTGAAAATACTGTGTGTGTCTCTCGAGGAAGATGCAGAAACGGGCGTTACCTTGGTCGCATCATAGGTGTGGGAAGCGCACTCACAGACGCACCGGAAGAAAGGCGATCATGTCCGCAACACTACGCACCGCTCGTGCACTCTACGCCGCCGCAGCCGCGGGATTGCTTGTTTTGGGTGCCGCCGGTTGCGGTGCCGTCAATGAAACAAAGAAAGAATCCGCGTCTGCATCGCCGTCCGCAGAAACCTCGTCGCCAGCGCCTACGACATCGGCTAGTGAATTGCCCGAGCCAACTGAAAAACCGGCGACCCAGGGTGGTACGGAAAACCCGACGACCCAGGGTGGCACGGACTCGAAACCCGCACCTCCCAGTGACGGCGGTGGAGTCGCTCCGGGCTCAGGCACCGGCGGGATTGGGAGTGGTGGCCTTGCAGGTCTAGGCGAGCCTGTCGAGATTGATCCCACGCCCCTCACCGATCAGGAAAAGGAGCAGGGGAAACAGATGATGGCCGACCTTCTCGTGGCAATCACCACGGGTGGGGATTTCAGTTCGCTCTGCGACACCACCGTATTCAAGGAGCCTGACGGATCGATGCGTCGCATGGATACTACGCCCGAGTTGCGCGAGAAGTGTGTTCAAGCCATGGACAGTTTTTCGGGTCAGAACCAAGGTGGTAGCGGCGTGACCGAGGAACAAGCCAGATCGATGTTTGATCCTGCCACTTATGAGCTAAAAGATAACGGTGATGGCACCTTTGCCCTGACAATGGCTGGCCAACCCCTCGGTTTCAACATTCTGAAGATTAAGGATGGCGGCGTTCGCCTCGCAGTCGCCCAGTAGTAGTTTTGCGCGGTGAGCTCGACGAAATAGTAGCGAAGGAGAACCAGATGAGAGTTGCGAATCGTATTTCTCGAACCATCGCAGTAGCAGTCGCGACTAGCGCACTGGCCGCAAGCGTCGCGTCGTGCGGAGCTCTGAATGAAGAGGGGAGAGAAGAAAAGGGGGCGAGCGAGCCCTCAGCCTCGTCGAGCGCCCCTGGGCATGATGAAAGTCCGTCAGCGACACCAGCCAGCCCCTCGGTGTCCAACGGGGGTGAGAATCCGGGTGCGAATGACCCCGGAGCCGCTACTCCCGATGCTCAGCAGCCGCCTGTGGCTCCGGGCGGGAACCAAACGCCGGCAGCACCCGGAGGGAACCAATCTCAACCGAGCCCCGGGGGTACCGGAGGTATCGACTCGTTCGAGGACATCCCCGAGAGTGCTAAGGCGAAATTGGATCCCACACCACTCACGCAAGAAGAGATGCAGCGTGGCCTGCAGCTTCCGCAGGAGATGATGACCAAAATGGTAGCGGGGGATGCTGCCGGAGTCTGCGACATGATGGTGCTGAGTAAGGATGGCACTCTTGTGCGATTCGATGTGCCGGAGCTCCGGGAGCAATGTGCCGCTCAGCTTCAAACCGGCATAGATTCCTCCTCTATGAAGAGCATGACGCGGGAACAGGTGAAAGAAGCTTCTGACCCGAAGCACTTCGAGCTTCACGATAATGGGGACGGCACAGCTACCTTCGCACGCGACGGCAAGCCGAGCCCAACGAAGCTTGCCCGGCTTGACGACGGCAGCCTTCGCCTTTTGGTCGATAATTTCTAGCTCGTTCCTCTCTGTTTCGGGAGCTGCTGGCTCTCGAAACAGACTCCTTTTAGAGCGGGAAATGGCAAAACCAAGCGACTTAATCCATATGAAAGGTTGACGATGTTTGCTCTTCCTTGCAAGATCCGTTCGCTGTGCACGATTGCCGCCGCTGGCGCGCTTATTCTTGGTCTTGCAGGCTGTGGCGATACCAAGGAGCCGGGAGCGAGCGATCCAACCTCGGAAGCAATAACGTCTCCGGCCGAAACCACCGCAGAGACGACGCCCACGCATAATGATGCCGCCTCCGACGGGGGTGGCGCGGGTCCCACCACACTCGAGCGGAGCGACTCAACAACCGAGCCTGACGAGGACGAGTCGCCTGGCGGCGGTGAGGTACATCCGGACGATGAACAGCCAACGGCGGATGAAGTTGGACCCCTCGAGAACCTTCCCGCGAGCGCCAAGGCCATGGTTGATCCCACGCCCCTCACCGAGGATGAGTTAAAACGCGGTCGCGACCTTCCCGCCGAGCTCGTGCGTCGTGTCCTCGATGGCAAGTATGAAGAGGCTTGCGGGTTGCTCGTTGCGGAGGAGGGAGGCAAGATGTTGCGCCTTGATGTTCCAGAACTACAGAAGGCTTGCATACTGCCTCTCAGGGAGAGCGTGGAAGGGCCTCAGGGTGACAGGGAAAGTGCAGAGGAAGCGCTTGGGGAAGCCAGACCAGAGCGTATGACTCTCCGCGACGGGCACGACGGGACAGCCGAATTTCTTGTGGATGGAAGTCCCATAGGTATGACGCTTGTGAGGCTCGATGACGGCAGTCTGCGCTTGGTTGCCAGGGGCCTGCTGTAACTCGCGTCGACTTTGCGCAATTCACGTGACCGGCCAATTGGCGGTGATGTTGAAGATTCGAAGTCCTCAAACCCCACACCGCCACGGAGGCGCATTCATGAATCTCATCCGCACACGACGCCCCCTTGCCGTTTTTTTCGCGGCGACTCTCACGGCAGCCAGCCTCGCCGGGTGCGGGGCCCTCACTTCCTCCAAAGATGAGGGCAACCCGTCGAATTCCGCAACTGCGTCAAGCGCGCAACCGTCGGACTCCGCGAGCCCCGCACCCACAACCGCACCGTTGCCCGGTCCAACAACTTCGGCACCGGCGCCCGCGAACCCCGGCACGAGCGGTGGCCCGGCACCCCAGCCGGGGACTCCCACCACCGCTCCGCCTGCCCCGGAGCCGACCACAGCCCCTCCGAATCCGGCGCCCGCGCCCGGACCGGCGCCTGCTCCGGGGCCGCAGGATCCGGGCAGCGGTGGGGGAGCGACCCTCATGCCGAGCCGCACTCCCTTCACCGAGGAGGAAAAGCAGGAGGCGGTCAAGATCACCATCCTGTACGCGCAAGCGCGCATAGATTCGAACTGGGCCGTCGCGTGTGAACTCGCGGCTGCCGAGTCTAACGGCGGCTATTTCGTGCTCGAAAACCAGGTGGAGAAAAACGCGTGCGTGAGGGCGGCGAGCCAGCAAGTTGCGCCGATGGACCCCAATAAGGCGAACGCAATGCGCGAGGCGCTCAACGGTGCCGCCTTCACAGTCGAGGAACGTGGCGACGGTACAGCCGCCGTCAAGAGCGAAGAACTCGGTATGGGCTTCAACGTCGTCAAGCTTGAAGGCAAGGGTATTTACATCAAACCTTGAGGATGACGCCGGCGCAATGTGGGACGCGCCGCGAAAGATTTGAGCAGCACGAGGAAGTTCGGTAGGCTGACTCAGCGCCTTGCGCGCAAGGAGACGTGGCAGAGTGGCCGAATGCGCTCCCCTGCTAAGGGAGTAGGCGGTGTAGAGCCGCCTCGGAGGTTCAAATCCTCTCGTCTCCGCAGATAGGATGTTCCCCCGCCCGCTTTAAAGCGGGTGGGGGAATCTCTTTTAACCTTTGCCGCGTTGATTTTCCACGTGGCGTCGCACAGGTAACGAATGCGCTGGAGTGCCTCGTACCACTCGCTGCAATGCGTGGCGGATGCGGTTCAACCCCTGGATGCAGGTGGGACGCGTGTGGGAGTAGACTGGCCCCGGCTCATTCGGCGCTGATGGGGGACCGCGAGCGCCACGCCGGTGTTTTCGGTTCGCCACGGGTGCCACCCGCTTCCAAACGAGAGGTTTCAGGTGCGCGAACAGCACGACGATAGCCTTCACAACGTGCCCACGTTGACGGCCGAATTCCCGGTGGTGGGTGATGACCCGCTTATCGACGCCCCCTTGCGCGCGACCGTGCGTCGGCTTTCCACGCTCCTCGGTGAAACGCTCGCCGACCAGCACGGGCAAGAACTGCTCGACCTGGTTGAGGAGGTGCGTCAGCTTGCGAAGCAATCGAAGCAGTCGAAATCGGCCGAGGATACGATGCGCGTGCAGCGCCGCCTCGCGGAACTGCCGATCGAGCAGGCGACAGAGCTCACGCGTGCGTTCACCCAGTACTTCCTGCTTGCGAACGCCGCTGAGCAAACGTATCGCGTGCGCGCGCTCCAGGTGCAGGACGAAAACGACTCATGGCTCCCCCGCACGGTGAAGTCCATCGCGGAAGAGGCCGGGGTGGAGGAGCTTCAGCGCACGGTTGACGAACTCGATGTGCGCCTCGTGTTCACGGCCCATCCCACGGAAGCCTCGCGCCGCGCGGTTCTCACGAAGCTGCGCCGCGTCTCGACTCTCCTCGAGACGGATACCGAGGAAGGTTCGCGCGCCCGTAAGAAACAAGATCGCGACCTTGCGGAAACAATCGAAGCGCTCTGGCAGACCGACGAGCTGCGCCGCACGCAACCAACCCCGCAGGATGAAGCGCGCAACGCAATCTTCTACTTGCGCTCGCTCTACCTCCACACGCTCCCCGAGGTTCTCGACGCGTTGCGCCACGAGCTTCGCGACTACGGCGCTGATCTTCCCGTGCGGAAGGTTCCGCTTCGCTTTGGTTCGTGGATCGGCGGTGACCGCGACGGCAACCCATACGTGACGGCAGACGTGACCCGCGAGGTGCTCAAACTTCAGGCCGATGCCGCGATCGATATCGCAGAGGCGTTCCTCGACACGCTCACTCTCGAGCTGTCGATGAGCTCGACTCTGATCGGTGAGGATGAGCAGTTCAACGAGAGCCTAAAGAAGGATCAAGAAGCTCTCACGTTCGTGCCCGAAAAGCAGTTTGAGCTGTTCGCCCACGAGCCGTATCGCCTCAAACTCTTTTCTATGCGTGCAAAGCTCGCGGCGACACGCACACGCATCCACAGCGGTGAAGCGCACAAGCCCGGCGTCGACTATCTCACCGGCGCTGAACTCCAGGACGATTTCGAAGAACTGCGCGATTCGCTCCGCAAGCACCGCGGTGATCTCATGGCTGACGGTTCGGTTGCCCTCGTGCAGTCTGTTCTCGCTGGCAGCGGCCTTAACCTCGCGATTATGGACGTACGCGAGCACGCCGAGAAGCACCACGACCTGCTCGCGGAAATGTTTGACCGGGTAGGCGAGCTCGATAAGGCGTACGGGGAGCTCACGCGTGAAGAGCGCACGACGGTGCTCTCCTCCGAGCTTGCATCGAAGCGACCACTCGCGAGCGCGCAGCTACTCGGCGAGGAATCCCCCCTCGATCCCTCGGTGCAGAACACGTTTAACGTCTTCCGCGAAATCCGCACCGCGCACCGCACGTACGGGCCGGATGTCATCCAGACCTATATCGTTTCGATGACCCGCGGCGCCGACGACATCCTTGCCGTGGCACTGCTCGCGCGCGAGGCAGGCCTCGTGGACCTTGCGGGCGACGAACCCCGCGCAGACATCGGCTTTAGCCCGCTCCTCGAAACCGTCGAAGAGCTTCGCCACGCGGGCGAGATTCTCGATGAACTCCTCAGTGACCCGAGTTATCGCGAAATCGTGCGCCTTCGCGGCGATCGCCACGAGATCATGCTCGGATACTCCGATTCGAACAAGGAATCGGGCGTCATTACGAGCCAGTGGGAGATTCACCAGGCTCAACGACGCCTGCGTGACGTTGCCGCCAAACACAACGTGACGCTGCGTCTGTTCCACGGTCGCGGAGGTAGCGTCGGCCGCGGCGGCGGTCCCACCTACGATGCGATTCTCGCTCAGCCCTACGGCGTTCTCGAGGGCGAAATCAAGTTCACCGAACAGGGCGAGGTCATCTCCGATAAGTACATGCTGCCCGTGCTCGCACGCGAAAACCTCGATCTTTCGCTTGCAGCCGTCATGCAGGGCTCGGCCCTGCACCGAAAGCCCCGCACGAGCCCGGAAGATCTGGAGCGCTTCGGCACCGTCATGGAAAACCTTTCCGACGCCTCCTTCGCGCGCTATCGCACCCTCATTGACGATCCTGACCTGCCCGAATACTTTGTGGCGTCCACGCCCGTGGAGCAGCTCGGTGACCTGAAGATCGGCTCGCGCCCCTCGAAGCGAACGACGAGTGAGAAGGGCCTCGATGGTCTGCGCGCAATCCCGTGGGTTTTCGGCTGGACGCAGTCGCGGCAGATCGTACCCGGCTGGTTCGGCGCGGGCTCGGGCCTCAAGGCCGCTCGTGAGGCGGGCTACGAGGACGACCTCAAGGAAATGTACGAGAACTGGCATTTCTTCCGGACCGTGATCTCTAACGTGGAGATGACGCTCGCGAAGACTGACATGGGCATCGCTTCGCACTACGTGCACTCGCTCGTGCCGACGCGACTGTGGCACCTGTTCGAGACGATCCGTGAAGAGTATGAACTGACGGTCGCCGAGATCGAACGCTTGACGGGGGTGCTCGACCTTCTCGATAACTCGCCGGTGCTCAAGAGGACTCTCGAGGTGCGCGACCGCTACCTCGATCCAATCAGCTACATGCAGGTGGCGATGCTCCAGCGCGTGCGCGACGCTCACACGCGCGGGATTGAGATCAGCGAAGCTGAAAAGCGTGCGCTGCTGACGACCATCAACGGCGTCGCCGCAGGCATGAAGAACACCGGCTGATCTCGGTTTCTCGGTAGCAAAGGCGAAGGCCCGGCTCCTCGATGTGTGAACTGCTCCCCATTAGTTGGACTGAGAAATCAGTTACCGACTAGTGGGGAGTAGTTTTCGTTGAGAGCACGGAGTTCGCTGAGTGAGCATCAGCGCGAGCAGTTGGTTGGACTGTTTGAGCAAGGCATGAGCTATCAAGCCGCTGCGAATGCTCTTGGTGTCTCCAAATACGCCGTCCGTAAGCTCTGTTGAGGTTACCCTCGTTTAGTGGACACCCTATTAGTGCGGATCTTGTGTCCGTAGGAGAGGATGTTCATTGTGAGTCAACAGCGCAAGAAGTACACGCC